>JBJELD010000079.1:0-40660 GCA_051878975.1 Candidatus Caccovicinus sp.
GGGAATTCAAAGCTGTCTACCTTATTCAGGTAACGGCCATACTCTGCGTAGATCTCCTCCAGACGCTGCTTGATGGAGCTGCCGATGCTGCGGTAATAGGCTGCCATCTCACAGATCAGCATGGAACCGATTACGGCATCCTTATCCCGTACATACGGGCCTGCCAGGTAGCCGTAGCTCTCTTCGAAGCCGAAGATGAAACGATCAACCTCACCAGCTGCCTCCAGACCTGCGATCTGGTCGCCGATCCACTTAAAGCCAGTCAGAACATTGCGCATCTCAACACCATAGTGAGCAGCCACTGCATCTGCAAGCGGAGTGGAAACGATTGATTTCACCGCTACCGGCTTCTCCGGCATGGTTCCCTTCTCAATCCGTCCTGCACAGATATAATCCAGAAGCAGAACGCCCATCTCGTTGCCGCTTACCAGCTCATAAGAGCCGTCCGGGCACTTCATGGCGATACCAACACGGTCAGCATCCGGGTCGGTAGCCAGCATCAGATCGGCGCCGGTCTCCTCAGCAAGCTTTAAGCCCAGCTCCAGTGCAGCAAAAATCTCCGGATTCGGATAGCTGCAGGTGGTGAAATAGCCGTTCGGATACTCCTGCTCTGGTACAATGGTAATATCGGTGATGCCAATATCATTCAAAACCTTCGTTACCGGAACGAGACCGGAACCGTTTAACGGGCTGTAAACCAGCTTCAGTCCTGCGGTCTTGCACAGACCCGGACGAACCTGACGGGACTCGATTGCCTCGTACAGAGCCTTCTTGCAGTCATCGCCTACAAAACGGATCATGCCGTTCTCTACGCCTTCTGCGAAGGAGATGTACTTTGCGCCGTCCAGAATGTCAGTCTTTAAAATTTCTGCATAAACAATCGCAGCGGCGTCATCGGTCATCTGGCAGCCGTCCGGGCCGTATGCCTTGTAACCGTTGTACTTCGCCGGGTTGTGAGATGCCGTTACCATGATACCTGCGTTGCAGTTGTAATAGCGGGTAGCAAAGGAAAGCGCCGGAACCGGCATCAGCGCATCGTAAATTCTTACATGAATGCCGTTTGCTGCAAGAACGCCTGCTGCGGTCTTCGCAAACACATCACTCTTTAAGCGGCTGTCATAGCTGATTGCTACCGTCTGTGTGCCGCCCTGCGTCTTCACCCAGTTTGCCAGACCCTGTGTTGCCTGACGTACTACATAGATGTTCATACGGTTGGTACCTGCACCTAATACACCACGTAAACCTGCAGTACCGAACTTCAATGCAACGGCAAAACGGTCCTTGATCTCGTCATCATTCCCCTCGATCTTCGCCAGCTCCGGTTTCAGGTCTGCATCCTCAAGATCAGCAGCCAACCAGCGTTTGTAATCGTCCTGATACATATTCAACACCCCCGAGTTATTTTAGGATAATCTAATGATTTTCACTTATAAATATAACTCTTTCCCCGAATGATGTCAATTCATTTAACCCGGCGCAGGCCCTCAAATTTTCCAGAAAATGCATTCTCCGAGCCGGGCGTCCGACAAACCGCCACCGCAAAAAACTACGGCTTCAGCCACGCCAGAAATTTCTGCCGTTCCGGCTCCTGCTCCTTTAAGCTCACGATCTTATCCATGTTCCTGGCCGGAATCCAGGCCTTATTGGCATTGTAATAATAGTTGATCTGTTTCCAGTATTTCTCCGGATACAGAAACAGATAGTACAGATACTGCCGCTCCTTCCGGTCAAAGGGAAGCACCCTCTCGTAGGCCTCCAGCATTTCTCTGCCCATGGAAAGACGCCAGCCATGTTTCTCCATGACCTTGCGCATGAACCGATACAGGTCTTCCATCTGGATCCCCAGATGCAGCCGGTTGTATTCCACCACCGCAACGCTGTCTTCTCCCATCAGTACATGATGCTGGTCAAAATCACCGTGACAGAGAAATCTCGGCTCCTGCCCCTCTTCCCACAGTCCGCCGATTCCCTCGGCCGCCGCCCTGGCCTGCCCGAAAAAGAGATCGAAGCTTCCCATGACGCAGAGTTCAAAGTCCGATTTCTTCCGTTTTCCGCGGATATAGGTTCTGGCGCGCTTCAGCTCCCGGTTGTGCCGTTCCATATCCCGGGATGCCAGACCGGGAAGCGTAGAGCCCATGGCCCATTCCTCCGCAAACGGAATCTTCCGCAGAATCCGATGAAGCTCAGCCAGGCTGGCCAGCGCACGGCACACCTCCTGGACATCCTTCAGATTACATTCCCGCATCCCGTACCAGTCCTTCAGCACAAACCTGGTTCCGTCTTCTGCCGTGCTCAGAAGATTTCCTTCTGCCGTCCGCACATACTGATCGGCCAGAAGCCCCTTCTGCCCCTGCAGACGACTCAGCACCTGATCCTCAAATTCCAGGCGCTTCATCGTTCCCTGATATTCCCGCAGACTCTTTGTTCCCTGGTCCGTCTCACAGATCCAGGCTCCCCGCCCTTTCCGCACTGCCGTCACCTGAAGTGCATACTGCTTCAATACCTCCTCGTATCGGTCATTCATGGTCATGGACGTTCCCCCCTTGCATATTCCACGTACTCCCGGAGTCTCTATTCAAGTATCTTCCGTCTTCCGCAAGACGGCCGACTTGACTACTTCCAGACTATGAACGCAGAGAAAAAATTATGCTTCCTGACCAATAAAAAAGGAGCTTTCCTGAATCAAAAGCTCCTCTCCTTCTGCAAACGTTCCAGCAGTATTTCTTTTTTGTTTTTCGCCGGATCCTCCAGCACCTCATCCAGCAGCCGTGCAAGTGCTTCCCCGACCTGTTTTCCCGGCTTCATTCCGGCTGCCATCAGATCCCGGCCGGTAACAGCCAGCTCTTTTAAAGAGATGCAGTCGCCGTCTGACCGGATTTCTTCCGTCAGCTTTTCCAGCACGTCCACACCGTGCTCTCCCAGCGACTGTTTCAGACACAGAAGGTCATCAAACAGCGATGGCTCCATCTGACTCATGGCCCGCCGGACTGCGGTCTTTTCTGCCGGAATCGTCCGGTAAATCCACCGGTTTAAGGTGCGCACCCTGAAAATCGTGTCGTTGTCCAGCTTCAGGTCCTTTAAAATCTGAACTGCATCCGCCTCCCCGGCGTCTTTTAAAAATGCAGCCCACCTCATATGCTTCTGTTTCGGCAGAACCGGACTTACCTGAATCCAGCTGCCCTTTCTCCCATCCTGCAGCCGATGAAAGGTCTCTGACACATAGGGGCTGATTCCAGTCTCATAAACCATGGCCATTTTTTCCGGATGGTCGGATAAAAGAAGCTTGGTCAGCTCCACCTGAACCCGCTCCCGGCTGACCCTGGAAAGATTCGGAGCAATGGCGCTGACCGCCGCCAGCGTTTCCGGCTCAACCGTAAAGTTCAGCTGGGCAGAAAACCGGATGGCCCGCAGAATCCGCAGTGCATCCTCATGAAAACGGTCCATGGGCTTTCCCACACACCGTATCACCTTTGCCTGCAGATCCTCCATGCCGCCGAATTCATCCACGATCCCTGTCCGATGGCTGTAGGCCATGGCATTAATCGTAAAATCCCGGCGCTTCAGATCTTCAGTCAGGCTGGCAGTAAATTCCACCGACTTCGGATGGCGCCCGTCCTCATATTCCCCGTCAATCCGGTAGGTAGTCACCTCATATCCCACATGGTTTTTCATGATCGTGACCGTTCCGTGTTGGATTCCGGTGTCAATGGTTCTGCGGAAAATCTCCTTCACCTGCCAGGGCGAAGCCGAGGTCGTAATGTCCCAGTCCCCCGGCTCCCGTCCCAGAAGCGTATCCCGGACGCAGCCGCCCACCGCAAACGCCTCATAACCGTGACGATTCAGTTTTTCAATAATCTCTTCTACTGCTTCCGGAATTTCCATTCTCATATTAATATGCACGTCCCCAGTAAACCATCTTTTTCGCCGGCTTTCCGCAGCACACGCAGGTATCTGCCAGATGCTCCTGCGCAAACGGCACGCAGCGGGAGGTTGCACCGGTTACTTCCTTGATCTTGTCCTCGCAGGCCTGATCGCCGCACCACATTGCCTTCACAAAGCCAGGCTTATTGTTGATCGTATCTACAAATTCATTCCACTCCACTGCCGTGTAGGTATGCGCTTCTCTGTGCGTTCTTGCACGCTCCAGCATATCCTTCTGGATCGTATCCAGCATCTTCGAAACCTCATCCTCCAGATTGTCCAGAGAAACCACCGTCTTTTCATGATTGTCACGGCGGACCAGAACCGCCTGATTGTTTGCCAGATCCTTCGGTCCGATCTCCACACGCAGCGGAATGCCGCGCATCTCGCACTCACTGAACTTCCAGCCCGGACTCTTGTCGGAGTCATCTACCTTTACCTTGAAATTAGACAGACGGTCACGCAGCTCGTAAGCCTTGTCCAGAATGCCTTCCTTCTGCTGCTGGATCGGAACAATGATCACCTGCGTCGGAGCAATTCTCGGCGGCAGCACCAGCCCGTTGTCATCACCGTGAACCATAATGATCGCGCCGATCATACGGGTCGTCATACCCCAGGAGGTCTGATGAACGTACTTTAAGGTATTGTCCTTATCTGCGAATTGTACACCGAAGGCCTTTGCAAAACCGTCACCGAAGTTATGGCTGGTTCCGGACTGCAGCGCCTTTCCGTCATGCATCAGCGCTTCGATGGTGTAGGTTGCCTCTGCGCCGGCAAATTTCTCCTTGTCGGTCTTCTGTCCCTTGATCACCGGAATCGCCAGAACCTCCTCGCAGAAATCCGCATACAGATTCAGCATCTGAATGGTTCTTTCTTCTGCTTCCTCCGCCGTTGCATGTGCCGTATGACCCTCCTGCCACAGGAACTCCCGGGAACGCAGGAACGGACGGGTGGTCTTCTCCCAGCGGACAACGGAACACCACTGATTGTAAACTCTCGGCAGATCACGGTAGGAATGAATGTCCTTTGCATAAAAATCGCAGAACAAGGTCTCAGAGGTCGGTCTTACGCACAGTCGCTCCTGCAGCGGCTCCAGACCTCCGTGGGTCACCCATGCAACCTCCGGAGCAAAGCCTTCCACGTGATCCTTTTCCTTTTCCAGAAGACTTTCTGGAATAAACATCGGCATATATACATTCTGTACGCCGGTTTCCTTAAAACGGCGGTCCAGCTCATGCTGGATATTTTCCCAGATTGCATATCCGGCCGGCTTGATCACCATACATCCCTTTACACTTGCGTAATCACAAAGCTCTGCTTTCTTTACCACATCCGTGTACCACTGGGCAAAATCCACATCCATGGATGTGATCGCTTCAACCATCTTTTTGTCCTTAGCCATGACAAATTCTCCTTTTCTCTCCATCTTCTCTCAAGATTCTTTCTGATTGCTGTCCTGCGGAAACCTTTCTGCTCAAACACAAAAGAAGCTGTCGTCCCCGCAAAACAAGGGACCGAACAGCTTCGGCGGTACCACCCTATCTTCAATTTCCTTTCGGAAATCACACTCCATTCTCTACCGTTAACGCCGGAAACTACGCTGTGCTTCATCACACAGAGCTCCAAGGCCGGTTCAGCATACAGGGACCGGAAGACCTTCCACCAGGCAGTCTTCTCTCTGTGCGGTATCTATCCCTACTAATCCTTTTCAACGCTTTTCGTTTGTAGGTAGATTGTACGCCAAATTTCAGGCTTTGTCAATTCTGGTTTTTACATTCCCTTCTCTTTAATCATCCGCCTCTTCCGCTTCCGTTACCGTGAAGGTGAATCTCTTTCTTGCCATTTCATCGCTTTCCAGATACTCATCATAGGTGGTGATCTTATCGATCAGCTTGCCGTTGATGATCTCCATGATGCGGTTCGCAGTCGTCTGCACGATCTGGTGGTCACGGGAGGAGAAAATCATCACGCCCGGGAACTTGATCATGCCGTTGTTCAGTGCGGTGATTGCCTCCATGTCCAGATGGTCGGTCGGCTCATCCAGCATCAGCACATTTGCGCCGGAGATCATCAGCTTGGACAGCATGCAGCGAACCTTCTCACCGCCGGAAAGTACACGGACCTTCTTAACGCCGTCCTCACCGGCGAACAGCATACGTCCCAGGAAACCGCGGACGTAGGTTACGTCCTTCTCCGGAGAATACTGGGTCAGCCAGTCTACAATCGTATCGTCATTGTCAAACTCTGCAGAATTGTCCTTCGGGAAATAGGACTGGCTGGTGGTCAGACCCCACTTGTAGCTTCCCTCGTCCGGCTCCATCTCACCGGCCAGAATCTTAAACAAGACGGTCTTGGCATGTTCATTCGGTCCTACAAGAGCTACCTTGTCCTCGCGTCCCAAAATGAAGGAAATGTCATCCAGAACCTTTACTCCGTCAATGGTTTTGCTTAAATGCTCTACCGTCAGCACCTCATTTCCGATCTCACGCGCCGGGCGGAAGTCAATATACGGATATTTCCGGCTGGACGGCTTGATTTCATCCAGCTGAATCTTTTCCAGGGCACGCTTTCTGGAGGTTGCCTGCTTGGATTTGGAAGCATTTGCGGAGAAACGCTGGATAAATTCCTGCAGCTCCTTGATCTTTTCTTCCTTCTTCCGGTTGGCTTCCTTCATCTGCTTGATCATCAGCTGGCTGGACTCATACCAGAAATCATAGTTTCCGGCATACAGCTGAATCTTGCCGTAATCAATATCCGCAATGTGCGTGCAGACCTTATTCAGGAAATAACGGTCATGAGACACCACAATCACCGTATTTTCAAAATTAATGAGGAACTCCTCCAGCCAGGCAATCGCATCCAGGTCCAGGTGGTTGGTCGGCTCATCCAGAAGCAGAATATCCGGATTTCCAAACAAAGCCTGCGCAAGAAGAACCTTTACCTTCTGCGCACCGGTCAGAGTAGACATGACTGCATAATGCAGATCGGTCTCAATGCCGAGACCATTTAACAGGTTCGCTGCATCGGACTCCGCTTCCCAGCCGTTCATGGTCGCAAACTCACCTTCCAGCTCAGCAGCCTTGATGCCGTCCTCATCGGTGAAGTCTTCCTTCATATAGATGGCTTCCTTCTCCTTCATGATCTCATACAGTCTGGCATTTCCCATAATCACGGTATCCAGCACCGGAAATTCATCATACTTGAAATGATCCTGCTGCAGGAAGGAAAGTCGCTGTCCCGGCGTAATTGCAATATCTCCGCTGGTGGATTCCAGCTGTCCGGACAGGATCTTTAAAAAGGTGGACTTTCCGGCTCCGTTTGCACCGATCAGACCGTAGCAGTTGCCCTCGGTGAATTTGATATTTACATCCTCAAATAACGCTTTTTTTCCGATTCTCAGTGTAATATTATTTGCACTAATCATTTTGGCTTTTTTACCTCTCTTTTTATGTGCTGCGTTCCGTATGGCAGACATCCGAAGCGCATTCTGTCAGTTGCCGCAGGAACAGGCCATCCGGCCTTTTCCCATTCATGAAAAAAGAGGTCTTCCCGGCCTCCTTCTTCGCATCACTCTTATTTTACTAGATATTCAATATTTTTCAAGTAGAAAAAGCCGATTTTACAGGGATTTTTCCATACAGCATCACGATTTCCCCAGATACGCTGCCACGGCCTCCGGTCCATAAACCGTCATCTGGCAGGCTGCATCCGAAAACGGCTGCCAGCGATGATCCCGCAGCATCTGATCATCCGTCAGATTAATGTATTCATTGCACAAACGCCCCCAGCCCAAGCCGTTGGACTGTCCCCGCTCCGGAATCGGATCCTCCGATGTGACATCCACATGATACCAGTGTCCGTCCAGCTTCACCATGTTCCAGTCATGGGAATCGCCGTTGTAAATGCCGTATAAAAACTTTGTCTCCAGGCCGCAGGCTTCCGCCAGCCAGCAGAAGGCCTCTGCATATCCCTCGCAGACTGCTTCTCCTTTTACCAGGGCGCCGTAGGCCGAATGGTCCTCCTTCGTATCCGTCCCGTTCATGTAACGCTCAATGGGGAAGGAAACCCGGTCCACCAGGTACTGGACAATCTGCATCTCCTTTTCAAAATCACTCATATCCTCTGTAATACAGTCTTCCCGAAACTGCCTGACAGCCTGACACAGTCCTTCATACTGCTGTGCCGAATAGGCAAACAGACGGCCTCTTCCGTTATTCCAGCTGATATAAACCGTCCCGGTATCTGCTGCAAACTGATGAACCGAATTCAGATGAGAAACCGATTTTTCCAATGGCTGCCACACCAAATCCACCGAGCTGTAAAATAAAGCGCCTTCCGGAATTCCGTCATTCGGCCCGGGAATGATATTTCCGTCCTCCCCTACCGGAGCCGACCAGTAAATCTGCACAATTCCAGGGTCCGCCGCCTGCGCCTGCGCTTCCATCTGCTGTTTTCTCTCCGCCCCAAGCTTTCCCTGCACCACTGCATCCCACTGGCCCGCCCAGGCACAGACCGTACCGGGAAGGAACCAGGATGCCGCAGTAAAAGCAGCTGCAAACACCGCTGCTGCCGCCAATCCGTCCGGTCCCGATTTTTTTCTCCATTTCTTCATATTTTGATCATCCAATCTGATATCCCATTTCATGCTTCATTTCCTGTTTTTCCTTAACGTTTTCCATTGTAGCAAATCCTTCCGTTCTCGTAAAGCAGCGCAAAGAAATCTTAAGAAAACCTCAAAAAACGTGCAGTCCGGCAAATGTATTCCTCCATTCTGCCAGAACTGCACGTTCCTGTATGTTCTTTCATTTTTATTTCTTCGATCCGCTTTCCGCCCCGCTGAGCAGATCGCCGTACTTTCCGAGGAATGCCCTGGTCCGCTCATTTCCGGATGCAAATACCTGCTCCGGACTTCCTTCCTCCACAATCACTCCGTCTGCCATGAAAATAACCTTGTGGGAGATATCCCGGGCAAATGCCATCTCATGAGTAACGATCACCATGGCAATGTTCAAATCCGCCAGAGATTTGATCACCTTCAGCACCTCTCCGGTCAGCTCCGGATCCAGGGCTGAAGTCGGCTCATCGAAAAACAGGATCTTGGGATTCAAAGCCAGCGCTCTCGCAATCGCCACGCGCTGGCACTGGCCGCCCGAAAGCTGACAGGGGTAAGCATGCTCCTTGCCCTCCAGTCCCATTTTCCGGATCAGCTCCGCCGCCTCCGCGTTTACTTCCTCCCGGCTCCGCTTCTGCACGCGGATCGGCGCATCCGTTATATTTTTCCACACATCAAAATGCGGAAACAGATTGAAATTCTGAAAAACCAGGCCGTACTGGCTTCCGATCTCCTTTAATTCCTTCTTCGGCGCATAAACTGCCGTGCCGTCGCTTCCGGTCCAGGCTGCCTTCTTTCCCAGGTAAATGATCTCTCCGCTGTCCATGGTCTCCAGCATCGTCGCGCACCGCAGCAGCGTCGATTTTCCGGAGCCGGAAGGCCCGATGATCGATAAAATTTCTCCCTCTCCCACCGTCAGGGAAATGTCCTTTAACACCTCCAGGTTCCCGAAGGATTTCCTGATGTGGCTGCATTCCAAAACATTCATCTTCCAACCCTCCCTGATCTACTGATAATAAGAAAGCTTCTTTTCCGCCGCTTCCATGACTACCGCTACCAGAAGGTTAAACACATAATAGAAAATACCTGCGGCCACAAACGGAATCATACTGGTCTGCGAGGAGGCCAGCGCCTTGGCAATGGCAAACATTTCCAGAACACTGATCGTAAATGCAAGCGATGTATCCTTTACCAGCGTAATGACCTCATTGGTGACAGACGGAAGAATTCTCTTGATCACCTGAGGCAGAATAATGATAAAAAAGGTCTGCCGGCGGCTGTAGCCCAAAAGCTTCGCTGCCTCATACTGCCCTACCGGCATGGACTGAATGCCGCTGCGGTAAATTTCTGCAAAATACGCCGCATAGTTGATAATAAAGCCGATAAAGGCAGCCCAAAGGCGGTAGCCGCTTCCGATTTTGATATGAAACAGATAATACGGCCCAAAATAAACCACCATCAGCTGCAGCATCAGCGGAGTGCCGCGCATAATGGAAATATAAAATTTTACGATCGTCTGAATGACCGGATGTTTTGACATTCTGCCGAAGGCCACCAAAAGTCCCAGCGGCAGAGAAAACACCAGAGTAACAACAAAAATCTGGATGCTGGTCATCATTCCGGACGCCAGCTGGCTAATCATCTGTCCAATGCTCATATCCTGCTCCCGGTTCTCTTTCTGTTATTCGCTGATTGTGGTAACGTCCGTTCCGAACCATCTCTCAGAAATTTCCTCCAAGGTTCCGTCTGCATCCATCTCTTCCAGCGCTTCCTCTACCTGGTTTTTCAGTTCCTCATTGCCCTTCTTGAAGCCTACGCCATATTCCTCAGATGCAAGCGTCTCATCCAGCATAACGAAATCCACGCCTCTCTGCTCGATCTGATATCCGGCTACAATCACATCCATGGCAATCGCGTCAACTGCACCCTGCTCCAGATCCATAAATGCAGTATTGTAATCTGCTACCGTCAGAAGCTGTCCAAACGTTCCTGCCAGATCTGCATTATCCTTCAATGCTGCCTCTGCAGAGGAATCCGTCTGAACCTCCACGATCTTGCCTGCCAGATCCTTCAGTGTGCTGATGCCGGAATCGCCTGCCACTACAAACACCTGGCTGTTGTCCATATACGGCTTGGTCCAGGTATAATCATCCTCACGTCCATTGATGGTAAAGCCGTTCCAGATACAGTCAATGGTACCGGATTCCAGCTCCATATCCTTCGCATCCCAGGCGATCGGCTGCGGAACAAATTCCAGTCCAAGGCGGTCCGCTACTTCCTGCGCCAGCTCCAGATCAAAGCCGGTATACTCGCCGTCGTCTCCCACAAACCCCATCGGCGGGAAATCCTGATCAAAGCCAACGATAAAAGTCCCCTTACCCGAAGGTGCCTCGCCGACTTCCGATTCTGCAGTGGCCGTTGTCTCTTCTTCCGTTGTCTCCTCCGCTGCTGCAGTTTCCGCTGCCGTGGTTTCTGCCGCAGCAGTCTCTGCTGCTTTGGTGTCTGCTGCCTTCTCCCCGCCGCCGCAGGCCGCCAGGCTCATCGTCATCATTCCGGCAACCGCTGCCGCCAATACTCTTTTTTTCATAAAAATCTCCTCCTTATATCCCTTCTCTTTTTCAATAACGTGTTACCATATTAGCATACGAAAGCACTTCTGTAAAGTAAAAATGCCGCTTCCCGAAAGAAAACGACATTTTTAAATTTCTGTCCACTCCCCGGTTGATCCCCCTGCTGATTGGCCGAAAGCCATCGTATGACGGAAGCCGGTTACAAACCGGCTGCATCCCGGTAAACCGTTTTCCCGCTGCAGATGGTGTACTTGACCCTTCCCCGCAGCACCGACCCGATAAACGGACTGTTCACGGCCTTGGAACGAAATTCCTTTACGGTCCACTCTTCCTTTTCGTCAAAAATCACCAGGTCCGCCGGAGCACCTTCCTCCAAACACCCGCAGTCCAGATGATAAAGCCTGGCCGGATTCCGGCTCATCTTTTCCATCAGCTGACACATGGTAAGCTTTCCTTTTTCCACCAGTTCCGTAATGCCCAGTGCCAGAGACGTCTCCAGCCCGATAATGCCGCTGGGTGCTTCTGTCAGCGGCTTGGCCTTTTCCTCCGCACTGTGAGGCGCATGATCCGTGGCAATCATGTCAATGGTTCCGTCCTGCAGTCCCTCAATCAGAAGCTGACGATCCTTTTCCGTCCGAAGCGGCGGATTCATCTTGGCCAGACTTCCATGCTCCCGCACAGCCGCTTCTGTCAGCGTAAAATGGTGAGGCGTGACCTCCGCCCACACATTTGCGCCAAGCTGCTTGGCGAGCCGCACCACAGCCACCGCATTTCCGGAGCTGATATGCTGAATGTCCACTGCTGCACCGGTGGCCAGCGCGATCATGCAGTCCCGCGCCACCATCGCATCCTCTGCCAGAGCCGGAGAACCGTAAATTCCAAGCTCCTCCGATACCGCGCCGTGGTTGATTCCGTTCTGCCGGATAAATGCCGGATCCTCCTCATGAAGGCTGATCGGCAGCTCCAGTCTGGCTGCTTCCTCCATGGCTTTTTTCAAAAAAGCCTCATCCCGCAGCGGGATTCCGTCATCGGTGAAGCCTGCGGCTCCGGCCGCCTTTAACGCTTCCATATCCGTCAGCTCCTGTCCGCCGAAATCCTTCGACACTGCCGCACAGGAGAGTACATGAATCCCGGTCTTTTTTCCCTCCTCCAGCACATACTGCAGCGTCTCCACCGTATCTGCCTTCGGCTTCGTGTTTGCCATGCAGACCACCGTGGTAAAGCCGCCGGCCGCTGCAGCTGCCGCGCCGGTGTGGATGTCCTCCTTGTAGGTAAGACCCGGATCACGGAAATGTACATGCACATCCACCAGACCCGGAGCCACTGTCAGTCCGGAAGCATCGATCACCTGCGTGCAGGCTTCCCTGAGTTCTTCTTCCAGCGCACCCTCGCCGCTCTTTACGATCCGCTCGATCCGGTCACCATTCAGCACCACATCGGCCTTTCCGTCAAATCCTGATTTCGGGTCAATGACCCTTCCGCCCTGAATTAAAATCATATTCGTTCTCCTTTAATTTTCTGCCCTGTTTCCGTACTTCGCAGTTTACACACGGCATGGCAGATACCGCAGGACATCCTGCAGCGTTTCCACCTCATGATCCGCCAGGCTCCGATCAAAGCCGAACCGGTCATCAATCAACGCTGCAACCTCCATGCCGGCCCGATGGGCTGCCGTGATCCCCACCGTAGAATCTTCAATGACAAAGCACTCTTCTTCCTTCACCCCCAGTTCCCCGGCGGTATAATGATAGATCTCCGGATCCGGTTTGCTTCTCGTAAACATGTCGCCCGTGACAACCGCTTCAAAATAATCCAGGATCCGGTTCTGAAACAGCACATGCAGCACCAGCTGCCGGTGAGTGGAGGACGCCACCGCCATTCGGTAACCCCGCCTTTTCAGTTCTTCCAGAAGTGTTCTGGCTTCCTGCCGGAAAATTCCGGTATAGTCTGTGCTGTTATACACATCGGTCCACTGCCGGTACTCCTGACGGATCTCACTCCAGGACTGGCCGTTGTGGATGGCCTTTGCCACAATCTCCCAGCTGTCTTTTGCTGTCCGTCCCACAATACCCATCAGCTCCTCTGCCTGAACAGCCGGATTTTTCCGTCTTGCAAACCGCAGAACGGCCTGCAGATACACCATCTCGCTGTCAATCAGCACTCCATCCATATCAAAAATTACTGCCTGCGCCATCGTATCTCTTCTCCCTGTATCTGTTTTTCTGCTAACGAAGCCGCTGTCCGCACTTCGGACAATAATTGGAATCTCCGGGCGCCTCATATTTGCAGATCGGACAGCGCAGCTTCTTCGCCGGATCCGGCGCCTCCGCATCCTGTCCTTCTCCGCTGCCGGCACCAAAGCCGTAAGTCCGCTTTCCATCCTGAACCAGCTGCAGATCCTCGTTTCGGATCTGTACCTGCTCACCTCTGGCAATAGCTTTTCCCACCTCCGGATTCAGCTCATACACCGCCTGACAGCAGGACATGGTCACATAATACCGCCGGTTCCATTTGAACAGCGGAATAAAAAAGAAGCTGAAACAGTAAAACGTCATCACAATCTGACAGCGCGACATGCTGCCGCAGAATTTACACATCAGCGAGCCAGGAAAAGACAGCGCCTTCGAGCCCTGGCTAATTCCTCCGATAAATAACATAGCTCCTCCTTTACTCACCGGTTCTGCGGATGTTGGTCTCCAGCAAACGGTTGAAGCCCAGCCAGCCCGTATTGTCTCCGCCGGCCTGCAGCGCCTCAATCATCGTTTCCAGCTTGGCATCCGTGTTGTCCGCAAAGTTTAACGCCAGCGCCTCCAGTAGCGCCGGTTTCTTTGG
The DNA here is from genome assembly GCA_051878975.1 of Candidatus Caccovicinus sp. Lineage (GTDB taxonomy): Bacteria > Bacillota > Clostridia > Lachnospirales > Lachnospiraceae > Caccovicinus. The sequence continues at coordinate 13,936 of JBJELD010000079.1, forward strand.
TGAGCCGTACTCCAGCTCCCCGTGATGCGCCAGGATACAGTGCTTCAGCTCTGAGGCCAGCTTCGGGGGGAATCCGGGAATCGTCTTCATCCGTTCGCTGATCATTTCCGTACCGATAATAATATGGCCCAGAAGCTGCCCGTCATCCGTATAATCATTCTCCGGGAAGGTGGAAAGCTCCCTGGTTTTTCCGATATCATGGAACATGGCCGCCGTGATCAGCAGATCCCGGTTCAGCGCCGGATAATAGGACGCGTAATAATCACACAGCTTCGTCACGCTCAAGGTATGCTCCAGAAGTCCGCCGACAAAGCCATGATGAACACTTTTCGCTGCGGAATGGAACCGGAATGCCCTGGCAAATGCAGCATCGCCGAAAAAGCTCAGCGCCAGCTGCGACAAATACGGATTCCGGATGGATTTCACATACCCTATCAGCTCCTCATACATTTTCCCGATATCTTTTTTGGAGACCGGCAGATAATCGGCCTCCACATACTCTCCCTCGGCCGCCCGGCGGATCCGCTTGATATTCAGCTGATGGGACCCCTGAAACAGCGTCACATCTGCCTCAATCTGTACATAATCCAGTGTCTCAAAGCTCCCCACTCCGGGAGAATTTAAATCCCAGATTTTTCCATCGATCATTCCGGTCTTATCCTGCAGAACCAGATTTCCGTATTCCTTCCCGTTCTTCGTCAACGCAATCTGCTTGCTCTTGCAAAGATAAATATCGGACGTATGCATTCCTTCCTTAAGCGTATCAATATATCTCATCTTTCATCCTCTTTTCTTTTCCTTGATTCATTCTATCACGGCCCCCCAGCAACGAAGCCAGGAAATCACCTGGCTCCGATGGTTACTTCATATTCAATTGATGCAAACGCCTCTCTTCCGTAGCGCTGAATCTCTACCGTAACAATGCTTCCCGCCGTCAGCCGGTCCAGGCTGTTCTGGAAATCCTTCATGCCCGAAATTTTGCTGTCCCCGATCCGGGTAATGATGTCTCCGCTCTGAATCCCTGCCTCATACGCCGGACTGTCGGCTTCCGCACGGCTCACATAAATACCGGACGGCATGCCTTCCGTCTGCTTGGACTCCGGCACTTCCTGGCCCTGAATGCCAAGATAAGGAGCCTGCATTCCGTTTGACAGCTTTTCCAGCACCGCTTTATAATCAGACAAAGACCGCATCACCGTGATCTGGCTGTCCTCGGCCTGATATTCATCCGTTGCCCAGCCGATGAGCTGTCCTTTCGCGTCAAACAGAAAGGTCCCCAGCGGTGCGCTTCCTCCTGCATCCGTGTAAAACAGACGGCTGACGCCGTCCATCACCGGCACATTTTTGGCTACATAGGAAATTCTGCCGATCTTGGTGGAATGCACCACCCCGGCCGGACTTCCGCAAAGAAAAATCAGATCTCCCTGCTTGACCGCATAAGAATTCCCCAGCTCCAGCACCTGAATCTGATTTTCCATCTCTTCATTCAGCTGATCGGCTGCCACGCTGATCACCGCCATGCCGGAGGTCTGATCCTGCGCTTTCAGCGTTCCGATCACCTGGCTGCCGCCGGGCAGCGTGATCTCCAGCGAGTCCGCGTCCTGTACCGCTCCGCCGGAGGTAAGAATCAGATATTCTTCCTGCGTCGCCGCAATAATCGCTCCCGCATAGAGACCAGCGGTCTCTACCGGATTATTAAACCAGTCCACCTGGGTCCTGACCGAGTGAACCGTCACAATCCCCCTGTCCGTCTTCTGAACCAGCGCATTCAGGCTGGCGTACATGGTGGTCAGATCTTCCATGGAAAATTCGTATTTTTCCACCTCGTTCCGGACCATTTCCTCAATCGGCTCCGTTCCCGTCTCGGTTTCTTCTTCCGACGGCTCTGCGGCAGCCGTGGTCTCCAGTTCATCTTTGGGAATCGATATGGAGGAGGCTTCCCCGGTTTCTTCTGCCCCCAGATACCTCTCTGCAAGAGGCTCCGAAACAGCGAAGGTCACCGCTGCCAGAAGACCAAAGAAAACGGCGCCAAGTCCCAGCAGCAGAATTCGTTTTGCGATCTGCCGCCCTGTCATCTTCGGCCGGACGATTTTTTCGTTAATAAAAGCCCTCTTCTCCGGTTCATTTCCCGGGCTGTCCTTATCCGGCAATTCGAACACCTCCTTCAAAATGACCTATCCCCATTATACGGTTCTTTTCCTTTTTATGCAAGAAAAAGATATCGCCGGTCTTTCCCCGAACAAAGGTTTATGATATACTAAGAAGGCAGTTCCTGATTATACAGACTATGAGGAAAACAATATGAATCAAAAAGTATTACACACGTTAGAATATGATAAAATCATCGGCCAGCTGGCCGATTATGCCACCTCCCCACTCGGAAAGCAGCGGTGCGAAGCGCTTCTGCCCTCCTCCGATCTGGCCAAGGTGCAGAAAAACCAGCAGGAAACCGCCGACGCTGTAAACCGCATCCGGATGAAGGGAAGCATTTCCTTCTCCGGCTGCAAGGACGTAACCGGCTCCTTAAAGCGCCTGGAGATCGGAAGTTCTCTCAGTATCTCGGAAATTCTGGCGGTAAGCTCCATCCTGACCGTTGCTGCAAGGGCCAAAGCCTATGGCCGCCACGAGGACAGCGAGCTGCCGGATGATTCCCTGGAGGGCTTTTTCAGCGGCCTGGAACCGCTGACTCCGGTCAATACCGAGATCAAGCGCTGCATCCTTTCCGAGGAAGAGATCAGCGACGAAGCCAGCCCCGGACTTCACAAGGTCCGCCGGGCCATGAAGCAGGCTGCCGACAAGCTGCACACCCAGCTGAATTCCATCCTGAATTCCAACCGTTCTTACCTTCAGGATGCAGTTATCACCATGCGTGACGGACGCTACTGCCTTCCGGTCAAATCCGAGTACAAAAATCAGGTTCCCGGTATGGTCCACGACCAGTCCTCTACCGGTTCCACACTGTTTATCGAGCCAATGGCAGTCATCCGGCTCAACAACGAAATGCGGGAGCTGGAGATTGCCGAGCAGAAGGAAATCGAGGCGGTTTTGGCCTCCCTGAGCAATCAGCTGATTCCTTATCTTGAAGAAATCCAGACCAACCAGGAGCTTCTGGGCGAGCTGGACTTTATTTTCGCCAAGGCCGGTCTTGCACGCCACTATAAGGGCAGTCAGCCGAAATTCAACGACAAAGGCCAGATTTTTATCAAGGACGGACGCCACCCGCTTCTGGACCCACAGAAGGTGGTTCCCATCACCCTGACGCTGGGAAAGGATTTCGACCTTCTGATCGTCACCGGACCCAACACCGGCGGCAAAACAGTATCTTTAAAAACCGTCGGCCTGTTTACACTGATGGGGCAGGCCGGCCTTCACATCCCGGCTTTCGAGGGATCGGAACTGTCCGTATTTGATGAGGTGTTTGCCGACATCGGTGATGAACAGAGCATCGAGCAGAGTTTAAGTACCTTTTCTGCCCACATGACCAATATCGTGCGGATCCTCGGTCAGGCGGACAGCCGCTCACTGTGCCTGTTTGACGAGCTGGGCGCCGGAACTGACCCCACCGAGGGCGCGGCGCTTGCCATCGCTATTTTGAGCTTCCTTCACAATATGAAATGCCGCACCATGGCCACCACCCACTACAGCGAGCTGAAGGTTTTCGCCCTCTCCACCCCGGGAGTGGAAAATGCCTGCTGCGAATTCAACGTGGAAACTCTGCAGCCTACCTACCGGCTGCTCATCGGTATCCCCGGAAAGAGCAACGCCTTTGCCATTTCCAAAAAGCTGGGACTCCCGGATTTCATTATTGAAGATGCCAGAACTCATCTGGAATCCGAGGACGAGGCATTCGAGGACCTGCTGGCCCATCTGGAGGAAAGCCGCGTTACCATTGAGAAGGAGCAGGCAGAGATCCAGTCCTACAAGGAAGAGATCACCCAGTTAAAAGCCCGCCTGACTCAGAAGGAGGAGCGTCTGGACGAACGCAAAGACAAGCTGATCCGGAACGCCACCGAGGAAGCCCAGCGCATCCTGCGGGAAGCCAAGGAAACCGCCGACCAGACCATCAAACAGATCAACAAGCTGTCTGCCGATTCCGGCTTAAACCGCCAGCTGGAGGCTGAGCGCACGAAGCTGCGGGATAAATTAAAGGAGACCGACGAAAAGCTGGCAATCAAGCAAAAGGGACCGCAGCAGCCGGTATCCCCGAAAAAGTTAAAGCTCGGCGACGGCGTGAAGGTTTTAAGCATGGGCTTAAAGGGAACCGTCAGCACGCTGCCGAACGCCAGGGGCGATTTGTACGTACAGATGGGCATTCTGCGTTCCCTGGTCAACATCAAGGATATCGAACTGCTCCATGAGCAGGACATTACCGGACCAACGCTCTCCGGCGCCACGGGAGCAAAAAAGGGTTCCGGCAGCGGAAAGAGCCGAATTCAGATGTCCAAGTCTGCCACCGTTTCTCCGGAGATCAACCTCATCGGCATGACGGTGGACGAAGCCTGCGCCGTTCTGGACAAATATCTGGACGATGCCTATCTGTCCCACCTTCCCTCCGTTCGTGTCGTACACGGCCGCGGAACCGGAGCGCTGAAAACCGGAATCCACAAATACCTGAAACGGCTCAAATACGTTAAAGAATTCCGTCTCGGCGAATTCGGAGAAGGCGACAGCGGTGTTACCATCGTGACATTTAAGTAAAAGGAGGAATTCACATTGGCAGAAAAACAAAGAATCCTGATCGTGGACGACGATGCCAATATTGCAGAATTAATTTCCCTTTATCTGATAAAGGAATGCTATGATACCCGGATTGTCGGCGATGGAGAGGAGGCGCTGCGCGTCTTTCCTTCCTTCCGGCCAAATCTGGTGCTTCTCGACCTGATGCTTCCCGGCATGGATGGCTACCAGGTCTGCCGGGAGCTTCGCATGACCTCCCAGGTCCCCATTATCATGCTCTCGGCAAAAGGTGAAATTTTCGACAAGGTTCTGGGACTGGAGCTGGGAGCCGACGACTATATGATCAAGCCATTTGACTCCAAGGAGCTGGTGGCCCGGGTCAAAGCGGTGCTCCGGCGTTATCAGACAGCTCCTGCCATCGCTTCGCCTTCCACGGACCAGCAGGGCGAATACGTGGAATATCCGGATCTGATTGTAAACCTGACCAACTATTCCGTGATCTACATGGGCCACTCCATCGAAATGCCGCCCAAGGAGCTGGAGCTTTTATATTTCCTGGCCTCTTCACCGAATCAGGTTTTTACCAGAGAGCAGCTTTTGGACCACATCTGGGGATATGAATACATCGGCGACACCAGGACCGTGGACGTTCATATCAAACGCCTCCGCGAAAAGATCAAGGACCACAAATGCTGGGCACTGTCTACGGTCTGGGGCATCGGCTATAAATTTGAGGTCAAGCGATGAACCGCTCCCTCTACTACAAGTTTATCCTTGGATACCTGGTGTTCGGCCTTCTGGGTTTTCTGATCATCAGCACCTTCTCCTCCAAAATGACTTACGAGCATCTGGTCCAGGCGAAGGCAGACCTGCTTTATGATGAGGCAAACCGGCTGGCCGCCGACTGCAGCCAGGTATACAGCGGCAAACGGGCGGATCTCAAAACGGTCGCCAATCAGCTTTCCATCATCTCGCCCTCCCTCGAGTCTCAGATCTGGGTGGTAGACCGGGACGGCGTGGTGGCAGCAGACAGCGAAGGCGGCGCGCGCCTGGGGCTTTCCGTGGATTTTGACCCCACCGCCATCGGAAACCGGAACTATGGAATCGGCAATTTTTACGGTGCTTTTCCCTATGATGTGCTGAGTGTCTCCGCCCCCATCACCGCCAACTACACCACTTACGGCTATGTTCTGGTTCATATGCCGTTAAGCCAGATTCAGGCCTCCCGGGACGGTATCCTGAATGTCCTGTACATCACCAGCGGGATCATTTTCGTCATCTCGCTGATCATCCTGCTGATTTTTACCCAGACCGTCTACTTCCCATTAAAGAAAATTACCGCCGGTGCAAACGAGTACGCAGCGGGAAATCTGGATTACCGGATCGAGATTTCTTCCCGGGATGAGATGGGCTATCTGGCCGAAACCTTAAATTATATGTCGGACAAGCTGAATCAGATGGAAGAATATCAGAGAACCTTTATTGCAAACGTGTCCCATGACTTCCGCTCGCCCCTGACCTCCATCAAGGGTTATCTGGAGGCGATCCTGGACGGCACCATTCCTCCGGAAATGCAGGAAAAGTATCTGACCCGCGTCATTTCCGAGACAGAACGTTTAAACAAACTGACTCAGGGTATGCTGACCCTGAATTCCCTGGACAGCAAGGGCTTTCTGTCCCGCACCAACTTCGACATCAACCGCGTGATCAAGGATACCGCCGCTTCCTTTGAAGTCACCTGCAGCAAAAAGAATCTTTCCTTTGATCTGACCTTTGCCGACAACATTCAGATGGTCTACGCCGACCTTGGAAAAATCCAGCAGGTGCTTTACAACCTGATCGACAATGCCATCAAGTTCAGCCACAACGATTCCACCATTTATATTCAGGCATTTCCAAAATACGAAAAAATCTTCGTATCCGTGAAGGATACGGGAATCGGAATCCCGAAGGACAGCTTGAAGAAAATCTGGGAGCGTTTCTACAAGACCGACCTTTCAAGAGGGAAAGATAAAAAAGGCACCGGCCTGGGACTGAGCATTGTAAAGGAAATCATACAGGCCCACGGAGAAAATATTGATGTGGTCAGCACAGAAGGCGTGGGAAGTGAATTTATTTTCAGTCTTCCCCGCTCTACAAACCTGTAATTCCATTGTTGCAGTTCACAGGAATCTGCGAACTGCAACGTTAAATATATTGTAAGAATCTGTCTCAGAAAATTTATTTCAAAGCATCCAAAATCATGGTATACTTAGGGAGACAAAGATTGAAATCTGTTTCATATACAAAGAAAGAAGGAATCCAGAGTTGAGAAACTATTCGCGTAAAAGAAATTCTTATATTGCTGTACTGGCTGCAGCTGGCCTGCTTGCTTCTCTGGCGCCGTCCGCAGCATTTGCGAGAGAGAAAATCAGCACGGTATCACTTTCCTTCAGTTTAAATACAGAAAGTGAAAACTGGTCCGAGGTGGATGTAGAATGCGGCAGCGACGGCTACGAGGTGCGGCAGGTTGAACTGTTTCCGGAAGGAACGGAGAACTCCTCCTATCCCTATGCAGTCATTATTTTGGACGCCGAGGACGAATATTATTTCTCCAGCATTAAAGAAAAATATTTCGAGCTGGAGGGAGAAGGCGCAGCCTTTGTAGAGGCAGCGAGAAGCAACAGCAACTCGACCATGACGCTGGCCGTCCGCCTGAAAGATCTGGGCGAAGGAGAAGTCGATGAACCCACCGGCCTTGCCTGGAACGATGCCGGTATTGCCAGCTGGGCGCCGGTGGAGGGTGCAGGCAGCTATTCCGTGCGCATCCGCAGGGACGGCAAAGCCATCGGTGCTGCCACCGCTCCGAAGACAGAAAATACCGTATACAACTTTTCTACCAAGATCACCCGAACCGGAACCTATACCTTCCAGGTGCGGGCGAACGGACGCTATAAAAATACAGAAAGCAGTCAGTGGGTGGATTCTTCGGTCCTGGAAGTAGATGAGGAGAAGCTGGCCTTTATCCAGGCCCATGCAGAGGAGGATACCGGACGCGTTGGACAATGGCTCCAGGATGATACCGGCAGCTGGTATCAGTACACCACCGGCATGATTCCGACGAATCAGTGGGCCCTGATCGACAACACCTGGTATTTCTTTAAATCCGACGGCTACATGGCCACCAACCAGTGGGTCGGCAACTACTATGTCGGCGACGACGGAAAGATGCTTACCAACACAGTCACTCCGGACGGCTATTATGTTGATGAAACGGGAGCCTGGGCGCCGAAATAGAAACAAAGCCTGCATACATGAAAAAGGAGTTTCCGCACCGGATATTTTCCGGTGTGAAACTCCTTTTCTTTTATCCCAGCACCAGCCGCGCCGCGCCGTAGATGCCGGCGTCATTGCCCAGCTTGGCAAGGGTCAGAATCGCCTTGTTGCTGGAAATGGTCGAGTACTGATCATAATATTTCTGAACCACATCGATCAAATACTGACCGGCTCTGGATACACCGCCTCCGATTACAAAGGCTTCCGGATCAACCGTCAGCGAAATCTGTGCTAATGCCATTCCCAGATAGCGCCCTACAATCTCCATCACCTCAATAGCCAGCGCATCTCCTGCCTTCGCACAGTCCAGCACCCCCTTTGCAGAGATGGAATCCCCGTATCTGCGCATGGCGGAGGGAGTATCACAGGCAGCCATCTTTCTTCTGGCCTCCCTTGCAATTCCGGTTGCAGATGCAATCTGCTCCAGACAGCCGACTCCACCGCAGTTGCAGTGCTCAGTTTCCTCATCACGGACATGGATATGGCCGATTTCACCGCCCAGACCGTGCTTTCCGGCAATGATCCTTTCATCCAGAATCACTCCGCCGCCTACACCGGTTCCCAACGTTACCATTACGAGATCACGATAACCCTTGCCGCCGCCCTGCCACATCTCGCCAAGGGCCGCTACATTCGCATCATTTCCGCTGCGCACCAAAATTCCGTGCAGCAGATAGCTCAGCTCTTCCTGCGGATTCATATTCTTCCAGCCCAGATTCACACAGACCTCCACATATCCGTCCGGCATCACCGGTCCCGGAACACCCATGCCGGCACCCTCTACATCTTCCCATGCAATCCCGCGTTTCTGCAGTTTATCAGAAATGGAGGCCGCTACATCCGGAAGAATCTGCTTCCCTCCTGCTTCCTTTCTGGTAGGAACCTCCCATTTTTCCAACAGCGTACCGGAAGTCTCAAAAAGTCCCAGCTTTACTGTCGTTCCTCCGATGTCAATTCCAATGCATTTTTTCTCCATGTTCTTTACTCCTTTTCCCCTGTTCGATTTATTTTAGTAACGAGCCGGGACCATAATCCCGCCCCTCTACCTCTGCAAAATCAATTCCCGCATGCTTTGCGGGCCGGTAATTACATAACGATTCGGCAATCTCCCTGCCGTTACCTTGGAAATATTGAAATCAAAGGTTCCCTCAAACTTCAGCGTTCCGGACAGATTATAGATCTGCAGGCTGTTGTCATTCCAGAGAAGGATCTGATCCTGGCTGAAGGAAGCCTGCTGATACGGAAAGCTGAATTCCTGCTTCAGTGCCAGCGTCCCGTTGGGCTTATAGATCTCCATCCGGTAAGGCTTCTCTCCCTCTCCGTTCATCGCAATCACACCGATATACTCTTCATTGTAAAATAAGCTGCAGATCTCTCCTTCGATCGCGACCTGCGTCACCAGCTCCGGTGAAGTCAGATTCCGGGTGCTGAAAAAGCTCAGTCCCTTGTCCGAGCAGGCAAAGCTCTCCGTATCCGAGAGAAAACGTACTCGTGGAACTACACTTCCCAAAAACGGCTCATCAAATCCCCCCACGATCCGCTTCGGGGAAGCATTTTTCCCGATCTCTGAAAAGTTATAAAATACGACCTTGCTGTCCATCATTCCGCTGTTCATATAAATGTAGGAACAGATCAGCTCCGTGCCATCGGATGAGAGACTCAGATCCAGCGGATAACCGTCGCCTGACAGCCGCGCCTTAATGGTAATGTCCAGCTGCACACCATCTTTCCGGAACATGGTAATGTAGTTCGCCCTCGTATCCTCTAAAATTGCAGCCACCAGCCCCTTCGAAGAAACACTCACACGCAGAATGGGCAGCAGCGTGGTCGCCATCCCCTGGCAGCCATTTTTATCACAAATATAAATACTGTTCCCCTGCTGGTCAGCGATCGCCACATAATCCCCGTTTACCACCGCGATCGGAGATTTCATCTCATAGGTCTGCACCCAGATGGTTTTTCCTTTCGCATCAATGTAAGATGCGCCGTCTTTTGTATATTTCACCAGATTGCTCCCGAAATCCACATATCCGGTAAAGCTGCCTTCCGTCGTGCTTTCACTGTCTCCCGACAAAAGCGACTCCTCCCAGGTTATGCTGTATTCCGTATACTGATGGTACCTTTTCCAGTACAGTGTGCCGCCGCAGATGGCCGCTGCTATCAGAATCAAAATAAAAAACAGAATCAACCGGTGCCGCAGAACCTTATGATGGGCCTTCCGGATCACTTCCTCCTCGTCCTCCTGCGCATAACCCGCCACCACCGGACGCTCCTCCTCCGGATTCGGGACGATCTGCCTGCGCAGCTTCTGCTTTTTCATTTCCCGATTCAAAGAATTCATGTCATCCATTGTATTCTCCTAACTCCTGCATTCCGCTTTTTCCAGCGCAGAATTTATCCTTAGTATACAACATTTTCCGAAGAAACGCATTATCTTTTTACGGGATGATCAGCTTCCTTCCCGCTTCCAGTTTATTCACATCCTCCAGTCCGTTCAGCTCACAGATTTCCTTTACCCTGCTCAGATTCTGATACAGCTTAAAACAGATCCCGTAAAGCGTCTCTCCCTCCTGCACCACATAGACATTCTGTCCGGACGCAGACTGCACATTTCCTGAAGAAAAAGTCAGGCCGGAAGCTGCTGAGTCCGCGGCTCCTTCGGCGCCTGTACTGTCTCCGTCCGACGCACTGCTGCCCACCGAACCGCTGCCGGCGTCGGCCGAACTGCTGCCCGCCGGACTGCCGCTCTCTGCGGTATCTTCTCGGTTCGTGGTAGTGTTTTCCGTCAAACCTGCATCTGCTGCCGCCGCAGTCGGGAACACGTTTCCGGACGCTTCTTCTACGATCACGCCTGCCTGCTTGTCCCCCTCACCGGACCGCGGACCCTCGTCCGAAATCGGAGTTCCGAATTCCGGTGTATCTTCCCCCGAACCGGGCGTCTGTGAAAAAAGGCTTTCCTTCCCGGCGAATGAGACCGCATCCGCATCCGGAAGCACAGAGGCCATAACCGCCTCCATCTCTTTCATTTTTTCCGCACTGTTAAAGGCAGCCACGCCGCCGGCCAGTGCCAGCAGCGCCAGACAGCCGCACATTCCTTTTAAAAAACCGGCCGCATGGCTCTGTTCCCTGGCCGTTTCCTTTTTCTGCTCCATTTTCCTGCGGAAATCCCGGATTACCGGATCACTGCCTCCGTTTTCCACCCGATGAGTATCCTTGGACAAAACCATATAGTCCTGCATCATCTGATTTCTTTCATAATAAATACAGTGGCCTCTCAGCTTGTAAAATCCGTCGCTGGAAGTTATGTAAAGAGCCTCCTCTCCTTCCAGACCGCTGTTGAGATACATCAGCTTGTTTTTCCCGGCAAAATACTGACTATGCTGCTTCCAGTAGTTTAAGGGACTGAGCTGGCATCCCGGCACTCCGCACAGAAACCAGCCCTGAACCGTCCGTCTTGGAAACATTTCCTCCACCATCTGATACGCTTTTTTCCATGCCTCCTCCGTAAATACCACTTTTTCCCCTTCTTCTGTCACGCCGTCCATCTCTACTGCTCCATCCAGAAAAACATAAGGGATCCCTCCGTGCTCCTCCGTGTTTCCCAGGAGAAGGCCGATCCGCAGATCCTGCCCGCCCCGCGGAAGCAGCCGTTTTAAATACGTATTCACATAATCTTCTACATACACCCGGACAATATCATCCCGATCTCCAATCTGCCGGATATTTTTCGGCAGCTTGGGATACGGCTCATATAATTCACCCATATCCTTCACCCTGCTTTCCTTAAACGGACCGGTCTGCCGATGCAAAAAACCGGCCGCATTCTGTTATCCGGACAAGCATAGCATATTCTGGCTGAAAAAAATGTCAAATCACCGATGAGAAATCCCATAAGTTTTCGACAAGGCAGATGCTGTCACAAATGCAGTCTGCCATCCGCATCACCACGGACAGCCGGACGCTCTGCAGCATCACCGGATCAAAGCTCCTGCAGCCGCCCACAATGCCGGTAATAAAAATATCTCCGATCTCATGCAGTTCCTTGCTCACGCCAAGGCCGGGCTTCAGCGCACCTTTCCCGATCGTCACGTATCCGATATGCTCCGGGCTTCCCACGGAAGCGTCCACCGCCACCAGGACGCAGTCCGAAAAATTTTTTTCGAGAAAGACCCGATACTGATTCAGATTCATGGCATGGACCGGACGTTCCAGCGTGCCATATACGGCTGCCTGCCCGGCTGTCCCGGCTTTTCTGCGTTCCAAAAGCTTATGACCGATCAGCGGACCCAGGCTGTCCCCGGTCGAACGGTCTGTCCCAATGCATAAAAATACCACTCCTTTTTTCCCGTTCTTCAGTTCTTCCCGGATGAGCTCCCAGAGCTTTCCGGCCAGCATCTGCGGCTGAAATTCCGAACCGGTGCTGAAATAGTCGATTTCCGGACGGCACCGGACACCCAGATATTCAAATAATCCCATAAAAAAACCTGCCTGTACCTATTGTAACAGTGCTGAACTGTTATGTTCTAGTATAGGTAACAGACAGATTTTTTATTCATCTACCAATGAAGACGGTGAAGTTCTCCCTTCATTGTCATTTTTTCAAATCCATTCTGCCGCAGTGCCTCATAGAGGAGAATGGCCACTGAATTGGACAGATTCAGTGAGCGGATATCGCCCCACATGGGAATACGGACACTGGTATCCGGATGCTGCACCAGAATCTCCTCCGGAATTCCCCTGGATTCCGGTCCGAACATCAGATAGCAGTCCGGTTCGTACTCTACATCCGTATACACATGCTGCGCCTTTGTGGTCGCCATATAGATCTTCGCTCCAGGATTCCGCTCCAGAAAATCCTGGAAATCACAGTAAACGGTCACATCCAGCTTATCCCAGTAATCCAGTCCGGCCCGTTTTAAGGATTTTTCATTAATTTTAAAGCCGAGAGGCTCAATCAGATGAAGCCTGGTACCGGTCGCCACACAGGTTCTTCCGATATTGCCGGTATTCGCCGGCATCTCCGGTTCATAAAGCACAACGTTCATGCTGTCTTTTTCCTTCTTTCTTTACCGCTTTTCAGGCATTTCCGTCCAGCTTTCGGATAAAACGCTCCATCCTCCCCAGTGCCTCCTTCAGGCTCTTCAGTGAATAAGCATAGGAAATCCGCAGATAACCCTCCCCACAGTCTCCGAAGGCTGTGCCTGGAACAACTGCCACCTTTTCCTCCATCAGAAGCCGGGTCGCAAATTCATCAGAAGTCATGCCGAAACGCTTAATGCTCGGAAAGGTATAGAATGCACCAAATGGTTCAAAACATTCCAGTCCCATCTCCCGGAAAGCGTGCATCAGGTAACGTCGCCTCTGATTGTAGGATTCCCGCATCATCTCCACATCAGCATCGCCGTTTCGTATGGCTGAGATGGCCGCATACTGACTGGTCGTCGGCGCGCACATGATGGCAAACTGGTGAATCTTCAGCATTTGGGACAGAATGTTTTCCGGTGCGCAGGCATAGCCCAGACGCCAGCCGGTCATGGCATAAGCCTTGGAAAAACCGTTGATCAGCACAGTGCGCTCCTTCATGCCCGGAAAGGCGGCAATCGTAGCGTGCTTCTGCTTATAGGTCAGCTCCGAATAGATTTCATCCGAAATCACAAACAGATCCTTTTCTTCCACGATCTTCGCAATCTCCTCCAGCTCATGCTTCTCCATGATAGCTCCGGTAGGATTATTCGGAAACGGAAGAATCAGCACCTTAGTCTTCGGTGTGATCTTTTCCAGCAGCTTTTCCTTCGTCAGCTTAAACTGATCCTTTTCCTCCAGCTCAATGATCACCGGATTTCCATCGGCCAGAATCGTGCAGGGAACGTAGGAAACATAGCTGGGCTGCGGAATCAGAACTTCATCTCCCGGGTTCAGCATAGCACGCAGGGCAATATCGATCGCCTCACTGCCCCCTACCGTCACCATCACCTCATGGTCCGGATTATAGCGGACTCCCATCCGGCGTTCCAGATAGCTGCAGATCTCCACCTTCAGCTCCCTCAGACCTGCATTGGAAGTATAGAAAGTCCGTCCCTTCTCCAGGGAATAGATGCCCTCCTCCCGGACATGCCACGGCGTATCAAAATCCGGCTCGCCCACGCCCAGAGAAATCGCATCCTTCATCTCATTGACAATGTCAAAGAATTTGCGGATTCCGGAGGGCGGAATCGTCACGATTTTATCAGATACTGGGTTTCTCACGGTGTAATCAACATCCTTTCATCCTGAACCGGGTCCGCAATGATCGTTCCATGGTCCTTATATTTCTTCAATACAAAATGGGTCGCCGTGCTGAGCACCGATTCCATCGGAGAAAGCTTTTCCGAAACAAACTGAGCCACCTGACGCATCGTCTTCCCTTCAATAAATACCGTAAAGTCATAGGCCCCTGACATCAGGTAGACCGCTTCCACCTCACTGTACTGATAGATCCTCTCTGCAATCTTGTCAAAACCCATTCCGCGCTGAGGCGTCACCTTGACTTCAATCAGGGCAACCACCTTTTCATCGCTGGTATTATCCCAGTTGATCAGGGTGTGATAGCCGCAGATGATATGCTCTTTCTCCATCTCGGCAATCTCGTTGGCAACGGCCACTTCACTTTCCCCCAGCAGAACTGCCAGGTCCTTAATATCAATCCGGCTGTTCTTTTCAATCACTGCCAAAATTTTTTCTCTCATAACCGATCCTCCATTCCCGGATATCTCATCCGACTGTTACTCTAAATCTTGATAAGCCTCTGCCTGCCATGCCGGGGAGACCTGCTGTCTTTCCAGCTCTTCGGCTCCCAGAATCCGCAGAAGCTCGTCTTCCCTGGGACGCTCCAGATATCCGACTTCATCACCATGATGGATTTCTCTGGCAATCCCTTCCTTTACGCAGCCGATCACTGCTGCCTCGATCCCCAGTTCTCTGCAGGCCTCCACGATCCGGCCGCCGTTCTCCGCCGCCAGAACCACACAGTTTCCGCACCAAAGCCGGTAGGGATTGACACCGCACCGCTCACAGATTTCAATCGTTTTCTGATGCACCGGAATTTTTCTCAGCTGAAAACGCAAGCCTGCCCGGTATGCACCGGACAAATTCCAGATGGCAGTCAGGATCCCGCCTTCTCCCGCCGGCTCCATCTCAGTGGCGCCCAGCTTCATCCATTTTTCCTTGTATCCTGTCACATCAGCATCACAGCAGGCAGCCGCATCTTCCAGCCAGCTTACGGAAAACCAGCCGGACAGCTGCTCCTTCAGCGCACTGGCCAGCACTCTTGTTCCAATTTGCCCGATGCAGCCGGCTACTACCAGGTCCTCTCCAGGTTCCACTTTTCCGGTACATTCCCGTTCCGGCACTCTCATCATCTTTCCTCTCTCCAAACTTTCTGTCACGCTCCCGGTCCTTCCGGATCAGATCCGGCTCCCGGTCCTTCCGGCGGCTGCACCGGCACTGCTTCTGCAGCAGGCGCGGCAGTCTCCGGTGTCGGATCCGCTGCCGCACTGCCTTCCGGAACACCAGGCAAAGCGTCGCTCTCTTCCGGCGGCATACCGGCGGATTGCTCCGACGCTGCCTCTGTTAACGGTGCCGCCTGCCCCGGCAGTTCCTCAACAGCAGGCTGCTCCGCTTCCGGCTGCGGGACCGATGCCGGCACCGCCGGTCCTACCTGAACAACGGCAGGAGATGCCCGGTAAGTATCCGTGGACAGAAGCGTCCGCTCCGTTTCCTTCCCGTCTACCAGGACGATCTTCCACAGCTGGGACTTCAAACCTTTATGTGCAGACTGCACCTGCTTTCTCGTTCCTGGAGCCAGGGAAGAATTCAGCACCTCCGTCGGCGCACCAGGATCTGTCACACTTAAAGTCTCCGATTCAAACCGAAGCTCCCGGTTCGCCGGGCGGGTCTCCTTCCCGTAAATTGTAAAGGTCAGGGTCTTCCCTTTCGTATACCCCTCCACATAGATCGGAGTGTCCTGATTATTGGTGATCTTGATGTCCTTGTAGGTTCCTGCAATCGCCGCATCCTGCGACGGCTTCACATAACCTACCACCATCGAATGATTCTGCCTCTGGGTAATTTCCAGCTCTGCAAAAAGAGCCGCATTATAAAGAGTCGTGGCAATCTGGCACACCCCGCCGCCGACACTGTCTACTACCTGCCCGTTCTCATAAGCGGCAGCGGTTTTATACCCGTTTTCCTCGGTAAACGGATGAAGATATTCATATCCGGACAGCGTCTCCCCCGGCATCAGCACATGGCCGTTCAGCTTTTCGGCCCCCACCGTCAGATTGGTGGAGCGTGCTGCGCCGCTGCTGGAAAAATCGGTTGAAAAGGTACCCAGCACATCCTGAATCGTTTTCAGATCTTCTGCCGTAATCTTCGGATGGCTGTCCTTGATGACCGCTGTCACCAAAACCTCCTGCTGCAGATCCCCTTTCAGTGCCTCATTCAGCGCATTCGTAGTCGCCTCCAGATCGATCTCGGTTCCGATCACTTCCGGTGTAATCCGGAATTCGCCGTCCTCCCGCACCAGAAAGGCATCCTGCGGAGCTTCTCCCAGGCCTTCGCAGTGTTCCGTTACAAACGCCTCCACCAGCTCTTCCTTCACGGAAGTTTCCAGCGGAATCGCTTCCGGCTCCCGGGCAAGGTCCTCTGTCATCAGATAGCGCCCCACCAGACTGCTGTTTTCATAGCGTTCTGCCGCTTCTTCCAGCTGCGCCTCATTACTCCAGAAAAATCCCAGTTCCCCGGCAGTCGTGCCGACAGTCTCTCCCTGAATTTTCAGCGTAACCTTCTGACCTGCCATGGATTCCACCGTATTTAAGATTTCCTGTCTGGCTTCCTCAAGAGTCAAACCGGAAAGACGGATATCGCCCACAGTCAGCCCCTCCGGAAGCCGCGCGCCGGCAAATGCCGTCACCGCAATTCCCAGACTCAGAGCCGCTGTCAAGCCAACGGTTATCATATCGAAAACTCGTTTTTTCATAAACTCTCCTCAAAATACATCAACGAATCAGATAAACAGCAACCATCGGTATTACCATCGCAGCCACCAGAATAATCACAATTATAGCCGAAATAATTTTCTTTGTATTTTTATCACGTAAATTCATCATGATTTCTCACCTCTTCCATATTTTGACAAAATTTCATCCGTCATCCTGGATGCTTCATTCCTGGTCAAATAGTCAATTTGCACAGGTGCTTCTATTTTATGATATTTTAGTAATTCCTGCAAGCGTTCTTTTTGCCTTTTTGAGGCCGGCTGCTCCCGTTTTACCTTGTAAATCAGCTGCTTCGCCTCAAACCGCTCCGGATGCTCTTCTTGGCAGCGTTCCAAAAGTGCCTGATACAGAAAATGCGCTGCATAAGCATCCGACAGCGCCCGATGGCTGGTCCCGGTATCCACTCCGTAAAACCTGCAGGCGCTGGGGAGCGTTTTCTTTTCCTCAGCCGGCATAAAAGCACGGCACAGCGTCAACGTATCCACCCCATCCCGCTCCCATTTTTCCCACTGCTTTCCATGATTGGCTGCCGCCCTTTTTAAAAAGCTGTAATCAAACAGAATACGGTGCCCCAGCAGGGGAAGATCCTGACAAAAATCCAGAAAAGCTTCAATAACTGCCTCAATATCCGGGCTGTCAGCCACCATCTCATCCGTAATGCCGGTCAGCTCCACGATCCGCGGACTTAACGGCCTTCTCGGGTTGATCAGCGTGTGAAATTCCGCTTCTGCCTTTCCGTCCCGCACCCGAATGGCTCCGATCTCCGTGATCTTCTCCTTCTTCGGGTCCAGACCAGTAGTCTCCAAATCCACCGCAATATATGAATTTACCATTCCCGCTCCTCTCCTGGACACACTCCGGTCTCTGCCTTGCGGCCCCCTTCTTCCAGGCAGACCGCAAAGATCGATGCATTATGAGACAGTGCCTCCCGGTTTCGATAGTCAAACAGCACAGCACTTCCATCTCCGAAAATTTCCAGATGTGTCATCTTTGCCAATTGCCGCGAATCAAAGCCTTCGTATCCTTTCAGATACCGTCGCTCCCGGTCCTCCTGCCGGTAAAACCGGCGCACGGCCTCCCGGTACCCGCTTAAATCCCGCGCAAAAACCGGACGGGTCTTCGCATTCTCCCGCAGATAAAAATCCATGATCAGCCGATCCCGGAATTCCTCCATTTTCCATGGAAACCGGCTCTGAACAAACTGAAACAAAATTTCATACCTGGCCTGACGGCGCTGCCCCAGCTCCGTCAGCCCGTTCTCCTCATACCAGTCTGCCAGCGCCTCGAATATCTCTACCGGACGGACAAACAGCCGCTCCAGTCCCTCCATTGTCATTCCAAACTGACCACTGTTATAATGAACCTCTACCATCTCCTCAACCTGCTTCAGGCGAAGTACATCGGAATAGCCAAGCCACCTGGTCGACAGCACCTCATAAGGAGGGCGGCCGGTACAGGCGATCTGAAATTCCGCCTGCTGCTTTTCCATCCGTGACCCTTTCAGTACTTTCAAAAATCCCAGCTGCAGCTGATCCGGACGCATCCGATACACCTCATCAAAAGAAAAGCGAAAGCTATCCAGATCCTCATAGGGAAGACCGGCAATCAGATCCAGATGCTGATGAATGTTCCTTCCCTCCCGGACCTGGGCAGTCCGCAGCCGCACCTTGTCCAGATCCATCTTCCGGCGGATCGCTTCAATCGTGCGGGGATTTACCGTCTGTACGCCGATTTCCAGCTGAATCAAACCAGGCCGCATTTTTCGAAAAAGCGCCAGCTCCTCCTCATCCAGAAGATCTGCCGAAATCTCAAAATGAAAATTAGTCACACCATTATCATGCTCCAGCAGATAGCTCCAGACCGCCATGGCATGCCTCTTGTTACAGTTGAACGTCCGGTCCACGAACTTGACCTGCTCCACCCTCCGGTCCAGAAAAAACTGCAGCTCTCTTTTTACCAGCTCCAGATCCCGGAAACGGACCGTCTTATCAATCGAGGAAAGACAATAGCTGCAGGAAAACGGGCAGCCGCGGCTGCTCTCATAATAAAGGATTCGATGTTCAAAATTCTCCAGCCCGCTGTAGGGAAACGGAATCCGGCTTAAATCCAGCAGAGGAGCCGGTCTGCCTCCAAAGATACCGCCGCTGTTTTCTCTGCGGTACCAGATTCCCTCCAGTTCCTCCAGACGCTCTTCTATATCTGCTTTCTGTCCGTCTCCCTGCTCATAAATCCGCACCAGCTCCGAGAAGGTTCTCTCCCCTTCTCCGCACATCACAAGGCTCACCTGCGGAAATTCCGCAAGAATTTCCGCAGCATGATAAGAAACCTCAGGACCTCCCAGCCAGATTCGTACCTGAAGAAGAATCTTAGGAAGGTCCTGAAGCAGACTTCTTACATATTCTATATTCCAGATGTAGCAGGAAAATCCCACCACATCGGGCTTTTTCCGGTAAAGATCTGCCAGAATCGTTTCCTGAGAATGGTTGATCGTATACTCTCCGATCTGAATCTCCGGCTTTTCATCGTCTTCCTGAAAAACCGAATCTGCGTATGCCTTCAGGCTGTAAACACCCAGATTGGAATGAATGTATTTGGCATTGACTGCCGCAAGCAAATATCTCATCGTATTTCTTCCTATACCTGAATCGGAATCGTCCGGCCCGTCGGCTCATACTGATAATACCGAACGCCGGCCGCATTCAACATCCGTTTGGAGGCCCGGACCGCAGGCGTATCCGCATATTTGTCACTTCCGTAAATCAGCGTCTTGATTCCCGCCTGAATGATCGCCTTGGCACATTCATTGCAGGGAAACAGCGTCACATACAGCTTGCTTCCTTCCAGACTGCCGCCCCGGTAATTTAAAATTGCATTCAGTTCACTGTGCGTAGAGTAAAAATATTTGGCATTATACGGGTCATCCTCCTCATGCTCTTTCCCCCACGGGAACTCGTCATCTGAGCATCCTTTCGGAAATCCATTGTAGCCCATCGACAGAATCTTGTTGTCCGGGCTGACAATACAGGCGCCCACCTGCGTACTTGGATCTTTGGAACGCTTCGCCGACAGCTCCGCCACGCCCATAAAATATTCATCCCAGGTGATGTAATCTTCTCTCTTCTGTGACATGATTTTCCCCCGCTTTCTTCCTTCACTATATTTTTAAAATATGATAGCCGGCCGCTTTATTCAGCCGATTCATGATCGCATGACCCAGATGATCCTCCGCAAAGCTCTCCGAATAAATGTAATCTACACCCAGATCGTCAAAATCCCGCAGAACTGCATACAGATTATGGGCCACAGAATCCGCGCTGGACCTCTTTCCGATGCTTCGTTTTACGGAAACGGTATACTCCTCCACCGTCTCATCGGTACAGATCACACCTACCCTTGCTCCGGTCTGCTCCATCTTCACGGCCTCCCGGTTCACCGCCCAGGCCATATAAAAGCTCTCCAGATCCAGCTTCCAGCTCTTTCCGCTTTCCGCCATCAGGGCAGACACCTGGCTGTACAGCACACTTCCCGGTGTATACAGCTGGCGGATCGTTTCATCCTTCAGCTCAATCAGCGTCAGATCTCCTTTCGGTGCGTAATGCTTGTATTTCATTCCCGGCGCTTTCGGATGAACCCCGTCCTTCATCGGTCCCAAAATCGCCGGATCCACCGCCACATGACCGAACAGCTCATCCAGCATTTCCTGCGTGATGGCACCCGGTCTTAAAATTGTCGGGACCGGCCCCGTCACATCCACGATCGTCGATTCTACGCCGATACCCACCGGGCCGCCGTCTACGATCATTTCAATTTTTCCATTCATATCCTGCCAGACATGATCCGCCGTCGTAGGACTCGGCCTTCCGGAGGTATTGGCGCTGGGCGCCGCTACCGGGACCGCAGCCAGCCGGATCAGACGATTTGCCACCGGGTCGCTGGGCATCCGGATGGCTACCGTATCCAGCCCGCCTGTTGTGCTGTAAGGCACGATCTCGCTTTTCGGAAAAATCATGGTCAGCGGCCCCGGCCAGTATTTCTCCGCCAGGATCCTCCCGGCCTCCGGAATTTCGCGCACCAGCGGCGTCAATTCTTCCATACAGGAAATATGAGCAATCAAGGGATTATCTGACGGCCTTCCCTTGGCCGCATAAATCTTTTTAGAAGCTTCTCCATCCAGGGCATTTCCGCCAAGACCATAAACCGTTTCCGTGGGAAAAGCCACCAGGCCGCCCTCCCGAAGAATCCGCGCCGCTCCCTGAAGTTCTTCGTCCTTCGGATGCTTCGCATCTTCTATTACAATCCGCTTTGTTTCCATTCTATCCACACTTTCTTTATCAGGAAAAGAGGAAGCATCTCTTTTGCTCCCTCTCGTCTATTTCTGCTCTCTGGCCATATTCACAAATTTGGTAAATTCCGGCCGCCATAAAAGCTCCACCGTACCGATGGGGCCATTTCTCTGCTTGGCAATGATGACCTCCGCCACATTGGGCTTATCCGTGTCCTTATTGTAATAATCATCACGATAAAGAAACATCACCACATCCGCATCCTGCTCAATCGCCCCGGACTCGCGAAGATCGGAAAGCATCGGCCGGTGATCCTGCCTGGTTTCACAGGCACGGCTCAGCTGAGACAGTGCAATCACCGGAGCATTCATCTCACGGGCCAGCGCCTTTAACGAACGGGAAATCTCGGAGATTTCCTGCTGACGGTTGTCTCCCGTCTTCCCGGATCCGGTCATAAGCTGCAGATAATCGATAATAATCATGCTGAGACCATACTCCAGCTTCATCTTCCGGCACTTGCTCCGCAGTTCCGTGATGGAAATGCCCGGCGTATCGTCAATGATCAGCTTGGAATTTCCGATAATGCCGATTCCCTCCACTACGGCATCCCAGTCTGCATCCGTCAGTCCGCCTGTGCGCAGCTTCTGGGAATCCACATTGGCCTCCATGGAAAGCATACGATTCACCAGCTGCTCCTTGGACATTTCCAGGCTGAATATCATACAGGGCAGCCCCTTGCGCACTGCCACATAATCCACCAGATTCAGGACAAATGCCGTTTTTCCCATAGACGGGCGGGCTGCAATCAGCACCAGATCGGAAGGCTGCATGCCGGAAGTCTTGTAGTCCAGATCGATAAATCCTGTCGGAATTCCGGTCACCGTGCCTCCGGACTTGGAGGCCATCTCAATCTTTTCCAGTACATTTAATGCCACCTGTCTGATGGGAACAAAGTCGCTGGACGTTCGGCTCTGCAGCAGATCAAAAATCGCTTTTTCCGTGTAGGCCAGAATGTCCTCCAGCTTGTCCTTTCCCACATAGCAGGTATTGGCAATCTCTTCGTTTACCCGGATCAGCCGGCGCAGCACTGCCTTTTCCCGCACAATATTTGCATAAGACTTCACATTGGCCGATGTCGGCACCGTGGTAATAATATCCCGGACAAAATCCAGACTGCTGACCTCCGGCGGAACATCCTTTTCCTTCAGACGATTCTGAAGCGTCACCAGATCCACCGGCTTTCCTTCATTAAACAGCTCCACCATGGACTCAAACATGACGCCGTACTGATGCTGATAAAAATCCTCCGCCGTAATAATCTCTGATGCCGCAATAATCGCCTCCCGGTCCATGAGCATGGAACCGATCACTGACTGCTCTGCCTCTACACTGTGGGGAAGCACCCGTTTTAACAGCGCTTCATCCATACGTTTCTACGCCTCCACTACCTTTACTGCCAGCTTTGCAGTCACATCCTTATGAAGCTTAATCGGCACCTCATGGGTTCCGAAGGTCTTGATCGGCTCCGGAAGAACCAATTTTTTCTTGTCGATATCCATCTTCAGCTGCTCGCTAATCGCCTTGCTGATCTCCTTTCCGGAAACCGAACCA
The DNA here is from genome assembly GCA_051878975.1 of Candidatus Caccovicinus sp. GTDB lineage: Bacteria > Bacillota > Clostridia > Lachnospirales > Lachnospiraceae > Caccovicinus. The sequence continues at coordinate 36,857 of JBJELD010000079.1, forward strand.
AACGCTCTTCCACCCTCGCCGGCTTTCATGGAAACGGTGACAGACAGTTCAGAAAGCTTCTCCGCCAGGGCCTTCGCCTCCGCCAGCTGCTGAGCAGCCAGCTTTTCTGCATTTGCCTTCTGAAGCTTTAAGTCATTCAAATTCTTGGAGGTCGCCTCCACACCTAATTTCTTCGGCAGGATAAAGTTTCTGGCATAGCCGTCATTGACCTTTACCACCTGTCCTTTTTTTCCCAGTGCCTTTACATCCTCTAATAATACAATATCCATTATGATATGTCTCCCTTCTCAAGCATTTCATCTATTACCTGTTTTACCCTGGCCTTCGCCTGGTCAACGGTAACGCCTTCCAGCTGCGCACCGGCAACAGCACGATGACCGCCGCCTCCCAGATGCTCCATCATCACCTGAACATTGACCTCGTCAATGGAACGGGCACTTGCATAGATCACATGGTTATACTCCGTCAGAACAACGGAGGCCTTGATTCCATTGATTTCCAAAAGATCATTTGCTGCCTGGGCGCCTACGATCGTCGGACTGGCAAGCCCTTCTGCCGGGCAGACGCTGATGGCAAATACATCCTTATAAACCTCAGCCCGGCGAACAGCTTCCGCTTTCGCCTGATATTCCGCCATATTGTCACGGAACAGCTTCCGCACTCTGGTCACATCGGCACCGCTCCTTCTCAAAAACGCTGCCGCCTCAAAAGTACGGACACCGGTCTGGTTAGTAAAATTATTCGTGTCAATCATGATACCGGCATACATAGCATCGGCCTCCGCCGGCTTCATGCGAATACCGTCCGCAATATACTGAAGCACCTCCGCTACCATCTCACAGGCCGAAGACGCATACGGTTCTACATAAGAAAGCACTGCATTGTCAATAATCTCACTGCTCTGGCGGTGATGATCCAGCACCACGATGCTCTTCACCATCTTAAGCAGCGCCGGTGCATCGGTAATACTCGGACGATTCACATCCACCACAACCAGAATCGTATTGGCATCGGCCAGTTCAGCCGCCTTGGCACCGCTTAAAAACAGATCCTCCGGATAATCCGGATTCCCCAGAAATCGGTCCATCATCGGCCGCACCGATGTGGTCACATCATTGATGACGATATTGGCCTTCTTGTTCAGAGCAGTTGCAATCCGATAAATACCCAGCGCTGCACCAAAGGAATCAATATCCGGCATCTTATGTCCCATGATCAGCATCCGGTCCTTGCTCTCCATCAGTTCACGGAGAGCATGTGCCTTTACACGGGCCTTCACGCGGGTATTTTTTTCCATCTGCTGCGCTTTTCCGCCGAAATACTGAATTTTTTCGCCATCCTTCACCACAGCCTGGTCACCTCCGCGGCCCAGCGCCATGTCAATGGAAACACGGGCATAATCGTAATTCTGGCAATATGTCTCGCCATTCATACCCATACCAATACTCAGCGTCACCGCCATCTCATTTCCGATGTTGACCGTCTTCACATCTTCCAGGATCGCAAACCGATCTTCCTTGATGCGCTCTACATACTGCTGCTTAATAGTGAAGAAATACTTGTCCTTCTCCAGTTTTTTCACAATTCCGTTCATTCCGGTAATATACTTGCTGATCTTCCGGTCGATCAGAGCCATCAGAAGAGAACGGCGTACTTCTTCCACACTCTCCAGGGCTTCCTCATAATTGTCCAGGTAGATCAGTCCGGCAACCATTTTCTGATTGTTGATTTCCTGCTTATAATGCAGGATTTCCGTCTCATCTGCAAGATAGACAGTAAGAAGATACTCCTTGGAAAAATCCTCCCCCAGACTGCTGTCCAGGGAAACGGCATCTTTTAAAGATACCCATTTTAAATCCATTCGATAATTCCGGTTTCCATACTCCGTGTGAATACGGAAGATCTCATCCTTTTTCTCCAGGAACTCTCTTGTCAGCTCCGGGAATAAGGCAAACAGGCTTTTCCGACTGTGGCGTTCTACTCCCGTAAGCGCTCCAAAAGCCTGATTCACCCACAAAAGCCGCCCCCGTTCATCTGCGATGGCGTAAGGCTGCATCATCTCTGCCAGAAGCTGTCTCTGAATCCATGCATATTCAGAAGAAAATTCCACCAGTCCGGCCAGCACGTGTTTTTTCTGATAAAAATAAATCCCCACAGCAATCGCAATGTACAGAATCGTAAACGCGCTCATCACGGCTCCCGCTTTTACGCTGACTGCACTCATTACCATAGTCTCCAACACCAGCAGAACCGACAGAATCAAGGGCCACTGCAGATAGATCTTTAAGCTGCCTTTGATCCGAATCTTTTCTTTCATACTTTTCTCCTTTGAGCCCTTCAGACCTTGGAAGGCATTTTCCGGTCTGAATCAGGCTGGCCAACTCCGCACCAGGGCACAAATAAACGCCCATTTTGTACATTATAGCACAAAGGACCGTTTCCGTCCATGGAAAATAAACGAAGAGGCGGCCCTAAGGCTTACGGAGGCCGCCATTTACTGATACCCGGTCATTCCCATACAAAAAAGGTACTGCATTCATTTCTTAAATACAGTACCCTTTTTTGAGCTTCCCTTTATTTTTACTTGGTCTCGCTCACTGACCAATTCTTAGGTTTTTTATACTCTTACCTTTGAGTTTTTTCTTTGGACTTTTTTTCTCTCTTGTCCTTGAGATTGGGCTTTTTATACTCTAGCCATTTGAGTTCGATTTTTTATACTCTTATCGATAAGTTTTTGTTTTATACACTTTTCATTGTGTTTATTCCGAACCTTTTATACTCTGTTCTTGAGTTTTTTCAGATATTTTATACTCTTATCATCGAGTTCTAAGACTTTATTTATCCTCACGTCTTATTGAGTTTTTCTATGGTTAAAATATACCATATTTGTCTGTGTTTGTCAATAGATTTTCGAAAAGTTTTTTATTATATCTTTATTTTCAGAATATTCTGCTGTTTTAACCTTCCATCTGCCGTCCTAAAAAGCCCGCCGCAGTGGCCGCCAGTTTCAGTTCTGTATCTCCAAAACGCGCTCTCGGCTCCCGGCTCAAGATCGCCACCGAACCGATCGCATCTCCCTCACAGAGAATTGCCGTTACCACCTGCGCCGTAACACCTTCCAGCTCTTCATTGACCAGCGGAAGAAAATTCTTGTCATCCTTCCCTGCGCACACCTGCTGGCGCTCATTGATCAGCTGCTCCAGCTGACGGCTGATGTTTTTCTGCAGCAAATCCTTTTTCGGTCCACCCGCCACCGCAATCACCTGATCCCGGTCCGTAATGCAGACCATAAGCCCGGTGGACTGCGCCATAGCCTCCGCATATTGCCCGGCAAATGCAGTCAGCTCTACCATAGGTGAATACTTTTTTAGAATAATTTCCCCTTCCCGGTCTGTAAAAATTTCCAGCGGAGTTCCTTCCCGCAGGCGAAGCGTCCTGCGGATCTCTTTCGGTATTACAATTCGTCCCAAATCGTCGATTCTTCTCACGATTCCTGTAGCTTTCATAAAAATTCCTCCATTTACTGTACTGTCCGTTACTGGAATTAGTATCTGTAAATGGAGGAGTTTTATGCGTTTATCAAAACAAGAATACATCGACTGACCATTTCCAGTCGTCTTTTTCTTAAAGCATCATTACCATATCGTCCTTTACCATCAGATTTCTCGGATAAACAATATAACTTTGATTATGCGCAAATTTAATCACATTCTTTTTTGATTATACGCATATACTGTTTTACTCATTCCCAGCCCTTTCAATTTCCCCTTTTAAATACATATTTTCTTTTGTCCCATAAATAAC
>JBJELD010000080.1:0-8608 GCA_051878975.1 Candidatus Caccovicinus sp.
TTATGCCTCCTCAATCTTTACGGTTATGGTCTTTAAGTCCGGATACTCCAGAAGCTTTGCCTTTTCCAGCTTAATTTCCTCCATCTCACCGGGAGCTACCACCGGCCGTTTCCGATGAAGCACCCGTTCCTCATCGAAATATACGCTGATATAACAGTTCTTATAAACGGCGCCCACCCGGAATCTTACCGTCAGCTTGTCCTCCATCTGGTCCGGATGAATGAGGGAGGGAACGGTATAACGCACGCCCCCGGTGGGATTCATAAGAATCTCCCGCCCGGCTTCTTCTGCCCGCTCGCCCTTCACAAAGGCCGCCGCATTCTTTCCGGCCGCCGCCGCTTCTTCAGACACGAAATCGACCAGATCATGCACATGAAGCACGTTTCCGCAGGCAAATACACCTTCGATGCTGGTCTCCAGACTCTCGTTGACAACCGGTCCGGAAGTGATCGGACTCATCTCCACGCCGGCACCTCTGGAAAGCTCATTCTCCGGAATCAGACCCACGGACAAAAGCAGGGTATCACAGTCATAGTCCTCCTCCGTACCGGGAATCGGCTTTCCTTTGCTGTCCACTTCTGCAATGGTAACGCCCGTCAGACGTTCCCTGCCGCGGATCTCCACCACAGTATGGCTCAATTTCAGCGGAATGTCATAGTCATTCAGACACTGCACAATGTTTCGCTTCAGGCCGCCGGAATACGGCATCAGCTCCGCCACGACCTTTACCCTGGCGCCCTCAAAGGTCATGCGGCGCGCCATGATCAGTCCGATATCGCCGGAGCCCAGAATCACAACCTCACGGCCCGGCAGAAAGCCTTCCCGGTTCACCAGACGCTGCGCCGTTCCTGCCGAATAAATGCCTGCCGGACGATATCCCGGAATATTTAAAGCACCTCTGGAACGTTCCCGGCATCCCATCGCCAGAATGACTGCACCGGCCTGAATCTGGAACATGCCCTCCTCCCGGTTCATGGCCGTTACCACCTTTTCATGACTGATATCCATTACCATCGTGTGAAGCTTGTATTCAATGCCCAGCTCCTTTACCTGGTCAATAAATCTGGCTGCATATTCCGGCCCGGTCAGCTCCTCTTTGAAGGTATGGAGACCGAAGCCGTTGTGGATGCACTGATTTAAAATTCCTCCCAGCTCCTTATCCCGCTCCAGAATCAGGATGCTGTCCACTCCGCTTTTTCTTGCGGAAACTGCGGCTGCAAGCCCTGCAGGGCCGCCGCCAATGATTACGATATCATATGCTTTCATCTTTCCGACGCCCCTTTCTATATCCGGTCCTTATTGGTTCCCACTATGATCCTGGATTCGCCTCCGCATTTGGTGATCTCTCCCATCTCCAGATGAAGCTCACGAGACAGAATCTCCATGGTACGCGGGGAACAGAAGCCGGCCTGGCACCGCCCCATTCCGGCGCGGGTCCTTCTCTTGACACCGTCCAGGGATTTCGCTCCCAGCGGACGATGGATAGCATCCAGAATCTCTCCCTCCGTCACCATCTCACACCGGCAGATGATATTTCCGTAGGCCGGCTGCTCCTGAATCAGCGCATTGCGCTCCTCCATAGACAGGGTATCCGGTTTTAAGATCCCTTTTCTGGTTCCCACAAAATCCGGATTTTCCTTTAAATCCAAAATTCCTTTTACAAGATCTGCCACCATGCAGCCGATTGCCGGACAACTGGTCAGTCCCGGCGACTCGATGCCGGCACAATCTACAAAGCCCGGTGCTTCTTCCAGCTCTTTAATGATAAATTCATGGCCGGCCTCATGGGCGCGGAGACCTGCAAAGGACGTAATTACCTGGCGCAGCGGCACATTCTTTACCGTATTGGCGCACTTGGTCATCACCTCATCCAAACCCGGCCGGGTGGTATTGGTGCCTTCCTTGTCTTCAATATCGATGGCCGTCGGCCCGACGATCAGATTTCCGTGAACCGTAGGCGCCACCAGGATGCCTTTTCCGTATTTGCCCGGAAGTGCAAAAATGGTTCTGGAAACATGCTGTCCTGCCGTGTGATCCAGCAGACAGTAATCCCCCCGTCTCGGCGTAATGGTCAGCTTTTCTTCGCTCACCATATTGTGGATCTGGTCCGCATAAACGCCGGCTGCATTCACTACGCACTTCGTTTCATACACACCGTTATTTGTCTGAATGCGGAAGCCGCCCTCGATTTTTTCAATTCCCTCTACCCGGGTGTTGAAGAAAAACTCCACACCGTTGGTGCAGGCATTTTCCGCCAGTGCAATGTTCAGGCCAAACGGACAGACAATGCCTGCCGTCGGCGCATATAAAGCCGCAACAGCCTGATCGGAGATATTCGGTTCCATCTCCACCAGCTCCTCACGATCCACGATCCGAAGCCCTTCTACGCCGTTTTTGACACCGCGCTCATACAGTGCCTCCAGACCCGGCCGGTTCTCCTCCTCGGTGCACACCACCAGGGAACCGTTCTGGATAAATTCAAAATCCAGTTCCTTTGCAAGCTGCGGCATCATCTTATTTCCCATTACATTCAGCTTCGCCATCAGGGAACCGTTCGCTGCATCATAACCTGCATGAACGATCGCACTGTTCGCCTTGGAGGTACCGCAGCACACATCCTCCTCCTTCTCCAGCACACAGGCCTTCACCTGATAACGGGACAGCTCTCTTGCTGATGCGGAGCCGGACACGCCGGCGCCGATAATGATTACATCATACATAAAGGTAATCCTCTCCTTCTGACAAAGAAGAGCCTGATAAAGAAACGCATCTTTCGATACGCAATTGTCAGGCTCCGCTCTCATGCTGCTTTATTCAATTGAGTCAGTTGTTCTGACAATCCTTATCTGGTCCGAAAACCTTATTCATGTTCCAGATATATTTACCACGGAATTGCGCCGTACAGCAAAACGGCTGCAATTGCACCGACAATCGGTCCGATAATGACAACCGGTGCATAGCCCCAGTTAGAATCTCCCTTGCCCTTGATCGGCAGAACGGTATGTGCCAGACGAGGTCCGAGGTCACGGGCCGGGTTGATTGCATAACCGGTCAGGCCGCCCAGGGACATACCGATAGAAACGATGATTCCGAATACCAGGAATTTCTCTACGCCCGGAGCACAGTTCGCAACCTGTGCGATTCCCTTGATTGCAAATACTAATACGAATGTGCCGATTGCTTCGCTCAAAATATTCAGCGGCATATTCGGAACAGATGGTCCGGTGGAGAAAACGCCCAGCTTGGTGCCAGGATTATCCGTTGCATCAAACTGATCCTTAAACAGGATATAAACCAGACATGCACCTACAAATGCCCCTGCAAACTGCGCAATGATATATCCGGGAACCAGTCCCCAGGACAGGCTTCCGTCCACTGCCAGAGCAATGGTCAGCGCCGGGTTGAAATGTGCTCCGGAAGCTGCTCCGAAGATAAAAGCCGGAACCATAACGGCAAGACCCCATGCCAGGGTAATCTGAATGGAACCTGCGCCCTTCATACCGGATTTGTTTAATGTTACATTTGCTACTACGCCGTCACCTAACAGGATCAGCATCATAGTTCCTAAAAATTCCGCAATATATGGCAACATATCGCTTACCCCCTATTCTTTTGTGGTCTCGGTTTCCCGTCAGTTTTCTTTTGCCCATCCGTAAGAATACTTCACGGCCTTGTTCCATCCGCCTACTTTTGCAGCACGCTCCTCTTCGCTGATGGACGGGGTGAAGACTCTGTCGATTGCCCAGTTCTTGATAACGTCTTCCTTGCTGGACCAGTAGCCCACTGCCAGACCTGCCAGATAAGCCGCGCCCATTGCGGTGGTTTCTACACATTTCGGTCTCTGTACCGGAGCATCGATGATATCAGCCTGCGTCTGCATCAGGAAGTTGTTGGCACTTGCGCCGCCGTCCACCTTAAGCGCTGCCAGATCAATACCGGAATCCGCCTTCATCGCCTGTAAAACATCATTCGTCTGATAAGCCAGGGATTCCAGGGTTGCACGGATAATATGATATTTGTTCACACCTCTGGTAATGCCGACAATGGTTCCTCTTGCATACTGATCCCAATGCGGTGCACCCAGTCCGGTAAATGCCGGAACCACATAACAGCCGTTGGTGTCCTTTACCTTCTGTGCCATGTACTCAGAATCCGGTGAGGAATCAATCAGTCTCATCTCGTCACGCAGCCACTGTACCGCAGCACCTGCCACGAAAATGGAACCCTCCAGCGCATAGTTTACCTTTCCGTCCAGTCCCCATGCGATGGTGGTAACCAGGCCGTTCTTGGAGAATACCGGCTTCTCGCCGGTATTCATCAGCATGAAACAGCCGGTTCCGTAGGTATTCTTCGCCTCGCCAGGATTGAAGCAGGTCTGTCCGAACAATGCTGCCTGCTGATCTCCTGCCGCTCCGCCGATCGGGATCGGTCCGCCGAAATAGGACGGATCCGCCTCGCCGTACACGCAGCTGGAGGGCTTTGCTTCCGGAAGCATGCACTTCGGAATATTTAATTCTGCCAGAATGTCGTCGTCCCATTCCAGCTTCTGAATGTTGAACAGCAGCGTTCTGGATGCGTTGGAATAGTCGGTTACATGCACCTTGCCCTTGGTCAGCTTCCAGATCAGCCAGGTCTCTACCGTACCGAACAGCAGCTCGCCTCTCTCTGCACGTTCCCGAACCCCCTCTACATTGTCCAGGATCCATTTTAACTTCGTTCCGGAGAAATACGCATCGATTACCAGACCGGTCTTCTGACGGAAGGTATCCACCAGCCCCTTTTCCTTCAGGGAATCGCAGTACTCTGATGTACGGCGGCACTGCCATACGATTGCATGATAAACCGGCTCGCCTGTCGCCTTGTCCCATACGATGGTGGTCTCACGCTGATTGGTGATGCCGATTGCTGCAATGTCTTCTGCCGTCGCCCCGATCTTCTGCATTGCTTCTACGGCTACACCTAACTGCGTGGACCAGATCTCATTCGCATCATGTTCTACCCAGCCCGGCTTCGGGAAATACTGGGTAAATTCCTTCTGCGCCACGCTGCACATCTCACCCTTCTCGTTGAAAAGGATACACCGATTGCTGGTGGTTCCCGCATCAAGCGCCATTACGTACTTTGCCATAAAATACCTCCTCCTTTGATAATAATAGTAGATGAAATGGTTTCTATACGCACTGCCAAACCCCCTTTGACAGCTGGTATCTACATCAGCCACACCCTCTGATTGGTGGAAGAAACGGCGATGGCTCCCGCGTCCAGAGCCGCCATGATGTCCTCCTTGTCTGTGATCAGCCCACCGGCAATCACCTGAATTTTTACTTTCCTGCAGACCTTCCGGATGATCTTCGGCTCTGGTCCATGTCCGTTCTCCTCATGCTCCTTCCGTTTTCGTCTAGTTTTCCTCCTTTGGAACCGTTCTGGTGAATCAAAAAGAGCATAGCACCAAACAACATTTCTGTTGTATTTGCTATGCTCTCTGCTCCCAGCATGTTATTTGATCTCCTGTAATCAGCATAGCATACTGCCCATATTTTTTCAACATCCAATTATTTTTTCTTGTAATTTTTACATATTATAATGGATATTCTTGACATATCTTATAAAGATTTTACAAAATTTTCGTTATTTATTTATCATTTTTTATTTGCGTCTTTTAAAAGCTGCACGAGATCTGCTATGCTTCTGGGACCTACAAACACATCCTTATCGTTCAGCACCACCAGAGGCACCCGCTCAATATGATATGCTTCCACCAGGTCCGGATAAAGGTTGGCATCATACATCTCTGCATGGATCAGCGGATTCAGCATGGCGATCCGCTGACAGGCGATGACCACGCCCGGACAATGATGGCAGGCCAGCGAAACACAGATTTTGACGTTGACCGGTCGGCTCAGCTTTTCAATCTTTTTGACCGTTCCTCTGGAAATCTCCTGCCCCGGGCCGGCCAGATTGTAAATTCCGATCACAAACGAATTAATTTCCTTTCCGCCCGGAACCCCGTGAAAAGCCGCCCGCTGATACACTCCGTCCAGGAAGAATCCGGTTGCCGGCAAATGCCGGACATCCATTCCCAGCCCTTCTCCCTCCTCGGGAGTGTAAAGCGAAAGCCGGATGCGCGGATCCAGAGCCGCAAGCCCCTTCAGGAACGAGGCCATCTCTCTGGATTTCTCTTCTTTTAAATCCACCACCGCCTTCAGCTCCGCCTCTTTCGTCAGCTTTCCAAAAATTCCTTTTAACGTTTCCTTCGTCTTCTCATCCAGAAGTACGCTCCCGCCTGAAATTTCTGACAAATCAATCATCGGCTTTCCTCCTGTCTCACATCTAAAGCAGCCCTACCAGATCCAGACTGGGTGTCAGTGTTGCCTCACCCGGCTTCCATCTGGCCGGACACACCTGGTCTCCATGTTCCTCCACAAACTGTGCTGCCTGAACCTTCCGCAGCAGTTCTTCCGCATTCCGTCCGATTCCCATATCATGGATCTCATAGGCTTTTACCTTTCCATCCGGGCTCAGAATAAAGGTTCCTCGCAGCGCCTGTCCCTCTTCTTCCACTAGAACGCCGAACTGTCTGGCCAGGACTCCGGCCGGATCGCCCAGCATATGATACTGAATCCTGCGGATGGTCTCTGAGGCATCTGCCCACGCCTTATGGACAAAATGGGTATCCTCGGAAACCGAATAGATCTGGCAGCCGATCTCCCGGAACTCCTCATAATGATCCTGCAGGTCTCCCAGCTCGGTCGGACATACAAAGGTAAAATCAGCCGGATAAAAAAACAGCACGGACCAATGATCCAGCAGATCCTCCTTTGTCACCTCGGCAAACTTTCCCTGACAGTATGCCTGAACCTTGAAATCCTCTACCTCTTTTCCGATTAAATGTTCCATAGAGCCCTCCTTTTCTTATTAATAAAATTAAGAATCTTCCCTTGTACCTTCATTATACGAACTGCATCGCTTTCGTGTCAATTGAAAAAAAGAAGCCCGGGGAGATTGTTTTCTCCCGGACTTCCTGATCTTTTTTCCAGTTTTTATTCTTCAAATCCCACGCTGTGAAGGAACCGGCCAAAGGCCTGCCGCCCCGTTTCGTCACATTTGTACACGCCTGCATCCTCCAGAACCCGGGCGAATACCAGCCCTACTTCCTCCTGAAGGATCTCCGTCACATTGTCCTCCGTAATCTTCTCATACTTCGGTCTGAATTCTTCTACCCAGTCCGCATGCTTTGCCAGCTCCTCATCGGCACGGATATCACGGCCGTTCACAATGGCATCGCCCAGATCCGCCAGTTCTTGCTTTAAACGTGCCGGCAGCACGGCCAGACCCATCACCTCAATCAGGCCGATATTTTCCTTCTTAATGTGATGCAGCTCCTGATGCGGATGATAAACACCCAGCGGGAACTCTTCAGTTGTAATATTGTTCCGGAGAACCAGATCCAGTTCGAACTGACCGCCGTTTTTTCTGGCAATCGGGGTGATCGTATTATGCGGTTCGCCGTCGGTCTGCGCAAAGATAAAGGCTTCCTCATCCGTATAGCTCCGCCATGCCTGCAGCACCTGATCCGCCAGCTCAATCAGCCGGTCACTGTCCGTTCCTCTCAACCGCAGCACAGACATCGGCCAGTATACGATACCGGCCTCTACATCCTCAAAACCCGGCATCCGGAAATGCCTCTCAATCGGTGCTTTTGCCATGGCAAAGGTGTAGTGGCCTCCCTGGAAATGGTCATGGCTTAAGATCGATCCGCCCACGATCGGCAGATCCGCGTTGGAACCCAGGAAATAATGCGGAAACAGCTTCACAAAGTCAAACAGCTTGATGAAGGTTGCTTTTTCAATCTTCATCGGAACGTGCTTTCCGTTAAACACGATGCAGTGCTCATTGTAATATACATATGGAGAATACTGAAAGCCCCAGCCGCAGTCATTGATCGTAATCGGAATGACCCGGTGGTTGTTGCGGGCCGGATGATTCACTCTTCCTGCGTAGCCCACATTTTCCATACACAGAAGGCACTTCGGGTATCCGCTCTGCTTCGCCAGCTTGGCTGCCGCAATAGCCTTCGGATCCTTCTCCGGCTTGGAAAGATTGACGGTAATATCCAGATCCCCATACTTGGTTGCTGTCTTCCACTTCAGATCTTTGCAAACCCGGTAGCGGCGGATATAATCCGAATCCTGACTCAGCTTATAAAAGTAATCGGTCGCCTCCTCCGGTGACGATTCATAATGCTTCCAGAATGTTCGAATCACCTCGCTTGGACGCGGCATCAGACAGTTCATCAGACGGGTATCGAATAAATCCCGGTAAACAACACCGTCCTCGGCAAGAACGCCGGTTTCATGGGCATAGTCCAGCAGTTCCTTTAAGATCACTTCCAGATTGTCACATTCTGCGGCTGTTTTCGGCTCCTCATATTCATCCATCTTTAACACATCCAGAATCTGGTTGGTCGCATAAATCCGGTCTTCCTCCTTAAGCAGTCCTGCGCGGATTCCATACTGCACCAGATTCCTGATCGCTTCATAAATCATAACCCCTGACCTGCCACTCAAAATATGGACAAATATACCCATATCGAGATATTGAAAGTTTT
>JBJELD010000081.1:0-13103 GCA_051878975.1 Candidatus Caccovicinus sp.
TATAATTTGTGATATTTGATGTGTTCATAAATATTCTCCTTTCTCTATAAACACACTATATCACATATAAACACATTTGTCTATATTTTTTAATTGCTTAACATATTCTCCTTTGTCATTTTTCTGCATCTTGTTTTGCCTTTCTTATTATACCTGCAAAAAAGTCGCTTGTACAGTCAAAATGAACACGGAAATGCCGGTTCTGTTTGATCTTCATGATTCCATGCCTTTTCTTCCTTTAAAAAAACAGATTGCCAAAAAACCATCTGCAGTCTGATGAAAGAAATGGAAAACGGATCTCTGACCTTGCATGATCATATGACATCTCATGGATAAAAAATACCTGCCAGCTGCGGCTGCACATAACGCAGTCGTTTCTGACAGGCACTCTTTTTATGAATTCATTTCATGTTTTTCGTCTTTTTTCCGTCTCCGGATAATTCCTGCAATCATTACCACACAAACTGCCATAACTGCAATCAATACTGCATAGGTGACAGAACTGTCTCCGGTCTTCGGCAGGAACGGCAATGGAAGCTGCGGTTCCGGCTCTGCCGGCTCAGTCGGCTCCGGTTCGGTCGGTTCCACCTGCGGGGAATCCGTTCCAGATGAACCGTTCACATTCTTTGCGCCGCCGGTAGGACTTCCGCCTCCTCCTCCGCCGCTTCCGCTGCCGCTGCTGCTATTGTTGCCTCCGGACGGCTTGGTGTATTTGTTGGAAAACGTAATCGTGCCGGATTTCTCCGTGGAATTTTCCCTGGAAGCTACCACATTGGCTTTCAGATTTCCGGCTCCGTCATTCAGAACCTGAACCGTGACCCGATACACGCTTTCGTCATAAGTGAAATTATCCTTTTTGTCCGATTTCTGGTAGATCCGATACTGATAATCCTTCAGTTCCGTATAGGTAATCGGCCCAAATACCGCTCTTCCGCCGTTTTTCAACACCACTTCTTTGACTTCCGGCATCGGTGCATTGTCCAGACCCTCAATCACCAGCTTGTATTCTACATCGGAAGGAATCGAGGTTCCGGATACCTGAATTTCCACCGGCAGGGACACGGGATTCGTCGTTTCCTGTGCGAATGCCGTAATCGGAAGCATCAGAATCATAAGCACAGCCGGAACGAACGTATGAAAAAGCAGGTTTATTATTTTCTGATACATTTTATTTCATTGCACCTCCTTCGTGTGCTTTATTCTCTTCTAATCGACCGAACAGGATCACACGGCCATTCGTCGCCGCGTCCTTACAGGTTGACAATCCGATGATCTGATCCTCTGCAGTCACTCCAATCTCCCGGTACTGGGTAGAAGATTCCTTCAGATAATCCAGCAGCTCCTGCGTTTTAAATTCAGGACCGGGGCTGTAGATCAGACGATCGTAGGCGTCTGCCTCAATACAGGCAAACAAAGTAATGTTATAGGTTTTATTCAGAAGGAACAGCGTTCCTGTCTGACGTTTTTCAAAATAATCAGCTTCAATAAACTTCATCACATCTCCGAACATTCCGCCGTTGTCCATGTGGTGACCGTAAAGCAGATTATAGCGGTCTGTGAAATCCGGGCTGTTCAGGCAGGACTGAAAAATGGATCCGGACAATTCAAACTCGCCGAATACATTCGTATTGATGTAATCCATATCCGTCTTTCCCTGTACTACCGGATAATCGATGTGCGTATCGTCAATCGTGATCCAGCCCCGGGTATCCGGGTTCAGCGCAATCAGTTCCTCCAGAGTATAATTGGGACTGCCATCCGCAGAAACGGTCGGCTTGTACTTTAACAAGTCGCTCCCCAGGAACGCGCCCTGATTGATCATGTAGCTGTCCCAGAGGGAGTAGCCGCCGTACAGAAACATCAGCAAAATCATCACAGCTGCAATCAAACTCAGTATGCAATTGCCGATTCTTGCAATACGAGCCGCTGTCTCCACTCTGGTCCACCTCCTTACATCATTCATTCGTTACAGTCAAACGAATTTCATCCAATCATCCATCTCGAATGAATCCTCGGCTTGTCATTCATAAAAGATTTGTCAGCCGTCAATAGCTGTACGGATGATTAATATTCTTCTCTTCTTCTGCGAAGGAACATTACAGCAAATACACCAGCAACAGCTACCATTAAGAGGTATGGTGCGATGTTCATAACGATACCGGTAGGGGTATTAACTTGCTTGTCGTTAACAACATTTACTACGTTATCCGTAGTTCCTTCTGCAATTGTAGTAATTGCAACTTTTTTATTGTCCGGTTTAATCTCCCCATTATAATAGGTTGTAGTATATCCATCCTTATTAGCATCAACTTCTACTACTGTATAAGTATCATTCTCAGATAAACCATACACTTCAATTGACTGACCATGCCCTAACTCAAATTCTGCAGAAACTGTCCCACTCTCTAATACAAGGTACTCATCCTTTGCTTGGTCAATAACGTAATTCGTCGCATACTTCTCGCCCTCAGTACCATTAATTATAATCTTAAACTTGAATGTTTCACTCATATTTGCCTGATTACCAGTAATTGTCTTGGTCACAGTTAACTTATGGGTTTCATAATCATTGGTAAACGTTACGCTATTTGATTTTGTTTGACTAATAATTCCATTTGAAGATACGTTATATGCTACTGCAGCATAAATATTTTTTCCTTCACCGTTAACGTTATTTTCCACATAAAGATCCAAATAATATTTATTTGTCGCATAGGTCATTCCATCATAATTGCCGGCGCTTTCAGCAATTTCATACCGGAACACACCTGGCTTTGCAGTAAATACACTGGCATTTAAACTAATCTCCGTCGTTAAAGTCTGAGTATCGGGAGTAACTGTAATCGTATCTTTACCCTGTGCAAAATATGCACCACCTGAAACGCCACCGTAAACAACAGGATCTGTATATCCCTCAATTGCCACATTTTCTGTACCAACAGGTGTAATTGTAAAACTAAATGTTGTATTTGGCAAAAGAGCATTGGTATCTTTTGAAATAACCTTAGTCAACTCAATTTTGTTATCTTTAATCGTAAGAGCCATTGATTCGGTTCCTTCACCTGTTTCTCCACTGCCATCTTCAGCTTCGGCTCCTCCTTCCGCATCACTCTCATCTGTCGCTGCTACTGACTCTTCAACCTCAGTTGCTGGATTTGTCTCCGCTGCAAACGCACTCATACCTCCCATCGACATTACCATTGCTGCTGTCATAACAGCTGCTGCCAGTCTCTTGACCATTTTGTTTTTCCTCATAACTTACTTCCTCTCTTTCACTTTTTATTTTTGTTTTTATTGATATCATCGTAAACTCTTGTCCGCGATAATATATCACTTTGTTGTTTGCCTGTTATTCCTTACAGGCTGGAGCGCCGGATCACAGTAATGACCTTGCCCTTGATTTCACTTAAATTTACTGCTCCGAAATACCGGCTGTCCTTCGCTCCGTTCCGGTAATCGCAGAGAATAAAGTACTGATTTTCTCCAAGATCAACCGGGTACGTTACATTCTCATCGTATCTTGGCGTGGAATAAAAAATATCATTTTCAATGACCGTACTGCCGTTTACTTTCAAATGAGAATCTTCGGTAATCTCCACGCTGTCTCCGCCTTTTGCCACCACTCTGCCTACATACTGTTTTCCGTTTTTCTCAAATACCAGGATATCATCGGAACGGAACTGCCGATCCAAACGATAATACAACATTAAATCGCCGGAGCTGAGGCGCGGGGACATGTCATTGTTTTTCATTGGCGTAATTCCAAATGCAAAGCCAAACAATCCGCCAAGAAGAATAACCATCCAGATCAGCTTGGAGAAAAAGGACATTATTTCTTCCCGGTCCGCCAGGCGGCGGAGCCTGGAAACGATGACCTGTTCCGGCGTCACCATTTCGCAAGCCTTATTTTTATTTCGTTTATTCATGGGCAGGTTCCTGAGAAAGCTGCTTCTTCAAAGAGGCAATTTCCTCGTCCCTTTCCTTCAGGCGCGCTTCGTAGCCGGCCTGCTGAATTTCATAAACCGAACGGTATTCCTTCTGCAGCTTGTCCAGCTGCTTCCAGACAGCCCGCTCATCTACTCCGCCAAACAGTTTCTTCCTGAACTTCATTGCTTTGAATACTTCTGCAAGGTCGTCCATGTTTTTTGCTGCCATTGACCACACTCCCTGCTTTATTCAAATCTGCTGCGCTTTTTTCTTATGCAGCTGCTTCCCATAAAACCGCCGAAACAGATCACAGCAAGCGCCAGAATAAGCATGAATGGATTCCGGTTAATGGTGATGCCGGTTGGAGTGTCGACCTGCTTATAATTTCGATATTGAATGGTTACATCTTCCGTTAATGTTCCGGTTACTAACAAACTTTCCTGTTCCGTTGTACCTCCAACAGAAATATACGTCGAATAACCCTCTGCGCTATAATCATCTTCTACTACCTTATAGTCATAACCAGCCGGAACTTTAATTGTAATAGTTTGGCCATGCTCCAACTCAAACTTATATTTCTTATTATCCGTGTCATAAGGCAGTGTCATTTCTTTTTCGGGCGTCATTGAAGCAGCTAAACCCCCCGTATATGATTCAGAGCCTTTCATTAATGTCAGACTAAACTTAAACGCATCATGTCCAAGAAATCCCATATTACCATCAACTATTTTTGAAATTGTCAATGTTTTCTCCGCCAGGCAATTCGTTACCGCTGTCTTTGGAGGAACTTTACCATCACTGGACATTTCTGAATCTTCATAGGTAACTTGGAAAAGCTGTCCGTTAAGTGTTATTCCTCCATTCGTAAGAACCCCAGTTTCGTTCGAATCTATTTCCCGAACTACATACTGAATATTGCTGTACATTTTTCCATTGTCCTGCAAGCTCAGCGGAAGATTTGTAAAAATTCCATTCCATGCACCTGATTCATACTGCAGCCCAGATATAGCATTATCTGCAATACCATCTAATACCAATTGAACATGCTGACCATTTCTGGTATATGCTTGGTTGCTTACCACATTTCCATTTACATCAGTTCCACTCCAATAAACTCCCATAGTAACAGCAGGTTTTGTGAATGCAACGTTGTCCGGCTCCCATTTTTTTGTTACTAAAAGCTGCGTTGTTTGAACTTTGTTTGTGATGTAATAAATTCCCTCATTATCTTTCTCCAGTTCAGTACCCTTACTGTCCTTAATCACAAATCCTGTGTCAGTTACCTCTATTGTCCAGGTTTCTTCAGATTCTTCATATCCTGCCGGAGCGCCTGTTTCGGTAAGCGTATAGGTTCCCGGAACAAACTTTGCCTCCACATATCCATTCTGATCCGATTCCAGGTTTGGATAACGCATACCCGTTTTATTATTCACAAGCTGAAACTTCGCATTTTTTAATCCAAGAGCTACGTTATTTTCATCTACTTTTCTGAATTTAACCGCAGTCTTTTTAATCGGCTTTGCTTCAACCTTCAACCGATACATTCCACCACCACTAGCATAATCATCAGCAAATACATCAATGATAAAGTTCTCACCGCTGGTCCCAGCCATAATAGAGCCTGCATTATCTTCTACTGCTCCCAGATACCATCCATCAGTAAGATGCTTATATCCAGTTTTATCAGTATCCCAATATGCTTTTGTACTCGATATACCATGGAATTTGATGTCTTGATTCTTATTAGTTAGAGCGTCCCCAGCAATCGTTCCTGTCCAGAATGCAAGATAGTCTGTAAAATTTGAATCATTCAGTACTGCATTCTCCGGATATACAAAAACATAAATATCATCATTGATGTAAATGTTGTTTCCAGGTGTCACGGGCTTGATCGTAAAACTATAATCATCCAGAGTCATTCCCTCCGCCAACGTGAATGATCCCTGGAATCGATACATTGTAAAAGTATCATCTCCATGTATATGCTTCCATGTAGCAGAATCATATAAAATACCATTTTGAGCTGTTACTTTATTACTTTCCAAATAATTCGTAAATTGGTGAGTCAAAACATACGCACCATTTTCTTCCTTTAACCGTGAACCATCCCATACCTCATAAGGCTCAGTTAAATTTAAATCTATGCCTTCTACATCACTCCAATTCCAAGTAATACTATTATTTTGATAAATAGCACCTGTGCCATTCTTAACGAATTTTTTCGGGTTTGCAGATCTCTGCCAGTCAGTTATCGGAAGATTGTAAGTTCCATCATCTCCATTAATCTCAATCTCTTGTTCAATACTATTTGCAACATCAGCCACCAAAGTCTCGTAAGTATTTGTTATATCCTTATTGTCAAGATCATATAAAGCAGTTCCCAGAGAATATACAAACTTTATCTGTCCAGAACTTACACTCTTCCAGTCACTACTACCACTTTCAAATGATGAATATTGCCACTGCACGCTGCCCCTCCTCAAGCGCTTTACTTCAATAGCAGTATCAATCGAATAGTTCGAATTTGCAACATATATCGCTTTCACAAATGAATATCCACTAATTTCAGGTGCAATATTATTAACCGCTGTTGCTGCAGTTATGTTTTGCGTTGTCAAGCTATTACTTCCAATCGAATTTTTATTGGTATCAATACATTCAATTGAAATTCCATTACTGCCCTTCCAAGTCAACGTAAACGATGAAAAACTTTCTACCGTAAATTCAACTATCACGGAATCTCCATTTATCTGCAGGATTTCGTTTTCTTCTGTTGCTGCTTCAACAACTAATTCATCTTCCTCTTCTGCATTTAACAAACTGATTAAGTTTTTCTCTGTTGATTCATCCACGATTTTTGTTTCTTGAACTGAATTATCCGTTACACATTCAACTTCAATGCTGCCGTCTTCCAATTCTTTCATATGATGAACAGAAAAACTTGTCGGATCTGCATCCTCCGGCAGCGCCGCCTGGTCCATCTCGATCGTCACCTGAACATTTCCGTCCGGCTCGATTTCATTGCCTTCTGTATCCAGGAACTTAATGTCCAGCGCCATCATGCCGTCGTACTGGGTTCCTACTGCATCCAGCGCTTCTTTTGCTTCCTGGAACTGATCTGCGGTCTCTGCATCCTCTTCCTTTAATTCGGTCACACAGAGTTCGGCGCTTCTTGGAAGGATGCCTTCATCCGCAAATACCGTTACCTGGATGTTGTCCAGCTTTGCTTCATAGGTATGTCCCAGTTCTCCCTCGCCGGTTACCTCAAACAGAAAACCCTGCTCGCTGACAAAGGATTTGCGGTTCCATTTTCCGGAAGCCGTTACCTTGCCGTAGTAAAAGCCCGGTTCCACCTCTCTTGCCAGCTCATACATGCAGCTGATCCATCCGATATCATCCGCCTCTTCCGCTTTTTTCGGATGAAATTCCTCAAATTCTGTCCCGAAAATTTCTACAGTATAAGAAACCTTCGATTCCGAAATCGTCATGGCTTCCTCGGAATACTTTTCGATCTGAATCTCATCTGCTGTCCGCTTTGCATTGGAAGGAGATGCATCCGACGGGGTTGCTTTTTCTGCATCAGAATCAGATGCCCACTTTGCCTCCTCCTCTTCTGCCTGTTTTTCCTGTTCTTCCAGCTTTTCCTCCAGTTTTTCATCTACCCAGTCCGGCTCAGTCATCCAAATATTCATCTCGTTTGGAACACCTGTTTCAATCTGAATACCGTCTGTCAGTTCCAGATTTACAACAGGAAGCCCAATACTGTAATAGAACTTTTCCTCGCCGCGAACTGTTTTTTCGCTTTCCGTTCCTTCGCCATTGAAGCTGAACTTCACATTTGCCTTTGTGGACTTTTCATCCTCTTCGGTATAGAAGTCAAACTGAACCTCATACAGTTCACCCGGAAGGAGATCGATATCGGTCAGCTTATAAAGCTGTTCCTCTTTCTCATCCGAATCACCTTCAGCTTCAAGAGCATCCGCCTTCTCTTCTTCCTCTGCCAGAACTGCTTCGTCAGATAAATCCGTATCTGCCTCTGCTTTTGTCTCAGTCAGGCCTGCACCGGAGGGAACTTCTCCAGCCGTGCTTCCTCCAATGATAATATCCGGCACAGCCGTCTCGCCTTCTGCAGAGATATCAGTAAAATAACCGTCTTCCCTGGCAATGTGACTGCTTGAAAAGGTCAGGACACCGTCCGTAATTTCCTCATCTGTGTTATTTTTCAGATACAGGGTCATGGATGCCATATTTCCGGGGACGACTGCATTGTCCTCGGCAATCACATAAATATCGACGTCCTGCGCTGTGCCCTTTTTATATTTGGCATTACTTGCAGTTGCCCAGACAGAATCCTTGCTGTCCCGCTCTGCATCGCTTCCGGATGCAAATGCATCGGAAACCTGAAAGCCGTGCCTGTTGATAGACAACGGCATGTTCAGAACCATAATGGCAGTCAGGACAATTGCCATTATGGCACTCAGGCGCTGCTTCCATATTTTATGGTCATCCCGCCTGCGTGACCTTCCTCTACCCTCCATACTGCTTCCTCTCTTTCCTTATTTGTTCCATATATCTGGTACAGCCATGCCTTTATCCGGCGGACTGATCCGTCTCAATCGCATTATTCATCATTTTAATCAGCTCCAGCATACTCCGGAAGCTTTTGGTCTCCCGTTCATTCAGCCAGGTGATCTGCCCCTGCCAGGTGGAATTTTCCTGACTGATAATGTTGATGATGAAAGTTTCTTTTTTCTTCATGTTACGTCCCCCTTTACGCCGGGAACCTGTGCTTCCTGCACGGCGAATTGTATATTTGTCTGTCCGTCCCCTTTGAGTTTCCATTGCTTCTGCAGACGCCTGACAATGGCACTTCCATTCTGTTGTCTGGCGTTAACCAGAAGAAACAGGTACTGGTTTCTGCTGTAGCGGGTATAAATATCTCCGCTCCGTACTCCGCTTGACAAGGTTTTTCGGATTAGCTCCATTTTCTGTGTGAGCTGTTCCTCACTCATGTTCCGTCCACCTTCTTCCATTGTGACCGACATCAGAAGACATTTGGTCGGAACACGCTCTCCCTGCCGGCAAATAATGCGATAGATATCCAGAAAGCTGGGAAAGCTGCACCGGTATGCGCCTCGCTGCGCGCCCGGTTCCTTCAAAGCTTCCTTGAAAAACGCTATGGTATTCGCAGAACCCACAGTCTGTCTGCCGGTATTCCGATATCTGGCCATGACCTGATCCATCGTGCTGGTTCCCAGCTCTTCATAGAACTGCTCCGAAGCTTTTTCATAAACTTTCTGTGCTTCTTTATACCGGTGCATCTGCATCAGGCAGTCAATCTGCACCGCCTGCCAGTCATCATAAGGATGCATTTGGCTGGCTGCAGTACAGAGCTCCAGCATTTCCTCATACTGCCCCTGCTCTTTCAGTATCCCGCAGAGCTGATTCAAACAAGAAAAATACCATTTCTGATAATAAGCACTCTCCACGGTGACCCATTCTTCTCCATTTAACATCGGAAGAAATTCGCCGGTATAACAATGGCAGAATTCCGTCAGGAGCTTTTGATACGTTCCTGTTTTTTCTCCGCGCTCCGGTCCGCTCCGAATCAAGGTCAGAAGCTGGTCCAGATGTCCGGTATCCGTCTCCACCTGATAATCCCGGGAAAAATAATAGCGGGATTTTTCTTTCACCACATAATTTCCCGGAGGAAGATTTGAACGCTCAATGATCCGCCTCAACAGATAGATCTGCTGGCGAAGATTGCTGCCCTGCCGGTCATGCTCCTGGTTTTCCTTGTAAACCAGCTTTAAAAGCTCTTCCCGTTCTTTTCCCCTGGAACCCGCTTTGATCAGCATAAGAAAGATCTGCATGTATTTGCTTCTTATATTTGTGTCCAGCCGCATTTCTTCTCCGCCGTATGTGAGAGAAAAGCCGCCCAGCAGCCTGGCATAAAATTTTGTATTCATTCCGGCTTCCATGCAGTCTCCCCCTTTCGATGTAAAACTGGAAACTAAAGTACACTTTGGTAGATACTGCCGATCGTAGGAAATGGTGGGGATTAACAGCTCGATTTTTTGATAAAACTGTCAGAATTAAAGCAGAAAATTGCAGATTTGACCCGATTTGTGGGGGAAAATAAAAAAATCCGGACTGTAAACAAAAGTGTACTTTAGTTGACACGTTTCCAGCCGGATTTTTCCTGTTGCGGCTAGTATATCATACACACCGTCAAAAAAAACATTACATTTGGGCTGAATTGCGATATTTTTTATAGGTTTGGCAAACGGACAGCACCCTTCTGCTTACAATAACAGCCCCATAGAAAGTTTTGTGTGCTGAAAATGCACAGGAAATATGTTACAATGATACTGTAAAAAAGGAAACGAATTCCTTTTAACAGGAAAGTCCGCATAAAACATAGGCTGTAGGTTTGGAAAAAATTTGCGAATGTTGAAAGAAGCTCCAATATGGCCTGTATGTAGAAGTCACAGAATGGAGGTTGTCCATGAGCAAGCAAGAAGAATATCTGCAATTAATCATGGAAATGAAAAATTGTCATATATGCAAAGACATCAAAGCACCGGTCTATTGTGAAAATGGCGAATGCCTTGAAAACGATCAGCATGGAATTACAGAGGACGGCCATGTGGATTTTCAAAAAATTTATGTAAACAGATGGAACCTCTGGCACGGCAATTTAGATGCCGATATTATGGTAATCGGGCAGGATTACGGTAAATTCGATCATGAGGATATACCGTTCACTGATTGGCAGGACAAGAATGAGGAAAAACAGAAATTTCATACGGATCAGACTCTCTGCGACATCTTCAGGGAAGTGTTTGGAGATCCTTTCGATTTACATAACAGAGAGCTGCCTTTATATTTTACAAATCTTGCATGTTGTTACAGAAAAAACCGTTCCACCGGATCCACCAATGATGCGTGGTTCTCCATATGTGCCCGCAGATACATGGGGCGGCTGATACGAATCATACATCCTAAAATCATCGTCGCATTAGGCATGAAAACATTTGAACATTTGGCTTTCTGCAAGGAAATGCAGCTGGTCTGTATAAGCGACGAAAAACCGGCCGGAAATCTGACGTTTGAAAAACTGTTGGATAAACGGTACTTATTTGTGTTAAAGGACAACCTTGAAAAAAACGAAATTCCAGTTGTTCCTGTGTTTCATCCAGGGGCAAATATGGCAAGGAATCGGAAGTGGGACAAGGTAATCGAAGACTGGAAGGTCGTAAAAGATCACTATGACCGATTGGGTACAACGTAAAACAAAGAACTTTTGAAAGAAGCTCCAATTTAAGAGCAAAATACAGATTGAGACATAACAATCCGTTCCGGCTCAATCCGGCTGTCCGAAAAAATCTGTCTGACCCGGAACATTTTCGGAATTTTCACATCTTCCAGCAATTTTGAAACGGCACTTCCCATTCTTTTCCCTTCTTTTCTCTGAATATGGACTTATTTTATGCAATAAATTTTTCATTTTCTTTCATTTTTTCCAGCAAACCGTCCGCGTCAAAAGCCGCTTCAAATTTCCTTCTGCGTCAAACTCCATCTCGAACCAGTCTCCTGCCTGCTCCACGTTCGGATACTTCTCCCGGTTTTCCTTCCATTCTTCATAAAGTGCCTCTGAAATAACGATCCGACCAATATCCAGCGTGTTTTTGATCCAGATCAGCTTCGGCTTTTGATAGTCAATTCCCATACAGCCGTGGATGGCGGTTTGAATGGCCGTCCTGTCGTTATCCACGATCATCGGCATTTTACAGGAGCCGAATACCCGGGAGGTCAGATTGTTTGGATAAGTGTTCAGAAAATCGATCTTCTCCGCAAACCGTCTCGGTGCAATATCCGCCAGCCCCATTCCGCAGGCATTGCCGTGCGTCTCCTCCGTCAGATCCAGAACGCAGCTCCCCTCTGCTTGCCGACTCCGATCACGGCCATCTTGGACACGCCGCTTTCCACCCGGCCGCTGAAGGACGGATGAGGCTTGATCCGATTGATCAGGATCACCCCGTCAGCTTCATATGCGTACTGATCCTCATACACCGGAAGGCGAAAATGTTCCGTGTATCCCAGCAGCACTGTATCCATCGTTGCCCGGATCGGACAGCCGCAGAATTCCTCCGTTATGCCCAGTGACTCCAGGATCTCTTTCTGCCCTTCGGCCGTCGCCCCTCCATGGCTTCCCATAGCCGGAATAATAAACGGCTCGCCGCCGCAGCTTTTTACAAACGCCGCCGTTTCTTTCATGATCTGGGCAATATTGGCGATTCCCCGGCTTCCTCCCGTCAGTGCGATCCGCTGGCCCGGCCGGATCCGTTTTCCGATTCCGGACTGCGCAAGCTGTCTGTGAACCTCTTCCGGAAGATCCGCTACCTGCGGCCTCGGAAACTTCTGACGCATCTCAATCATCTTCGGAAATTCAATATATTTTACCAGTTCTGCTAATTTACTCATCTGCTCCCTCCAGGTACATTCTTTGTGACAAAATCTCTTGCTTTCTACCTCTGACATCAGTATACTTAGTACAAAAACAATCGTCTAATTGATTAATTTTATGTTCATATTGATATTTTTTATAGGAGGCTTTTATGGATACCAGACTTCTGGAATATATCCTTGCGATTGCTCAGGAAAAGAATATGACGAAAGCGGCTCAGCATCCCGATGAATTTCCCGGCGCAGAGCTGATTTACCAGGAAGAAATCGTACTGGCGGTTCCGGAAAGCTGGCTTTCTCAGAAGGAGGCGATTCCGGATCAGAATGCAGAAAGCGTTCTCTCCCGTTTTTCCGATCTGCCTTTCATTCTGGCTCCCAAAGGCATGTCCATCCGGACTGCCGCCGATCATTTTTTTCAGGTCAATCACCTGACCGCAGACATCACCTGCGAAATCAACAACATGACCGGCGCACTCCACCTGACTGCACGGGAAATCGGCTTCTCTTTTATCCCCGCGTCCCGGAAGGAATTCAATCTGCCGGTCCGGTATTTTTCGGCTGCCCCGCCGTTTTACCGCTATCACATACTTCTGGTTCGGAAAAACGGCCTGTCCAAAGCACAGCAGAAAGACCTGGCTCAGCAAATGCGGGAGGCAGCGTTACCTTAAAATCCACCGCCAGGTCACGGAAGTTCTGGGGCGTGATGG
>JBJELD010000081.1:13203-40345 GCA_051878975.1 Candidatus Caccovicinus sp.
GGCAGCGTTACCTTAAAATCCACCGCCAGGTCACGGAAGTTCTGGGGCGTGATGGTCTGCACGTATGCATCAGACCAAAGGTCAGATCAAAGTCCTCGCCGGAGCAGAACTTGCCGTGATACGCCCAGATTGCCACATCATATTTCTTCATCAGCTCGCTGGTAAAGATCTTGTCCTCCAGCGGAAGCACGAATGTCAGAGCAATGGTATTGGTCGGATGAGCATGGTATACCACACGGTAACGTCCGTTTGTCTGAAGCTTCTTTACCTCCAGATTCGGAACAGAGGTGCCGATCGGCTGCCACGGCTTGTCATCGCTTAATTCTTCTTTTACAGACTCCACTTCCTCCGTCTTTTTTTGTTTTGTTTTTTCCTTTTCTTGTTTCGGATGCCTTCATTCTACCTGAAAAACCACAAAAAAATAAGAACGCCAGTTAAATAAAAAAGCGTCCTTATTTGCAGTTTATCCGATCTTGTTCGACTTTCGGTATTCCTTTGGGGAAACTCCGTAATACTCCCGGAAAATCCGGTGAAAATAGCTGGTATTGTCATATCCTACCGCCACGCTGATGTCCGATACGGCCGCCTTCGTGTTCAGAAGGAGGTAGGCCGCCTGATTCAGCCGTTTGATCTGAACCAGATCCTTGTAATTCCGTCCGGTCAGCTTTTTGATCATCCTGGAAAGCCAGTAAACATTGTAGCCGGATTCCTCGCAGAGCTGCTTGAGCTGCCCGTCCCGGTAATTGCCGTCTATAAACCGCAGCACCTGAAGCAGAAGGTTTTCTTCAAAAGAACGACCTGCGGTTTCCAGTCGGTCCGTATAATTAATCAGCTGCATGAACAGAAGTCCCATCGTCGTCTGATTCAGGATCCGGTCATTGGGCTGATCGTTTAAAATCGTCCAGATCATGTTTTCCACCAGATTCTGAATCGGCAGAACACCGGCCACATGAAAATGAAGATAGTTATCATAACGCTGGTCACTGCACAGACATCCGATCAGGAAATCACGCAGCAGATTCTCTTCTTCTCCCAGCATCTTAAATGCCACATCAAAAAATTCCGGAAGCACAATAAAGTTGATCGCCAGATCCTCCTCGCCGGCCGGAAGAATTTCCTGCTCTGCATTCTGATTCAGAAAAAGCAGTTCGCCTTCATTCAGCACAATTTCCTTTTCATCAATCCGGTGGATGGTTTTCCCCCGGCACATATAGATCACTTCCACATAGTTATGCCGGTGCTTCGGAAAATGGACAAACCGCGTGTGCGGCCGTATCTGAATCAGCTTCCCTGGATCCAGCATCTTTCTGCTGTCCACGATCAGGCGGGCGCCCTCTGTATAGATGGAAGGATCAATTTCAGCCCTGCCGGCCAGTATTTCTTTCTCTTCTTCCGTGATCACGCTCAAGCGCTCAATAATTTCCTGATTCATTCTCATTCTCCAAACCGGCTTCTGCTGCAAAACGGTATCTTCCGACAACATTCCTTATAATATAAAACGCAGTGTCTTCGAAAATGTGACAGGATTTTCCGTTTTTTTCTGCCGCAGTTTTCCATATATATTTAAGGTTGTTTTTTCGTCCTGCCTGTGTTATAAATAAAGAAACGCCACATTTGATCACCTTTTCAGAAGGGAGGATGCATCCACATGAATCAACCCCGCTCAAACCGCTGCGCCGCCGCATTCGGCTGGCTTCTATACCGCTTTTCCTTTTACCTGAAAAAGGGCTGTCGGACAGAGGAGGCGCTGGATTTTGCTATCGACGACTGTCTCACTGAGGGAGTTCTGTTTTCCTTCTTTCAGCATCACCGTGAGGAAATCAAGCGTTTTCTGTACGCGAATCTTTCCTCCGCACCGCAGAACTTTCCTGCCAAAGTCGTATCTCGTTAAGCACCTGCAGGCGAACGCAAAAAAACCAGCGGTGTTCAAACCCCTGGTCTCCTGCTCTGCTTATTCTCTACAGCACCTTGCTGAGAAAGGCTTTTAATCGTTCATTTTTTGGATTTCCGAAGAACTCTGCCGGCGGCGCCTCTTCCACAAAATTTCCGCCGTCCATAAACATGACGCGGGTAGCAACCTCTCTGGCAAAGCCCATCTCATGCGTTACTACCACCATCGTCATATGCTCTCTCGCCAGTTCTCCCATAACATTCAGTACCTCTCCGACCATCTCTGGATCCAGAGCGGAAGTCGGCTCATCAAACAGCATCACATCCGGCTTCATGGCAAGTGCACGGACAATGGCAATTCTCTGCTTCTGTCCGCCGGACAGCTGGTTCGGATAGGCATGTGCACGATCAGCCAGACCAACCCGCTCCAAAAGAACCATCGCCTCTTTTTCTGCCTCCGCCTGGCTCTTCTTCTGAAGCTTCATCGGCGCCAGCGTCAGATTCTTCATAATGTCCATATGCGGGAACAGATTAAACTGTTGAAACACCATGCCCATCTTCTGGCGATGCTTGTCAATATCCACCTTTGGGTCTGTGATATCGGTGCCCTCAAAATAAATATGGCCGGCAGACGGTTCCTCCAGACGATTCAGGCAGCGCAGAAAGGTACTCTTACCGGAGCCGGAAGGACCTACCACAAAAACCACATCGCCCTTATAAATATCTACATCGATTCCTTCCAGAACCTTTAAATCACCGAACTGTTTGCCCAGGCCTCTCACCTGGATCAATGGGGTATCCTGATTAACGCTCACTCTGACGCAGCCTCCTCTCCAGTATCTGAACCAGCCAGCTGAACAGCATAACCAGTGCCAGATAAATCAGCGCAACCGCAATTAACGGGGTAAATGCATCGTAGGTCCTGCTTCGGATGATATCGCCGCCTTTAGTCAGATCCTGCAGCGCGATATAGCTTCCTACAGAAGTTTCCTTCAGCAGAGAAATAAATTCATTGCCCAGGGCCGGAAGAACATTCTTGAACGCCTGCGGCATCACAATATACCACATGGTTTCCACATAGTTGAAGCCCAGGCTGCGCCCTGCCTCAAACTGTCCCTGATCAATGGACATGATTCCG
Source organism: Candidatus Caccovicinus sp. (assembly GCA_051878975.1). Taxonomy (GTDB): domain Bacteria; phylum Bacillota; class Clostridia; order Lachnospirales; family Lachnospiraceae; genus Caccovicinus. The sequence goes on from JBJELD010000081.1 coordinate 16,232, forward strand.
CTTCGGAAAATTTCCGCTACATACGCACCGGAATTGATGCCGAAGGAGATCACTGCAACGATTACTTTGCTGATGTTCACAGAACCGAAAATTACAAAGTAGATGATCATCAGCTGCACCAGCACCGGTGTTCCGCGAATTACAGTCAGATACACCTTACAGACTGCATTCAAAATCGTCAGCTTTCCGGTCTTGTCATGGGTCGAACGAATCACCGCAATCAAAAATCCAATGGCAATACCGATCAGAACGGCAAACAGGGTCACTTCCAGTGTCACCTTCAGACCGTCGGTAATGTACCTCCAGCGGTCATCCTTGATAAAGTTGTTATAAATCGCTTGACTCATCTGGTTCTTCCTTTCTTGTTCCTTTTTGGCTTTTCTCGTTTCTGCCCCTCCGATTCCCGCAGCAGGCTTAAGCCGTTTTTTGTTTCACAGGAATTTCACAGGCGATTCCGGAGAAATTCCTGTGAAGCAAAAATGCATTGCCGTTCACATGAAACGTGTGAATGTAACAAAAATGCTGCCGCAGCATGGCTGTTTTCGGCACCCTTGCCACGGCAGCAAATTCTGCCGGAATCTTCCTTTGATTTTGAATTATTCCGCGCTGATATACTTTGCTACGATCTCATCCAGCTTTCCGGATTCCTTTAACTCTGCTAAAGCTGCGTTGACCTGATCCAACAGCTCGGTATTGCCCTTCTTGATTGCGATTGCGTACTCTTCCTCCGCGTATGCAGCATCCAGAAGAACCAGGCTGTCATTGTCGCCTACAAACACCTTTGCCGGCTCGTTGTCAATGATGACAGCGTCTACCTTGCCCTGAACCAGAGCCTGTACGGCATCAACGCCCTTCGGATAACGGTCAATATTCTCATCGCCGAAATCATCGGTTGCGTAGATATCACCGGTGGTACCCTGCTGAACGCCGATCTTCTTTCCTGCCAGGTCATCCGGACCGGTCACCTCGCTGTCCTTGGTCACGATGATGGACTGTACAGCAGTTGCATAGGTATCAGAGAAATCTACATTCTGCAGTCTGTCTTCGGTAACGGTCATACCAGCCGCGCCGATATCTGCCTTGCCGGACTGAAGCTCCGGAATAATGGAATCAAATGCAATATCCTCGATCACTAACTCCCGGCCCATCTTCTCTGCGATTGCGCCTGCAATCTCTGCGTCGATACCAACAATATCGGAACCATCCGGACCGGTCACACTGCTGTCATGATACTCATATGGCGGGAACTCGGCATTGGTTGCCATGATCAGCTTTCCGCCTGCAGTCTCCTTGGCTGCCTCGGTAGCTGCTGCTGCCGTGGACTCTGCCGCCTCTGCTGCTGTGGTTGCTGCTGCAGTGGTTTCTGCGGTACTTCCGCCGCATGCTGCTAACGAAGCCGCACAGGCAACGGCTGCTGCCAGACATAAAAGATTCTTTTTCATAATGCTCTCCTCCTCACAAATGCAAGATTATGCATTTTGTTTAATAAAAAATGAATACACTAACCGTTATTCATTATATAGCATTTTGCGAAATAATCAAGAGAAAAAACAAAGAAAAGCCAAAGAAATTCGGCAGGGGGAGGAACGGGAACCTGGAAGGAACGTTTTATAAATCCTCTTTTTTCCTCCTCTTGCCCTTTTCCGGAATTCTGTGTATAATGGAAGTTCCCGGGAACAACCGGGAAATGACCGAATACGAGACAGAAAGAGGAACCAATCATTATGACAGGAAAAACACATCTGGCCGTAGGCTGCGCTTCTGCGCTCTGCATCCTGCAGCCAAACGGACTAAAGGAATGGGTGCTTTGCATCGGCGCTGCCGCAATCGGCTCGGTAATCAGCGATGTTGATGTCAGTACCTCCGATTCCCACGAAAAACTGAACAAGATTACCGCACTTTCTCTGCTGGCCCTGCTTGGGATCTGCTTTGCCGAATACCGCTGGCATCTGGGAATTCTAAAAAATTTCCGCCGGGAAAGCAGCTATTTCCGGCTGATTTCCGGTTTTGCCGCTTTTCTGGCAGTCTGCTCCTACGGTAAAAATCAGCCTCACCGCTCTTTTATGCACTCTCTGACCGGACTGGTGATCTTGAGCGGGATCGTATATGCAATGTATCCGCAGATGGCCCCATATTTCGCAACTGCCATGCTTTCCCACATTGCCATTGATCTGCTGAATCGAAAGCGACTGCGCCTTCTGTATCCCCTTCGCTGGGGACTGTGCTTCGATGTATGCCGTTCTAATGGTCTGGTGAACCGGATCCTGGCCTCTGTTGGCAGCTTCGTATCCGTGGCAGCTTCTGCACTTTTGCTGATTCCGGGCCGATAATTTTCCTGACCCGGATACCGCTTTCATCCATTCTGCTGCTCTGACGTCAGGCAGCAGCCCAGGGAGGCCTTTATTATGGAAGCTTTTTTTCAATTCACCGCCTGGCCCATGCAGCCTCCGGTCCCCTATTCCTTATTTCATATCGCAGTTGCACTGCTCGGCACGTTGGGCGCCCTGGCCGCTGCTCTGATATTGGCGAAATCAGACCGCTTTCTGCCGGAAAACGTACTGGTTTTCTGCGGTCTGATCCTTGCGCTTTCCGAAGCATACAAGCAGGGATTTCTATATTATATTGTAAACGGCCGTCAATATAACTGGTGGTATTTTCCATTTCAGCTGTGCAGCATCCCCATGTATCTCTGCCTGTCCGCCCCTTTCCTTGTACGAAAACCGGCCGCCCTCCAGGCAGCCGCAGTTTTTCTTCAGGACTTCGGTCTTCTGGGCGGAATCATGGCGCTGGCTGTGCCGGATGGTTTTCTATATCCGTACTGGGCATTAACGCTTCACGGCTTTTTCTGGCATTTTCTCCTGATCTTCATCGGTGTTTACTGTGGACGAAAAGGACTGACCGACTGCTCTGACCGGGGATTTTTAAAGGCGCTCCCCATCTATCTGGTCTGCTGCCTGGCTGCCGCCGCCATCAACACTGCCGTTCAGTATACCGTATATCCAGGCAGCTACGCCGATATGTTTTATATCAACAGCTTCTTTCCTTCCGAACAGCCGCTTTTTTCCCAGATTTCTCTTGCCCTCGGAAACATCTGGGGACATCTTCTCTATCTGTGTGCCTCCTGTGCCGGTGCCTACCTGATGCATCGCCTCAGCCGGATCTTTCTGGCCGGCTGAGCTTCGGCAAAATCTCCCCGCCCGCTGATTTGACATTCCCTCCTGCAGATGCTATGATGAACATCAGAAATAAAACCCAGCACTCAGGAGGATTTTGAAATGAACGAGAAAGAAAAAGAACTTCGTGTAGAAAAGGCCCTGAAAAACCATCATAAGGGCTACAACTGCGCACAGGCCGTTTCCTGCGCATTCTGTGACCTGGCAAATACCGATGAAAAGACCATGTTTACGGTAACCGAGGGACTCGGTCTGGGCATGGGCTGCATGGAAGGTACCTGCGGCGCGATTTCCGCTGCTGCCGTTCTGTCCGGTTTTAAAAACAGTACCGCCCACCTGGACAAGCCGGATTCCAAGTCTGTATCCTACGGGGACTCCAAAGCCTGTCTTAAGGCCTTCCATGATCTTCACGGAACCGTTACCTGTAAGGATCTGAAAGGTGTAGAAACCGGGAAGGTGATCCGCAGCTGTGACGGCTGCATCGAAGACGCTGCCCGGATTATTGCCGATTCTCTGTTTTAAATAAAGAAGCAAAGGAGCTGGAAACATTATGAAGCGTTCAGAAGATTTGCGCCGGCTGCTGGAATCCGTCGATCACAAAAGCTATCCGGCATATAAATCGACCCAGGGGCAGTATGATTTCGGCAGCTTTATCCTGTCCATTGACCACGTTCAGGGCGACCCTTTTGCTTCCCCTTCCAAGGTGAGCATTACCGTTTCCCACCAGAAGGCTGGCTATCCGTCTGCCTTTTTTGACCAGCCGTGGAAGAAAACCGCTCTGGAGGATTATCTGGTCCGTCAGTTCGGAAGGGAAATCGCCCAGTTTCATTTCAAGGCGAAGGGTTCCGGGAAAAGCGGTCTGATTGCCATCAGCAGCCCCGGTCCGGAAATTCTTTCCAGAACCGCCTGTGACTGCACCGCAGACGGAATCACCGCCCGCTTTGAGATCGGCTTTCCGGCGTTCGGCAGAACCATCAATTCCGGTGAACTGATCCGGATCCTTTTCGATTTTCTTCCGCAGTGCGTTCGAAATGTATTTTTCTACCGCAGCCGGAATCCGAAAGAGGTTCAGTCTGTCATCGATCTGGCAGAAGATCAGCACGCAATCCGTGAGGAATTAAAGCGGCTTCATCTGGTTTCTTTCGTAGCGGATGGTTCCATTCTCGCCAGGGAGAGCGGAATTTCCAGTCGGCCGATGAAGGGAAGCGTTCCCTTCTGTTCTCCGGAAAGTCTCCGGGTCACGCTGACGCTTCCTCACAAGGGAGTCATTTCCGGAATGGGAATCAAAGAGGGGATCACATTGATCGTAGGCGGCGGCTACCACGGGAAATCCACTCTGCTGAAGGCACTGGAGCTGGGAGTATACAACCACATTGCCGGAGACGGACGGGAATATGTGATTACGGAAGAAACCGCCCTCAAGCTGAGGGCGGAAGACGGGCGCAGCATCAACAACGTAGATATTTCCCTGTTTATTAATGACCTGCCAAATAAAAAAGACACGCACCGTTTCTCCACACCGGACGCCAGCGGAAGCACCTCCCAGGCTGCCGCCGTAATCGAGGGATGGGAGGCCGGAAGCCACACCTTTCTGATCGACGAGGACACCTCCGCCACCAACTTCATGGTGCGGGATGAGCTGATGCAGAAGATCATCAGCCGGGATAAGGAACCGATCACGCCATTTATCGAACGCGCACGGGATTTATTTGGGAAAGCCGGCATCTCCACTGTTATGGTAGCCGGAAGTTCCGGTGCTTATTTCTATATTGCTGATACAGTCATCCAGATGGACTGCTACCGGCCCCTGGATATCACCGTGAGAACCAGAGAAGCCTGCTCCCGATTTGGAGAAGATCCGACCACAAAGGCTCCGGATTTTCGCCTTCCGGAAAAAGGCAGAAAGCTGACTGTCACAGGAGGCAGATCAAACAGCAGAGATTCCGGAACCCCGGAGCGCCGCGATGGGGGATACCGCGGACGGAGCCAAAACAGTCCGGAACATGGTAACCGCGAACAGCGCATCAAAACCAAAGTTCACGGCAAAGACTCCATCCAGGTCGGCCAGGAAGCGGTAGACCTGCGTTTTGTCGAACAGCTGGTTCACAGCGAACAGACTTCTGCTCTGGCCCAGATGGTCAGATACTGCGTCGAAAAACAGCTGTTTGCCCGATACAGTGTAACGCAGATCGCGGATCTGCTGTGCAGCCAGATCGAGCGGGGCGGACTTTGGTCCGTCAGCGATTCCTCTTATGCCGCAATGGGCTTATGCATGCCGAGAAGGCAGGAAATTTTTGCGTGTCTGAACCGGTATCGTGGGTAAGAGGGCGGCATGGACAGCGAAACAAAACAAAAACCCCTGGATTCCCGCACAACTACAGGATCCAGGGGTCTGTAAGCCAGTCAAAATTACTTTAAGGTAACCTTTGCACCCTCAGCCTCTAACTTGGTCTTGATGCCCTCAGCCTCTTCCTTGGAAGCGCCAGCCTTAACAACCTTCGGAGCGCCGTCTACAACGTCCTTAGCTTCCTTTAAGCCTAAGCCGGTTACTTCACGAACAACCTTGATAACCTTAACCTTGTTTGGACCAACCTCGGTTAACTCTACGTCAAACTCGGTCTTCTCCTCAGCTGCCTCAGCCGGGCCAGCTGCTGCTACAACAACGCCTGCTGCTGCAGATACACCAAACTCTTCTTCACATGCTTTTACTAAATCATTTAACTCTAATACGGATAATTCCTTGATAGCTTCGATAAACTCAGCGGTAGTTAACTTTGCCATTTTAATTTCCTCCTGTTTGAAATTTTATTTTTCGATAATTTGTTTCAATGAAAACGAGACCATTATGCCTCAGCGCCCTTGCTCTCAGCGATCTGATTAAGCACACGAGCGAAGTTGGTAATCGGAGACTGGATGCTTCCCAGTAACTTGCCCAGCAGTTCTTCTCTGGACGGGATCGTTGCGATTACCTGGATTCCCTTGGAATCGTAGTAGGTTCCTTCTACTACACCTGCCTTTAATTCCAGCTTGTCAGCAGTCTTAGCAAACTTTGCTAAGATTCTTGCCGGTGCAGTAGCATCCGTCTTGGAAACCGCTAAAGCAGTAGGACCCTCTAAATCCGGATTCAGTGCCTCAAATGCCGTTCCTGCTGCGGCACGCTTGATTAAAGTGTTCTTGTAAACCTTATAGGAAACACCTGCTTCTCTTAACTGCTTTCTCAGAATGGTATCCTGCTCAACAGTTAAGCCACGGTAGTCAACAACTACTGCGGAAGCTGCGCCGTCAAATAATGCAGCAATTTCCTCAACGATCGGCTGCTTTAATTCAACTTTTGCCATGATTTTTACCTCCTATTTTATTTTGGAGACTGCGAAAAATAAGCCTCTCTGACACGTGGACAGAGAGGCTTTACAAAATTCTCTTTTGAGTTTTGTAGATTCCTCGGCAGGCGTTCTCACCTTATGCCTTGCGGCACCTGCTGTCTTCGGCAGTCAATACTGATATAATATATCACAATATCTATTTCATGTCAACCACGAAATCGGACTTTGCCAGCGAAATTTTTCGCTCCCAAATCACACTAGTTAACCAGCTTTGCTACGTTCAGCTTTACGCCAGGACCCATTGTAGAGGTCATGGTAACGCTCTTTAAGTAAGCGCCCTTAACCGTGCTTGGCTTAGCCTTCATGATTGCATCCATAAGCGTCTGGAAGTTGTCCGCTAACTGCTCCTCAGTGAAAGAAGCCTTACCTACCGGAACATGCACAATGTTATTCTTATCAAGTCTGTACTCAATCTTACCAGCTTTGATCTCGTTGATTGCCTTGGTAACATCCATGGTTACGGTGCCGGCCTTCGGGTTTGGCATTAAGCCCTTCGGACCTAACACACGGCCCAGACGACCAACTACGCCCATCATGTCAGGAGTAGCCACAACTACATCAAAATCTAACCAGCCTTCGTTCTGGATCTTCGGAATTAACTCCTCTGCTCCTACGAAATCTGCACCTGCAGCCTGAGCCTCATCTGCCTTCGGTCCCTTAGCGAATACTAAGATACGAACGGTCTTACCAGTTCCATGAGGCAGAACAACTGCACCACGGATCTGCTGCTCAGCATGACGGCCATCACAGCCGGTTCTGATATGAACTTCAACAGTTTCATCAAATTTAGCGGAAGCATTCTTCTTTACTAATGCGATCGCATCTGCAGTATCGTACTGAACCGCACGATCTACAGTCTTAGCTGCTTCTGCGTATCTTTTTCCTCTTTTCATTTAAATAACCTCCTAGTGGTATTGTCGGGGATTGTCCCTCCCACGTTTCCTTGTTTCCTCTCAGCTCACGCTGCAAAATACATGGGAATGTTCGCTCCGCCGGCCTGCTGCCAGCGGCCTCGAAAAGCGCAAATTAGTCTTCTACGGTGATACCCATACTTCTTGCGGTACCAGCGATCATGCTCATAGCAGCTTCTACGGATGCAGCATTTAAATCTGGCATCTTTAACTCTGCAATCTTCTGCAGCTCAGCCTTGCTGATGGTAGCTACCTTGGTCTTGTTCGGAACTGCGGAACCGGATTTCAGTTTGCAGGCCTTCTTTAACAGAACAGCAGCCGGCGGAGTCTTGGTAACGAAACTGAAGCTTCTATCTGCATAAACAGTGATTACGACAGGGATAATTAAATCGCCCTGATCAGCTGTTCTAGCGTTGAATTCTTTGGTGAACTGTACGATGTTAACACCATGCTGACCCAGAGCAGGACCAACTGGCGGTGCTGGTGTTGCCTTACCAGCAGGAATCTGTAATTTGATATAACCTGTTACTTTCTTTGCCATTTTAGGCACCTCCTAAATTATGTGGTATTGTCGGGGATTTCCCTCCCACCAGCCTTTATTCCATGCGGAATGAAAAGCCGATTCCCTGTTACATGGCCCGAAGGCCGAAGCGTTCTGATTTACATCTTCTTCACTTCATTAAAATTCAATTCAACCGGGGTTTCCCGGCCGAACATCTCAACGTTGATCGTCACGGATTTCTTTGCCTCGTTGATGGACTTGATGGCACCAACGGTATCCTTCCATGCGCCGGCGATAACGGTAATCATATCGCCCACCTCAAAATCAACAACCAGATCCGGCTCTGCCATCTCCTGGAAGCCAAGCGCCTCCATCTCCTCCTCGCTTAAAGGAGTCGGTTCGGATCCCGGACCCACGAAGCCGGTCACGCCTCTGGTGTTCCGCACTACATACCAGGTATCCTGATTCATCACCATCTTCACAAGCACATAGCCCGGGAACATCTTCTTGTCAGCCTGCTTCTCCAGTCCGTTCTTCAGCTCGGTTACGGCCAACATCGGCACAGACACCTCCAGAATCTGATCCTGCAGGTTCCGGTTCTCGATCGTCTTTTCAAGGTCAACTTTTACTTTGTTTTCATAGCCTGAGTAGGTATGAACTACATACCAGTTCGCTTCTGACATATCTTCACCTTTGCCCTTATTAAATGATAAGATTGATACCAAACTTGAAAATCATGTCCAAAACACCGATTAAAACACCCAGTGCCAGAGAAACCGCCAGAACAGCGATGGTCTGCTTGGTCACCGTATTCTTATCCGGCCAGACTATCTTTCTGAACTCAGCCTTTAAGCCTTTCCAGAAATCTTTCTTCGTACTCTTTTCAGCACTCGTATCTGCCATAGTCTCACATCCTTTACTAAAAGAGGCAATATCGTCAGATATTACTTGGTTTCCTTGTGCAAAGTATGTCTCTTGCAGAATCTGCAGTACTTCTTTGTTTCCATTCTGTCAGGATGAGTTTTCTTATCCTTAGTCATGTTGTAATTGCGTTGTTTACATTCTGTACATGCCAGTGTAATTTTCGTGCGCACGACTTCCACCTCCACTTAAATTATCGTTGTTGTTGGTCTCTTATTTATTTTGGGCATAAAAAAAAGACCTTGGTTCTTCCATTCGCCCGTCTACTATACCACATGATTTCCGGTTCGTCAATGGTTTTCTGCTCCTTTTCTGCGCAGACCGCGTAATTTTGAAGAAACTTATTCTTCTTTTTCTACCCGTACCTGCAGTTCTGTAATATGTTCACTCCGGTCGGAAGAAATGTGTATATCCACCCACAGAAGCTCCAGAATATCTCCTGCCGGCGTCAGGCCATGCTCCCTGGCATAACGGAACAGGCCGGGAACAAACTGCGCCGTCTGTTCATAGCTTCCCCGGTAGCTGACAGAAAGATAGGTTCCTTCTTCCAGAACCTGGCTGCCGTTTTCATCTATCACAAAAACCGAACGGTAATTCCGGCATGCGCCGTTTCGGGCATCTGAAAGCGAAATCGCAGAGCCGATCTGATTGTTGCCGATCAAATACAGGCGATCCAGCTCCATATTCAGAAGCCGCTTGATCAGCACATCCATCTCCTCCTCGCCGGAATAGCCTTCCGGAATCGAAAAGCATCGGCGCGGCGGATATTCCACAAGCTCATAGACCCCTGTGGGGCGGTCCATGGCTGCACGAATCGTCCGGAGCCGATTCTCTACATTCTGATTCAGCAGTTCCAGCGCATGCATTTTCTCCTGAATGGCCTGATGCTCTGCTTCCAGAAGAGCCAGAGTGGAACGGACATGGTGTTCCTCCAGATACTGACGGATCTGCTCCATATCAAATCCCAGCTCACGCAGATCCCGGATCACATTCAGGCGCCAGATCTCCTGAAGGCTGTACAGACGATATCCGCTCTCTGACCGGCAGGGCTGAATCAGCCCGATCTCCTCGTAGTACCGCAGGGAATCCACCCCGATATGATACAGACGGGAAATTTCGCCGATTTTAAAATAGCGCTTCATTTTTTATTTTCCCCCTTGACTCTGGTATGATACCAGAGTTTACAATGATGAAAGCCTTTTGTTCCGCAGTTGGAACGAAAAAACAGTTTAAGAAAGGAACGATAACTCCCATGCATTTGTCTGTTCGTAACAATCTGCAGACCCGGATGCAGAATCCGATTCGCTCATTCTTCCGCCAGATCCGATTCTCCTTCTGTCTCGTCACCCTGCTGGGCAGCGCCATATTAGCCTTTGGCCTGTATCAGGTCCATTCTCTTTCCGGAGTCACAGAGGGCGGCGTTCTGGGAATGATCCTGCTTCTGGAACACTGGCTGAAGCTCTCTCCGGCTGTCACCAGCTTTGTATTCAACTCCATCTGCTATCTCATCGGATGGAAAGCCCTCGGAAAAAATTTCATCCTGTATTCCGCCCTGGCCTCATCCGGATTTTCGATCTTCTATAAAATATGCGAACAGTTTGACCCCCTGTGGCCATGGCTGGCCGATATGCCTCTTGCAGCTGCCGTACTCGGTGCCCTGTTCGTCGGTGTCGGCGCCGGTCTCTGCGTCCGCGTAGGAGGCGCGCCCAGCGGGGATGACGCGCTTGCCATGAGCCTTTCGAAGGCTTCCGGCATAGATATCCAGTGGGTATATCTGCTGTCGGACCTGACCGTGCTCGTTCTGTCCCTCAGCTATATCCCGCTTCAGCGGATTTCCTATTCTCTGCTGACCGTTCTGCTGTCCGGTCAGCTGATCGGAATCATGCAGAAAATCCGCTGGCTCCCGCGCGCTGTCACAGAGTAATTCCAAAAAATACGACCAGAAGATATGCCAGGGTCAGACACAGACCGATACCGAACAGCATCAGGCCAAAGGAAAAGCTCTCTCCCACGATCTTTCCGATCCGCAGCAGGATCTCCTCTTTTTCAACCAAAGCCGGAATATGGGACGGCGGCTTCTGGCCGTTTCTGTCCCCTCCTCGCCTGAACCGGAACCAGGCCAGATGCCACCGGTCCAGCATATTTCCCAGAAAGATCGCAGCCCGGTCTTCTTCATGCCGGTAAACCGGCTCCTTCAGCTGCCGGTGCGTCGTTCTCCTCGCCAGCAGAATGATGCCGTCTGCCAGACTGTCCATGCCGCGGCACACCACCGCCGCTGTTGCCAGAAAAACAGACACTGCAGTCGGAACCAGATAACGATCCAGAAAGCTGCAGACCGCACCGCAGATTCCCGGAAGCAGCACCTGCAGTACCGGACGGTAGAGCCGGTTCTCCAAATCCAGCCACTCCGGCCAACGGTTCACATACCGATTTTCTTTCATCAGCAGACCGCGGACCACCGTCCAATACAAAAGCAAACCGATTCCCAGCGAGATCAGACTGCCTTTCACATTCGCCAGGCTGAAATAGGACACCGGATGCTCTGGTGAGACGGACAGGAAAAAGCCCTGTCCCAGATCCGCCAGACGATCCAGAAAGATCTGCGGAGCCAGTCCAAACAAAAGAATTATCGCTGCCGGGGCCAGAAGGGCCGCCGCACTGGCTTTTCGCATATACCGGGCGGACATCCGGTCAAATTCCGCCTGTCTTTTTTTATCCTCATTTTTTTCCACAAATACCGCGACAAACAGCTTCAGCATATAGGCTGCCGTCATTCCTCCGGAAATCAGGAAAATCCATTCAGCCGTCTTCCAGAAAGCCGGACTGCAGAGCATCCGGGGAAGACATCCGGCTGCGGGGATCGGCCGTCCCTCCGCCAGAATCTCATAATATTCCACAATACTCTCGTGCAGCAGGGTCTTGCTTACATAGCCGCTCCAGCCCGGCACACCGCTGATTCCCAGCGCGCCCATCAAAAAGGCACCGGTCAGCACCGGCTTTTTTCTGCCGAATCCCCGGATTTCATTCAAATCCAGCTGATGCAGATTCATAAACACAGCACCGGCACATAAAAACAGCACCAGCTTAAACAGCGAATGATTCACCATATGCAGGAACGCGCCGCGGGCAGCAAGGGCTGAAGATTCCCCGGCCGCCTTTAGAAGAACGCACATCCCGATTCCAACCAGAATAAACCCGATCTGAGAAACGGAGGAGCAGGCCAGCGTCCGTTTCAGATTGACAGAAAACAGCGCCAGAACTGCACCAAGAAACATGGTCACGATTCCCAGCACCGCAATCAGCGCGCCCCAGTATGGATCCGCACCGAACAGCCGGCAGGACACCACAATGATACCGAAAATACCGGTCTTCGTCAAAATCCCGGAAAGCAGTGCACTGGCCGGGGCCGGAGCCACCGGATGAGCCTTCGGAAGCCAGATATGCAGCGGAAAGCAGCCGGCCTTGGCTCCGAATCCAAACAAAAGAAGAATGCCGATCCAATACAGCTGCTTTCTTTGCTCCGGCTCCAGCGCCCCGGCCGCATCTGCAAGCCGGTCAATTTCCAGCGTTCCCAGAAGATGATACAAAAGAAACAGTCCCATCAGCATCACCAGACCACCGATCACCGCCACGGCCAGGTAGGTTTCTGCCGCACGGAGGGATTCCTTCTTCTCGTCAAAAGCCACCCACACATAGGAGGTAAAGGACATGATCTCGAAGAAAATAAACGTCGTATACAAATCAGCCGACAGGAACACCCCTACTGTTGCCAGAAACGTCAGCCAGAAAAAGAAATAATAACGGCGCCGTTTTTCATAATGCGCCATGTATTCAGCCGAAAATACACCGCTTGACATCCACATAAAGACCGCTATCACCGTATAGACCAGGCGGAAGCCGTCCAGCTTAAAATGCAGTCCCATACCACAGAAGCCCGGAATCAGCAATTCCCCGTATTCTCTCATCCGGCCTCACCTCCTATCCCGTTTAAGAATGTCATAAGCGGCTGAGAATGCAGTCCAAAGCCGATCACAACCACTGCAAACACCAGAAGCGGGACCAGCATTTTCCAGTTCGGATCCGAGACCGTTTCTGCCCCGGTTCCGTCTTCCTCCCCGTCTTCCTTCCTTTGTGGAAAATACGCCCGCACTACAACCGTCAGCATATAAATTGCCGTCATCAAAGCCGAATACAGCAGCACAGCCACTGCCCCGAAGGCCAGTTTTCCCCATCCGCTGCTCTCCAGCGCGCAGGTAAAGGCCGCCCGGGCAATATTCCATTTGCTGATAAAACCGGCAAACATCGGAATTCCGATCAGAGACAGACTGGCCACCGTCAGACATCCAAACGTAACCGGCATTTTCCGGCCCAGTCCGTCCAGCTCATACACATAGGTCTTTCCGGTCTGATGCATCACTGCGCCGGCACAGAAAAAGGAGCAGATTTTCATGAATCCGTGAAAGACCATATGGCTTAAAGCCGCCGCAATTCCCAACGGACTCATCATGGAAGCTCCCAGCAGAATATAGGACAGGTTGCTGATCGTGGAATAGGCAAGACGCCGTTTCCAGTGTGCCTCCCGCACCGCCATCGTTGAGCCGTAGACAATGCTGACCATAGCAGCGCCCATCATCACCCACTGTGCCCAGGTTCCACGTAAAAATGCCGTTCCAAAACTGAAGTAGGTCAGCCGGATAATGGCAAACGCACCCGATTTCACCACTGCAACCGCATGAAGCAGGGCCGTCACCGGAGTCGGCGCCACAGTAGCCTTCGGAAGCCACCCATGGCAGGGAAACAGCGCTGCCTTCACACCAAAGCCGAAAAAGGCCAGGATAAAAAAAGTCAGAAGCAGATTTTTCCGTTCTCCGGCAGCCTGCAGGTCCAGGACTCCTCCAGGAAGGAACTCCGTCGTTCCCGTCGTGGAAAAGCTGAGGACAAAAACCAGGCCCAGAAAGGCAAATGCCGCTCCGCCGATGGAATAATACAGATATTTCCGGCTGGCCCTTCTTGCCTCCTTCGTCATAGGAAACAGCACCAGCGGAAACGTTGCCAAAGTCAGAAGCTCATAAAACAGATACAGCGTCACCAGATTGCCGGACAGTGCAATTCCGGCGGTGACTCCGTAAGTCATCAGATAATAGGAAAAAAAGGCCGCTTTCTTCTCCTCATTCCGCATATATTCAAACGAATACAGCACAGCCAGAGGCCACAGAAAACTGATCAGGCCGGCAAATACCCGGCCCATGCCGTCCAGGCAGAACATCACCTTCAGATCTCCGAAAAGGCGGAACAGCACAAACTGCTCCCGCCCTTTCTGGAAGAAAATCAGCCCTGCCAGGATCAGGCTGTTTAACACGGTCAGCCCTTCCACATAAATTTCCAGGTTTCTCCAGAGCACGGCCCTGGTCTTTCCGGAAGCCGCACCGAACTGGCTGATCAGAAGCAGCACCATTCCTCCCAGAATCGGAAGGAGAGCCGGCACACATAATAACATTCTGCTCATTCCTCACCCTCCATTAAAACAATGTCTCTGCAAGCCCGCCCAGCATATCAAGCAGCGGTACCGGGAAGCAGCCAAACGCAGCCGTTCCCAGCGTCAGAATCAGAACCGGAACAAACATCAGCCAGGACGGCTCCCCACCATCCCCGAAAGCAAGGGACGCTTCTTCTGAATCCGCTCCGGGAAAAAATCCCTGGATGGTCAGTGGAAGCAGATATCCCGCTGTCAGAAGCGCACTGATCAGCAGGACCACCGGCCCGATCCAGGACCAGGCGCCGGTCTGGGAGGACAGCGCGCCCTGCGCCAGATACCATTTGCTGATAAATCCGCTTAAAGGCGGAATTCCCACCAGTCCCAGAGAAACGACCGTATAGCAGGCCAGCATCCTCGGCATGATCCTTCCCAGGCCCTTCATCTGACTGACCCGGGTCCGGCCTGTCGTAACAATCACCGCACCGGCAGCAAGAAACAGCGCATTCTTAATCAGAGAATGGAAAATCACATGGGCCATTGCTCCAATAAACCCGACCGGATTTAAAAGACTCAGTCCAAACAGAATATAAGATACCTGACTGACGGTGGAATAAGCCAGCCGTTTTTTGAGCACCGGCTCCTTGTAGGCCAGCATGGAGCCCATGAAAACCGTCAAAAGCGTCAAAAAAATCCACACATTCTGTACCCAGGTACCGCGGATCGTCTCCGCTCCCACGATATAAAAGATCACGCGGATAATCGCCAGAACACCGGATTTCGTAATCACGCCGGAAAGCACCGCACTGGCTGGGGCCGGAGCCACCGGATGGGCCGTCGGCAGCCACCCATGAAGCGGGAAACAGCCTGCCTTGGTCCCGAACCCCACCAGCATACAGAAAACCGCTGCCAGAAGCAGGCCCTCCTTTCCTGTAAACAAAGTCGGATCCAGCACACCTCCTGCCGTAAAAGACAGATCTCTGCAGACGGTGGTCAGGAAAAAGATTCCAAACAATGCAAGAAACGCACCTGCCACCGAATAAAACAGGTATTTCAAACCGGCCATCACAGCATCTTTCGTCCGCTCATGCAGCACCAGAGGCAGTGAAGTCAGCGTCATCAATTCATAAAACACATAAAACGTAATCAGATTTGCCGAAAAATCCAGGCCGATCAGCACACCGAGCACGATCAGGTACCAGCCAAAAAACGATTCCTCATGCTCCTCATGCGTCATATAGGAAAACGAATAAATGCCCACCAGAAGCCATACTGCCGAGGTCAGGCCTGCAAACACCTGCGAAACGCGGTCCACGCGGAATACAATGGCCGTATTGGCGGTGAGCTGCCACAGCTTCAGCTCCGCTCCGGCCGAAAAAACTGCCGTCCAGGCCAGAACGGCTCCGGCCGTCAGCGAAGCTGCCGTCATCCTGATTAACCAGATCCGATTGTTTCGAAAACTTTTTCCTGTCAGAACCAGAATTCCCGCCAGAATCGGGAACAGTACCGGCAGAAGCAGCATGATAGTTCCTTTCATAAGTCCTCTCCTTGTCCGTTTATGATGCGCCTGTCATCAGTCAAACATCGCCAGGCCGTCTGCGATTGCCCGCACAATCGGCTGGGAATTCAGTCCCAGCACCAGATTCAGAAGAATAAAGCAGAATATGGAGATTCTCAGCATCCATGGAGCTGCATTGCCTTCTGCCTTTGTATCTTCCGCTGTCCGGCTGTACAATGTAATGACCAGACGCAGGAAATAAATCGCATTTAAAACCGTGCTGACCGCCAGGCCGATCAGGGTCAGCACCATTTTATGCGGACTCTGAAGGGCCGAGGTCGCAAACAAAAGCTTTGAGATAAAGCCGGACAGCATGGGAAATCCCACCATGGAAAGCGCGCCCACGGAAAATCCCAGACCGGCCAGCGGGTTCCGGTATCCGGCTCCCCGCAGGCTCCGGTAGTCCTTCCTTTCTCCGGACACCTCATAAAGTCCCACCGCACTGATAAACAGCAGCGCTTTTGTGGCCGAATGCGTGAACATATGGAAGATTGCCGCCACCATTCCGGCCTGGGTTCCCAGTCCGATTCCCATATAGATATACCCGATCTGTGCCACCGACGAATAGGCAATCATGCGCCGGGTATCCTTTTCCAGGATTGCGTGAACCGAGCCCATGATCATGCCGGCCAGACCGAAAGCAAATAATACATTGACGATCCGGCTGGCAATCACATTTTCCCGCCCAAGAACCCGGTAAAAAATCTTGATTAACAGAAAAATATATCCCTTGGATACCAGGCCGGACAGAATGGCACTTGCCGTAGGTGTCGCATAGCCATAGGTATCCGGAATCCAGGAATGAAAGGGATACAGGCCGCTTTTGATGGCCAGTCCCACACTGATAACGGCCAAAATCACAAGCAGCGGAATCTCATAGCTGCCATCCGCCACAATCGCCGCCACAGCCTCCCTGGCCGGACTCATCAGAAGATGCCCCGTCACATCATAGAGCAGGGACAGCCCGATCAGAAACAGACCGGAGCCCAGCTGGCTCATGATCATATATCGGATTGCCGCAGTAAAGCTCCGCCCTTTCTGGCGAATCAGGATCAGTCCGCAGCCGGCTATGGTATTGATTTCCACAAACACATACGCAGTAAACAGATCATTGGTATAAATCAGTGCCAGAAGTGAGCTGAGCATCAGATCCACCATAATAAAAAACAAATTGATTTTTTCTGCCTCCACATCCCGGAACGTGTGGCGCATACCGCCGATCACAGAAAGCAGCATCACAATTCCAAAGATCAGAGCCGTCAGACATTCCAGCACTCCGACACGGATCTCATTTCCCCAGGGAGCCGGAAAATGTCCCATCATGTATGTGTAGCTTTCTCCCGTCTTCAGACAATATCCCAGCACAGCTGCCGACATGGCCGTCGTCAGGGCAATCGCCGTCAGAGTGACATTTCTGGCTTTTTTTCCCTCCAGTACCGAGGAGACAATGCCGGAAAACATGGCCAGGATAATCGAAAAGAAAGGGAAATTCTGCACCAGCGTCATGACTTCTCCTCCTTCTTTGCCTTCATCAGAATCTCATCCAGATCCAGCGAATGATACCGCTCGTACAGGCGGATCGTCAGCGCCAGCATCAGCGCCGTAGTGCTGACCGACACTACGATACCGGTCAGCACCAGCCCGCTCGGCACCGGATTGATATACGCCGATGCGTCCTGGATGCCGTCCGTAACGATCGGCACCATCCGGCCGTTGATATAACCTTTCGCTGCCAGGAACAGATACACAGCCGTATCCATAATATTCATTCCCATGATCTTTTTAATCAGGTTCCGGTGAAGCAGCAGCATGGTAAACCCAACGCCGAAGAGAATCACTGACGTAGTTTCCTCAATATTGAAAAGCAGATGAACCGCCATCACATGCCTCCTTTCCGGAACAGGGCATAGAAGGCATACATAGTACATGCCACAACCAGTCCCACACAGATATTCAGCGGCAGGATCAGACCGCTGCTGAAAATTGCACCCGGCGTTCCCAGCGGAATTCCGCTCTCCAGGTGATTGGCTCCGGTAAAGAAGGAATAGCTTTTGGCCACGCAGTAAAAGGTCAGCGCACTTAGCGTAATCCTCCTGTATGTCTTTTCTGTAAAGAACCGTTCCGTCTTTTCAAAGCCAAACGCATTCAAATATAAAATCAGACCGGAACCGATAACCGCTCCGCCGGAGAAGCCGCCGCCCGGAGAAAGATGACCGTTCAGTACGATATAAACCCCAAAAATCAGGATCACCGGCACCAGTACACAGGCACACCGCTGAAGAATAATATCATTCTTCGGCTCAAACAGACGGTCATTCGCTTCCTCCAGTCTTTTTTTCGTCTGTTTGTCATGACTCCCTTTATCGATTCTGAGAAGCACCAGCACGCAGCAGGAACCGATAAACAGTACACAGGACTCTCCGAAGGTGTCAAACGCACGGTAATCCAAAATCATGCCGGTCACAATATTGACAGCACCGGTCTCCTGAAGCCCCCGCTCGATATAGCGCGCGGAAACCTCATTGTTGTCCGGATTGCCCGCATTTCCGAATTCCGGCAGGTATGCGGTCGTCCAGAGCAGGACAAAAATAATACCCAGGCAGAGAATCACCGACATGACCTGATAGAATCTCCGATAAAGTTCCAGTCCCTTCTCCTCCTGGTAAGCCTCAATTCCTTTTAATTTGGACTGGTACCGACTCCCCGGCTCGGTCCGGGCGGCTTCCGGAAGCGTTTCCGGCTCTTCTGTTTTCTGCGGTACCGTTTCCATGCCCTTCGACAAAAGGTCCACATCGCCATCCACCCAGCGCCGGAATTTCAGCCAGCGGCTGTTCTCATAGTTATCCTTCCTTCTGCTCATCCTGGGCCTCCTTCCGGATCGCCTTGATCTTTTTCAATGTGACAAAAAACAGAATACTGGTCACTCCGGCTCCGACTGCCGCCTCCGTAATCGCCAGATCCGGCGACTGCAGCAGGATCCAGATCACACACATGATCAGGCTGTAAGACATAAAAATAATGATTGATGTAAGCAGGTCCTTCGTAAAGGCAACTGAAACCGAACACACGATCAGACAAATCAGCAAAATTACTTCAAAGCTTTTCATCCGCCGCCTCCTTTTCTGAATCTGTTTCCTCTTTTGAATCGGTTTTCTGCCGTTTTTCCATATGAATAATCTGGATTTCGCCCAGATTTTCATCCGTCATGGCTTCAAGCCGGCTGATCATATGACCGGATACCGGGCTGGCCACCCAGAAAAAACAGATCACCAAAAACAACTTCAGCGAATCCATGGAAAATCCTTTCATCAGGATCAGTCCCAGAAAAACAAACAGAATTCCAAGCGTATCTCCCATCGCCGCCGCATGCATCCGGTTTAACGCCTTCCGAAACCGGTTAACACCGAATACCGCCAGAATCATAAAGATGATTCCCACGAGAAAGCAGGCGGCAGACGCCGCAAATCTGCACCACTGCCAAATCATTTTGATCCCCCATTTCTTGTCACAAGTTTTCTTCCGGTTCGCCCGGTGCTTCCTTGTCCAGCTGCCGGTCCACATTGTCCGCAATGGCCTCCATATTGGCCTTCATATTCTTCCGCTGCAGATAAACACCGGTATAAACCTTGCACAGCACAACCACACCAAGAAAACTGATCATGGCATAAATCAGACAGATATCCACCAGATAATTCTCTTCCAGATATACAGAAAGCACTGCAATGATCGTGATGATCATCGTTCCCACCATGTTTACCGCAATGATACGGTCCGCCGTCCTCGGCCCCAGCACAGAACGGATCACACTGCAGATCACCAGCACCGCCAGCACGATCACGGCCCCGATAAACAAGATGTCATATGCCTGTTTTAAGATTTCCATTTTGCCTCCTCCGCTTCCATTTCCTTGAGAAGCTCTACAAACACCGACTCTTCCAGACCTTCTGCCAGCTCCCGGTCCAGACAATGCACACAAAATCGGTCTCCTTCCACGGATACCGTAATCGTCCCCGGCGTCAGCGTAATGGAATTTGCCAGCATGACCTTTGCCAGACTGCTCTGGAAATCCGTATCAAAATAGACCAGTGCCGGCTCCGGCTGCAGCTCCGGAGACAGAATCATCTTCAGCACACAGACATTCGCCTTCACAATTTCCTTGATCAGAACCCAGGCATACCGGAAAAACAAAGGAACCAGCTTAAACAGCAGCAGTTCCTTTTTCCAGCTGTAATCCATAAAACGACAGACAAAATAAAAAAGTGCGGCAGACAAAACCAGTCCGATCACACAGATTTCCACAGTCACTCTGCCGTTTAAAATGAGCCACACGCCAAAAAACAAAAGAAACATAAATTTCTCCTTCCGCCCATAAATTCTCCAAAAATTAAGGATAATTATACCTCTTTTTATCGATAATTACAATGGACGGAAATTACAAAAATATCGGCGGCAGATCGAAAAACGCTGCCGCCATTCCGATTTCTCCCTTTTCAATATCAGCGTTCCGTATGCATCCAGCCTGTGGGCTCCTTTGAAATCAAGTGGTTCGTTTCCCCTTCATACAAAGCATCGGTGCGGCCACCAAGCGGTACCTCTGCCTTTACTTCGGTTCCTGTCAACTCTTCCAGCCCGATCAAACCATCTCCATTGGAATCTCATTCATTGAGATTCCGAGAAGTTATTCATGTCCTGTTTTACGAAAAGCCGCTGCGGAATTCTCCACAGCGGCCCATCCATATCCATATTTTGTTTACTATGACAATCCTGCCGCCGAACCAACGACATAAGTCCTTACAGCAAAGACTCATACAAAGCCTTGATTTCCTCAACCGAGGTATCTCGCGGGTTGCCGGGACGACATGCATCTGCATAAGCTGATTCTGCCAGGAACGGAACATCCTCCGGCTTTACGATTTCCTTTAAGTCTGCGGGAATTCCTACGTCCTCAGACAGCTTCTTAACTGCATCAATTGCTGCCTTACGGTACTCTTCCTGCGTCATATCCTCTACACCCTCTACGCCCATCGCCTTTGCAATGTATTTATACTTGTCGCCGGTCGCCGGTGCGTTGTACTCCATAACTGTCGGCAGGATAATTGCATTCGCAACGCCATGAGGAGTATCATACAGAGCTCCCAGCGGGTGAGCCATAGAATGCACAATGCCTAAACCGACATTGGAGAAGCCCATACCTGCAATGTACTGGCCAAGTGCCATCTGAGTCCGTCCATCCGGAGTATTGGCAACGGCATCCCGCAGAGACTTGGAAATAATCTCGATTGCTTTTAAGTGGAACATATCCGTCATTTCCCATGCACCCTTGGTAATATAGCCCTCGATTGCGTGAGTCAGTGCATCCATACCGGTTGCAGCCGTCAGGCCCTTCGGCATGGAGGACATCATATCCGGATCTACAATTGCAACTACCGGAATGTCATGAACATCCACGCATACCATCTTGCGGTTCTTCTCCGCATCAGTAATAACGTAGTTAATCGTAACCTCTGCCGCCGTGCCTGCCGTCGTCGGAACTGCAATAATCGGGACACATTTCTTGGAAGTAGGAGCTGCACCCTCCAGACTTCTCACATCAGCAAAATCGGGATTTGCAATAATAATGCCGATTGCCTTTGCGGTATCCATGGAGGAACCGCCTCCGATTGCTACCAGATAATCTGCGCCGGAAGCTTTGAATGCTTCTACACCGGTCTGTACATTTTCAATGGTTGGGTTTGGTTTGATATTCGAATAAATCTCATAAATCAGGCCGGCCTCATCCAGCACATCCGTCACCTTCTTGGTTACGCCGAATTTGATCAGGTCCGGATCGGAACATACAAATGCTTTCTGGAAACCGCGTGCCTTTGCCTCGGTTGCAATCTCCTTGATTGCACCTGAGCCGTGATAAGAAGTTTCGTTTAATACGATTCTGTTTGCCATGGTAGCTCTCTCCTTTTTATATAATAAAATCTGTTTTCAGGTTCTTTTTTGTACTTGTTAATATTATAACAAATCCATTTTGAAAATGAAAGTTACAAACCTTCCTATCTGTAACATCACACAAAATTCTCACCCGATCCCCAAAATCTACACCAGCTTCAGACGCCGGAATTCCTTTCCCAGCTGTTCCGGCATAGCCGCCACCAGAGAGGCCGCCATCTCCTCCGGCGTCGATTTCATCCCGGTCAAAACCCATTTCACGGTCATATAAACGGAACCGCGGCAGTACATTTCCAGCTGAAAACGCATTTCATCGTCCGGCATCTGTCCGGTTTTTTCCATCATCTTATCCAGATAGAACTGCAGAATCAGATCAAAATCATGTTCCTTTAAGGAATTCCGGTCATCCGACCGAAACGCCTCTGAAAAAAAGACCCTCTCCTGACGAATAAAATGAAACTTTTTTACCAGCCCCTCATAAACGGTCACTCCCTGCCCCATCTGAGCAAAGGATTCCAGCACCAGCTTGTCAAAGTACCAGTTGATCAGATCATATTTGTCCAGAAAATGCCGGTAAAACGTCTGCCTGGTCGTCCCGCAGCCCTCCACAATATTCTTCACTGTAATCTTGTCCACCGGCGTGGTCCGCATACATTCCTTAATCGAATCTGCCAGCCGGTATTTCATTCGATCCTGTTTCTTTTCCGACTCCTGCATGCTGCCCTCCTTTTTCGGCTTTTCCGTCCCTTTCTCCCCATTATAGCATTCTTTCCAGACTTTTCCCAGCGCAATATTCCGCCCTGTGCTCACCTATTGCAAGCGCTTCTGATACCATACAAAGCTCATGACGGTCGGTACCAGACAGGCGGCAGCAAGCGGCACCAAAAGCGCAGTGAGGCGCTGCGTCTTGTTCCAAACCGTTTCATCCGACAGCGCCCGGAATGTCTGCTGGAACCCCATGCGTCTTTTCCTCCTTTTTTATTTAGATGTTTTTCTGCTTTTTTTCGCCTTATCTGCCCCAGTTTTTCCCGGAAACATTGATATTTCCCGCCTCATGTGCTATATTTCCCATAGACACACAAAAGGAGGCAGAATATGGTAACAAAATGGCAGATTACGATTCCGGAGCTTTCCGGGGAGGAAAAACGCAATGTCTACCTCTATCTTCCGGAATCTTACCAATATGATCACAATAAACGCTATCCCGTCCTTTACATGTTCGACGGGCACAATGTATTTTTTGATTCGGATGCCACCTACGGCAAATGTTGGGGCATGAAGGAATATATGGATGATACCAACACCCAGATGATCATCGCAGCTGTGGAATGCAGCCATGATCCGGACAACGGACGTCTGAAGGAATATTCTCCTTTTGACTTTTCCGACCCGTCCTTCGGCCCAATTCCTGGCTGGGGCCGGCTCACGATGGAATGGTTCGTCCACACTCTAAAGCCGGACATTGACCGCCGTTTCCGCACGCTTGCCGACCGGAAGCACACCTTTATCGCCGGAAGCTCCATGGGAGGTCTGATGAGCCTTTACGCGGTTCTGCAGTATAACCACATTTTTTCCAGAGCTGCTGCGCTTTCTCCCTCTCTCTGGACCAACCGGAATGAACTGAAAGCTCTGATCCATCGCTCAAAACCGGCAGAGGATACCGTCCTTTACATGGACTATGGCTCCGAGGAAATGAAGCTTCATTCGGGTATGAAACCGCTTTTTCAGGAAACAATCAGCCTGCTGCTGAACAAGCCGCTCTACCTCACCAGCCGGATCGTGCCCGGAGGAACGCACTGTGAAGCCAGCTGGGAAAAGCAGCTTCCCTTTGTCATTTCCACCCTCACCTATTCCAATTAATTCAAACCGCCGCACCGCACAACCTGCGGATGCAGGCAGAAAGGCAGACCTATGGACGTACAATATTTCAAACAATTCAGCCCTTCCCTGAACCGCGACATGGAATGGAAGCTGTACGGTTTTCGCGGCCGCCCCGTTCTTTTTGTTCCCTGTCAGGATGGACGTTTTTTTGATTTTGAAAATTTCCACATGACAGATGTGTGGGCCCCCTGGATTGAAAGCGGTCAGATCATGGTATTTTCCATCGATACGATCGACCGGGAAACCTGGTCCAATCAAAGCGGAAATCCACGTGACCGTATCTGTCTCCATGAAAAATGGATTCGATACATTACTGATGAAATGGTTCCTCAGATCCGGGAAATCACAAACCAGAAAAACGGCTGGACCGGG
>JBJELD010000082.1:0-39500 GCA_051878975.1 Candidatus Caccovicinus sp.
CAGGGTATGATCACCGGAAAGAACGGTATCAAGATGAGTAAGTCCAAAGGCAATGTAGTTTCTCCGGACGATCTGGTAAGAGATTACGGCTGTGACTCCCTGCGTCTTTATGAGCTGTTCGTAGGACCGCCGGAGCTGGATGCGGAGTGGGATGATCGCGGTATCGAGGGCGTTTCCCGTTTCCTGAACCGTTTCTGGAATCTGGTTATGGACAGCAAGGATAAGGACATCAAGGAGACCAAGGAAATGGTGAAGCTTCGTCATAAGCTGGTATTTGACATCGAGCAGCGCTTTAATCAGTTCAGCTTAAATACCGTGGTATCCGGATTTATGGAGTATAACAACAAGCTGATCGAGCTTGCAAAGAAGGAAGGCGGCATCGACAAGGAGACCTTAAAGACCTTCGTTGTGCTGCTGGCTCCGTTTGCTCCGCATATCGGTGAAGAGCTGTGGCAGCAGCTGGGCGGCACGGACAGTGTCTTCCACACTACCTGGCCGGAGTGCGACGAAGAAGCCATGAAGGATGATGAGATCGAGATTGCGGTGCAGGTAAACGGAAAAACCAAGGCCGTAATCACGCTGCCGGCCGACGTAGCCAAGGATGCAGCAATTGCAGCCGGCAAAGAGGCGGTAGCAGATAAACTGACCGGAACCGTTGTGAAGGAAATTTACGTTCCCGGCCGGATTGTCAACATTGTTCAGAAGTAAAACAGAACACAGAAGATTGAAATAGGACAGGCACCGGAATGCTTCAGGAAAGCGTTCCGGTGCCTGTTTTTGTACCGTTATTTCTGTCGGGAAAGCCGCCGGGAAAGAAAACGCAGAGTGTCCAGCTTTTTCTTTTCCTCCGGGGACATCGTTTCGGTCAGAATCTCAGTCAGAATCTCGGTTTCCTGATCGGAAAAACGGAGTCCGGCCTTTTCAGCCTCCAGATTCAGCTCCATGAATGCGCTGAGAAGCTGTCCTTTCGGCATCCGGGAGATCCGTCCGGCAAAGGATTCCAGAAGCTCCAGCTTCTGCGGATCCATCTCTTTTAAACGGGGGTCATGTTTCCAGGATTGTTCCACTTGATGATCTCCTTTCTTTTTGCTGATCTTGGCTCCGGTTTTGTATCCTTGAAGCTCCTGGTATCCGGCTATGTAAGCGCCTGCATGGCCTGCATCATAAGCTGAATCTGATCCATCCGTTCCTGCTGTTCGGGAGACAGAATGGGTTTAAGCTTTTCCAACATGGAGGCGGCGGAGAACGTGGGGGCTTCGGAAGGATTCTGGGAAGGCGGGGAAGCCTGCGCTGCCCGAAGGCCTGACGCGCCGGGCATACTGTCCTGGTAGTTCCTTCGAATCTGAAAGCCCTGGAGCAGATTGATGATCACATCCATCAGGTCCTGTTCCTGTCTGGTCCCGTAGGGCTTCATGGCATTCAGCATTTCAACCGGGGAGACTTTATCCTGTTCGATGGAGCAGATTCCCATTTCACCGCCTTCTCCTTCCCGAAACAGCTCCATGGTCCGCATCAGCTCATTGCCTTTTACCAGCAGCGACAGAAATTTCTGCTGGGAAATCGGAACGTAGGGGAGTGCGGCCTTGATCATCTGAAGGTGGTGGTCGCCGATCAGGTAATCCAGATCGGTCAGTTTTAAATCCTCTTTTTCCATTTCCTTACCATCCTGAAGAATCTTTTTTAGCTATTTATATGAAAAAGGTACCGGATTTATTACGGGGCATATCATAGTTTTAGAAGGAGGTTTTGAATATGCCCTATAGAAAGCTGATTATTGACGGAAATGCCGTATATGAAATAGATGAAGAATGTATGGAGCAGCAGAGAAGAAAAAGGGAGGAGTGGGAAAGACGCCACAGAATCGGCAAAAGCGGAGAGGAAAAAGAGGGAACGCAATGAAGAAAGGGCATCCGGTTTACTCGGATGCCCTTCCGTACAGACCGGAAACGGAAGTTTCCGGGTCTGCCTCCGGCTGCTCTGATTTACATCAGCAGAAGCCGCGTCCGCCGCAGCAGAACAGAAGGATGATAATGATCCAGCAGGAATCAAAGCCAAATCCGCATCCGCCGTTGCAGTTATGTTCGAAACATCCGCCGCCGAATCCATTGCCGCAGCAGCAGCACAGGATCAGAATCAGAAAAATCAGATTGCATCCGCTGTTTCCTCCTGTCTGGCATTCGCACCCACATCCGCAGTTTGTTGCTGCTACATCACTCATGTTAAGTCCTCCATCATTTTCTTTACACTCCATCATATGAACAGCGGCTTGCCATAGTTTCCTGCAATTTTTTGTTTTTTATAAATTTTCATTGAGGAAAAAAGGCACGGCCGTTATAATAGAAACGAAACTGTGGTAAACTGGAAGAAAAAGGAAATGACAGGAGGAGCTTTTATGGAATTTCATCCAGATCAAATCAGAAAAATCAGAGGACTGATCCTCTTTGCTGTGGCGGCAGCGGTGATCGGAGTCAACTACCGGGGAGCGATTTCTATTCTCGGTCTGATGATCCACATGGCGCTGCCGTTTCTCATCGGTGCTGCGATTGCTTTTATGCTGAATGTTCCCATGCGTTTTATAGAAGCGCATATCCGGATCCGAAACGACCGCATCCGCCGTATAGTCAGCGTAACGCTGACCATCGCTGCAGTGACAGGCATCCTTTTGGTGGTGTTTTTTGTGGTTGCCCCGCAGCTGCTGGATACCCTGCAGATCGTAAAGGAAGGGGTGCCGCAGTTTTTGAATGAGGCCGGACGATGGCTGGAGCAGGTTTTTTCCAGTGAACCGGAAATCGTGGCGATGATCAATGAGATCCGGATCGACTGGCAGCAGATTATGACAGATCTGGTCGGATTTTTAAAAACCGGTGCAGGAACGCTGCTTTCCGGAACGATTTCTGCGGCCATGTCGATCGTGAGCGGCGTCACCTCGGTAGGAATCGGTCTGATTTTTGCTGTTTATATTCTGCTTCAGAAAGAGACGCTGGGAAGGCAGATGAAAAAACTGATCTGTGCCTTTGTTCCGGAGAAAAAGGCCGTCCGGATTTTTCATATTGCATCATTGTCCAATCGGATTTTTTCCAGCTTTCTGGCCGGCCAGTGCCTGGAGGCGGTGATTTTAGGATCCATGTTTTTTGTGGCGCTGCTGATTCTTCGCCTTCCCTATGCGCTGCTGATCGGAGTCCTGATCGGATTTACGGCGCTGATTCCGGTGTTCGGAGCTGTGATCGGATGGATTGTGGGAGCGTTTCTGATGCTCATGGTGAATCCAAAGGACGCTTTGATTTTTTCCATTGCCTTTTTTGTCCTGCAGCAGGTGGAAGGAAATCTGATTTACCCGCATGTGGTGGGCGGTTCAGTGGGACTTCCGTCTATCTGGGTTCTGGTGGCAGTGACCATCGGCGGCAGTGCATTCGGAGTGGCCGGCATGCTGGTGTTTATTCCCTTGTGCTCTGTGATGTATACGCTGCTGAGGGATGAGGTAAATGAGCGGCTGGAAAAAAAGAATCTCGTTTTAAGAGAGCCTTAAGCTGCACGCTTTTTTGATATCCTTCAGCAGACTGTAGGACAGACGCAGACCACCGCGGCCTGTGCCGATCTGAATGTCCGGTTTGTTGGTTCCGTGAAAATCGGAGCCGCCTGTGGGAAGAAGGCCGTAGGTTCGTGCCAGCACCTGAAGACGGCGGCTCTGCGCTTCATAGTGGGAGGAGTGGTAAACCTCCAGGCCCTGAAGTCCGAGCTCCTTCAGGCGGGCGATCAGCTTTTCATTTTCTTCCCAGCTCAGCTTGTACTGCATGATGTGGGCCAGGGAAGGAAAAGCGTGGTTGTCTGTGAGAATTTTCATGGCCTGTTCCGGCGTGATCCGTTCCTTGTGCATGCAGTATGGACCGCCATACTGCAGATACTTATGAAATGCCTGATCCATACTGGAGGCATAGCCTTTATCTACCAGAACCCTGGCAAAATGGGCACGGGTGATCACCGTGTCCGGATTTCCCCTGTGCAGATCCTCTTCGGTGATGGCAAAGCCATCTGCCTGGAACCTGCGGAGCATCTCGGCGTTCCGCTGATTGCGGACAGCAAGCAGCTTATGAATCTCCGAGGTAAAAACCGGATCCTCTATGTGAATGAACAGTCCCAGAATGTGAATTTCTTTTCCTTCGTAAACGCAGGACAGTTCAATTCCCGGAACCAGTTCAATGTGATTTTGGGCAGCAGCTTCCTGCGCTTCCCGAATTCCGTCAATGGTGTCATGGTCGGTCAGTGCGATTGCATCCAGGCCCTGCCGGGCCGCCAGCTCTACAACCTGGGTGGGAGTGAGGGTGCCGTCGGATGCGTTGGAATGAACATGCAGGTCGATATATCCCATATTTTTCCTCCTGAAATGAATTAGTAATATAATAGTAACACTTTTTTTAAATAAAGTAAAATCTGTTAAATTTGTAAACAATAACCGATCTAAATTTAATAATTTAGTAATTCCATTTTTGGCAAAGTATGCTATACTATTATCCGTTAACGTCGGTAAACAGGGTCAGGTGTTTCTGACCGTGTTGTCCCCTGCTTATCGGCGCGCAAGACGAATAAGAAGATAAACGGGTGAGCAGAGATCATGAGTGAATTAGAAAGAGGACGGAAGACGGCAGGGCAGAGCCGTGCGAAAAAAAGTACAGGAAGGAGAACTGCTGGAAAAAGCAGTTCAGGCAGGGCAAGAAGTACGTCTTCGGGCAGAACAAGGAATACCTCTTCGGGCGGAACAAGGAGCAGCCGCCCTTCTTCACGTACCTCCTCCAGAAACAGCTACAGCTATGGGCGCAGCTCCTATACGGCAAAGAAAAGACGCCGTTCCGGCGGAAGCTGGTGGATGCTTCTGGTTGCGCTGGTGCTTCTGGTTGCAGCAGTTTCCATTCTGTTTGCAGTGAAGGGAAAGAAAAATGAGGAGAGCCGTGCAGAGACCAGCGGAGCAGAGACGGCAGCTGTGGAGACAGAGCTGGAAAAGAAGGTGTCTGTGGACGGCATTTCCATCACAGGAATGAGCCGTGACGCAGCGAAAGCTGCGATTTTGAAGGAATATCCCTGGTCTATGAAGGTACAATATGAGGACAGAACCTATGAGCTGGAGGATCTGATCGCAAAGCGGGTAGATATGCTTCTGGATGAGATCTACGCAGGTGAGCCGGAAGCTTCTTATACGCTGGATACCAGCGGATTGGAGGAAGAAGCAGCCGGACAGGCGCAGGCGGTGGCTCAGGCCTGGGACAAGAAGGCGAAGAACGGTTCCATTTCCTCTTTTGATAAAGATTCCAATAAATTTATTTTCAGCGGTGCAGAAAACGGCGTTGCGGTTGACCAGGAAAAGCTGGCGGCCGATATTGCAGAGGCGGTTCAGCAGAAGAAGTTTGACGCGGTGATTCAGGCGTCCGTCAACACGGTTGCTCCGGAAATTGACGAGGCAGCAGCAAAGGAAAAATATAAGACGGTCAGCACCTTTACCACCAATTCCACTGCAAACAGCAAGCGGAATACCAACCTGAAGCTGGCATGCCAGGCAATCAACGGATATGTTCTTAAGCCGGGAGAAGAGTTCTCTTTCAACGGAGTTGTAGGGGAGCGCACGGAAGCGAAGGGTTATCAGGCGGCAGCAGCTTACAACAACGGTGAGGTTGT
The DNA here is from genome assembly GCA_051878975.1 of Candidatus Caccovicinus sp. Taxonomy (GTDB): domain Bacteria; phylum Bacillota; class Clostridia; order Lachnospirales; family Lachnospiraceae; genus Caccovicinus. The sequence goes on from JBJELD010000082.1 coordinate 5,665, forward strand.
GCAGGAAATAGGGGGCGGTGTCTGCCAGGTTTCCACGACTCTTTATAATGCGGTTCTCCGGGCCGGCTTAAAAACCACTGCCCGCCGTTCCCACACCTATGAGCCATCCTATGTGACTCCGGGACAGGATGCTACGGTCAGCTACGGCGGTCCGGATTATAAATTTGTGAATAATTCCAGTACGGCGATCGGTATCCGTGCCAGCTATGCGGATCAGGTTGTTACAGTTTCCATTTATGCGATTCCGATTCTGGAGGAAGGCGTCAAGTATACTTTGAAGTCTACGAAGCTGAAGGATATGGATCCGCCGGCACCGACCTATGAGGAGGATCAGACGCTCCAGCCGGGCGAGGAGAAGGTGAAGAGCAACGGCTCGATCGGAAGCTACTGGGAGACCCGCCTTGTTATTACGAAGAACGGAGAGGTGGTCAGCCAGGAGGTGGATCACAATACGACCTATAAAGGACATGCTCCGGTTATTCTGAGAAATACCTCCGGTACCGTAGTTGTGTCGGGCGGAACCGAGGCGGCTCCGACCGAAACAGCAGTTCCGTCGGAAGGTGCCGGTGACGGAATTGTTCCGACATCTCCGGCAGAAAGCTCTGCAGAGGAGACCAGAGCGTCGGAAGAGACTCCGAAGGAAACCCAGAAGGAGACGCAGAAAGAAACGCAGAAGGCTCCGGAAGAGACTGGCGGTCAGACAGAAGCACCGGCCATAGACGGACCGGGCTTCAGTGCTCCGGGAACCTCCGAGACGATTTCCGGACAGGCACCGGGCTTTGGCAGCACCGGCGGACCTGGAGGAGGAGAGGGGAATGTGATTGCTCCGAATCCGCTGAGCGGAAATTAGCGCCGCCGGACCGGTTGTCCTCCTTTTGCCGGTACGGAGGAAAAAACATTGTATTTTTTGACATAATTATTTGCATTTTATGGATTTATTGCTATAATATATACAGGTCAGTATTCCTGTATTCAGGAAAAATATACTATCTATACATTTTATGTAGGAGGAAAGTAAAATGGCAAGAAAAATGAAAACCATGGATGGCAATCAGGCTGCTTCTCATGCATCGTATGCTTATACAGATGTAGCTGCCATCTACCCGATTACCCCTTCTTCTGTTATGGCTGAGCATACAGACGAGTGGGCAACTGACGGAAGAACCAACATCTTCGGACGTACTGTTCAGGTAACCGAGATGCAGTCTGAGGCAGGTGCAGCAGGCGCTGTTCACGGTTCCTTAGCAGCAGGTGCATTAACCACCACCTACACCGCTTCCCAGGGTCTGTTACTGATGATCCCAAACCTTTACAAAATTGCTGGTGAGCAGCTGCCAGGCGTTATCAACGTATCTGCGCGTGCAATCGCTTCCCATGCATTATCTATTTTCGGTGATCACTCCGACGTATACGCATGCCGTCAGACCGGATGCGCTATGTTATGTGAGTCCAGCGTGCAGGAAGTTATGGACTTAACTCCTGTTGCTCACTGTGCAGCGATCAAGGGCAAAGTTCCTTTCATCAACTTCTTTGATGGTTTCCGTACCTCCCACGAGATCCAGAAGATTGAGACCTGGGATTATGAGGATTTAAAGGATCTGGTTGACATGGATGCAGTTAACGCATTCCGTGCTAACGCATTAAATCCAAATCACCCGGTTCAGAGAGGTTCCGCTCAGAATCCGGATATCTTCTTCCAGGCACGTGAGGCATGTAACCCATACTACGATGCATTACCGGCAATCGTACAGGAGTACATGGACAAGGTAAACGCAAAGATCGGTACCAATTACAAGCTGTTTAACTACTACGGCGCTGAGGATGCAGAGCATGTTATCGTAGCTATGGGTTCTGTAAACGATACCATTGAAGAGACCATCGATTACATGGTAAAGACCACCGGCGCTAAGGTTGGTGTTGTTAAGGTTCGTCTGTACAGACCATTCTGCGCAGAGGCTTTAATCGATGCAATTCCTGAGACCGTTAAGAAGATTACCGTATTAGACAGAACCAAAGAGCCAGGTGCATTAGGCGAGCCGTTGTACTTAGACGTAGTAGCTGCATTAAAGGGCACCAAGTTCGATGCAGTTCCTGTATTTACCGGTCGTTACGGCTTAGGTTCCAAGGATACCACTCCTGCTCAGATCGTTGCTGTTTACAACAACACCGAGAAGCAGAAATTCACGTTAGGTATTGTGGATGATGTAACCAACTTATCCTTACCGTTAGGCGCTCCGCTGGTAACCACTCCGGAAGGAACCACCAACTGCAAGTTCTGGGGCTTAGGCGCAGACGGTACCGTAGGTGCAAACAAGAACTCCATCAAGATCATCGGCGACAACACCGATATGTATGCTCAGGCATATTTTGATTATGACTCCAAGAAGTCCGGCGGTGTTACTATGTCCCACTTACGTTTCGGACATACCCCGATCAAGTCCACCTACTTAATCCATCAGGCAAACTTCGTAGCCTGCCACAATCCTGCATATGTACGCAAGTACAACATGGTTCAGGAGCTGGTAGACGGCGGTACATTCCTGTTAAACTGCCCATGGTCTGATGCTGAACTGGAAGAGCATTTACCAGGACAGATGAAGAAATTCATCGCTGACCACAACATTAAGTTCTACACCATCGACGGTGTTAAGATCGGTATCGAGACCGGCATGGGTCCGACCCGTATCAATACTATTTTACAGTCCGCATTCTTCGAGTTAACCGGCATTATCCCGGCTGAGAAGGCAAACAAGTTAATGAAGGATGCTGCTCAGAAGACCTACGGCCGCAAGGGTCAGGACGTTGTTGAGAAGAACTGGGCTGCTATCGATGCAGGCGCAAAGAACGTTCATCAGGTAGAAGTTCCGGAATCCTGGAAGAACTGCGAAGATGAAGGCCTGGATTACAAGGTAGTAACCGAGGGAAGAAAGGACGTTGTTGATTTCGTTAACAATATCCAGACCAAGGTTTCCGCTCAGGAAGGCAACACCTTACCGGTATCTGCATTCAATGAGTATGTTGACGGTACCACTCCGTCCGGTTCCTCCGCATATGAGAAGCGCGGTATCGCAGTTAATGTTCCTGTATGGAATCCAGATAACTGTATCCAGTGTAACTTCTGTTCTTATGTATGTCCGCACGCTGTTATCCGTCCGGTAGCTATGACTGCTGAAGAGGCAGCGAAGGCTCCTGCAGATATGAAGATGAAGGATATGACCGGTATGCCAGGCTACAAGTTCAGCATGACGGTATCCGCTCTTGACTGTACCGGATGCGGCTCCTGTGCGAATGTCTGCCCAGGCATGAAGGGCAACAAGGCACTGACCATGGAGAAGCTGGCCGATAACTTAGCAGAGCAGCCAGTTTACGACTTTGGCCAGACCTTACCGATCAAGGAAGAAGTAATTGCGAAGTTTAAGCCAACTACTGTTAAGGGTTCCCAGTTTAAGCAGCCTCTGCTTGAGTTCTCCGGCGCATGTGCTGGCTGTGGCGAGACTCCTTACGCAAAGCTGATCACCCAGTTATTCGGTGACAGAATGTATATTGCAAACGCAACCGGATGCTCCTCCATCTGGGGCAACTCCTCACCGTCCACTCCTTACACGGTAAATGCAAAGGGCCAGGGTCCTGCATGGTGTAACTCCTTATTCGAGGATAACGCAGAGTTCGGTTATGGTATGTTACTGGCTCAGAACGCAATCCGTGACGGCTTAAAGGCTAAGGTTGAGTCTGTAGCTGCTTCTGATCAGGCATCTGATGAAGTTAAGGCTGCTTGCCAGGAGTGGTTAGATACCTTCTCCTGCGGCGCTACCAACGGCGAAGCTACTGACAAGTTAGTTGCTGCATTATCCGGCTGTGACTGCCCGGTTTGCCAGGACATCGTTGCCAACAAGGATTTCTTAGCTAAGAAGTCTCAGTGGGTATTCGGTGGTGACGGTTGGGCTTACGATATCGGTTTCGGCGGCGTTGATCATGTACTGGCATCCGGCAAGGATATCAATGTCATGGTTTACGATACCGAGGTTTACTCCAATACCGGCGGACAGTCCTCCAAGGCTACTCCTACCGGCGCTGTTGCACAGTTTGCTGCAGGCGGCAAGGAAGTTAAGAAGAAAGACTTAGCATCCATCGCTATGAGCTACGGCTATGTATACGTTGCTCAGATCTCCATGGGCGCTGATTATGCTCAGACGGTTAAGGCAATCGCTGAGGCAGAGGCTTATCCGGGACCATCTTTAATCATTGCTTACGCTCCATGTATCAACCATGGTATCAAGAAGGGCATGGCTAAGGCTCAGACCGAAGAGAAGCTGGCTGTAGAGTGCGGTTACTGGCATCTGTTCCGCTTCAATCCTGCCGCAGAGAACAAGTTCTCCTTAGACAGCAAGGAGCCGAAGATGGAAGGATATCAGGATTACTTAAAGGGTGAGGTTCGTTACCTGTCCCTGTCCATGAAGAATCCTGAGAGAGCAGCAAAGCTGTTCGCTAAGAACCAGAGTGAGTCTGCTGCAAGATACGAGTACTTAAAGAAGTTAGTTGATCTGTACAAGGCTGACTGATTGAAGGCTTGCAATTGAATAATCGGAGCTGGCAGTGCCGGTTCCAGTGTCCAGACATAAAATCAGGCGTCGGAATTTTTTCCGGCGCCTTTTTTGTAACGCATCATATTGAAAAAAATGCAGTACCATGTTATAATCTTTTTCAGGTTGAAGCCATTGCCTGTTCCCTTCATTTCGCGCTGGTTTTCCGGAGTGGGATGCGCTGCGGAGTTGATAAGGTGATGGTATTTTTATTGTTTCCATGATTTGGGGGAGTTACTTTGTGAAGCGAAAATGTAAGAAAAACTGCCTGAATCTGTTGTTTTTAGCCGCCGTTTTTCTGGTGACGCTCTGGTCAGTCTTTCATGGAGAGGATTTGGGGGAGGTTGCAGAGTATCTGGCAGAAGCGGATCTGCCCTATGTCTTTTTCAGCATTCTTTGTGTTCTCTGCTTTATTTTGGGAGAATCGGTTGTGATCCGTCATCTGATGCGGACACTGGGTCAGACGGTTTATTTTTCTCATTGCTGCTTGTATTCTTTCATCGGTTTCTTTTTCAGCTGCATCACTCCGTCAGCCTCAGGAGGCCAGCCGATGCAGGTCGTAGCCATGCGGAAAGATCAGATTCCGGTAGCGGTGGCTACGGTGGTGCTGGCGATTGTGACGATTACTTATAAGCTTGTTCTGGTGGTGATCGGCTGCGGCGTCCTGCTGTTTCGCCCGCCGCAGATTATGGAGTGTCTGGAGCCGGCAGAAGGCGTGATGATACTGGGGATTGTGCTGAACGTGGCCTGCATTGCTCTGCTTTTTATGCTGGTATTTCACCCCAGCTTTGTACGGGTTGCGGCAGGGAAGCTGCTGAGAGTTCTTCATCGTGTTTCTCCGCTTAAAAATCCGGAAGAGCAGATGGAGCGTCTGGAACATTTAATGGATCAGTATCACGGAACGGCAGAGTTTTATAAAGCGCATAAGCATGTGATCGTTCAGGTGTTTTTTATCACTCTGCTGCAGCGCTGCAGTCTGTTTCTTGTCACTTGGTTTACATACCGCGCCTTTGGGCTTTCAGCGGAGAGTCTGCCGGTCATTTTGTTCCTTCAGGCTATGATCTCTGTGGCAGTAGATATGCTGCCTTTGCCGGGAGGTATGGGAATCAGTGAGAATCTGTTCCTGGTGATTTTTCGGCCTGTATTTGGTGAAGCGCGGATTCTTCCGGCCATGGTACTCAGCCGGGGAATCAGCTATTATACGCAGCTGCTCATCAGTGCGGTGATGACAGCTGCCGCGTCCTTTCTTTTAGGAGGAGCGGACAGAAAAAGAAAAGGGGTTTCTGCTGTATGATACATTTCATAGGATTTTATGATTACACCGTCGTTCTGACGTATATTGGTCTGATGTTTTCTGTGTTTGGGATGGCACAGGCGATTCATGGTGATTATAAGATGGCGATTTTCTGCCTCGCCATGTCCGGAATTTGCGATACCTTTGACGGAAGGATAGCCAGAACGAAAAAGAACCGGACAGAAGAGGAAAAGGCTTTTGGCATTCAGTTGGATTCGCTCTGCGATGTGGTCTGCTTCGGCGTTTTCCCGGCACTGATCGGCTATCTGCTGGGAGTACGAGGGGTGCTTGGCCTGTGCATTCTGTTTTTTTACTGTATCTGCGCGGTGATCCGTCTGGCATTTTTCAATGTGCTGGAAGGAAAGCGCCAGCAGACGGAGACACACGGCAGCAAGATCTACCGGGGGCTTCCGGTAACCTCGATTGCTTTTATCCTGCCGGTGGCCTTCTGGATCCAGTTTGTAATTCCGCAGCTGGCTTTTCTGGTTTTACTGCATCTGATCCTGACGGCAGTGGGCTTTCTGTTTATTCTGGATTTTCCGGTACGGAAGCCTGGATTAAAGACCATTTTGGCTATGATTCTTTTTGTGGTGGTTACGGTAGGAATGATATTTGCCTATACCCGGTTCCGGATCCCGTCTCCGATGAATGAGTCGAGCCAGATTATTAACGAAATAATTGAGGAAATCAATGAAACAGATACTCCGTGACGGAACGATTGTACATGCAAATCAAGATCAGGACCGCCTGCTGGCGGCTCTTTATGGAAGCGCCTGCGGGCGGTTCCTGTTAAAGCTGCTGGTGCATCCGGCGGTAAGCCGGCTGGGCGGCAGAATCCTTTCTTCCCGGATTTCTTGTCTGCTGATCCGGCCATTTATCCGAAAGCACCAGATCGATATGAGTCAGTTTGAGACGGTGCGATATAAAAGCTATAATGAATTCTTTTCTCGCCGGATTCGTCCGGAACTGCGCCCTGTAGACCGGGAACCGGGGCATCTGATCAGTCCCTGTGACAGCAAGCTGACCGTATATCCCATTTCGGCGGACAGCCAATTTACAATAAAGCACACTTCCTACAGCCTGGCCTCCCTTCTGCGGAACCGAAAGCTGGCCCGGGACTTTGAAGGCGGATACCTGTTCCTGTTTCGCCTGACGGTAGAGGATTATCACCGATACTGCTATGTGGCGGAGGGAGAGAAGGGAAGAAATATCCGGATTTCCGGAATTTTTCATACGGTGAATCCTGTTGCGAACGATTATTATCCCGTTTATAAAGAAAACACCAGAGAGTACAGTCTTCTGTGCACAAAGGAATTTGGAAAGGTGCTGATGATGGAGGTCGGAGCGTTGTTAGTGGGAAGAATTGTCAATCATCATGGCAGAGCACATGTCCGGCGCGGCCAGGAAAAGGGGTATTTTCAGTTCGGCGGTTCGACTGTGATCCTGGCCGTACCGGCCGGGCGGGTTTGTCCGGACGACGATCTTCTGAAGAACTCAGCTGCCGGGATGGAAACCGTGGTGAAGCTGGGAGAACGGATCGGAGTTGCGTCCTCTGTCTGATGACGCTAAGAAAATTGTAAGAAACAGTTCCTTGACGGAGCTGTTTCTTTTTGCTATATTAACTGTATTAAGAGTGTTAATACAGTTGACAGAAAGGAGGCAGAAAGATGATTGTTCTGGACTATAAGGATCGAAGGCCTCTTTATGAACAGATCGTGGAAAAATTCCGGGAGCTGATCATAAGAGGCGTACTTCCCAAGGATATGCAGATGCCGTCGGTGAGAAGCCAGGCTATGCAGCTTTCGATTAATCCAAATACCATGCAGCGGGCGTACAGCGAGTTGGAGCGGCAGGGTTACATTTATACCGTGAAAGGGAGAGGAAGCTTTGTTGCGGATGTGGAAGAGCTGTGTCAGGTGCGGCAGCTCCAGTGGAAGGAGAAATTCTCGGAACTGGTCAAAGAAGGATATACGCTGGGAATTGGCCGGACTGAAATGGAAAAAATGCTTGAGCATTTCGAATCCGATGAGAACTTTACGGTTCGGATGAATCAGGAAGAAACCAATGAGAAACAGAATGAAAAAAGGGGGAGTGAGCTGTGATCAGAGCAGAGAATCTGACAAAGTATTTTGATGATATTACCGCGGTGGATCACATTACTGCAGAAATTAAAGATGGCTGCGTGTTTGGTCTGATTGGGACCAACGGCGCCGGCAAAAGCACCTTTCTTCGGATGGCGAGCGGAATTTTAAAGCCGGACGAGGGCAGCATTATGATTGATGAGGAGACGATCTGGGAGAATCCGAAGGTGAAATCCCGGTTTTTCTACATATCGGACGACCAGTATTTCTTTCCGAACAGTACGCCGCAGGAGCTGATGCGGTATTATCAATGCCTGTATCCGGATTTTGATGAGAAGCGGTTTTATCATCTGCTGGAGACCTTTGATCTGAAAAAAGACCGGAAGATTCAGACCTTTTCCAAAGGAATGAAAAAACAGGTTTCGATCCTCTGCGGAATCTGTGCCGGGACCGATTATATTTTATGTGATGAGACCTTTGACGGTTTGGATCCGGTGATGCGCCAGACCGTGAAGAGTCTGTTTGCCAGCGATATGGAGGAGCGTCATCTGACGCCGGTGATTGCGTCTCACAACCTGCGGGAGCTGGAAGATATCTGTGATCACGTCGGCCTTCTGTACCGGGGAGGCATCCTGCTTTCCAGAGAGCTGGATGACATGAAGCTGAATCTTCACAAGATCCAGTGCGTATTAAAGCCTGGTATGACGGCGAAGGATCTGAAGGCGCTGGATATCGTGAAGACCGAACAGACCGGCAGTATTTACACTCTGACGGTCCGCGGAAACCAGAAGACGGTTTGTGCCTGGATGGAGTCCTATGAACCGTTATTTTATGAATTGATTCCTTTGTCTCTGGAAGAAATATTTATCAGTGAAACGGAGGTGGCCGGTTATGACATCAAGGCACTTATTCTTTAAGCTTCTTCGAGAGGATATCAGGAGAAAGGCATGGGCTGCAGTGCTTTTCGGACTTTCCGTTTTCTTTGCGCTGCCGGTCATGATGGCAATTGTTCTTCCGGAATATCAGCCGGAGGATTACGATACTCTGGCGCTGATGATGGAAAAAAGAACCGCACAGGCGCAATCGATTCTTGGCTTCGGGGACAGTTATCCGATGCTGATGCTGATTCTGGTGATTGCAGCGGTGGTTCTGGGAATTTCGGCCTTTTCCTATCTTCACAACCGGAAGCAGGTCGATTTCTATCACAGCCTTCCGATGAAACGGACGCTGCAGTTTGCGGTTCACCTGACTACCGGATTTCTGATTCCGGCGGTCCTTTCTCTGATCGGAATGGGAATGGCTGCTGCGACGGCTGTGTTCAATGGCATTGCTCTGACCGATCTGCTGCTGGTTATGGCAGAAAGCTATCTGTGCCATATGCTGTATTACATACTGGTTTATGTGACGGTGATTCTGGCTGTGATGCTGACCGGAACCAGGATTGCCGCTGTGCTGGGCTGCGCTGTCTTTTTCGGATATTTTCCGGCACTGCATGGAATCATTGAGATTTTCTGCCAGTCCTATCTGGATACATATTATGGAAATAAGGAGGGCTTCTGGAATCGACTTCTGCCGAGGCTTTCTCCTGTTGCGGCGATTTTTGATGCGGAAGGAAACGGCATGACAGCAGGCCGGGCTGTCTGTGCGCTGACTGCCATTATCATTCTGGCCGGGCTCAGCCTCTGGCTGTACCAGAAACGTCCGTCGGAGGCGGCAGGAAAAACCATGGCGTTTCCCAGGTCGAAAGAACCGATCAAGATTTTGCTTGCGACGGCATTCGGATTATGTGGGGCATTTTTCTTTGCTGCGATCCGGGACAGTCTGGGCTGGACTATATTCGGGACGGTTGTGGGAACGGTGATTTCCCACTGCACCATTGAGGTGATCTATCACGGCGACTTCAAAAAGCTGTTCATCCATGAAAAAACTATGGTGCTGTGTGTGGCAGCTGCGCTGGCGGCAGTGCTGGGCTTCCGTTATGATGTGCTGGGGTTTGATTCCTACCTTCCGAAGGAAAATCAGATTGCATATGCGTCCATTGATTTCTCGCAGGATTATTGGGTTACCTATCAGATGAGAGGAAATCTGCTCGGAATCGATTCGAGAAATTATATTCTGGAAGGCGGAAAAACGCAAAAGATATCGGAGATCCTTCAGATTGCAGAAGAAGGAATCCGGATAAGCAAGATGAAGGAAGAAGAGCGGGAGGAGTACTGCAAAGACAACTCTTCCAGAACGAATGTTTATATCTGCTATACAATGAAGAACGGAAAAAAGAAATACCGGCGTTACTTTGTGTGCCTGGATCATGTGATGGAGGCAGCTGACGCCATTTATACGGAGCCGGCATACAAGGAGGCGCTGTATCAGGGACTGATGCTTCCGAAGGAGGAGGCGGCAGAAAATATGTATTACCGGGAGGCGATTTCCGGAGATAACGCGAAAATTCTGCAGGGAACGGCCGGTCAGCGTCAGGCGGTTTTTGAAGCCTACCGGGAAGAATGTCTGAATCTAAGCTTTTCCCGGCGAAGAGAGGAGGCTCCGGTCGGGGAACTCCTTCTGATTTCCGATGAGGTGCAGAATTGGATTCAGGAGTTTTACGGCGGACCGGATCGGATGTGGACCCGGAACAGTTATCTGTATGATGGGTATTTTTATCCGGTCTATCCCTCTTTTCACAAGACGCTTCAGGCTTTAAAAGAATGCGGGGTGGAGATCGGAGGATTGACGAAAGAAGAGGTGGTCAGCATGGAGATCACCCATCTGTATGAGGATCATTCCGACTCCGTTACTTACACAGAGCCGGAACAGATTGAGCAGCTTCTGAAGACATTTGTCTGCTATAATGCGTTTAATAAGAATGATCTGGCAGAAAGAGAAACGGATTATCAGGTATGGATCATGACCAGAAAGCGCCGGGATGACGGCAGCCAGATCAGCGGAACGTTTCTGAAAGGAACGATGCCGGCTTTTGTATCAGAGGATCTGAGCGAAGCCGGAGGAAAAAGCTGATTTATCCGGCTAAAGCGCCCAGAAGTCCATAGGAAAGGAAAGACATGATTATCGTTGCCATTACGATTCCGATCAGGATGGCGGGGAAGGACTTGCGGATCTTCATGTGCAGCAGAGAAGCTACCAGAGAGCCGGTCCAGGCACCGGTTCCGGGAAGCGGAATGCCCACAAACAGCACCAGACCCCAGAAGCCGTAGGTTTCCACCTGGCCTTTGTGCTTGTCGGCTTTGGCCCGTACCCAAAGTGCAATTTTATTCAGTCCCGGAACCATCTCCATCCAATCCAGGACCTTCTCGATCAGAAGAAGGATAAACGGGATCGGAAGCAGATTGCCGATGATACAGATGGGAATGGCGCGAAGGATCGGCACATTCAACAGAGCAGGGGAAGCTGCCAGAAGCCCGCCTCTCAGTTCCAGGATCGGAATCATGGAGATCAGGAAAATGATGGCTTCCCCGGAAATTTTGCCGCCTAAGGCTGCGGTCAGCCATTGAACAAATGAATCTGTCATAGGAATTCGAATTCTCCTTTATACACGCGAATTATCCCCATTATAATCGACCGGTCGGGAAAATACAAGCCAAAAGCTTGTTTCTTCTGAAAAACTATGTTAAACTAGGTGGAAAGCTTGACATTTTTTAGGAGGATAATCTTATGGGCAAAAAACGTTCGATTGAGACGACTTGTATTCAGGGAGGATGGCAGCCGGAGAACGGCGGCCCGAGACAGCTCCCGATTTATCAGAGTACGACTTTTAAATATGCTACCAGCGATGCGATGGGAAAGCTGTTTGATCTGGAAGCAGAAGGGTATTTTTATACCCGTCTGCAGAACCCAACCAATGATGCAGTAGCAGCTAAGATCTGTGAGATGGAGGGCGGCGCAGCGGCCATGCTGACTTCATCCGGCCAGGCGGCAACCTTCTTTTCCATTATCAATATCTGTTCGGCAGGCGATCACGTGGTCAGCTCTGCTACGATTTACGGCGGTTCTTCCAATCTGCTGACCGTTACCTTAAAGCGGTTCGGCATTGAGAGCACGCTGGTGGATCCGGATCTTCCGGAGGAAGAGCTGGAAAAGGCGTTCCGTCCGAACACGAAATGCGTCTTTGCAGAGACCATCGCCAATCCGGCGCTGGTGGTACTGGACATTGAGAAATTTGCCCGCCTGGCACACAGCCACGGAGTACCGCTGATCGTGGATAATACGTTTGCAACGCCGATCAACTGCCGCCCGATTGAATGGGGCGCGGATATCGTGACTCACAGTACCACCAAGTACATGGACGGACATGGCATGACAGTAGGCGGATGTATCGTGGACAGCGGCAATTTTGACTGGGAGGCTTATGCGGATAAATTCCCGGGTCTGACCACTCCGGATGACTCCTATCACGGTATCATCTATACGAAGCGGTTCGGCAAAGGCGCATTTATTACCAAGGCGACGGCGCAGCTGATGCGCGATCTGGGCGCCATTCAGTCCCCGCAGAACGCATTCCTGTTAAATAATGGTCTGGAGAGCCTTCATCTGAGAATGCCGCGCCACTGTGAAAATGCATTGAAGGTAGCGCAGTATCTGCAGAACCGTGACGATGTGGCCTGGGTGAAATATCCGGGACTGCCCGGCGATACATATTATGAGCTGGGAAAGAAATATATGCCAAACGGAACCTGCGGTGTCATTTCCTTCGGCTTAAAAGGCGGAAGAAAAGCGGCCGGTGAATTTATGGACAAGTTAAAGCTGGCCTCCATTGCGACCCATGTGGCCGATGCGAAAACCTGCGTACTGCATCCAGCCAGCCATACTCACAGGCAGTTAAGCGATGAGCAGCTGATCGAGGCAGGCGTGGATCCGTCCATGATCCGGTTCAGCGTTGGTATCGAAAATGTGGACGATATTATTGAAGATATCCGCCAGGCACTGGAGGATTAAGGACTGACAAAAGATGCAACCGGCAGCTTTCCGCGGCCGGTTGTTGTTTTAACCTAATGAGAAAGAAAACAGTGAGAAATATGAAAAAAATAAGAGGACTTTTACGGATCGTATTCGGGCGCACCGCTTTTGTCGTACTGTTTTTGCTGCTGCAGCTGGGATTTCTGCTGACATGTTTTTACTGGCTGAGCGAGTATATGTTCTATGTTTACGGCGGTATGACGCTGCTGACGGCGCTGGTCGTGATCCATATTCTGAATGAGCATTCCAACCCCAGCTTTAAGATGGCCTGGATCATTCCGGTGCTGGTGATTCCGGTGTTCGGCACGTTGTTCTACCTGTATGTGCAGCTTCAGATCGGCACCAAACTGATCAATATGCGGCTGAAAAACACGATCCGGGAGACGGCTTCTTTCCTGGAGCAGGAGGAGGGGACTGCCGGACGTCTGGAGGAAAAGAGTGTTCCGATGCGTAATCTGGCCAGATACGTAAAGGATTACGGCGGTTATCCGGTGTATGAGAACACAAATGTGCAGTATTTTCCGCTGGGAGATGATATGTTCCCGGAGCTGAAGCGTCAGCTTCAGACGGCAGAGCGCTTTATCTTCATGGAGTATTTCATTGTAGAGCGCGGGGAAATGTGGAATGAGATCCTGAAAATTCTGGAAGAGAAGGCTGCCGCAGGTGTGGAGGTGCGGATGATGTATGACGGCATGTGCTGTATGACTCTGCTGCCGTACCACTATCCGGAGGAGCTGGAGAAGAAGGGAATCCGCTGTAAGATGTTTTCTCCGATCAAGCCTACGCTGTCCACGTATCAGAATAACCGGGATCATCGAAAAATCTGTGTGATAGACGGACACACCGCTTTTACCGGCGGCGTCAATCTGGCTGATGAATATATTAACCGGAAAGTCCGGTTCGGGCATTGGAAGGATACGGCAGTTATGCTGAAGGGCGACGCAGTGCAGAGCTTTACCATGATGTTTCTGCAGATGTGGAATATCACGGAAAAGCAGCCGGAGGATTATGGGACGTATCGGAGAAATCCGGAATATGTTTACCCGGCCGGATTGTCCAGAAAAGGTTTTGTGATGCCGTATGGGGACAGTCCTCTGGACGGAGAAAACGTGGGCGAGCAGGTTTATCTGGATATTCTCAATCAGGCCGACCGCTATGTACATATTATGACGCCGTATCTGATTCTGGACAATGAGATGGTGACGGCGCTGACCTTTGCGGCAAAGCGGGGAGTGGATACTGTGATCATCATGCCTCATATTCCGGATAAGAAGTATGCGTATCTGCTGGCGAGATCCTTCTATCCGGAGCTGATCCAGGCCGGAGTGAAGATTTTCGAATATACGCCGGGCTTTGTACATGCCAAGTCCTTTGTCAGTGATGATGAAACAGCGGTGGTAGGAACGATCAATCTGGATTTCAGAAGTCTGTATCTGCATTTTGAGTGCGGTGTTCTGATGTATCAGAATGATGTGGTGGCCGATGTGGAGAAGGATTTTGAAAAAACGCTGGAATGCTGCAGCCCGGTTACGCTGGAGGACTGCCGCAGATATCCGCTTTGGAAGGTGTTTGCCGGAAAGATGATGCGGATGATCGCACCATTAATGTAGCAGAGCAGGCTTCGGGAAAAGAAGCAGCAGGTTTTTGGAAAGGATGGAAATAGAATGGAAAATTTGACGGAAGGTGCACTGGTGCTGGAAGGCGGTTCTCTGAGAGGGCTGTTTACCGCCGGAGTTTTGGATGTTTTGATGGAGCATGGGATTGCTCTTTCCTATATCAACGGAGTTTCTGCCGGTTCCATGAACGCGCTGAGCTATATCAGCGGTCAGCCGGGCCGGACGGTAAAGATCGATCTGGATTACGTTCATGACAAACGGTTTATGAGCTTTCGGAATCTGGTAAAAAAACGGGAGATATTCAGCTTTGAGTTTCTTTTTGGAGAGGTTGCCAATAACCTGGTGCCCTTTGACTTCCAGGCGTTTGAAGCATCGCCTCAGAAATTTGAGGCGGTGGCGACGCGCTGCCGTACCGGAAAGCCGGAATATTTCAGCAAGGACAGCTGCAGCGATATCTATGCGGCAGTTCAGGCATCCAGCAGCATTCCGGTGCTGTCCCATATGGTGAAGGTGGACGGAAAGCCGTATCTGGACGGCGGACTTTCCATGCCGATTGCTTATCAGCGTGCGCTGGATCTGGGTTATCAGAAGGTCGTGGTGGTGCTGACCCGTCACAGAGGATTCCGGAAAAATCCTACGGACAAGTGGACGGATCGGGCGTATCACCGGTATTTTGCTCCGCTTCCGCAGCTTTTGGAGTCCATTGATGAGATTCCGGACCGGTATAACCGGATGCAGGAGGAAATGGAACGTCTGGAAGAGGAAGGAAAGCTTTATATCATCCGGCCGGAGTTCCCGGTGATGGTTTCCAGATTTGAGCGGGATAAGGCAAAGCTTCAGGCGCTTTATGGAGAAGGCCGCCGGGTAACGGAAGAACAGCTGGGAACGCTTTGTGAATATCTGGAAATTCCGGTTCCGGAAATCATTCCAGAGGTCGTAGAAAAAGAAAACCAGATTATGGGATAAAAGTAAACGGATCTGCCATGCCGGGCAGGTCCGTTTTTCACAGGACATATCATACTTAAAAAAAATCTGCTTCTTTGGAAATTGTATGAAAAAAAGTACAATGCAGGCAAAAATCCATGCACACATGAACACAAAATGAACACAATCCGGTGATAAAGTAAATGAAAACGAAAAAGGCATTTTGGATTCAGGAAGGAGCAGAACCATGAATTTGAAGAGAGGGATTTCCTCGATATTGGCTGTGACCAGCGTGATGGCCTTGTGTCCGATGACCGTGCTGGCGGACAGTACATACGATTTGCGAAAACGAGTAATGGAGCTGACCGGGATCATGCATCCCGACAATGGAAGCCGGTATATCAGCCGGGGAGAATTTGCCGCTATGCTGGTGCGTGCTTCGGAATATCATAGTACGGTAGCAGATGCATCCAGTGTGTCTGTGTTTGCCGATGTGCCGGTTTCCGATGCATATGCCCCTCATATCCGTATTGCGGCGAGACAGGGATGGATGAAAGGCTATCTGGGCGGACTGTTTAAGCCGGAGGAATATATTACGCTTCAGGATGCGGTCCGGGCGGTTCTGGCACTGCTGGGATATACAAATGATGATTTTACCGGCGATCAGAACGGCAGCCGGATGGCAAAATACCGCTATCTGGAGCTGAATGAAGAGCTGAGCTGGGTGCAGGCCGGCGATATTCTGACAGAAGACAATTGTCTGAACCTGTTTTACAATCTGCTGAAGGCGGAAAAGAAGGATTCCAAGGAAATTTACGGAGCGCTCTTTGATCTGACGCTCAGCTCTGATGAGGAGATCAATCCTCTGGAAATGCTGGATACCACGGTAAAAGGACCGTATATTGTAACGAAGACCAGAACCATGTCCTCTCAGCTTCCTTTTGATATGGATAAGGCCAGCTTT
The DNA here is from genome assembly GCA_051878975.1 of Candidatus Caccovicinus sp. Classification (GTDB taxonomy): domain Bacteria; phylum Bacillota; class Clostridia; order Lachnospirales; family Lachnospiraceae; genus Caccovicinus. The sequence continues at coordinate 22,092 of JBJELD010000082.1, forward strand.
TATCTGGACGGAGAGCCGTGTACCAGGGTAAACATCAAGGCAGTCCAGGAGGAATACGGCTATGTAGTGATGTATTACAATACTGTATCCAAGACGGTATGGGTTTATACTGAGGAAGGAAACGATATCAACGGAAAATCCGTGATCCGCGGCGAAGTAACCAACATTTACTATAAATCTTCTGATGTCATGACACCTACCGCGGTAACCATTACGACGGATGACGGAGATATCTATGAGTGCAGTCTTACCACATCGGATCTGCAGTTCGCATTTTCCATTTACGGAACTGTAGAGGTGGGAGATGATGTGATTGTGGTCTGCAGCGGTTCGTCGGAGGATGATGACGGAGAAGTGACCTATAAGGTAACCGATTTCCTGGAAGATTAGAGTGTGAGACAGTGAGGTGCAATATGGCAGAAATGAATCAGCCGGAGGAGCAGAAGCCGAAAACCGAAAAGAAGCCGAAAGCTGACCGGAAAAAGAGAAAGAAAAGAAAAAAGATGATAATCCTGGCTGTGGTGTTGGCGCTGGCCGGAGCCGGCGGATTTTTCGGATACCGGAAAATGAAGGAGGCCGAGACGGCTTCCGCCAAGGCCCAGGAGCAGAAGACTGCAGTGGCAGAACGGAGGAATATTACGTCAGAGCTGTCTTCCTCCGGAACCCTGGAGCCGAAGGATACCTATACGATCACATCTTTGGTAGAAGGGGATGTGGTGGCAGCTGATTTTGAAGAGGGCGATCAGGTCGAGAAAGGGCAGATCCTGTATCAGATCGATGCGACCTCCATGGAGTCGGAGATTCAGTCGGCAAACAATTCTCTGGTTCGGGCACAGAACACGTATCAGGATGCGGTGGAGGATTACCAGGAGATTCAGGCAAAGCTGAGCGGGAACAACTACAAGGCCACCAAGTCCGGATATATCAAGGAGCTTTACATTGAGGCCGGGGATAAGGTAAGCGGCAATACCAAGATCTGTGATTTGTATGATGACCTGACCATGAAGATCCGGCTTCCGTTTTTGTCTGGTGAGGCGGCCGTCATTGCGCCCGGAGCCGAAGCGGTTCTGACCTTGTCGGATACCGGGGAACAGCTCAGCGGTATCGTTTCGTCAGTCGGAGATATGGAGGAGGTGCTGAACGGTGGAGCCCTGGTTCGTTATGTGACGATCGAGGTTGGAAATCCGGGAGGTCTGACGACTCAGACGGCAGCCACGGCTGTGATCGGAGACTGCCTGGCGGCAGAGGAAGGTTATTTTGAAGCGATCGTTGATTCGGTTATGAGTGCGGATCTGGATTCCAGCGTGGAGGTAGAGGCTCTTCTGGTCAGCAAAGGAAGCTATGTGACGAAGGGCACTCCGCTTTTCCAGATTACGGCAAAGTCAGTTCAGGATGTGATGAAATCTTATGAGGATTCCATTGACAAGGCTGAGGAGAGTGTGGAGACTGCCCGGAATAAAGTGGATTCCACTCAGGATTCTTTTGAAAACTATACCATTACAGCGCCGATTTCCGGTCAGGTGATCACCAAGACGACCAAGGAAGGCGACAAGATCACAAAAAGCAGCAATGGCAGTACGACCATGGCGGTGATTTATGATCTGTCAGCTCTGACCTTTCAGATGTCCATCGATGAGCTGGACATTCAGAATGTCCGGGTCGGACAGAAGGTAGAAGTGACGGCTGATGCGTTTGAGGGCCGGACATTCACTGGAACGGTGACGAATGTGAGCCTGGAGAGCACAGCGTCCAACGGAGTAACCAATTATCCGGTTACTGTAACCATGGATGAAGTAGGAAGCCTGCTTCCGGGAATGAACGTAGATGGCGTGATCATCCTGGATGAGGTTGAAAACGTGCTGGCGATTCCGGTAGATTCCCTGATGCGCGGAAATCTGGTATATGTAAAGGATGATTCCGGAGATGCAGCAGCCGGAAAGCCTGGTACAGAAGGCGGCAGTTCCGGAGACAGCAGCGCAGCTGCTTCTGCAAAAAATGTTCCGGAAGGCTTCCACGCCGTGGAGGTGGAGACCGGTCTGACCAGTGATGATTATGTGGAAATTATAAGCGGACTGCAGGAAGGCCAGGAGGTTTATGTCAGCGAATCCACCAAGAACACCTATACGAACTTTATGCCGGGCGGCGGTATGCCAGGCGGTTATGGCGGTCCGGGCGGCGGCGGTCCGGGCGGCGGAAACAGAGGCGGCGGAATGCATTAAGCCGGAAAGGAAGCGCCATGGAACAACCATTGATCGAATTAAAAAATATCTATAAAATCTACCAGATGGGCGATGAAGAGGTTCGCGCCAGCGACGGCGTGACGCTTACCATCTGCCGGGGCGAATTTGTAGCCATTGTGGGGAAATCCGGAAGCGGAAAATCGACTCTGATGAATATTATCGGGGCGCTGGATGTGCCGACCTCCGGGGAATATTATCTGGGCGGCGAGGATGTCAGTGATATGACGGATGATGAGCTGGCGGAAATCCGGAATAAAATGATCGGGTTTATCTTTCAGCAGTATAATCTGCTGCCCAAGCTGAACCTGCTGGAAAATGTAGAGCTTCCGCTTTTGTACGCCGGGGTTCCGGCGTCCGAGCGGAAGGAGCGGGCTTTGGCTTCTCTGGAGCGTGTCGGCCTGAAGGAAAAATGGAAGAATATGCCTTCCCAGCTTTCCGGCGGCCAGCAGCAGCGAGTGTCGATTGCCAGAGCCCTGGCCGGAGATCCTTCTCTGATTCTGGCCGATGAGCCCACCGGTGCACTGGATTCCAGAACCAGCCGGGAGGTTTTAAACTTTTTAAAGAAGCTGAATGAAGAGGGAAATACCATCGTGATGATCACCCATGACAGCTCGATTGCACTGGAAGCCAAGCGGGTAGTGCGGATCCATGATGGAAAGATTAATTTTGACGGAGATGTGAAAGAGTATGCTGCAATCCTTTAAACTGGCTTTGAAAAGTATTTGGAGCAACAAAATGCGTTCGTTCCTGACTATGCTGGGCATTATCATCGGCGTGGCTTCGGTGATTATTCTGGTAAGCCTGGTGAACGGCTATATGTCGTCGGTTGTAGAGAACTTTGCCAGTATGGGAGTTAATCAGATGACGGTGCGGCTGACGAATCTTTCAACCAGAAAAGCCGATCTGGACGACATGTACGGATTTTATGAAGAACATACGGAGCTGTTTGCGCAGATGTCGCCGAATGTGGTGGTGAGTGCTACGATTAAAAATGGAAATGATTCTCTGACGTCCACTTCAGTCGGCGGCTACAGTGAGGAGTACCTGGAGTTGAAGGGCTATGAGCTGGAGAGCGGACGGAATATTCAGTATGCAGACATTGCAGCGCGCAGCAAGGTGTGCGTCATCGGTTATTATGTGGCAAGTGAACTGTTCGGAGGTCCGGAAAAGGCACTGGGAGAAAACCTGAAGATAAACGGATACGCCTTTAAGATTATCGGTGTGGTGGAACGGCAGGATGATGACGATCTGGAGGAAGGAGGTACGGATGACTTCCTCTGGCTTCCTTACAGCTCTGCAGTCAAGCTGGCCAGAAGTGCGGACATCAACAGCTATACCTTTGCCACCAGAGATGTAAAGGATACGGATACCTGCAAAACGCTGCTGGAAAATTTTCTCTATGAGATCTACAAGGATGAGGATCTGTACCGGGTTTCGGCGAACAGTGAGATGCTGGATTCCTTAAATGAGCAGATCGCCATGATGTCCGGTATGCTGGGCGGCATCGCAGGCATTTCGCTTCTGGTAGCCGGTGTGGGCGTTATGAACATCATGCTGGTATCGGTGACGGAGCGGACCCGGGAAATCGGTATCCGGAAATCGCTGGGTGCAAAGCGCGGAACCATCATGCAGCAGTTTGTCATTGAGGCGGCGGTGACCAGCTCGATCGGAGGAATCATCGGAATCCTGCTTGGCGCCGGAGCGACCGGAGTGGCAGGAAGTCTGATGGGCATCAACGCTTCGCCGACGCCGGGAGCCGTGATCATTTCGTTCAGCGTTTCCGTGGGAATCGGACTGATCTTCGGCTATATGCCGGCAAGCCGGGCCGCGAAATTAAATCCGATCGATGCGCTTCGAAGCGAATAGAATCCGGTTCCTTTTTTGTCTGGAACGTGCTAGAATAAGTGAGTACATTTTGTGGAAAGGCAGGAACGGAAATGATTCGTGTAATCGATATGCATTGTGATACAATTGCGGAGCTTCTTGAAGATCATCAGAACGGAGGCAAAAAATCGATTCGTGATTGTGACCTTCATGTGACATTGGAAAAGATGGAGCAGGGCGGGTACGGTCTGCAGAATTTTGCTCTGTTTACGCAGCTGGAACGTGCACAGGGGCATCCCTTTGAGCGCTGCATGCAGCTGGCAGATACGTTTTTTACGGAGCTTCGGGCCAATTCGGATAAGATCGGTATTGTAAAAAGCTATGCAGATATTGAAAAAAACTGGAGGGAAGGGAGAATGTCAGCGCTGCTTACGGTAGAAGAGGGCGGCGTCTGCCAGGGAAATTTGGCTTACCTTCGGATTTTATATGAGCTGGGCGTCCGGATGATGACGATTACCTGGAATTTTCAGAATGAGCTGGGCTGGCCTAACGGCAGCCGCAGGGAGGCAGACGGACAGGTGGTCAGCGTACCGGATACGGAACACGGACTGACGGATACCGGAATGGAATTTTTGAAGGAGATGGAGCGCATCGGTATGATCGTGGATATTTCCCATCTGAATGATGCAGGAATCTGGGATGTATTCCGGAATACCCGTGAGCCGCTTGTTGCCAGCCATTCCAACTGCCGCAGCCTGGCTCCTCATCCGCGGAACCTGACAGATGAGATGATCAGAGCGCTGGCAGAGCGCGGCGGTGTGGCAGGCATTAATTTCTTTACTCCTTTTCTGAGGACCGAAAAGCCGGGAGAGCCGCGGATGTCCTATATCCGGGAAATGATTGCCCATATGAAGCACATGAAAAAAATCGGCGGAATCGGCTGTATCGGGCTTGGGACGGATTTCGACGGGATCAGCAATGAGGTGGAGATTGCCGACGCGTCGAAGATGCAGCTTCTTGCGGATGCCATGGAGAGGGAGGGCTTTACCATCGGGGAGATCGAGGCAGTTTTCCATGGAAATGTGCTTCGGGTTTACAAAGAGCGGTTATAAAACCGGTTTTCGGGTATTCTAAGTGTGAAAAAGAAGAAATTTTACATAGATTTTACATTCACATGCAGTTGATTTTACATGGCTTTGCTATGCTGTTTACATAGAACGGAAAAATTATGTAAAAATGCATAGGAGGAGAGTATGACAATCGAGGCAATTGGAGTGCTGTTTCAATTCATTGGTGGCCTGGGTATGTTTCTGTATGGAATGAATGCCATGGCAGACGGACTGCAGAAGTCGGCGGGAAGCCGGATGCAGCAGCTTCTGGGAGTATTGACATCGAATAAGTTTCTGGGGGTGCTGGTAGGCGCCGGCATTACCGCAATTATTCAGAGTTCCTCGGCTACCACGGTTATGGTAGTCGGTTTTGTGAATGCAGGAATCATTAATCTGACACAGGCCGTAGGAATTATCATGGGTGCCAATATCGGTACGACGGTGACGAGCTGGATCGTGTCAATGAGTGAGTGGGGCGAGATGCTGAAACCGGAATTTTTCGCCCCTCTTTTAGTGGGAATCGGCGTGGCGGTTACCATGTTTGCCAAGGATTCCAGGAAAAAGCAGATCGGAGAGATCGTCGTCGGCTTTGGCTTTTTGTTTATCGGTCTGGATTTTATGTCCTCGTCCATTAAGCCATACCGGGATGCACCGATTTTTGCGCAGGCCTTTTCTGTCCTGGGCCAGAACCCGGTTCTCGGAATTCTGACCGGTGCGGCGGTAACCGCGATTATCCAGAGCTCCTCTGCTTCTGTGGGAATTCTACAGACGCTGGCGCTGAACGGAGTGGTCAACTGGCAGTCTGCAATTTTTATCACGCTGGGTCAGAACATCGGTACCTGTGTAACGGCGCTTCTGTCCAGTATCGGAGCGCATAAAACGGCAAAGAGGGCTGCTGTGATTCATCTGCTTTTTAACTGTGTGGGAGCTGTGATTTTTGGTGTTCTGGCGTGCATCCTGTTCCTGATGCGCCCGGACCTGGCGGTTTCTTCCATCAACAGTGTGGAAATTTCCGTGTTCCATACGATATTTAACGTTTCCAACACGGTTCTCCTGTTCCCCTTTGCAGGACTTTTAGTCAAACTGTCCTATGTATTTGTGAAGGATAAACCGGAGGGAAGCAGGGTCTCCGACGTGGAAGAGGAAATGATGCGTCATCTGGACAGCCGTATTCTGGAAACACCATCCTTTGCAATTGAACATGTGGAGAACGAAGTGGTGCGGATGGGGCAGACCGCTCTGATGAATCTGAAAATTGCAGGAGCGGCTCTCCTGGAAAACAACCAGTTTGAGACCGATGAAGTTATGAAAAATGAAGAGACGATCAATCATATGGAAAAAATGCTGACGGATTATCTGGTTAAGATCAACAATCTGTCTTTAAATGAAAATCAGCATCTGATTGTGAAAAACCTGTTTTATACCATCAGTGATATTGAGCGGATCGGTGACCACTGCAAGAATCTGGCAGAGCTGGCGGCAGATAAGATCCGGAATCAGATCGTATTTTCCAAGGAAGCCGAGGAAGAGATGAAGGAGATCATTCAGGCGGCGATTGCCAGCGTGGACCATGCGGTCAAGGCAAGAGAACTGCATGATATGTTTGAGGTCCGCCAGGTGGTACAGAGTGAAGAGGAAGTGGACAATCTGGAAGAGGATTTAAGGGAGCGGCATATCGAGCGGCTGTCAAATAACCTGTGCAAGACGGAAAATGGTGTCATCTTCCTGGATGCAATCAGCAATCTGGAGCGGGTATCGGATCATGCCCTGAATATTGCAGGATACGTCCGGGATGAAATGTAGCCGAAATGTGCGGAGGTACTTTATGGAAAGAATCTATGTGATTGAGGATGATGAGAATATCCGGAATCTGCTGAAAATTGCGCTGGAAGGCTTTGGATATGAGGCGGAAGCGTTTGAGACGGCTGAAGAGGCACTGGCACGGATGAAAGAATCCGTACCGGATTTGGCGATTTTTGACTGGATGCTGCCCGGAATGGACGGAATTACCGCGATTAAGAAGATCCGCCAGACGGAAAATATGCGTCATCTCCCAATCATCGTTCTGACAGCAAAAGAAAAGGAACTGGATAAGGTGGTCGGGCTGGACTGCGGTGCGGACGATTATATGGTAAAACCCTTTGGCGTTCTGGAGCTTTCTGCCAGAATCCGCAGCCTGCTGCGCCGGGCCGGCCGGCAGGCCGAGGAGAGCATCAGGCTGTCCTTCGGCTGTATTGAGGTCGATAAAAAAGTCCGGGAAGTATTTTCGGAAGGCCGGAAAATAGAACTGACGCTGAAGGAGTATGAGCTTCTTGTCTATCTGATGGAGCATCAGTCCCGTGTGATCACGAGGGATGAGCTTCTGAATCAGATCTGGGGATACGGCTATGACGGAGAAACCAGGACGCTGGACATGCATATCCGGACGCTGCGCCAGAAGCTGGGAGAGACAGGCGGATCCTGCATCAAGACGGTCCGCGGCGTCGGATACCGGTTAGTGAGGTGACAGACTTTGCGCAAGACAATTTTGCTGAAATTTGTTCAGGTGCTTTTGGCGGCTCTGATCATAAACAGCGTGATCTTTTATATTGCCAGCAGCAGCATGATGCTGAAAACAGCCAGAAAGGATATGCTGTACACGCTGGAGACGATTGACTGTATACTGGATTATAATGGCCAGCTGGACAATCAGATTGCGAAAATGGAACATATCACCGGTCAGAACATGGGACGGCTCACGCTGATCTATGAGGACGGCACGGTGGCGGCAGATACCGGCGTCGATACATCGGCGATGGACAATCATCTGGAGCGGGAAGAAGTGGCAGCGGCTCTTCAGGAAGGGAGCGGATATTCGACCCGCTATTCTTCTACCCTGAAACGGAACATGCTCTATGTGGCATACCGTTCTCCTCATGCCGGTCTGATCCTGCGTCTGGCGGTGCCCTTTGCCGGTATGCAGGAGTATCTTCCCATGCTGCTCCCGGCTGCCTGGCTCAGCTTTGCTGTAGCAGTGCTGGTTTCACTCAGCGTGACAGACCGTTTTGTATCTTCTGTCACCAAACCGATTCAGGATCTTTCCAATGAAATGATGAAGATCAGCGGCGATCACATGGAACTGCATTTTGAACCAAGCCCTTATCCGGAGATCAATGTCATTGGTGCAACCACGGTGAAGATGTCGCACAACGTAAAGGCCTATCTGAATCAGATTGAAAAAGAGCGAAAGATCCGTCAGGAATTTTTCAGCAATGCGTCCCATGAGCTGAAGACGCCGATCACTTCGATTCAGGGCTATGCGGAGCTTCTGGAAAATGATATTGTGACGGATGAAGCCATGAAAAAGGATTTTATCCACCGGATCAAGAAGGAGGCGGTCCATATGACCAGCCTGATCAATGATATCCTGATGATTTCCAGACTGGAGGCCAAGGAGATCGAGGTACCGTTTTCTCAGGTCCGTGTGGCAGTGGTGCTGCAGGATATCCGGGATTCGCTGGAGCCTTTGGCAGCGGAGCTTGGTGTATTCCTTCACACGGACTGCCCTCCGATCCGTATTTACGCCAATATGCAGCAGATCCGGGAGCTGTTTATGAATCTGATTTCCAATGCCATCAAATACAATCATCCCGGCGGCGAAGTCTGGGCCACGGTGCGGGAGGAGGATGATCATCTGATTATCCGGGTCCGGGACAATGGAGTGGGAATCCCGGAGGATTCTCTGGACCGGATCTTTGAACGGTTTTACCGGGTGGACAAGGGGCGCAGCCGGAAACAGGGCGGCACCGGACTGGGGCTTTCGATCGTAAAGCATATTGTAAGCTTTTATCACGGTACCATTGAGGTCCATTCCAAGGTTGAGGAAGGCAGCGAGTTTATCGTTTCTCTCCCGATCCTTCAGGAAAATCCGCTTACCTGATTTAACGCATTAAAAATCAAAAATTTAAAGCGATAAAATTGACTACGAAAGTAATTTGTAGTATGATTAAACAAGTTTGAAGATCGGTGAGACTTCGGACAGATTCTGATTCAGGGAGAGTGAAATTATGAAGAAAACAAAGAAAATGATGGCGCTTGTTATGGCAGGTGTGATGGGATTATCTCTGGCTGCCTGCGGCGGCTCCGGACAGAGCAAAACTACGGCGGCTGAGACCACAGCAGCAGAAACCACAGCAGCAGAAACCACGGCAGCAGAAACCACGGCAGCAGAAACCGAAGCAGAGACGGAAGCGAAAGCCGATGCTGTTTCGGATCAGACCTATAAGATCGGCGTGCTTCAGCTGGTTCAGCATGATGCATTGGATAAGTCCAATCAGGGCTTCTTTGATGCTCTGGATGACGCGGGCGTAAAGTATGACGCAGATCAGCAGAATGCTGCCGGTGAGCAGTCTACCTGCCAGACGATTGCAGAGAAATTTGCAAATGACGGCAATGACCTGATTTTTGCAATTGCGACTCCGGCTGCACAGGCAGTGGCCGGCGTGATTACGGATACTCCGATTGTGCTGACGGCTGTTACGGATCCGGCGGATTCCGGCCTGGTTGAAGACAATGCGGCGCCTGGCGGAAATGTAACCGGTACGTCCGATCTGACCCCGGTTAAGGAGCAGATTCAGCTGTTAAAGCAGATTCTTCCGGATGCAAAGAAGATCGGTATCCTGTACTGCTCTGCTGAGTCCAACTCGGTTCTGCAGGCGGAGATGGCAAAGGAAGCCTGTGCTGAAAATGGCCTGGAGGCTGAGGATTATACCGTATCGGCTTCCAACGAGATTCAGACGGTTGTAGAGTCTATGATCGGCAAGGTGGATGCGATTTATGCGCCAACCGACAATATGATCGCAGCCGGTATGGCTACCGTAGGAATGGTTGCAAATGACAATGGTCTTCCGGTTATCTGCGGAGAGTCCGGCATGGTTGAGGCAGGCGGTCTGGCTACATACGGGATTGACTACTATCAGTTAGGCTATCTGGCGGGTCAGCAGGCAGTGGAGATTCTGACGGAAGGCAAGGACCCGGCTGATATGCCGATCGGCTATCTGCCGGCAGAAAAGTGCGAATTGACTGTTAATGAGGAAACCGCTGACAAGCTCGGCATTGATGTTTCTGCTTTAAAGTAATTCGGATATAGAGGCATACACAGGCCGGCAGCTTTTGCCGGCCTGTAAGACGTTCATTTGCAGAGAGCTTACAAAGGAGGGTTTCATGTTATGAATGGTTTGATTGCGGCTTTGCTCGGTGCTGTGGCACAGGGCGTGCTTTGGGGAATCATGGTACTTGGTGTTTACATTACCTACAAGCTGCTGAATATTTCCGATCTGACGGTAGATGGAAGCTTTGCGTTGGGCGGCTGTGTCTGTGCTGTGATGATCCTGAATTTCCATATGGATCCGGCCCTGGCGCTTCTGATGGCAACGTTGGCCGGTGTGCTGGCCGGCGCAGTGACCGGTCTGCTGCACACGGCCTTTGAGATCCCGGCGATTCTGGCTGGAATCCTGACGCAGATCGCGCTCTGGTCAGTCAATCTGCGGATCATGGGAGGAAAGAGCAACAATCCGCTTCTGAAAGTGGATACGCTGATCAGCAAGCTGGTGGGCCGTTCCGGAACGAAGACGGTTGAGACTGCGTCGCCGTTTGTGCAGAAGATGGGACTGACCCAGTCACAGGCATCTCTGGTGGTCGGTATTTTGATTGCACTTCTGGTGATTGCCGTACTTTACTGGTTTTTCGGAACGGAGATCGGAAGTGCACTGCGCGCTACCGGAAATAATGAGGATATGATCCGTGCGCTTGGTGTAAATACCAAGATGACCAAGCTTCTGGCGCTGATGCTCAGCAACGGCCTGGTGGGGCTTTCCGGCGGTCTGGTATGCCAGAGTCAGAAATATGCCGATGTAGGTATGGGTACCGGCGCCATCGTGATCGGTCTGGCTGCCATTGTGATCGGTGAGGTTCTGCTGGGAAAATTCCGTCACTTTGCATGGAGGCTGGCTTCTGCAGTGGTAGGCTCTGTGGTTTATTTTATGATTCGTGCGATCGTGCTTCAGATGGGTATGGACCCGAACGATATGAAGCTTCTGTCTGCCGTGATCGTGGCTCTGGCACTTTGTGTTCCGTTTGCGGTGAATAAGTGGAAGCTGGAAAAAGCGTATTCCGAAGAAGGAGGAGAAGACGAATGCTGACTCTGACGAATGTGAGAAAAACCTTTAACAAGGGGACCATTAATGAAAAGAAAGCATTGAACGGAATTAATCTTCACCTGGATCCAGGCGATTTCGTGACGATTATCGGAGGAAACGGCGCCGGAAAGTCTACGATGCTGAACATGATTGCAGGTGTGTATCCGATTGATTCCGGAAAGATCGAGATAGACGGTGTCAACATTTCCCGGGATCCGGAGTACAGGCGCGCAAAGTACATCGGCCGCGTCTTTCAGGATCCGATGCGGGGAACTGCAGCCGGTATGGAGATCCAGGAAAATCTGGCTCTGGCTTTCCGCCGCGGTCAGAAGCGCGGGTTGGGCTGGGGAATCAAGGCCTCGGAGAAAACCTTTTATCACGATGCACTGAGCCGTCTGGGGCTGGGGCTTCAGAGCCGGATGACCAGCAAGGTCGGCCTTCTTTCCGGAGGACAGCGCCAGGCGCTGACGCTTCTGATGGCAACGTTAAAGCAGCCAAAGCTTCTTCTTCTGGATGAGCATACGGCAGCACTGGATCCGAAGACGGCAAAGAAGGTGCTGGATCTGACGCAGGAGATCGTGGAAAGCCAGCATCTGACTGCGCTGATGGTTACGCACAATATGAAAGATGCCATTCAGATCGGAAACCGTCTGATCATGATGCATGAGGGACGGATCATCTATGATGTGTCCGGTGAGGAGAAAAAGAAACTGGAGGTCGAAGATCTTCTCCATAAATTTGAGGAGGCCAGCGGAGAAGAATTTGCAAACGACCGGATGATGCTGGCAAAATAATAAGTCTGTAATAGAATTTTAATAATTTTATCATTTCCACGGACAGTAGTTCTGTGATAGAATAGCGTTTGAATTCTATTTAAGATGCCGCTGTGTGCACACGGCGGCTTACTGGGGAGAAATGTAAAATGCTGGATAATAAAGATTACATGGCAAGATTAAATCGTGCCAGCAGGAGACGGAAGAGACGGTTCGATCCGAGATATCTTCTGATTGCGGCCGCGGCGGTGCTGCTGATAGCAGCTGTCTGCGCGGCAGTCTTCTTTTTGCGGAAAAGCAGAAGTCCGGAGACGGTATCGAATCAGGGACGAAGCAGCGGGACAGCGACGGCTTCTGAGGCGGATTCCGGACAGACACTGTCACCGGAAGAGGAGGCGGCCAGGGAAGAAGCGCGGGAGATTCAGGCTGTGATTGATTCTTATGCAAATCTGGGTCTGATTCAGGTAAGCGGCTATCTGAATGTCCGTGAGGAGCCGGGAAGTGACGGAAAAATTATCGGAAAGCTCCAGGAAAACAGTGCCTGTGAGATCCTGGATTCGGAGGGCGAATGGCTGCATATTACCTCCGGCGGTCTGGAGGGCTACGTTCATGGTCAGTATGTGCTGACCGGCGAGGAAGCCAGGGAGGCCGCGAGACCTTTTGTGAAGAAACGGGCTATTGTCCGGGCGGACAAGCTGAATATCCGGACGGAACCGGTTCTGAATGCGGAGAATGTGATCGGTCAGGTCCTGGAAAATGAGCGGTATGAGGTTCTGGGCGAGACGGACAGCTGGGTGCAGATTGCCTCCGGCTATATCTCGGCGGATTATGTGGAGGTCAAGTATGCACTGAATGAGGCAAGAAAGCTGGACCTGATCAGCATGGCGCTGAGCCAGTATGACAACCTGGTGATTTCCAAGGTGAATAATTACCTGAATATCCGTCAGGAACCGAAGCCGGACGGTAAGATCATCGGAAAGATGACCAGCAAGGCTGCCGGTGAGATTCTGGAAACGCTGGATGGCTGGTATAAAATCAAATCCGGAAACATTGAAGGCTATATTTCTTCTGACCCGCAATATACGGCGACGGGACAGGAGGCAAAGGATCTGGCAGTGGGTACGGCAACGCTGATGGCCATTGTGAACACAGACATGCTGAATGTCCGGACGGAGCCTTCCACAGAGGCCTCGATCTGGACACAGATTTCCAAAGAGGAGCGGTATCCGGTTGTGGAGCAGCTGGACGGCTGGGTGCAGATCGAGCTGGATACGGAGGACAGCGACAAGGCTTACATCTCAACCAGAGACAACAACGTGGATGTGCGGTATGCGCTGGCAGAAGCAATCAAGTTTTCTCCGGTGGAGGAGGCAGCGCAGGCTTCTGCGTCCAAACGTTCTCAGATCGTCAACTATGCACTTCAGTTTGTTGGAAATCCGTATGTCTGGGGTGGAACCAGTCTGACGAACGGCGTGGACTGTTCCGGATTTACCATGCAGGTCTACAAAAAGTTCGGTGTGTCGCTGCCGCATTATTCCGGTTCGCAGGCACAGATGGGAAAGGCGGTTTCCTCCAGTGAAATGCGTCCCGGCGACCTGATTTTCTATACCAACAGCCGCGGTGTGGTCAATCATGTGGCGATGTATATTGGAAACGGGCAGATTGTTCATGCGGCAAGTCGGAGAAGCGGCATCAAAATTTCCACGTGGAATTACCGAAAACCGAAAACGATCCGGAATATGCTGGGCGATTAACGGCTTCTTTTACATAATTTTTTAGAAAATTGAATAAATATTAATTGACAGACCGCAGATATGTGGTATGATAGAAAGCAACACGGCAAGGGCGCCAGATCACTGGCGCTCTTTTTGTACATCTGAAGGCGATATATAGACAGAGAATGATGTAAAAATGGCCCGAAAGGGTAAAATTTCTTAAGTGAATCCCGGTTTTCTGAAAAAGATTCTATTGGTTTTTTCGAAACACCGTGATATAATACTTTAAATTTAAAGGGAAGGAGATTATGCATGAGCAATAATTATCTGGCACAATTTTATGGAAAATCTTCCAATTACACCGATATCCCGAACCGACTGTTTAAGGAATATAATGTAAAAAAAGGTCTTCGCAACGAAGATGGAACCGGTGTCCGCATGGGTCTGACCCGTGTATCGGATGTAGTTGGATATGAGATCCGGGACGGCGTGAAGGCCAACACGGAAGGAAATCTTCTGTACCGCGGCTATAGTGTGTATGACCTTGTGCAGGGAAAGCCCGCCCGCGCTGGTTTTGAGGAGGTCTGTTTTCTGCTTCTGTATGGCTATCTGCCAAGCCGTTCCGATCTGAAACATTTCATCGAAGTGGTTCGGAGTCTGTACGCACTTCCGGATGATTTTCTGGAGATGAATCTTTTGCGTCTTCCCGGCAAAAATCTGATGAACAAGCTGCAGCATGCGGTTCTGACGCTTTATAATTATGATGAGGACAATCCGGATGACCAGGATGTCTATAAGACGATGCTGAAGGGTGTGAATCTGCTGGCAAAATTCCCGGCGGTTGCCTGCTATGCTTATCAGAGCAAGATTCATCATTTTATGAGGGAAAGCCTGATCATTCATTATCCGAGAGAAGATTATTCCATCGCGGAAAATATTCTGTATATGCTGCGGGAAGATAAAAAATTTACGGAGAAAGAAGCGAATCTTCTGGATACCCTGCTGGTGCTTCATGCAGACCACGGCGGCGGCAACAACTCCACCTTTACCAACGTGGTGATCTCCTCTACCGGAACCGACCTGTATTCGGCGATTTCCGGATCCATCGGCTCTCTGAAGGGACCGCGTCACGGCGGCGCCAACATCAAGGTTTCTGAGATGATGGAGCAGGTAGTGAATGAAATCGGTTATTCCTCCGATGAAGAAGTCGTAAAGAAGCTGATCCGCAAAATTCTGGCCGGTGATTTCTATGACGGAACCGGACTGGTTTACGGTTTTGGCCATGCGGTTTATACGATTTCCGACCCGCGTGCGGAGATTCTGCGGCAGTGCTGTGAGACCGTAGCCAGAGAGCAGTTCAAGATGGAGGAGTTCAATTTCTACTGCTTCTTTGAAAAATGTGTCAAGGAGGTCATTCTGGAAGAAAAGAATAAGGTGATTCCGACCAATGTGGACTATTACAGCGGCTTCGCCTATGAGATGCTTCAGATTCCGCGCGACATGTACACGCCATTGTTTGTGATCAGCCGGATCGTAGGCTGGGTGGCTCATAACCTGGAAAACAAGCTTTATGACGGCAAGATCATGCGTCCGGCTACCAAATATGTAGGCGGCACAGAAGAATATATTCCAATGAAGGAGAGATAAGAGAATGAGGACAATTACGGTATTTAAGGGCGATGGAATCGGCCCGGAGATTACGGATGCGGTGTTAAAGATTCTGGATGCGGCAGGTGCTCCTCTGCAGTATGAGATTTTTCGCGTAGGTGCGGCAGAGTATGAGGAGAACGGCGCGCTGATTCCGGAGGATGCCTTTGCATCTTTTGAGAAGAACCATGTGCTGCTGAAGTCCCCGATCACCACTCCGATCGGAAAAGGGTTCCGTTCCCTGAATGTTACGCTCCGGGAAAAATATGATTTATATGCCAATATCCGTCCGGCCAAGTCCAACGCAGCCGTTGTGACTCCGTTCCATGACGTGGATATTGTGACCTTCCGCGAGAATACGGAGGATCTGTATGTCGGCGTGGAGGAGCAGATCGATGCAGATACGGTTCATGCGACCAAGATCATTACCCGCCGGGCCAGCACCAGAATCATTACCGATGCGTTTGAGTATGCCAGACTGCACGGAAGAAAGAAAGTGACCTGCGTTCATAAGGCCAACATTCTGAAGCTGTCGGACGGATTGTTCTTGAGCATTTTCCGTGAGATTGCGGCAAAGTATCCGGATATTGAAGCGGATGACCGGATCGTGGATGCCGTCTGCATGCAGCTGGTCATGAAGCCGCAGCAGTTTGACGTTCTGGTAATGCCGAACCTGTACGGCGATATTGTGTCCGATCTTACCAGCGGACTGATCGGCGGACTGGGCCTGCTGCCGTCCAGCAACCTGGGAAGCGATTATGCTATGTTCGAAGCCGTTCACGGAAGCGCGCCGGATATTGCCGGAAAAAACATTGCAAACCCGACTGCCTTCCTGTGGTCCGCCTGCATGATGCTGGAGCATCTGGGCGAGCTGGAGATTGCCGGAAGAATCCGCAAAGCAGTTGATGCGGTTCTGGCCGAGGGAACCTGCAGAACACCGGATCTGGGAGGAACGGCAGCTACAACCGAATACCGGGATGCGATTATTGCGCATCTGTAGAAAGAGACCGCCGTGCAGGAACCATCCTGTACGGCGGCTTTGTGTCTGATTTTCTGCCGGCTGTGCATCAATCCAGGAATCAATATTCCGGGAATCTGATAACTGGTATAAAAAGAGAATGCCGGTCCATACTATTCTTGTTTTTAAAATGATAAAAAAGGAGTATCGGGTATGGGACAGGATGGTTTAAATGAAAAGGATCGGCAGGTTGAGGAGTTTGGCCAGGTAACGCTGGATGAGGGAAGACAGAACCGGAAAATTCACCTGCTGACGATTATCGGTGAGGTGGAGGGGCATGAGAATGCTTCCGGCAACTGCAAGACAACGAAGTACGATCATGTGCTTCCGAAGCTGGCGGAAATTGAGGATGACAAAAGTGTGGAAGGACTGCTGATTCTTCTGAACACTTCCGGAGGAGATGTGGACGCGGGGCTGGCGATTGCGGAGATGATTGCTTCGCTGAGCATTCCGTCGGTTTCCCTGGTTTTGGGAGGCAGCCATTCCATTGGTGTTCCGTTGGCTGTGGCGGCGGATTATTCTTTTATTGTACCCACCGGAACGATGATGATCCATCCGGTGCGGATGAGCGGAATGGTGATCGGAACCGCCCGGACCTATGAATATTTCGACCTGATTCAGGATCGTATCCTGAATTTTGTGGAAAGTCATGCAAACATTGCTTATGATCAGCTGAAGCGTCTGATGCACAATACAAAAATGCTGACCAAGGATCTGGGAACGGTTCTGGTAGGCCGTCAGGCGGTGGAGGAAGGCCTGATTGACGAGGTGGGCGGAATCCGGGAAGCCCTTAAGAAGCTCCATGAGATGATTGAGGAGAGAGGTTGCAATTTCAGCTGAATTTTTGTATACTCCTGTTTTTGACAGTTGAAGAGCAGACGAATGCCAGAATTCCTTATAAAATCAA
>JBJELD010000083.1:0-38757 GCA_051878975.1 Candidatus Caccovicinus sp.
ATCTACCCAGATACATATTCTCTGCAATCGTTCTCTCCGGAATCGGCTGCAGCTCCTGATGTACCATGGCAAGACCTTTGTGCAGTGCATCATCCGGATTCAGAATCGTCATCTTCTGGCCATCCAGATAAATTTCACCTTCATCCATCTTGTAAATGCCAAACAGACATTTCATCAGAGTGGATTTGCCGGCGCCGTTTTCTCCCATCAGAGCATGAACGGTGCCGGGACGAACTTTCAGATTAATGCCGTCCAGCGCCTTTACGCCCGGGAAGCTTTTTGAGACACCCCTCATCTCCAATCTGTACTCTGCCATCCCATTCTCTCCTTTCCTGAAAATCGGGTGTGCCAAATGACACACCCGACCTCCTACCAAATGCTGAATAGTTACGGTTATTTTACTTTTTCAAGAATCTCTGCTGCGTTTTCGCTGGTAACCTTCACATAGTCAACCATGTTAACCGGTTCAACCGCTTCGCCGTTTAAGTACTTCACAGCCATATCAGCAGCGGTCTGCGCCTGTCCGAAGTGATCATTGAATACAGTACCGGTCATCTTGCCGTCTACTACGTTCTGAACTGCCTCTGTCAGAGCGTCAACACCAACCAGATAGATGTCCTCGTTTACTTTTCTGCCGGCTGCGTCGATCGCCTGCAGTGCACCCAGTGCCATTGCATCGTTGTTGCAGAATACAACTTCGATCTTCTCACCAAACTGCGTTAATGCATCCTGAACGATCTGCTGGCCCTTTGCCTGATCCCAGTCGCCTCTCTGCAGCAGCAGCTCTTCCACTTCGATTCCTGCATCAGTCAGAGCCTTTACAGAGAATTCCGTTCTGTACTGAGCGTCTACGTTCTCCGGATCGCCCTGTACCATGATGTAGCTTACCTTGCCGTCGCCGTTGATATCGCCCTTGTTCGCGGTCTCAACGATTTCTTCACCCTGATAAGTACCGGACTGTCTTGCATCTGCGCCTACATAGGTAGCCTGGATGCTTTCAGAAGACCATCTCTCTTCTTCAGCTGCGTCCGGCTCACGGTTGATATAAACAACCGGAATTCCGGCTTCCTTACACATATCGGTAACCTGCGGTGCGGAAGAAGCCTGTACCAGGTTCAGAATCATTACGTCAACGCCGGAAGCGATGAAGTTCTGGATCTGATTGGTCTGCTCAGCCTGATCGCCCTTGCCGTCCTGGATGGTGATGTTCTCTTTCTTGAAGCCCAGCTCTTCTACCATGTATCTCTCCAGCTCGGTACGATACAGGGTCATGAAGTTATCATCAAATTTGTAAATGCTGATGCCGACCTTCTTGTCCGACATATCGCCGCCTGCTGCTTCTGCTGCAGCTGCTGCGGTGGTCTCTGCCTCTTTTGCTGCCTCGGTTGCTGCCTCGGTTGCAGCTTCGGTCGCAGCTGCGGTAGTCGCTGCTGCAGTTGTCTCAGCCGGCTTGCTGCTGCCGCATGCAGCTAAGGATAATGCCATGCAGGATGCCATTGCCAGTGCGGTTACTTTTCTTGTTAATCTCATGTTGTAATCCTCCCTTTTCTATGAGCTTTTGCCAGTACGGCAAACCCTTCATTCCCCTGTCTGCCGTATCAGGTTTTGGTTTTGGCACTTTTGCCTCACCGATAATTCCATTATACCGGTTTTCGCACGATTTTCCATAAGATTTTCTTTCCACACCTATAAAATTTCTTCGATTTTAGACAAATAAAATGTCATTTCAGCACGATTTCTTGTGAGCACCAGTAATACTTCCCATTCTCCAGCTGGATCTCCGGATCAATTTCCTGATTCCGCGCCTTGGCAGCAGCGATCTGTATGATCGCCCACGCATAGGTCTCCTTATCTGATGATACCGTACCCAGCATTTTTCCGGTCCGCACCGCCTCCAGTCCAGGCGTTGTCGCATCGATCCCGACCAGATTCATTTTTGGCCCGCCTGCGCGGTCCAGCGCATCCATGGCGCCCAGCGCCATATCATCATTATTGCTGATGACCAGCTCGATCGCATCGCCGTACTCCTCCAGCCACTGCTCCATAATTGCCGAAGCCTGACTCCGCTCCCAGTTGGCGATCGCTCCGGTCAGCTTTTCAATCGGGACGCCTCCGTCCTTCAGGGTCTGAATCGACCATTCTGTCCGGATCAGAGAATCCTGATGGCTGGTCTCCCCTTCCAGGAGCACGTAGCTGACCACACCGTCGCCATTTAAATCCAGCGCGGACGGGTTTTCCCGGTAAAGACTGACCAGAATGCTTCCCTGAAGCACGGCCGACTCCTTTGCGTCAGCTCCCACATAGTAAAGCTGATCCCATCGGTTCATATCCTCTTCCACCGGCTGCCGGTTAAAGAAGACGACCGGGATCTTTGCCGTCATAGCCTTGTCAATAATCGCGGTGGCTGCCATCCGGTCCACCGGATTGATGCAGAGCACGTCACATCCCAGGGAAATAAAACGCTCCACCTGGTTATTCTGCGTATACTGATTCCCCTTTGCGTTTTCAATGTCCAGAATCACCTTGATGCCGGACTCCTGCTCATATTCCTTGGCCTTCTCCTCCAGCTCCACACGGATATTATTGATAAACGTATCATCCCCCCGGTACAGACTCACTCCGATCCGGATGGAATTTTTCTCCTCCGGCTGCCTGCTGCAGCCGCAGCACACACACACAACCAGGCCCAGCAGCAAAAACCACCGGAACCGTCCCGCAGACACACGCATCCCCATATTCCTCCCAAAAACGATTGATCTTACTTCTTTGAATCCGTCAGACTGCCCTTACTCAATCGGATACAGCATCTTTTCAAATTCCGGACTCCGCAGATCTTCCTGCTCAATATAATAGCTTTCCTGCACGATCTTTCCCTGCTGTCTTCCACGGCTTTTCACCAGCTCCACTGCCAGCTGCACGCTCTGGTAACCGGCTGCAAAGTCATCGGTCACGCAGATTCCGCGGATCAGCCCGCGGTCCATTGCATTCAGCACCGACAGCGTTGTGCCGCGGCCGTAAAGCCCTTCCACATAGGAATCATAGACGCTGCTGTCCGCAAGAATAGATGCCGCCTCTTCAAGGCTGGCCGGATCCAGCGCAAGGATCACCACATTTTTGCAGCCGGGATAGACCAGCTCCTCAATCGCCTGGCGAAAGGACCGTTCATCCAGCCGCTCAAACACCGTCACTTCACGGCCCTCCGCCTCAAACTCCGAGCGAATTCCCGCTTCAAACTGCTGGGCGATCCGGTTCCGGCCGGGCTGTCCGAACAGATACACCGGAATCGTCGCGTCATGCCTCTGCATGACCGCCTGAGCCAGCTGCCGACCCATCTGCTGATAATCCGGAGAGATCACAGCCGTAATGTTTCCTCCGGTCTGCTCCGCATTCAACAGAAGCAGCGGAACCTGAATCTGTTCTTCTGCCGCTTCCGCCAGCAGCTGTTCATCCACCGGAGAAACCACCAGCGCCTGCGCCCCGTCCTGCTGCTCCCGGACAATCAGATCCACCTGCTGGGCGGCGTTGTCCTTTTCATACATCGTAATGAAACTGACATCTGCATTCAGCTCCAGCGCTGCCTGATCCATCCCCTTCCGGAAATTCACATAATTATCATCCCTGGAATCCTCTATGATCACGGACAGCCGGTAAACCTCATGTTTCTGCTCCTTGATAATCAGATCCGTGGAGGACAGAAGGAACAAAAGCACCAGCACAGCCGCATATAAAATCCACCATATTTTTTCTTTTCGATTAATCATGACTTTTCCTTCTCCAGAATTTCCTGATATGAAATCGCCGGCAGATGAATCCGGATCCGGGTCCCCTCATCCGGCTCCGATTCAATCTCCAGGCCGTAAGCCTCCCCGAAATACAGGCGGATCCGCTCATTGACATTTTTCACGCCGATCCCGGAGCCGCGGCCGGAAGAGGTATGCGGCTGATCTGAGAGCAGGCTTTCCACCTGCTGCCGTGTCATGCCAAGTCCATTGTCCTGAATCGTAAACCACAGATCGCCGTTTTCCAGGTATGCCTTGACATCGATCACGCCGTCGCCGTCCATAAATTCCATCCCGTGATAAATCGCATTTTCCACCAGCGGCTGCAGCATCAGCTTTAAGCTGGCCAGATTCAGCACATCTGGCTCCGTTTCAATGCGGTAGATGAATTTATTTTTGAACCGCTTCTGCTGAATCATCAGATAATTTCGGACATGCTCCACCTCATCCCGGACGGGAATAATGCTTTTTCCCTTGCTTAAGCTGATCCGGAAAAATCTTGCCAGCGCCGTCACCACCTTGACTGCTTCATTTTTCTGTTCATTCTCGATCATCCAGACAATAATGTCCAGTGTATTGTAAAGGAAATGGGGATTGATCTGAGACTGCAGTGTGTCAAACTCGCTTTTGCGCTTGGACTCATGCTCCGCCACAATATCCTCCATCAGCGTCTGAATGCGCTTCGCCATATCTCCGATCGAGCGGCCAAGATGCCGGATCTCATAGGAGCCGCCCATGTATACCTTGGTATCCAGCTTCCCGGCCTCCAGCTCATTGACTGATTTTTCCAGCTCGTGAATCGGAATCGTGATCCTGGAAGAAATATAGGCATTGATCAGCGTCAGAATAAATAAAATCAGGGCAATGATAAAAACCAGAAGCAGATTCGTCTTCAGATTGTTTAAGGACAGTCCCTTTTCCGGCGTGACCCCGATCAGCCTCCAGCCGGTATAGCCAACCGACTTCACGATCACATCCCGCTTCTCTCCCTGATAAATCTCCTTGTAATTGCCGTCCCGGTATCCGGCCGCCGCCTCAATGTTCTCATCTGCCAGCCCGGAATCGATCAGCTGCATCTGCGGATGGTAAATCAGCTCGCCGCTGCTGCTGATCATATAAAGATAGCCGCCGTTTCCCAGGGTAAGATTGTCCAGAAGCTGCTGCAGACTTGCATAGCTGATATCCAGAAGCAGCACACCCTTGTCTGTGGAAGTACCGTCCGTGATCTCCACCGCCCGCGACAGTGTGATCACCCACTGATATTGATTTTCATGATTGTCAAATATATACTGCACATGGGGCGTCGTAAAATGAAGATTGTCCGTCCGCTCCAGCGTTTCCTGAAACCACGCCTCTTTCGACACATCCAGACCGGTTTTCAGCCGTGCAGCCGGAACCGCCTCCAAAAGCTCCCCTTTTCTGGATAAAAGCGCAATGTTGGAAATGCAGTCCTTGTTGTTGTCGTACAGCAGGGTAAATTCATTGTTCACTGAATCCGAGGACAGGTCCGCATTCTTGATCACACCGTAATACAGCGAATCTGACAGCTTCATGATCGTCCTGAGATAGGAATCCACCGAATAATTGATCTGCCGGATCATGGCCTGGTTCTCCTCCTGAATCACGGAGGCATACTGTCTGGAAAGACGGCTCTGCAGCGACAGACTCACCAGCATGATCGCCATCAGCGCACTGACGGTAAAATATATAAAAATCGTGGACCGGATGCTGAACCGGGAAAAAATTCCATTCTTCTGATGCTTTTCCATAGCGTCCTCCCTGGCTGATTCAGCTCTGCACCGTTCCCCGGTACCGGGTCGGAGAAACGCCGAACCGTTTCTTAAAAACATAACTGAAATAATTCTGCTCCTGATAGCCGACCTTCTGCGCGATCACATAGGTCTTGTCGCTGGTGGTATTCAAAAGCTCAACGGCCTTGTCCATCCGGACCTCCGTCAGGTAGGCAATATAGGTCTGCCCGGTCTCCTTCTTAAACATGGTAGAAAAATAAGCCGGACTCATATGCAGCTGCCGGCACATCATCTCCACCGAAAGATCCGGATCCTGGTAATGATCCTGAATATATTGCTTTGCCTCCAGAATCACCTTTTTTGCCGTGTTGTCCCGCTCCTGATTCATGGCCTCATTCATACGGAAAGCCATCTTAAGCATCTGCTCCGTAAATTCCTCACGCCTCTGCACCCCGTCAATCAGCTCGGAATACAGCTCCTGAGAATCAAACATTTCCTCCAGATCCAGATCATATTTCTGCATCAGGCGCGTCATGCAGTTGACAATGGAAAGCATATACACCTGGTACTGCCGGGCATGGGCCTTCACATTCTCCATCCGTCCGATCACGGCGCGCACCGTCTGTTCAATTTTCTCTCTCGAGCCGAATTTGACCGCATCCATCAGCTCTGCCTCATCCCGCGGCTCCAGCTGCAGCTTGCCGCGGCCGACCGGCTCCACGTCATTGATGTAAATGGTTTTTCCGGTTCCGACAATCCCTTTGTAGCCCAGAGCATCCACCGCAGACTGATACGAACGGTTCATCTGGCTCAGCTCCGTACAGCTGTGTCCGATCCCGATGGTGATGTTCACCTCCAGGATCCGCTTGGCTTCCTTGCAGACATCTCCAAGAAAATCGATCAGTCCGGTATGCGTCTGATCCTGATCCACCGCAATAATCAGCGCGATGCCTGCTGTGGAATTGAACGTCACCATTCTGCAGAAACCCTTCAGACTGTCCTCCAGAAGCTGGCGCACCGAGATCGGGATCAGCTTCTGCTCCCTGTGAATGGACAGCGGACTGGTATCGGAAGACGCCCGGGCCTCCACATCCACCACTGCAACCAGCCATTTTCTTGCATTCAGAATGTCCACCTCATACTCCTGCAGCCGGGCCTCGATCTCACTTCCGCCGTTGCCCCGCACCAGATCATTTAAAAACAGCTCCCGCAGAATCGGCAGACTGTTCAAATAGCTCTCACGGAGCAGACTGACATTCCGCCTCTGCTCGATCTCCTCATCCAGATTATCCCGAACCCGGTTTAAAATCTCCGTCAGTTCTTCCACATTCACCGGCTTCAGGATATATTCCGTCACATTCAGCTTGATCGCCTGCTGTGCATACTCAAAATCATCGTACCCGGAAAAGATCAGGATCTTAACCGACGGATACTTCTGACGGATCCGGGCGGATAACGTAAGCCCGTCCATATACGGCATCCGGATATCCGTCATAACCACATCCGGCTCCAGCTGCTCGATTTTTTCCAGTGCCTCCTCCCCGTTTTCCGCGTCACCCACAACCTGAAATCCCAGACGCTCCCAGTCAATTTTACGGATGATGCCCTTGCGCACCTCTTCCTCATCATCTACCAGCATGATCCGATATACTCCCATATTGCTCCACTCCTTCAAACTGCCCATTTTCTGCAGGCACAAAGCCCGGCATATCATACTTATTTTACCAGACCTTCCGCCTGATGACCAGCCTTTGTTACGGTTTACTCCTCTGTACCAGCCTGTTGATTCGCTGCAGCCAGTGCATGCCCGAAGCGCGGACATATGACATTACGAATTCAAACTGCTTGACGAAACCGGCAAAAAAACGTATACTAATATACGACTCTCGGCAGAAGCCGAAGACGATTCCGGCCCAAGGCCGGAAGGAGCAAAGACGGCAGAAGCCGGCCGGCAGTCCTTCACAGGCTGCGGCAAACCTTAACAAACCGATAAATAAAAGCCAGTCAAACCAGGAAGGTGACCGCATTTCAGAAGAAGTGCATCTTTTTCCTGGTTTTTTTGTGCTGAAAAAAGGAGAATGAGATGAAACACGCAAAACAAATGGAACGAACTGCAACCTTTAATCTGGTGCTGGCCGCACTTTTTCTGGCTCTCGGCATTGTCATGCCGTTTCTGACCGGGCAGATCCCCAGTATCGGAAGCCTGCTTCTTCCGATGCACCTTCCGGTCCTGATCTGCGGCTTTGTATGCGGATGGAAATACGGACTTCTGGTCGGCTTTGTAACACCGCTTCTTCGAAGTGCGATGTTCGGAATGCCCCCGATGATGCCAACCGCCGCAGCCATGGCCTTTGAGCTGGCTGCCTACGGTGCTTTCACCGGCCTTCTGTACGCCGGACTGCCGAAAACGACGGCCTCGATTTATATCAGCCTGATCACGGCCATGCTGGCCGGCCGTCTTGTGTGGGGACTGGTCAGTATTCCGATCTACGGAATCGCCGGAAAAGCCTTTTCCGTACAGCTGTTTCTGACCGGCGGTTTTTTAAACGCAATTCCCGGCATCCTCTTGCAGATTGTACTGATTCCGATTATAATCATGTCATTAAAACGAGCAGAGGTTATCAATTAAACAATGAAAGAAATTTTACTGAAGCACTTCAGCCGTTACCCGGATATGCAGGCGGCAGACGCCGTAAAGCTTCTGTATCAAAGCGAATTCGGCGGCGGGCATATGATTGCCAGCCCGGAAAAAAGCCTGCAGCGGCTGAAAAAAGAATGGGAAGAGCCGGAAGCCCGGAAAAACCGGGAGCCGCTGGAAGAGATCGGAGACGGTATGTGCCGCATTTACCTGTCCGCTGTGCAGGACGGGCTTTCTCTGGAAACACTGAATCAGATTTTTGTTCGGACCGCTGACCAAAAAGTCGGGAAAACCGCTTCCTTTGAAAAAAAACTGAACGTTCTGAAAACATGCTGCCAGGAAGGCAGCGCACCTTTTTCAGAAAAAGAACTGGAAACTTATCTGACCGCCTATAAAGAGCAGGGCTATCCGCCGGTCAGCCACAGCGAACGCTACCGACGGCTCTACCATCCGGCATACCGGGTGGCGTCCGATTCCTATGCCCGGTTCTATCCGGTCCTTCTTTCAATCGACCGCGCCTGCCGGGCAGCCGGCGGTCGGCAGGTAACGGTCGCTATTGACGGAATGTGCGGAAGCGGAAAAAGCACACTGGGGAGGATTCTGCAGGAAATTTACAGCTGCAATCTGTTCCATATGGATGACTTTTTTCTGCAGCCCGTCCAGCGAACACCTGAGCGCCTTAGCCAGCCCGGCGGAAACGTGGATTACGAACGGTTCCGGAAAGAAGTCCTGGACCATCTTGCCGATCCGGAAGGTCTGGAATACGGCGTCTATGACTGCGGACTGCAGCGCATTGGCCAGACGATCCACGTTGCGCGGCACCAGCTGAACATCATAGAAGGAGCCTACAGCCAGCATCCGTTCTTCGGTGACCGCTACGATCTGCGCTTTTTTTACTGCATTGACGAAAAAGAACAGATCCGCCGTATCATGAAAAGAAACGGACCGGACCTGCTCCGACGTTTTCAGGAACTGTGGATCCCCATGGAAAACCGGTATTTTGAAGAATTCCGGATTCCTGAGAAAAGTATTCCCGTAACCATTATAAATCTGCGATAATCCTGGCACATCGTTCTTCCGCCGCTTCCGAATTCACGGCTGATGGTAATGATTCGTTTCTGAATACTAATTCTCTCCTTTCAGCTCCTGATAGGTTTTTTTGATCAGCCATGCGGCAATCAGGAAGGTTAAAAAATCCGATACCGGCATGGAATACAGGACACCGTCCAGCCCGAAGAATATCGGCAGCACCAGCGCAAAGCCGACTCCGAATACCACTTCTCTCACCAGAGATAACAGCGTGGATTCTACCGCCTTGCCCAGCGACTGCAGGTAGATAAAGGTTCCCTTGTTCACACAGGCCAGAATCATCAGACACAGATAAATGCGGAAGGATTTTACTGCGAACTCCGTGTAATAAATGCTTTCGTTTGCCGCTCCGAACAGGGCAATCAGCTGCTGCGGGAAAAGCTCCACAATGACAAGGGCCACCGCTCCGACAGCGGCCTCTGCCAGCAGCAGATAAGTAAACAGCGTCCCTGCACGGTCCTTCCGTCCGGCTCCGATGTTATAGCCGACGATCGGAATACAGCCGGCTGCCAGACCAACCGCAATCGAAATCACAATCTGGAAAAATTTCATGACAATGCCGACCACTGCCATCGGAATCTGTGCATACTGCGGCTGACCGAAAATCGGGTCAACTGCACCGTATTTCTGAATCATG
This sequence comes from Candidatus Caccovicinus sp., assembly GCA_051878975.1. Classification (GTDB taxonomy): domain Bacteria; phylum Bacillota; class Clostridia; order Lachnospirales; family Lachnospiraceae; genus Caccovicinus. The sequence continues at coordinate 9,895 of JBJELD010000083.1, forward strand.
TTGTTGATCGCTGCCATAGCCGCAACCAGCGAAATCTGGGACAGCAAACTGCACAGCCCCAGCGGAATAAACCGGCGAATCAGACTGACGCGCGGCCAAAAGCTCTGTTTTTCCAGATCAACCGCCTTCATATGAAACAGATACCAGATCGACAGGACTGCCGTCAGAACCTGTCCCATCACGGTGGCAACGGCGGCTCCCATCATACCCCAGCGGCACAGGAAGATAAAAATCGGGTCCAGGATGATGTTCAGAACCGCACCGGACAGCGTCGCAACCATTGCAAAACGAGGGCTGCCGTCCGAACGGATAATCGGATTCATTGCCTGGCCGAACATGTAAAACGGAATTCCCAAGGTAATGTAAAAGAAATATTCCTTTGAGTGATAAAAGGTTTCTTCATTGACACGGCCTCCGAACATCGTCAGAAGCTGCTCCTGAAAAATCAGGTATAAAGCCGTAAGCAGAAGGCTTCCCGCCACACAGAGCACGATCGCGTTTCCGATGCTTCGATGTGCATTTTCTTTCTCCGACGCGCCCAGGCTGATGCTGACAAACGCACAGCAGCCGTCACCGATCATCACGGCAATCGCCAGAGAAATGACGGTCAGCGGAAATACGACCGTATTGGCCGCATTGCCGTAAGAGCCAAGATAAGAAGCATTGGCAATAAAGATCTGGTCCATAATGTTGTAAAGCGCCGCAACCAGCAGAGAAATGATACACGGAAGCGCGTATCGCTTCATCAGCCGACTCAGTTTTTCTGTTTCCAGAAATGAATTTGATTTTTGTTCCATATGAATTTTTCCTCCTAAACAATAAAAAAACGCGTGGCAAGCAACCGGATTTACGCAGTTCTTGCCACACGCTGTGACCCTATTTTATCAAAAAAAATTTTTCATGTCAAGAAAGGGGAATTTTCCCATTTTTTCCTGCTATTCTGTACAGTACTGTTCCAGAAGATTCGTAAGCGCTGCCGCACTGCTGGAATGAGTGCGCGCAATCTGAATCTGATTGCGTTTTGCTTCTGTCACAGCACTGTTGATCATTTTGTGCGACACAGTATTGGTAAACAGGATCATCAGATCCGGCGTTCCCAGCTTTTTCTTAAAGCTTCCGCTTTCCTTTACAAATACCTTTGCCTTGCATCCATACTTTTTGCAGATTTTTTCATACTGACAGACCATGCATTCATTTCCGCCCACAATTACAACGCTCATGCAAACTCCTTTTCTTCTCGCTTTTCTTCTTGGTTAGTTCCTTCTAACTGTATGTTTTAAAAGAACGGATATGTTGGACCATATCCGCATCTTTTGTTTTCGTCTTTGTGTTAGTTGATGCTAACTTTGATTAGTTTACACCAGTTTCGCCGTTTTGTCAAGTACGATTATCCGAAATGACTCTCCGCCGGCTTATTCCTGAGAAAACTGATCCTTTCCTACAAAGCAAAGCGGGCATTCAAAATCCTCCGGAACATCTTCCCACTTGGTTCCCGGTGCGATTCCACCTTCTGGATAGCCCTTTTCCTCATCATATTCCCATCCGCACACATCACATACATACTTCATATCGCTTTTCTCCTTTTCATGATCAAATTGCTTTAAGAGCAGGCAGGTATCCTTGCCTTCTCTTAATTTTCAAAGTATATCACAAGCACTCTGTATTTACAAGAGGCGTTTCACTGCCTGTATTTATTATTGACATATGTCAGAAACGCGCTATAATAGAACTGGTTCTGAAAAATTCAGAAGGATTCCATCCGATTGACAGAAGGAGGCGCACAGATGCCAAGACCACGTAAATGCAGAAAGGTATGCCATTTTCCCCGGACACTGTCGTTTTTCCCTGCCGACGGTGATCCGAAAAAACAGGCGGTGATCCTCACCGTAGATGAATATGAAACGATCCGTCTGATTGATAAAGAAGGAATGTCGCAGGAGCAGTGCAGCGAGCTCATGAAAATTGCCCGCACTACCGTTCAGCAGATTTATGCCGGCGCACGGAAAAAGCTGGCGGATGTCCTGGTTGACGGACTCCCTCTGCAGATTGAGGGAGGAGAATTTGAGCTCTGTGACGGACGAAACAGCAGCTGCATCTTTGACTCCTGCTTCAAGCACAAGATCAGTCAGATGTATGAAAAACCGAAAGGAGATTCCATCATGAGAATTGCAGTTACTTACGAAAACGGCCAGATCTTCCAGCATTTTGGCCACACGGAACAGTTTAAAGTATATGATGTTTCCGACGGAACGGTTGTTTCCTCCGAAATCATCGATACCAACGGAAGCGGCCACGGCGCTCTGGCCGGCATCTTAAATGCCCTGAACGTAGATACACTGATCTGCGGCGGTATCGGCGGCGGTGCCCAGGCGGCTCTGGCAGCAGCAGGCATCAAACTGTACGGCGGAGTTTCCGGTGATGCAGACCAGGCGGTAAACGCCCTGATTTCCGGAACGCTGGAATTCAATCCTTCCGTTTCGTGCAGCCACCACGGCGAACATCATCACCAGAGCGGTGAATGCGGCACTCACGGCTGCGGTGAGCACCACTGCGGAAACCACTAAATAACGCACCGCGTACACAGGACGGCGCAGTCGTCCCGGTACGCGGTGCTTGTACATATTTTCGTGCTTCTCCGGTTTTGGTCTGCCAGGCGGAGGCTTTTCCGTCAGCTGCGGATCTCCTTTCTCATAAAACCGATATAAGAAACTGCAAACATAACCGCAGTTAATGCCAGCAGACCGGTCATATGCGGCCAGACCAGCAGAATACTCTGCCCCAGAGACAAGTATCCGGAAATTGCACCGGACAGCTGCTGAGGCAGGATGATATTGGTGGACCGCACACTCGGATTTAAAATCGTTGTAACCGCCTCACTGTACAGATAATAAGGCGACAGACGGTTTAAATACATCTGGCAGTTATAATTATCCAGAATTGCACCTGCAGATGCTGCCTGGCTCAGCGGATAAATCAAATTGGAAAGAATGCTCACCACCATCGTCATAAACAGGGCGAAGAAAATCCACAATGCAATTCCCAGCATGGCCGAGGTGGCCGCATGTCGGCAGTAGGTGGAGAACAGGATGGACAGTGCCAGCCAGAAGCAGATGTAGACGGAAGTAAAGAGCAGAAATACAAAGACCCGTCCTACCTCTTCGCTTTCCGGCGGAATTCCGATCGTAAAAAGTCCGACCGCACCGACCAGCAGTCCCATGGAAAATACCATGATAAAAATAATCGTAGCGCCCGCCAGAAATTTTCCGTTAATAATGGCATCCCGGTAAATCGGCTGCGATGCCAGGCGGCTTAAGGTTCCTTCCGACCGCTCACTGTTGATCGCATCAAACCCCAGAGTCAGTCCCACAAACGGTCCCAGCAGCGCGATAAACGAGCTGAAGGACGGGATGGAATTTCCGCTCAGGGTAAACAGCTTCAGAAAGATATAATCCGAATCCGAGGACACCGCATCTGAGATTCCGGATAAAACTCCGTAAATACTGGCGCAGCTTGTCAGAACGATCAGCATCAGCACAATGATGAAACGGCGGCTTCGGATATGATCCGACATTTCTTTCCGGTAAAGCACCATCAGAGGGCTTGGCTGCGATATTTTCTTCCCGGCTTCTCTTTCAGCAGCTTTGTCAGCTTTCCTTTCCGGCTTCTTTTCCGGATGAAATAAACCGCATAAATTTCTTTTTGCTGTCATTTCCATGAGCCTGCTCCTCCTTTTCAAAAAATTGATGGTAAATCTCATCCAGATCCTGATCTCTCTGCCGGATATGGGTCAGCGTATAACCGGAATCCAGGGATTTCCGCAGAAGCTCCCGCTTAATATCACTGCGGGAATCCACCAGATACACTGCGCCTTCCCGCGTGACCTGGCTGACATTGCCCAGGCCCTGCAAAAGCTTCAGGAAACCGTCATTATCCGGAGTGCCTGCCACTTCCAGGACGTAATGACCTTCCCGGTGCATCTGCGCCGCCAGCTCCTCAATCTTTCCGCAGGCAATCAGCCTGCCGGACACGAAAATCCCCACCCGGTCACAGATCTGCTGGATCTGATACAGCTGATGAGAGGATACCAGAATGGTTCTTCCGTCCTCCTCTGCCAGTTCCCGGATCAAACGCAGAAGCTCTCTCATTCCTTCCGGGTCAATTCCCAGGGTCGGCTCATCCATGATAATGACCTTCGGATTCTTCATCAGCACATCCGCAATGCCCAGACGCTGCCGCATGCCGCGGGAATAGGTCCCGGTTTTCTGATCTGCCGCCTCTGCCATGCCGACCCGCTCCAGCAGCTGATTTACGGTCTGCTGCAGTTCTTTTCCGAACAGCCCGTTCAATCTCCCGGTAAATTCCAGATTTTCCCGTCCTGTCATATCCGAATAAAAACCAACGTTATCCGGCAGATAGCCGACCATACGTTTTACTTCAATTGAATTTCTGGTACAGTTTTTTCCTGCGATCCAGGCTTCCCCGCTGCTTGGCTCCGTCAGTCCCAGAAGCATCAGCGTAGTCGTAGTCTTTCCTGCACCGTTGGGCCCCAGCAGTCCGAACACCTCCCCCGGATAAATCTCCAGATTCAGGTCCTGAACCGCCTTCTTTTCACCGTAGCATTTTGACAGCCCCTCCGTCCGGATGATTGATTCTTCCATTGTGATACTCACACCATCATCTCCTTCCGTACTTGCGGAATACATATCCCAGCCCGCCTGCGGTGCAGAGAATGATTACAATCGCAACCACTCCCCAGATCGTCTGTGTCTTGACGGACACCCGGAAATCCGCGCCGGAGGAGGTCTCATTACATTTTACACTGAAGGAAGCCACATAATCACCGGTTATGGCATCGGAGCTCGGTTTTACATGAGCAATCACTTCTTTTGTTGTTCCTGCAGGAACAGACTCAATAACATTGTCTTCCACATTGTAGGTAACTGTCCAGCCGGAGGGAAGAGAGGAATTCAGGTTCACATTCTGCAGATCCACATTGCCGGTATTTTCAATGGTCAGCGTCACATCCGACTCCTGGCCGGCATGGGCATCAAAGCTCAGACGTCCGTCCGGCGTTGACAGCTTCAGTCCGTAGGTACCGGTAATTTTTACCGTCAGATCTGTCGTCAGCGTCTCTTCTGCTGATACAGCACTGCAGGAAATCCTGTACTCTCCTGCATCAATCTGCTCTGGAGGCGTTACAGAAACCGTAAGACCCTGACTGCTGCTGGAATCCACGTCAATTGCAGCTACCTTCGTGCTGCCGCCGGAAGGGGTAAAGCTGACTGTCCAGCCGGAAGGTGCGCTGGAGGATAAGCTGTAGGACTGCGATTTCAGTCCGTTATTGATCAGCGTGGTACTGAAACTGAAATTGGTTCCGGAAGCGCCCTCCTGCTGCGGATATTCGGAAGTAAAACTGCCGTTTCCGGCATTCTGCTCTGCCACCTGAAACGTCAGCTCCAGCTGATCAGCCACCCCTTCTCCTGCATTTGCGGATACCACCACATGATAATCGCCCTGCTCCAGCTCCTTCGGAACGGTAAGATGCAGAGTCATCACATTTTCATTCTCTCCCGGCTCCAGATAAACCTGATTTACCTGATAGCTTCCGCCCTGCAGATATCCGGTCCACCCTTCCGGCAGAGATGAAATCGAAACCGCAGCATCCATCCCGGCTCCGGTTCCGTTATTCATGGTGATCGAGATACTCAGATTATCACCTGGTTTTACCGAAATTCCCGGATAACCGGCATGCAGTTCCAGTCCTCCTGCTGCTCGTGCAGGAAACGTCCACAGCATCATGGCCGCTGCTATGACCATGACCATCAGAATCGCTGTTTTGTGATACAAGGTTGTCCATTTTTCTGTCTTTCCCATAATCCTCTCCTTCTACTGCCGCCTGATATACTTTTCAGATTGTCTCTGCTTCCCGGCAGTTGCTTCATTGATTCCGTTTTGAATCAAACACATCTTAGCACTGCTTCATGAAGCAAAGTTAAAATATGGATGAACGGAACATGAAATCACACTTATTTCACAATCTCTGCTTTTTCAGCCGACCGCCCGCTCGTATTCCTTCAGCTTCTGTCTGGCTTCCGGGTTCAGATACTTCGGCACCTGGATCTGCACGGTCACATATTCATCCCCTTTTTCAGAAGGATGATTCATTACGGCAGCTCCCTTGTTCCGCAGCCGGATCCTGGTTCCGGACTGGGTCCCCGCCTGAATTTTGCAGCTTACGTTGCCGTACAGCGTCGGCACAATCGCCTCTCCGCCGAACACAGCTGTTGTAAAAGGAATCTGAACGGTTGTGTAAATATCGTTTCCCTTTCTCTCATATCCTTTCTTTTCATCCACCAGGATTTCCAGAAGCAGATCTCCGGCCTCACCGCCGTAAAAGCCCGCGCCGCCTTTTCCGCGCAGCCGAAGCGTCTTTCCGGTATCAATGCCGGCTGGAATGTGCACCTGCAGAGACTGGATGCGTCCGGTATCATCCTGATAAGAAATCGTTTTCTCACAGCCCAAAATGGCCTCTTCAAAGCGAATGTGAAGCTGTGCCGACACATCTGCTCCCTTTCTTCCTCTTCTTCGTCCGAATCCGCTTCCAAACAGATCCCGGAACAGATCATCCATATCACCGCCCTCAAAATGGAATTCCTGATAGGCGCCGCCGTGATCCGTCCCTCCGCTTCCGGAATACCCGTAAGCCTGCTGATATTGTTCCGGATCCGGACCCATACTTCCATCAAAAGCTGCATGTCCGAACCGGTCATACAGCTTCCTCTTTTTGGCATCACTCAGAACCTCATACGCTTCTGTTGCCTCTTTAAATTTTTCATCCGCCGCCGGATTGCCGGCATTCGTATCCGGATGATATTTCTTGGCCAGCTTTCGATACGCTTTTTTCATTGCAGCGTTATCCGCATCTTTCGCCACTCCAAGCACTTCGTAATAATCCCGCTTTTCCTTTTTCATAAAATCACCTGCTTTCTGATACAGCAGAAAGGGACTGCACATTCACAGTCCTGTAAATCATGCAGTCCCATATATCAAGAGGGGCCGTTTAACCCTCAATCGCAATAAATTTCTTCGCTTCCGCTTCTGGCTTTCTCGGATCTTTTTTCGGAACCGCAAGCTTCAGTACACCGTTCTCGTATTTCGCCTTGATATCCTCCTGAGTGATATCCTCTCCTACATAAAAGCTTCTGCTGCAGGAACCGGAATATCTCTCTCTGCGAATGTATCGGCCGGTCTTCTCATCCTTCTCATCATTGCTGCGTGAAGTTTTGGCACTGATCGTCAGGTAGCCGTCCTTTAACTCCGCCTGAATGTCTTCCTTGTGATATCCCGGAAGGCTGATATCCAGCTCATATCCATTTTCATGCTCCTTGATATCGGTCTTCATCAGATCACTGGTATCCACTCTCTGGTAGCTGTTGACCGGATGACGGAATCCAAAGAAATCATCAAATAAATCTTCTCCAAAAATACTAGGCATTAACATAAATCATCGCTCCTTTTCTTATCATGAATCATAATCTATATTTCCTTCGTTCTGATTATGTTATAGCACTTTTATTAGCACTCGTCAAGAGTGAGTGCTAATAAAATTTGTGAATTTTTTGTGTCTTTTTTACTTCTGCCATATTCTGGACTATTATGTGGATTTGCCCCAGGACCGGTGAATGCATTTTCCAGGGCATGCCTCCATACACACTCCACAGCGAATGCACTCAGACGAATTGATCTCTTTCGTAATCTCCACCCCCATCCTGCAGGCCTGTACGCACGCCCCGCAGTGGCTGCACTGCGTCTCGTCCACCGTCAGCCGATACAGACTGAAGCGGTTAAAAAGACCGTAAAATGCTCCCAGCGGGCACAGATATTTACAGAAGGGCCGGCTGATCGCAGCAGAAAGGAAGAGGATGAGCAGCAGTACCGCAAATTTCCATCGGAACAAAGCTCCCGCAGCCTGACGCAGTCCTTCATTCTTCAGAAGCAGCGGCACTCCGGCCTCCAGCGTTCCGGCCGGACATAAATATTTGCAGAACCAGGTCGTGCCAAACCCATATGAGTCGCGAAGCACCGCCGGAAGCAAGAGCACCAAAAACACCAGGACCCCATATTTCAGCCGGCGCAGAATACGATCCGGCTTCCGGGGCACCGCAGGCTTTTTGCATGGGATGCGATACAGCAGATCCTGGATCCATCCAAAGGGACATAAAAAGCCGCAGATCGCTCTTCCCAGCAGAAGACCGAACAGCATCAGGGTTCCCAGCACATAGAAGGAAATCCGATAATGCTGTCCGGCCGCAATTGACTGCAGAGAGCCGATCGGGCAGGCGCCCAGCGCTCCCGGACAGGAATAACAGTTCAGGACCGGCACGCAGAAGCTTTTTGACTTTCCGGTAAAAATCTTTCCTTTTTGAAATCCCAGAATATATCCATTAAAAAATACGGCGGCCGCAAGCTGAATCCGGCCCCGCCTGGTCGATCGTTCCTTCTTTGTCATGCGTCTACCCGATTCCGATGCACTGCAGGCAGATACTCACCGCCTTTTTCAGTACCTCCGCCTGCTCTCCTCTTCCGACACCGGCCACAATTCCTGCCGCCGCCAGAACCAGGATCGCGCCTCTGACCAGCCACAGCTGCCAGATGCCGGAATCCTTTCCTCTCCTTTTCTTCATTTCAATACACTCTCCACATAATTTAAGTACGTTTCCGCCACATTGCTTCCGGGCGCACCTACCATCGGTTCGCCGATGAGATGACCGTTCCGGTCAATCAGAAATGTGGTAGGGTAGCCAGAAAGAAATGAACGGACGGATTTGTTCAGTTCCTCATTTCCAACCAGCACCTGAAACGTGGTCCCGGCCTTCTGCATCAGCTGTTTTGCCAGTTCCCTCTCCTCGTCCGCGTCATCGCAGATGGTAATCAGATTGGCGTTGTCCGGGAGACTCTGATACACGTTTTCCAGTTCCGGCATTTCTTTTATACAATAAGGACACCAGGTGGTCCAGGCATTTACCATGGTTACATCATACTCCTTAAAAATCTCCTGCGTCACCGGACTGCCCTCCAGATCCGTAGTACAAAAAGACGACATATCAATTTGATTCACTTCCGTTTTTTCCTCGGTCCGCGCCGATGAGCTCTCTTCCGTGCTCTCCTTTGCCGGCGCAGGCAGCTCCGCTTTTTTAGATGCGCTGCATCCTGGCAAAATGCCGATCACAAGCGCAGAAAGCAGGCCGAGGCACATTGCTTTATTAATTTCCATTTTTTGTATCTCCTTTCATGGTTTCGGTTCTCCTGCTCTCTGCGGGTAAACAGGAAAGATAACCGTCCGGACCCCCTAAGAAAACCGTACTCGAATTGATACCAAATCAGATCCGAGACATCCTCGTTAAGATCATCCAAATATGCTACAAACATCGTATCACATCATCCCATTCCCGGCAATCTCAAATGTGACGCAGCGAATTGCGACGATATACGCTTCGCTAATTATTTAATCGAGCAGGGGGCAATTGAGCCCCCTCTCACACCACCCATATATGCCGTTCGGCATACGGCGGTTCAATATAACTTTTACCTGCCTGATTTACGCACGTGGGTTACGGTTGCCTTTTGGAATTTCACCACAGACTGACGGCATGCCCATCATACCAGAAAAACCGCCGTATAGGATTTTCCCATACGGCGGCAGACAGTTCATTTGCCGAACAAGTCGCTGTGCGACCCGGTGCGAGCCAGCGTCAGCACCAGCACATCATCCTCTATGCGGTAGATGAGCAGCCAATCCGGGAGGATATGACATTCCCGATGGCCCACCCAATCGCCGGACAGATCGTGATCGCGGTTTTTCTCCGGCAGCGGTTCACCCATTGCCAGCAGCGCCACAACCTGTTCCAGCAATTCGATTTTCAGGCCGCGCTTAATTGCTCGCTTGTAGTCCTTCTTAAAGCCGGTTGTGTACTTGACGATGTACTTTGTTTTCCTCATTTTTTCAGGTCGGCAAACAACTCGTCAAGGTCATTGTAACCCTTTACAGACGGGTCTTTTGCAATCCTTTCTGCTTCCAGCATGGCAGCAATCGTTTCTTTGTTGGGCTGTTCCAGCTTCACTTCAAAGGGAATGCCGCCTTCACGAAGCGACTGGCGCACAAAGATGTTGAACGCCGTGGATAAATTCATGCCGAGTTCCGCAAACAAGGCGTCGGCCTGTGCTTTCAAATCCGCGTCCATGCGGATACTGATGTTTGTGGTATTTCCAGCCATATCATCAACCCCTTTCTGCTGGTACTTTTAGTATATGCCATTTGCACGAAGAAAACAATACTTTGCACGAATATTTAACAGGAAATTCATTGAAGGAGGCCGCTGTATGAAGCAGATTATTTTACCTGTTCACCGTCCACCCGTAATCTTAATTGTATTTTACACAAGCAGCAGTTCCTGCCTCACGCCTCGTCAATTGCCCTCCCGATGTCATGGCGCAGGTATTTGTTTTCAAAGGAAATCCACCCTGCCGCCTCGTAGGCGTTGGCGCGGGCTGCCTTTAAGTCCTCGCCGACTGCTGTGACACCCAGAACTCTTCCGCCATTGGTCAGGAAGGTTTTGCCGTCCTCTGCAAACTTCGTTCCGGCGTGGAACACATAATAGCCGTCCTTCTCCTTGAAGGTCTCCAGACCGAAAATCGGATAGCCCTTCTCGTAGTGAACCGGATAACCGTCGGAAGCCAGCACCACGCAGACTGCCGCATTATCCTCAAACTGCAGGTCAATCTGATCCAATGTGCCGTCGATGCAGGCCTCGAAGACCTCCACAATGTCATTCTTCATTCTCGGAAGCACCACCTGAGTCTCCGGATCACCGAAGCGGGCATTGTATTCCAGAACACGCGGTCCTTTTGCAGTCAGCATCAGGCCGAAGAAAATGATTCCCTTGAATTCTCTTCCTTCTGCCGCCATCGCATCTACCGTCGCCTGGTAAATATACTTCCTGCAGAATTCATCCACCTCCGGGGTGTAGAACGGGCTTGGAGAGAAGGTCCCCATGCCGCCGGTGTTCAGGCCGGTATCGCCGTCACCCGCACGCTTGTGATCCTGAGCAGAGGTCATGATCTTGATGGTCTTTCCGTCCACAAACGACAGAACAGAAACCTCACGGCCGGTCATAAACTCCTCGACCACGATCCGGTCACCTGCAGAGCCGAACTTCTTGTCCTCCATCAGCTCCTTCACGCCTGCTTTTGCTTCCTCCAGCGTCTGACAGATCAACACACCCTTCCCGAGAGCCAGACCATCTGCCTTTAACACGATCGGCATCTCTGCGGTTTCCAGATAAGCCAGTGCCGCTTCTGCGCTGTCAAAGGTCTCATAGGCCGCAGTCGGAATGTTGTATTTCTTCATCAGATCCTTGGAAAATGCCTTGGAGCCCTCCAGGATCGCTGCATTTTTCCTCGGCCCGAACACACGCAGACCGGCAGCCTCAAATGCGTCCACCACACCGCCTACCAGCGGATCGTCCATGCCGATCACAGTCAGGTCAATTTCCTTTTCTTTTGCAAATGCCACCAGCTTATCGAATTCCATAGCGCCGATCGGCACACACTCCGCAAATTCACTGATGCCGGCATTGCCCGGTGCGCAGTACATCTTCGTCACCTTCGGGCTCTGCGCCACCTTCCATGCAATCGCATGCTCACGTCCGCCGCTTCCCACAATTAAAACTTTCATATTTGCTATCTGCCGTCCTTTCCACGAACTTCCTGCAGGATGCTCTCATCTCTGCGCTCCTATTGAAGCGATGCTCCGATCGCAATCTCTCCGTTTGCAATCATATCGATTGCCTTCGGCAGAATGATCCATTCCGCCTGCTCCATCACCCGTTTCTGCAGCTCCTTCGGCGTATCGCCCGGCAGCACCTCCACCGCCTTCTGCAGGATGATCGGTCCGGAATCCATGCCCTCATCCACGAAGTGAACGGTGGCTCCGGTTATCTTGACCCCGCGTTCCAGCGCCGCCTCATGCACCCGCAGTCCGTAAAAGCCTACACCGCAGAAGGACGGAATCAGAGACGGATGAATATTGATGATCCGGTTCCGGTACTTCTGAATCATTGCCGGCGGAATCCGCACCAGGAATCCGGCCAGCACGATCAGATCCAGATGATATTCGTCAATCTTTTCCACAAATGCCTCATTGAACGCATCCCGGCTCTCATAATGTTTCGGAGAAAGGCAAAGTGCATCAATCCCGTGATTTCTGGCACGCTCCAGCGCATAGGCGCCTGCATTGTTGCAGACCACCACCTCCACTTTGGCATTGCGGATTTTTCCGCTGTCAATGGCATCTAAGATCGCCTGTAAATTCGTTCCGCCTCCGGATACCAGCACACCAATTCTTAACATAAGGTCACGCCTTTCTCTCCCGCTTCTATGGAGCCGATCACATAAGGCTTTTCGCCGGCTGCTTCCATGGCTTCCATGGCTGCTTTCGCATCCGCCGGGTCCACGGCTACGATCATGCCGATGCCCATGTTAAAAGTATTATACATCATCTTCTCCTTGATCTCGCCCTTCTTTGCCAGCAGGCCGAAGATCGGAGGAACCGGATAGCTGTCTTTCCTGATCACCGCCTGTACGCCGTCCTTGAGCATACGCGGAACGTTTTCATAAAAGCCGCCGCCGGTAATATGGCTGCATGCCTTGACCTTTACGCCTGCTGCCTTGACTGCCTTCAAAGCCTTCACATAAATACGGGTCGGGGCAAGCAGCGCTTCGCCCAGTGTGGTGCCAAGCTCTTCATAATACGTATCCAGGCCTTCCCTGGTCATTTCCTTCTCAAATACCTTGCGAACCAGGGAGAAACCGTTGGAATGTACGCCGGAGGACGCCATGCCGATCAGAACATCACCCGCCTTCAGGGTTTCGCCGGTGATCATTTCTTTCTTATCGCACACGCCTACCGCAAAGCCGGCCAGATCATAATCCTCCTCCGGCATCAGGCCAGGATGCTCCGCCGTCTCGCCGCCGATCAGGGCTGCCTCCGACTGCAGACAGCCTTCCGCAACACCCTTCACGATATCTGCGATCTTTTCCGGATAATTCTTTCCGCAGGCAATATAATCCAGGAAAAACAGCGGCTCACCGCCTGCGCAGGCAATATCGTTCACACACATTGCTACTGCATCGATGCCGATGGTATCATGCTTGTCCATGATGATCGCCAGCTTCACCTTGGTGCCGCAGCCATCCGTACCGGACAGCAGCACCGGCTCCTCCATCTCCTTGATCTTTGCCAGAGAAAAGGCACCGGAAAAGCCGCCCAGACCTCCCAGCACTTCCTCACGCATGGTTTTCTTTACGTGCTCCTTCATCAGCTCCACGGACTTATAGCCCGCCTCAATATCTACTCCGGCTTTCTTGTAATCCATAATCGTTCCTCCGCTATCTTCTGTATTTTCCTACTTCTGTGCAAGATACTCTTTATATCCGATGCTTTCCAGCTTTTCTGCCTTCTTTACCACATCGTCCTTTAACTTCTCCGAATACGCTTTCAGCTTTCCGAGCAGCTCCGGATCCGAGGTTGCCAGAATCTTGGCTGCCAGAATGCCGGCATTGGCTCCGCCGTTGATCGCAACAGTCGCAACCGGAATACCGGAAGGCATCTGTACAATGGAGTACAGGGAATCGACGCCGCCCAGATCGGAGGTCTTCATCGGAATTCCGATTACCGGCATCGGGAATATCGCCGCGCACATTCCCGGAAGATGCGCAGCCTTTCCTGCACCTGCAATGATCACCTTAAATCCCTTTTCTTCAGCAGATTTTGCCCAGTTAAAGAAAATATCCGGTTCCCGGTGAGCAGAAATGATCGTCATCTCATAATCAATTCCCATCTCATCCAGAATCTCTGCTGCCTTTGCCATAACCGGCATATCTGAATCGCTTCCCATAACAATGCCAACTTTTGCCATCGTCTTTCTCCTTTCAAGCCGCGGACCGGAACATCGATCATTTATCATTTATCATTTATCATTTCTGCCAGGTCCATTTATTCGTATTATTAATAAGTAACGTTAATTAATGTTGTCTTACTTATCAGTATCATACCGTCTTTTCATCAGTCCGTCAATCTTTTTTTATATTTCATATAGAAGCGTCTTGTTCATCCAGAGGAACATTCAGCAGCTCCGTGCCGGGCAGAACGAACCGGCCGTCCCGGATGATCGTTTCTGCCCGCCCGTCTTTCGAGTACGCAATGATGGACTCCAGCTCATCATAAGGGATGGTGATATCCGTATGGCAGCTGAAATACGCTTTCGATACATCTTCCTTTCGAAGCGCAGACACCTCATTTTCCCGGGCAATCATTTCTTTTCCGTCCGGATTGTACATCGGGCAGTCCTCCGCCCAGCTGTAGCAGGTATCACCGACTGCAAAATGCGGCCCCATCTTCTCCACGATCAGGATCGGCAGACGGTCCACAATGCCATACTTTCTTCCCACGGCATAGGCGGTGGTGTTGGTTCCGATCGCAAACTCTCCCATAGGCAGGCGGTCATGATTTTTCAGGATCACCTGCTTGACCAGCTTCCGGCCTTCCTCCTCATCCTCCAGATTCTCACAGGAATAGGCGGTCACCATACCATCTGCGAAGGTCATCTTCAGGTTCTTGAACTGAAAATCTCCAATATAAACACTTCCCACATTCAGCATCCCATTCGTTCCTTTTAAGACCGGGGAGGTAAAGACCTCACCCAGCGGGATGTTGACATCGGCCACACAGTTCTCGAAACCGGTTTCCTTTTCCGGATCAGCAAGAGGATGCAGCGATACCCGAAGATCCGTGCAGTTTGCTCCTTTTCCCTTGATTTCCACATAGTCAAAGCGGTCCAGCGCATCAATAAGCACCTGCTGAATCTGCTTGTAAATCTCGTAATCCAGCGTATTGATCCGGATGATCTCCCGGAAGATTTCCTCGTAAGGCTCTCCGATCTCCGGCCTCGGAAATGCAATGATCGTAAAGCTGGTCTCCTCCTCCGGCACATACTGATTCATCAGCTGGTTAAATTCGTTATTATATTTCCGGACCACTTCTTCCTGATGAGCAGACAAGGAAAAGCATTCCTTCTTGTTTACCGGCGTAAATCCGGCCTCACCAAAGGTTTCCACCACGGCCGGCCCCGCATACCAGGAGGCCTGCTCCCGGAAATCCTCAAAAGCAGTCCGCAGCACCGAAAGCTTCCGCTCTTTTACGGTATTTCCCATGTACACCGCGCTGTCGTACCGGTGATCGTAATCGTACTGCTTGTTCGGCGAGGAGCTGTACCAGCCTACTCTCCGGTTCGGATTCCGATTGATCACCGCAAGGGGCGCACGGCAGAACAGCGGTTCCAGTCCAATCTTCCGGAAGCCCTCCACAGCCCGGCGGATCATCCGCTCAAACCCCACTTCATAGCGGATCAGCACCGTTTTCTTTTTCGAAAGGTCCCGTCCCATGACTTCAAAGCCCTTCCGGTAGCCTTCTACAAAGGTATCTGCCATGGCAGCAATCGTCTCCTCCGGAAGAGAATTTAAAAATCCGGCCACGGAAAGCTCCGAATCGGAAATATACTCCCCGAACCGGTACAGGTACCGAAGATCGGACAGATCGGACTCCATAATGATATCCTTTGCAAAGCTCCACTCCGGGTCCAGACGCTCCCAAAGCCAGGTCCGGACCGTCTGATCCGCATAATCACTCACATACCAGTAAAGCACATCCTTCACTTCCTGGGCCTTTGGAACCTGCTCCTCGAACAGATTGTAAATTTCAATAAATGCCTCATTGGCGGCAGTCAGCTCCAAAAGCTTCCCTTCATACACGCAGGCAATGCAGCACCGAAGCTCTGCATAAAGGAAAGAAAGCAGCGCACCGAATTCCGTTCCCAGCTTTTTCACCGCAAACGCCGGGTTTCCGTAGCTTTCCTCATAGTGCTCCGGCAGAATATCTGCATAAAGCCGCTGATTCCAGGCCTTTTGCTCCTCCAGAGAAGCCTCCTCCATCGCACCGCTCTTCAGCGCTTTTATCAGCTCGCCCAGCATTCCGATAAATTCCGCGGTTCTCACAAAGTAATCCCGGTAAGGTTCTGAAACCGTCTTCTCTGACCGGATTTCCTGAATCCGCTCCATGGAAAGCTCAAACCGCTCCGTCACCGCTTCATTCTCTTCCTTCCAAAAATTCCACACATCCATGGATTCTCACTCCTTTTATCCAGCTTTCCCGACAAATATCCGCCGCCGGTCCGCGGCACATGCTTGATTACTGCAGACCGATGATCAGCACGATCCCCCAGATCAGGATGATCAGTCCGTCCAAAATAAGGGAAAGCTTTGCCAGAATATAATTTTTTTCTTTTTCAAACAAGGCTGTGATTCCGTAGCCCAGCCCGCAGCACGCAAACAGCACGCTGGCAAAGGCCATGGCTCCCACGTTCAACGGCACATGGCCCTGGGACTTGACTGCCAGCCCCATCACGGAACCCAGCAGCACCATGGCCACTGCCGTCACCCCGACCGCGTAAAATCCCCGCTTTGCCAGAGGCTTTCTCACATATACATAATTAATTTTTTTATTTCCTTCCGGCATATTTCCTCCTCCAGATGCGCGCTCTCTGCACTGCATGGTAAACGATATAACCCAGAACCGCTCCTGCCGTATTCAGGATCAGATCATCCACGTCGAAGCTTCCCACCCGGGATACCAGCTGCGTCAGCTCCACACTGAGACTGAAGCTGAAGCTGATGAGAAACGTATTGTACCATTTCTTGCTTCTCCGGCTGACGATCGGAAGAAAAAAACCGCATGGCACGAAAGCAGCCACATTTCCTACTATATTTAAAAGAAAAGCCCGCATTCCCAGCTTTTCCCGATATGTCCAAAACCGTATGATTTCTTTAAATGGCGTCAGGTTATAGGCATAACCTGTCCGGCTGTTGTCTGTCCTTCCAAAGGACTCGGCAAAAAACAGAAAATACACCAGCAGAGCCAGGTATGCCAAAAACAATACCCAGCCCATCTTCTGGTGCCTTGTTGTATTTCTTATCATAAAAACTCCAGGTTAAAACTCAATTTCCGACTTTCTTTTTAAAAGCACGGCTCCGGACACGATGGAAATGATTCCCACCGTCAGACCTACCGTAGCAATGACGATTCCCATGGCGATGTTTCCCGCCCCGGTATTCCGCATGGTTTTATAAACCCGCTCCATATTCATTCATCTCACTCCTGTTAAAAACACGGTTGGAAGCTCTGCTGATACTCTGACCAAACCGGAATCTCTTATCTGGCCCCATACTGTTCATAATATGCGTCAATGGCTGCTTTTATGTCATCATTGATCACGATCTGGCCCTGGCATTCCCGGTTGTACAGATACTCCGTCACCTCTGCCATATTTACAATCGCTGCCGTCGGGAATCCGTACAGATCCTGAATCTCCTCCAGCGCGCTCTTCTCGCCCTTTCCTCTCTCCATACGGTTCAGGGATACGATCAGACCCTTGATCTCCACATTGCCCTGTGCCTTTAAGATCGGGAAGGTCTCTTCGATCGACTTTCCGGAGGTGGTCACATCCTCAATGATCATCACACGGTCGCCGTCCTTTAATTTGCTTCCCAGTAAAATTCCGGTGTCGCCGTGGTCCTTGACTTCCTTCCGGTTGGAGCAGTAGCGGATGTCTTTTCCGTACAGCTCGCTGATCGCCATGGTGGTTGCCACGGACAGCGGAATTCCTTTGTAAGCCGGTCCGAACAGCACATCAAAGTCCAGGCCGAAATTGTCATGAATGGCCTTTGCATAATACTCGCCCAGCTTTCTTAACTGCGTACCGGTCACATAGGCTCCTGCATTCATAAAGAACGGGGACTTTCTTCCGCTCTTCAAAGTAAAATCACCAAACTTTAAAACCTGGCTTTCCACCATAAATTCAATAAATTCCTGTTTATAGCTTTCCATTGCTTTTTTCCTCCGTTTCTTACCGAACCGCACCGATCAGCTCACTGATATCCTCGATGCCGTTTTTCTTCATATATTCTGCAATTCCGTCAATTACATCCACCGTCGCATATGGGTTATGGAAATTTGCAGTTCCGATGGCCACTGCCGATGCTCCTGCCAGAATGAACTCCAGCGCATCGTCGCTGTTCTGGATGCCTCCCATGCCGATGATCGGAATCTTCACTGCATTTGCCACCTGATAAACCATCCGGACTGCCACCGGCTTGATGGCCGGACCGGAAAGCCCGCCGGTCTTGTTTGCCAGCGCAAAGGTCCTGCGGTTCACATCAATTTTCATGCCGGTCAGCGTATTGATCAGGGAGATCACATCAGCTCCGCCGGCCTCAGCTGCCTTCGCCATCACCGTGATATCCGTTACATTCGGGCTCAGCTTCATGATGATGGGCTGCTTTGCATGGGACTTACAGGCCTTTGTAATGGCCTCCACCGCCTTAGGGTCCTGACCGAAGGCAATCCCGCCTTCTTTCACATTCGGACAGGAAATATTGATCTCCAGCATATCCACCGGTTCGTCCCCCAGACGTTCTACCACTTCAATATAATCCTCCGTGGTCTTTCCGCAGACATTAACCACGATCTTCGTATCATACTGCTTTAAAAACGGAATATCCCGCTTCACAAACACATCGATTCCCGGATTCTGCAGACCGATCGCATTGATCATGCCGCCGTAGGTCTCCGCAATACGCGGGGTCGGATTGCCCGGCCACGGCACATTGGCCACACCTTTGGTCACCACAGCGCCCAGTCGGTTCAGATCCACAAACTCACTGTACTCCGCACCGGAGCCGAAGGTTCCGGAGGCTTCCATTACCGGATTTTGAAACTCCACACCGGCCAGATTCACCTTCATGTTCATTACAGCTCCACCTCCTCTGCACGAAATACCGGACCATCCTTGCAGATCCGCTTGTTATGCACATGGGAATGCTCGTCGATCTCTTTCGACCGGCAGACGCAGGCCAGACAGGCGCCGACGCCGCAGGCCATCTTTTCCTCAAGAGAAACGTAGCATTCCATACCCTTTTCAGCCGCATAAGCCTTCAAAGCGCGCAGCATCGGGGTCGGGCCGCAGGCAAAGATCATATCTGCTTCCAGACCTTCCTCCCGGATCGCATCCAGCACATTTCCCTTCGTCCCGGCGCTTCCGTCCTCCGTTGCTGCATAAACCGGACCGTTTTGCTCAAATTCCTCTTTTAAAAACATCTGACTGTCCCGATAGCCCAGCACCATGCACTTTTCCGCCTTTACCTTCTTCGCCGTCTCCAGCATCGGAGGGATGCCGATTCCGCCGCCGATTAAAAAGAGCTTCTTGCCTTCTGCTGCCTCAAGCGGGAAGCCGTTTCCAAGCGGTCCCAGAATGTCGATGGGATCCCCGGCCTGGTAATGAGAGAATTCCTCGGTTCCGGCTCCGGCCACCCGATATACGATCCGCAGTTTTCCGTTCTCCCGGTCGATCTCACACAGACTGATGGGGCGCGGAAGCAGTCTGGAGCCGTCACGGGAGTACACGGAAATGAACTGTCCCGGCACCGCCTGCGCTGCGATCGCATCGGTATGGATCCACATACTGTAAATGCCCGGCGCCAGCTGCTCCTGGCTGACTACCAGAGCCGTTTCTTTTCCCTTTGCCATTGTGCTTCCTCCTTACAGAACGCGGTTGATATCGGCTGCCATATCCATTACAGCCTGTCTGGAGGCATCACCAAAATGCTCCGGACCAAACTTTGCATAGGCATCCTTCTTGTAAGCCGCAATAATGCCTCTGGAGGAGTTTACAATCGCTCCGAAACCATCTTCATTGAAGCAGTACTTCAGATCCTCTGCCGTGCCGCCCTGTGCGCCGTAGCCCGGTACCAGGAAGTAGGTGTGCGGCATCCGTTTTCTTAAAATGCGGCTCATTTCCGGGTAGGTTGCGCCTACTACCGCGCCCACATTGCTGTAATCGCCGTCCATGCAGCTGCTGCCCCATTCTACTACCTTTTCTGCCACCAGTTCATATAACGGCTTTCCGTCGATCAGCTTGTCCTGGAACTCACCGCTGGACGGATTGGAGGTCTTTACCAGAATGAACAGACCCTTGTCATTTTCCCTGCAGGCATCCACAAATGGCTTCACACCGTCGGTTCCCAGATACGGGTTTACCGTCAGGAAATCCGTGTCAAAGCCGCTGTAGGTCTTGCTTCCTACCTTAACTTTACCGATATGTCCGGATGCGTAAGCGGCAGAGGTAGAACCGATGTCGCCTCTCTTGGCATCACCGATCACCAACAGTCCCTTCTCCTGACAGTAATCCACGGTCTTCTTATATACTTTCAGGCCTTCGATGCCGAACTGCTCATACATGGCAATCTGCGGCTTAACTGATGGAATCAGATCATAAGTGCAGTCAATAATCTCCTTGTTGAACTGCCAGATGGCATCTGCAGCTCCCTCTAAGGTCTCACCGAATTCCTCAAAGGATTTTTTTACCACATGCTCCGGGATATAGCTTAACATCGGATCCAGGCCCACACAGATCGGTGCCTTTGTCTTTTCAATCTTTTCCATTAACTGCTTAATCATAGCTTCCTCCTTATACAGGACGCAGCGTCATCCGCTGACGCTGATTCTCCTTTTTCTTTCTTCATTCACACCGGCAGACAGGCGCAATCTCCCCAGTCCACCAACGTTATCTTATCATAATACCAAAAAGCTGTAAAGCGGACATTGCCCGCCGAAAGCTTTATTCCGTCCCTGTGAACGGTAACTTTATTCTGCATATTCATTCTACATATTCCGTAATCAGACCAAGCGCTACCTTCAGTCCTACAGGCAGACTGTCGATCGCAATCCATTCCTCCCGTGTGTGGGACTTTGCACCGCTTACGCAGCCTACGGTACAGGCCGGAATGCCCATAGAAAGCGGAATATTGGCGTCCGTGGAGCTTGCCTTCGTCTCCGGTGCTTCGGCACAGTAGCGCTCCAGCACCTGACGGCACCGGGCGGATAACTTCTCCTGTGCCGTCTCATCCACGCCCTGATTGCAGGGACGGATTCCCAGAACCTCCACTTCTGTCTCCCATCCCGCCTTTCTTAAAGCCTCCACCGCGCTCTCAAAAAAGGCTTCCATATATGCCAGACAAGCACGATCCTCCGATCGGAATTCATAGGTCATGGACGCCTGCTGGGCAATGGAATTGATGGTGGTTCCGCCCTCAATGGTTCCCACATTGTAGGTGGTTTTCGCCCCCTGAGGCAGGCGGACGGAGTACAGCGTCTGGATCAGGCCGGATAAAATATGAATGGCATTGGGATTGCCGAAGGCAGAATAAGAATGACCGCCCTCCGTCCGCACCGTTACCCGGTATCGCTGGGAGCCTACTGCCTTTGTCACCACCCAGCCAAGATAGCCGTCCAGCGAATAAAACGCCTTGATCTTCTTTCCGTAACGCTCACAGATGCAGCGGCTTCCCTTTAAATTTCCCAGGCCCTCCTCGCAGGTATTGGCCGCGAACACCAGGCCCAGTCCCTTCGGCGGACGCAGCCCCTGCTCCAGCAGGTAACGGACGCCCATCATCAGGCTGACCAGATTGGCCGTATCATCGCCGATTCCAGGGGCAAACAGCTTTCCGTCCTCCTCCCGAACCGCAAAAGGAGTCTCATCCGGAAACACCACATCCATATGTGCCAGGAAAATCACGATTTTTTCCGCGTCGTCACAGCCCAGCTCATATACAACGTTTCCCGCCTCGTCGATCCTTACACCAACGGCACCCTGCTGCTCCAGCCATGCCTTCACTGCCTGCGCCCGCTTTTCCTCGTGATGGGACGGCGCCGGGATCGCTCCCCATTCCTTTAAAAGTGCAAGCATTTCCTCCCGATGCTCTTCTGCAAACCGCTCATAACCGGACTCTCTGTCCAGACTCATTTTCTCTCATTCCCTTCCTTATTTTCATACAATGCTTCCGTACTCTTTGTAACCGCAGCCCTACCACTATCCTACCACAGCTTTCTGGTTTCTTCCATGAAATTCTCGTTCTTCTTTTTTCTATTATCCATTTATGGATAATATACAGATAGGAGGGAAGCGGTTTTAATGATGATTAGAGGTGATTTTCCATGATAAAATACGACCGTCTATGGGAAACCATGCGTCAGAAAAAAATAACGCAGTACCGCCTGATCAAGTACTACGGTATCAGTGCCGGCCAGATTGGACGGCTGAAGAAAAACATGTATGTATCCACACATACGATCGAGATGCTGTGCTCTATTCTGGACTGCCCGGTAGAAGATGTAATGGAAGTTCTTCCGGATCCCGATGCAAAGGAACCGGCTCCTGACCAGCCTCTATCCGACAACGAAGAAAAAGGATGACCGAAGCCTGCCCGGAACATCCTTTTTCTCATCTTATTATTTTTTCATCCTCCGCAGAACCACAAGCGTCTCTACATGCTCCTCGGTGGCCGGAAACATGTCAAACGGCCAGGCTCCGTCCGCCCGATATCCCAGTGTCCGCAAAAATTTCAGATCTCTCGCCAGCGACTGCGGCCCGCAGGAAATATAAACCACACGGGAAGGACCTAATCTGCGCACTGCACGCATGAATTCCTCGGTGCTTCCGCTTCGCGGCGGGTCCATGATCACCACATCGGCCTTCTCTCCTGCCTCTGCCATCTGTGTCATAAAACGGCCGGCATCATTGCAGTAAATACGGATATTTTCCCGGTGATTGGCCCTGGCATTATTCACAGCGTCCCGCACAGCATCCGGGTTCAGCTCCACGCCAATCACCTTTTTGGCATTGGCCGCAGCAACAATGCCGATCGTGCCGATTCCGCAATATGCATCGATCACGGTTTCTTCTCCGGTCAGCCCTGCTTCCGCGACGGCTTTCCGATAAAGCTTTTCTGTCTGCACCGGATTGATCTGATAGAAGGATTTCGACGAAATCCGGAATGTACAGCCGCACAGAGAATCTTCAATATATCCTTTTCCGAACAGCACATGCTCCTTATCGCCGAGAACCATGCTGGTGCTGCGGTCATTGATGTTCTGAACAATGGTGGTGATCTCCGGATGCTTTTCCCGCAGTGCCTTCACAAAATTATTTTTCGACGGGAAGACCGGTGAAGCAGTCACCAGCACCACCATGATCTGTCCGCTGGCAAATCCACGCCGGACCAGTACGTGACGCAGGAAGCCGTAGCCGCTGTCCTCATCGTAGGTCCGAATCTTGAAGGATTTCAGCATTCCCCGAATGGTGCCGATGATCTCATCGGCCTTCTCATCTTCAATCAGGCAGCTTTCCACCGGAACCACACGGTGGCTGTTTGCCTCATAAACACCGGAAACCGGATTGCCGTTCTTATCATGATCAAACACGGCATGCACCTTATTGCGGTAATGCAGCGGGTCCTCCATTCCCGTAATCGGATGAACCGGACAGAGCCCCTTCAGCAGTTCATTGATCTGTTTCTGCTTCTGCTTTAACTGCTCTTCATAGGGCAGATGCAGAAGCTGACATCCGCCGCAGCGATGTGCAACCGGACATGGATTCGCCGGATTTGGCTTTTTCTTTTCCGGCTGCTTTCTCCACGTTCCTCCTGTCGGTTTTCCCGGCTGTTTCGCGCCCTGGAGACCGGATCCTTGCTCCGGCTGCTGTCCGCCGTTTTGTTTATAAAAATCCGCAATCCACCGGTCCAGTTTTTTGTCCAGACTGCCCTGTTCTGCCCGGTTTCCGGAATTCTTTCCCTTTTTGTCTGCCATTTTTGTCTGCTCTCCATTCTCTTTTTTCGTTTTTTTCGCTGTGCTACGCTTTAGTATAAAGCATTTTTCCTAAGGAATCAACGGAAAGCACTTTTTCGGATTCTTCTCTTGCTTTTTTTCTGTTTTTTTGTATACTTAATTTCAAAAATTATTCGATGTCATATCAATACGGAGGACGACAACATGGAGACTGCTTTAACGCTTTATGACGGAAGACCGGAAAACTGTGAGGGACGGCTGGACAAGGAAATCCGTACCTACGATCTTCTGGACAGCCTGCACATTTCCTATAAACGGCTGGACCACGATGCAATGCCCACCATTGAAGCCTGCCACGAGGTAGACAAGCTTCTGGGAATTGAAATCTGCAAAAATCTGTTCCTGACCAATGCACAGAAAACCAAATTCTACCTGCTTCTGATGCCGGGCAGAAAAAAGTTTAAAACCAAGGATCTATCCAAACAGATCAACAGTGCCCGGCTCTCCTTTGCCGGCCCGGAATATATGGAGCAGTTTCTGGACATCACCCCCGGCTCCGTCAGTGTACTGGGCCTGATGAATGACAGAGAAAATCACGTACAGCTGCTTATTGACAAGGATGTCATCGACGGCCATCCCTTTATCGGCTGCCATCCGTGCATCAATACCTCCAGCCTGAAAATAAAAACCTCTGACATTCTGGAGCATTTTCTTCCCGCCGTACATCACCCTTATCTTCTGGTTGATCTGCCGCAGGAAGAGGCATAGGCAGAATTCACAAAATACCGTCAGCCTGTTATCGACTGACGGTATTGTTCTTTTTCTTTCCTTTTCATTAAATGGCTCTGGTCGCTTCCTTCAGCCATTCCTTTTCCTCGCCCTCCAGATAAGGAGACAGCTTCTCATACACTTGTCTGTGGTAGTCATTCAGAAGCTCCACATCCCGCTCGCTCATCAGCGACTTTTCCACACCGTCCAGGTCGATCGGTGCATAGGTCAAATGCTCAAAGCGCAGGAACTGACCGTATTCATTTTTTTCATCCTCAACAACCAGCATCAGATTCTCGGTACGGATTCCGTGGCTTCCTTCAATATAAATGCCCGGTTCATCGGAGGTAATCATTCCCGGCTCCATCACGCAGCTGTCCATGCGCTCCGGAACCATTTTCCAGCGAATCCCCACCGGACGTTCATGCACATTCAGAAGATATCCCACACCGTGTCCCGTACCGTGGTTGAAATTCAGACCTCTGTCCCAGAACACCTGGCGTGCCGCGTAATCCAGAGAAACGCCCCTGCAGCCATGCGGGAATTTCACTGCAGCCAGACGCAGCATACTGATCAGAACCAGCGTATAATGCTCCTTTTCCTCTTTCGTCAGCGGTCCCACCGCAATGGTCCTCGTAATGTCTGTGGTTCCCTCGTAATACTGACCGCCGGAATCCACCAGATAAAATCCTTTCGGCTGAATCGGCGCACTGCTTTCCCGGGTAGCAGAATAATGACACATGGCGGCATTCGCACCGTATGCAGAAATGGTCCCGAAGCTGAGTCCCAGACTGCCTTCAGTTTCCTCGCGCATCCTGTCCAGCTTCTCCTGTACGGACAGCTCATCCATCGGGATTTTTCCGACATTCTGTTTCAGCCAGTAAGTAAAGCGGGCCATCACCACGCCGTCCTTGATATGGGCCTTTTTCATATTTTCCACTTCAACCGGATTCTTGACCGCCTTGGCCAGAACCGTGGGATTCATCTGATTTACGATCCGGTTGGAGGAATCCAGCCCCCGGATAATCGCATAGTTCACTCTCGATTCTTCCAGAAGCACCGTTTCCTTGCGCAGGCCCTTCACATACTCGTAAATGTCATTGTACGGGCGGACCGTTACATGCAGGCGCTCCAGATACGCCTTCACCTCATCATTTAATACTTCCGGATTGACAAACAAAAACGCCTCATCCTTCGTCACTGCCATGTAGGATAAAACCACCGGATTGCACTCTACATCATTTCCACGGATATTTAAGAGCCAGACAATGTCATCCAGTGTGGTCAGTACATGAACCGACGCATCGGCCTCCTCCATCGCCTTTCTTACGCAGGCCAGCTTTTCATCCGCACCCTTTCCGGCATATTCCAGTCCCAGAATCCAGACCGGTTCAGCAGACATGGCCGGCCGATCGGTCCACACCTGATCCACCAGATCCTCCTCATATTGGATGGACGCACCTTTTCTGGCGAGCATTTTTTCCAGCTTCCGTCCGGTAAAGCTGTTTACCACCCGGCCGTCAAACCCCAGGCATCCGCCTTCCGGGACCACATCCGCGATGAAATCTTCCAGCTCCGGTACACCCTCCTCGCCCATCTTCATCATGCGGACCGTACTGCCCTTCAGCTGTTCGCCGGCCTGAACAAAGTATCTTCCGTCCACCCACAATGCTGCGTCATCCTGCGTAACTGCCAGAGTTCCGGCGGAACCCGTAAATCCGGTCAGAAAACACCGGCATTTAAAATAATCTCCTACATATTCCGATTCATGAAAGTCAGCGGTGGGTACCAGATAGGCATCCATTCCCCGCTCCTTCATCAAAGTGCGAAGGCTGCTTAAACGTTCCTGTATCATGTCATTTTTCTCCTTTTTCTTTTCTTAGGGCAGCGCGCGGCCGCTTACTGCCCGGCTTTTTCCTGATCGTTTCGCATAGCATCCTCAATCGCTGCCTTGATTCCCTCGCTGTACGTCGGGTGCGCGCGCATTGCCAGAGAAAGCTGACCGGCCGTCAGGCCATTGGCAATAGCCGTTGCCATTTCCCCGATCATATCCGTAGCGCGCGGGCAGACCATCTGTGCTCCCACGATCGTATTGGAATACGCCTCAAATACCAGACGGATAAATCCTCCATCCGCCCGGGTAATGATCGATTTTCCATTTTCATTCATGGAATAATAGCCGACCCGGACCTTCATGCCGAAAGCTTTGGCAGTCTCCTCCGTAATCCCGACCGTCGCAATTTCCGGTGTCGTGTAAATGCAGCTGGGAACGATCGGAAGCCGGGCAAACATACCGTTCGGCACGACCTCAAGCCGGATGCTGGGTTCCTTTCCGGCAAGATTTTCCACCACATAGGTTCCCTGCGCCGCTGCCACATGAGCCAGCTGAATATCCGCAACCAGATCGCCGATGGCATACACGCCTTTCTCGCTGGTCTGGAAGCTTCCGTCCACCCAAAGCCTTCCATTTCGAATCTCCGGATGAACATCCTCCCCGAAAAGTCCGGTCACATCCGGTTTTCTTCCGGTAGCAATCAGTACAATTCCCGCCTTCTGGCGGATGGTCTGTCCGTCTTCCGTCTCAAATATGCAGGCCAGACCATCTGTATTTTCAATAGAAGCACGTTCAACGCTGCAGTAAATATTGATGCCCTTTGCCCGGAGAATTTCTCTCAGCTCGCCGGCCACCTTCCGGTCCATCGGCCCAAGCAGATGGTCATTTCTTTCAATGATCGTAACCTGGCTGCAGAGGTTATTAAAAATCGTCGCCATCTCCACACCGATCACACCGCCGCCGATAATCACGACCCGGTTATAATTCCATTCATGACCATTCAGCACCTTATCACTGGTCATCACGCCCGGAAGATCCGCACCCGGAATCGGAGGAACCGTTGCCTTTGCGCCGGTTGCCAGCAGTACCTGTTTTCCCTGAATGTAATCCTTGCCCTCGCTGCTGTGAACCTCTACCGTCCGGTCCCGGCGCAGGATTCCCTTCCCCCGTATGAAATCGATCTGCTTTTTCTCAAACATCCGGTAGATCTCTTCCCGGTAGGTCCGCACCGATTTATCTTTATACCGCTGCATCTTACCGTAATCAAAGGAAATCTGATCCGTAAAAATACCAAATTCATCACTGGTCTGCATCAGGGAAAAAATGTGTGATGCATAAAGCAGCGCCTTTGTGGGGATGCATCCGCGGTTGACGCAGACGCCGCCCAGCTCCTTTTCCTCAACCACAGCTACCTTCATTCCGAAATCTGCCGCTTTCAATGCTGCCGTGTAGCCGCCCGGACCTGCGCCTACAATCACCAAATCATACTGCTTTGCCATCGCTTCACTGTCCTTTCTTTATTTTCTATCATTCGATTCCAATGCCGAAAACCATCGGAAATGTTCACACGCCTTTCGAACGCCGTCCCTTTGGATATCATCTGTTACATAGTCCGCTGCTTCCTTCAGTTCCGGAACCGCATTTCCCATGGCAATGCCAATGCCGGCCTCTTTCAGAATTTCCAGATCATTCATACTGTCCCCGAAAGCCGCCGTATTCTGGATATCAATCTTCCAGTACGCACAGAGACGTTTTAAGCCTTCTGCTTTAGAAGCTTCTTTTTCCACCACATCGGCCCCGACTTTGCCTGCAAACATCGGGAATTTCACCTGTGGGAATGCCTTTTCCATCAGGCGTACGCCATCTTCATTTCCGATATAAGCCAGCGTCCGAACCGGCATTTCCAGAAGCGCATCCGGATCCGCAAACCGCCGTCCCACATCGCCCCACTTCTTTTTGTCATGGGCAATCACCATTTCCCTGCAGGTATAATAATCCTTTCCTTCCACCGTGGCCCCAATGCTGAGACCGTTTGCTTTCGCAAAAGAAAGCAGTTCTGTCAGGAGTTCTTTCTTCATAAAATGATTAAAAATCTCCGTTTTTCCTGCTGTTACCTTCGTTCCGTTCATATGGATGATCCCGTCCGGATTCAGCTGATCCCGAAACTGGCAGCTGTAGTAATTGTCCATATCCCGGCCGGAAGCCACAACAATCCGGTGATGCTTCCGAAGCCGCTCTACCGCTTCCATGGCCGATTCCGTGATCCGGTAGTCCGCATGATCCAAAAGTGTCATATCCAAATCAAAGCTGATAATCGAATTCCGTTCTGACACGTCTTATTCCTCCGAAAAATTTCTTAAAAAATAAAAAAGTACTTTTCAAACGCTTATCTTTTTGCTATAATAAAACATCGAGCGGGGTATGGCGTAGCTTGGTAGCGCGCTCGGCTGGGGGCCGAGAGGTCGCAGGT
>JBJELD010000084.1:0-8073 GCA_051878975.1 Candidatus Caccovicinus sp.
AAGTTAAAGAGATACGTATCCGAGAGAGGCAAAATCCTTCCTCGCCGTATCACCGGAAACTGTGCAAAGCATCAGAGAGCGTTAACCGTAGCGATCAAGAGAGCACGTCACATCGCTCTGATGCCATATACCTGCGATTAATCAGGAGAATCAATCCCTTATCCGCACGGATAAGGGATTTTTTTCGCCCGAGAAAGAGACGGAAAAAGTGAGGAGAAAAATGTATACATTTGACGATTTTGTAAATATTATAGCTGAGCTCCGTTCCGATCACGGCTGTCCGTGGGACCGGGCGCAGACCTTTGAATCTCTGAAAAAGTGTCTGGCTGACGAAACGGAGGAGGTCTTTTTGGCGATCGACAATCAGGATATGGAAAATCTGTGCGAGGAGCTGGGGGATGTCATGCTGCAGGTAGTGCTGAACAGTCAGATTGCCGGAGAGCTGGGCGCTTTTACGATTGACGATGTAATCGACGGGGTCTGCAGGAAAATGATCCGCCGTCATCCACATGTATTTGGAGACGCGAAAGCGGTTTCTCCGGAGGAAAGTCTGGACCTGTGGAATCAGATAAAAAGAGAGGAAAAAGCGGAGCGGGAGGCGAAAAAAATGGCGAAAAAAGGCCGGTCTGAGGATGAAAAATAAGCTGGTCTCTCCATGAACCAAAAGACCCCGGAAATGCCTGGGAAAAGCGCCGGAAAATGGCGAAAATCCTTGACAAATAAGGTGGAAACAGATATAAATGATAGAGTACACAATTTTAGAGTGCAGGGGCAAAACAGACCGCTTTTCCGGCGGCATCTGACCGTGTCCCTGTCCGCATATCAGGAGGAAAATAATGAACAAGACCGAATTAATCGCAGCAGTAGCTGAGAAGGCAGAAATTTCCAGAAAAGATGCAGAGAAGGCATTAAAGGCTTTCACTGATGTAGTAGCAGAAGAATTAGTAAAGGGCGAGAAGGTACAGCTGGTTGGCTTCGGTACTTTCGAGGTTTCTGAAAGAGCTGAGAGAGAAGGAAGAAATCCGAAGAGCGGCGAGCCGATGATCATTGCAGCTTCCAGAAGCCCGAAGTTCAAGGCCGGCAAGGCGTTAAAGGATATGGTGAATGCATAATTTATGAGACTGGACAAGTTTCTGAAAGTATCCCGTCTGGTCAAGCGGCGTACGGTGGCAAATGAAGCCTGTGACGCAGGGCGGGTGCTGGTAAATGATAAACCGGCGAAAGCTTCCCTGAATGTAAAAGAGGGGGACATTATCGAGATCCAGTTCGGCACGAAGTCCGTTAAGGTAGAAGTGCTGGACGTGCAGGAGACGGTGAAAAAAGACGAGGCAAAGGAGCTTTATCGATATCTCTGATGCCGGACAGTCATATTTTTGAAAACCTCTTAATATACTGAAACAAGCATAGCTGTGATACAGGCCGCAGGACGCGGACCGGCAGCCGGAGTTTCGGTATGTTAGGAGGTTTTTGCATGGAAGAAAAGATGAATATCCGGCCTCATCGCCTGATGATGGAGGACCGGGGAAAAATCAGCATTACCGGGATCGCGGATGTGATTTCGTTTGATGAAAATCAGGTGGTGCTGGACACGGATAAGGGGCTTCTGACGATTAAGGGAAAGGATCTTTGTGTCAGCAGGCTGACACTGGACAAGGGAGAAGTGGATATTGACGGGCAGGCGGACAGTCTGGTCTACAGTTCAAATGAGGCCTTCCGCAAGGCGGGAGAATCCTTTTTGTCCCGGCTGTTCAAATGAGGACCGGAGGAATCGCGGTGAGCCGTGACATTTATCTGCAGGCGCAGCTGCTGTCTGGCAGCTTTCTGCTGGGCTGCTGGCTGATGTTCTGTTATGATCTGCTCCGTATCGGACGGCTGTTTTTTTCAAAGAAAAACTGGCTGATCGGACTGGAGGATCTGGTTTACTGGATTTATGTGAGCCTGTCTGTATTTACGCTTCTTTACCGGCAGAATGACGGCGTGCTGCGCGGGTATGCAGTGGCGGCGGCCTTTCTGGGGATGGTTCTTTATGACCGTCTGGTCAGCCGGAATGTCATGACGGTATTGCAAAAAGCAGCCAAACGTATTAAAATATTTTATAATAAGCGAAGGCGTTTCCAAAAGACAGCGGACATAAAAAGTGGTGATAAAAATGAGAGGAAGAGGACGGCAGTCCCGCATGCGGAAGCGGGACAGATGGGGAAACCGGATGGCGCTGATCGGCGTTACGATCGTAGTGCTGAGCCTGGCCGTAGTAGTCAATTTAAAGGGCGCTTCTTTAAAAGAAAAGGACCTGGAGTATCAGATTAAAGAAGAGAATCTGATGGCTCAGAAGGAAGCGGAGCAGCAGCGTAAGGACGAACTGGAGGAGCGGAAAATTTACGTTCAGACAAAACAGTATATCGAAGAGGTGGCGAAGGAAAAGCTGGGGCTGGTCAAGCCGGATGAGATTTTGCTGAAGCCTTCGGGCGGTCAGTAGGATTTGACGAGTAATGAATTCCCTTCCGTCTGCATATAATCTTTTTGAACACACAAAAGAGGATATGCGGATGGGAGGGATTTTTGTGCTGTTTCAAAGGCGGAATCGGAAACGTCTGGATATGGCGGACGTCAATGTATATACGGCGGCCAGACTGGGGGATATGGCATCCTCTCTGAGCCGGTTGGCACAGTCATTCACAGAAGAGATCGACGGGAAGCATCTGACAAAGGAGGACGGTGCAGCGGCTATGCAGACGGCAGCGGCCATGGTGTGCGGCAGCTGCAGCCGGTGCAATCTGTATCTCGACAGCGCCCGGGAAGACAGCTATTATCTGTATTATCTTCTGCGTGCCTTTGAGGTCCATGGCGCGGTCCGGATGGAGGACATGCCGCTTTTGTTCCGGCAGACCTGCTGCCGCAAGGAAAAATATTTAAGTCAGCTGAACAGCAGCCTGGGGCGGGCGACCATGAATCTGTCCTGGAAGAACCGCTTTCTGGAAAGCCGGGATGCGGTGGTGGTGCAGTTTCGGGAGCTGGCCTCCATTATTGAGGAATTTTCCCGTCAGATGGAGAAGGCCGTGGACGTTACCGGAGAACGCCGGGAGGCGGTGCAGAAGCTGTTCCGCCGGCATCATATGCTGGTGGAGAACATGCTGATCCTGGAGTATGAAAATCGGCAGAGGGAGGCCTATCTGACGGTCAGAACCACGCATGGAGCCTGTCTGACAGCGAAGGAGGCCGCTGGTGTTCTGGGACAGGCTATGGGAAAGCGCCGCTGGTATCCGGCCAGGGACAGCAAAGCCATCGTAACCCGGCAGTCCGGCACACTGCGGTTTGTGGAGGAAGGGAAATACCAGATGCTTTACGGCATTGCCCGGGTGCCGAAGACCGGAGAGACAGTATCGGGAGATAATTACACGTTTTTCAAGAATCTGGAGGGACAGGTCATCATGAGTCTGGCGGACGGAATGGGAAGCGGTGAGAGCGCCTGCCAGGAGAGCGGACGGATCATCGATCTGACAGAACAGCTCATCGAATCCGGATTTACGGCCAGATCGTCATTAAAGCTGGTCAATACAGTGTTTTTGCTGGCCGGAAAGGAACAGCATCCGGCAGCGGTGGATCTGATCTGCGTGGATTTAAATACCGGCGTTCTGGAAGCGATGAAGCTGGGGGCGGCGGCCTCTTTTCTTATGGGAAGAGACGGCGTGGAGCTCCTGGAGGCAGGGGATGTGCCCATCGGGATTCTGAACCCGATTGAGCCGGTTCTGCTGTCCAAGAAGCTCTGGGACGATGACCGCATTATCATGGTCAGCGACGGCGTCCTGGAAGCACTTCCGGGGGAAGAAAAGGAGCAGGCAATGAAAGAATTTCTGGAAGCGCTTCCGCCGGAAAGGCCGCAGGAAATTGCCGAGGAGGTGCTGCGGTTTGCGTTGTCCGCGGGAACGGGGGCCAGGGATGACATGACGGTGCTGACGGCCGGAATCTGGGAACGCGGATAATGGTGGTTTTTGGAAAATAGTATTTGCATCCGACGGCAGGTATGGTATATGATAAAAACAGAAGGAAAACAGGGAACAGACTGCAGATGCCAAAGAAAGCGAGGGGATGCGAATGAAGAAGCAGGTGGAGGATTTTATCCGGAAGCAGGAGCTTTTTTGCCGGGGGGATCAGATTCTGGCAGCGGTGTCGGGAGGGGCAGATTCTGTCTGCCTTTTGTATTTATTGGCCGGAATGCGGGAAGACTGGGAGTTAGAGGTTCGTGTGCTTCATGTCAACCACGGACTCCGCGGTGAGGAGGCCGCCCGGGATGAGGCGTTTGCCGGAAAGCTGTGTGAATACCTCTCTGTGCCGTTTGAGGCCGTTTCTGTGGATGTCAGAGGGCTTGCAGACACGCCGGGGCTTTCGGAGGAGGAGGCTGCCCGGAATCTCCGCTATGAGGCACTGGAGAAAGCCGCCGTCCGGTGGGAAAAAGAGTCCGGCCGTCCGGTGCGGATTGCAGTGGCACATCACGGGGATGATAATGTAGAGACCATTCTCCATAATCTGTTCCGGGGAAGCGGCTTAAAGGGGTTGGGCGGAATGCGGCCGAAGAGAGGGCGTATTATCCGGCCGCTTCTGTGCGTAAGCCGGCAGGAGATTCTGGACTATCTGGAACGGGAGGGGATCTCCTACTGCCGGGATTCTTCTAATGAATCGGAGCAGTATACAAGAAACCGGCTGCGCCTGCAGATTCTGCCCATGATTCAGACAGAGGTCAACGAGCGGGCAGCGGAGCATATCCTGCAGGCGGCGGAGCGAATGGCGCAGGCGGATGAATATCTGGAAGCACAGGCGCGCAGATGGTTTGAACAGTACGGCGCGGATGAGGAACCCGTGCGGTCCGGCGCGGATGCCGCCAGGCTGGCCAAGGAGCCGCCGATCATTCAGACCTATGTGATCCGGCAGATGATCGGGACCCTTGCCGGAAGCAGAAAGGACCTGACCAGCATTCATGTTGAGGGGGTGCGGCAGCTTCTGGACAAGCAGGCGGGCAAGCAGGCGGACCTTCCGTACGGTCTGATGGCGCGGCGGACCTACGATTATCTCTGGATTGAAAAAAAACTGGAAAGAAAGCCGGAGCTGTCCCGGCAGATTTCCATGCCCAAGGCAGAACTTCAGGTGTTTTCCCGTGAAAAAGGGATGAAAATTCCGGAAAACCAGTATACGAAATGGTTTGATTATGATAAAATAAAAGGTACGTTGTCTGTGCGGACCAGGCGGACAGGAGATTATTTTCTGCTTCCGGGCGGCGGGCGCAAGACCATAAAATCCTACTTCATTGATGAGAAGGTTCCTTCCGAACTGAGGGATGAGATTCCTCTTCTGGCAGACGGGAGCCATATTCTGTGGATTATCGGGCGGCGCATCAGCGAGGGATATAAGGTTACGGACGAGACAAGAACTATTATGCAAGTACACATAAGCGGAGGAAGAGAAAATGGCTGACAAGATTCGGGTGCTTTTAACCGAGGAAGAAGTAAATGCAAGAATCAGTGAAGTCGCGGCGAAGATCAATGAGGACTATAAAGGAAAAGAAGTCCATCTGATCTGCATTTTAAAGGGAGGAGTCTTTTTTACCTGTGAGCTGGCAAAGCGGCTGAATGTACCGGTATCGCTGGATTTCATGTCGGTATCCAGTTATGGCAGCGGCACCGTGTCCAGCGGCGTGGTGAAGATTATCAAGGACCTGGATGAGCCGCTGGAGGGAAAGAATGTGATTATCGTGGAGGATATCATTGATTCCGGACGGACACTGGCTTATCTGATGGAAATTTTGAAACAGAGAAATCCGAATAGCATTGAGCTGTGCACCCTGCTGGACAAACCGGAACGCCGGGTTAAGAAGCAGGTGCAGGTGAAATATACATGTTTCACCATTCCGGATGAATTTGTGGTAGGATATGGCCTGGATTATGATCAGAAGTACAGGAATCTGCCATATATTGGAGTAGTGGAACAGTAAACCTCCATGCGCCGCAGGGCAGTGCACCACATCAGCGAAAGCGGCTGGGGCGCATTTGGCATCCCTGAATGCATGCCGTCTGTCGGCGGCGGGAGTTTATAGTAAGGAGGCAGCTAGTTGAGACAGCAGCAATTCAGAGGCCTGGGATTTGTGCTCATCATTGTAATGATGCTTTTGATGGTGATGACTTTTTCCGGGCAGATGTTTACGAATGACGACATCAGTTATCAGCAGTATTTGACAGCATTAGACAGCGGAACCATTGAACGGGTAGTGATTCATCAGAATCAGGAGGCGCCTACCGGCAAAGTAGAGCTGTATTTGAAGGATGGTTCGGTGCGGGAGTACTATACTTCCGATGTAACGGCAGAGCAGGCGCTTCTGCAGCAGAAACAGATTGATTATGTAAATTCGGATGTACCGCATGACAATTATTTATTATCGATCATGCTTCCGATTCTCTTGTCTACGGTCGTGGTCGTGGTGTTGATTTCCGTTATGAATGCCAGGGCGGCAGGCAGCGGAGCCAATGCCAAGATGATGAATTTCGGCAAAAGCCGGGCCAGAATCAGCCGGGACAGCAAGGTGAATTTTTCCAATGTGGCCGGCCTGGAGGAAGAAAAGGAGGAGCTGGCGGAGATCGTGGATTTCCTGCGGCAGCCGCAGAAGTATACCAGTGTGGGTGCGAGAATCCCGAAGGGACTTCTTCTGGAGGGACCGCCGGGAACCGGCAAGACGCTGCTTGCAAAAGCCGTGGCCGGGGAAGCCGGCGTGCCGTTTTTCTCCATTTCCGGTTCAGATTTTGTGGAGATGTTTGTGGGCGTAGGTGCGTCCCGTGTCCGGGACCTGTTTGAGGACGCAAAGAAAAATTCACCGTGTATTGTATTTATCGATGAGATCGATGCGGTTGCAAGACGGAGAGGAACCGGTATGGGCGGTGGTCATGATGAGCGCGAGCAGACGCTGAACCAGCTTTTGGTGGAGATGGACGGCTTCGGCGTGAATGAAGGCATCATTGTAATGGCGGCCACCAACCGGGTGGATATTCTGGATCCGGCAATTTTGCGGCCGGGGCGTTTTGACCGGAAGGTTGTAGTAGGACGTCCGGATGTGAGGGGCCGTGAGGAAATTTTGAGGGTACACTGCAAGGAAAAGCCGCTGGGCGATGACGTGGACTTAAAGCGTGTTGCGCAGACGACGGCAGGCTTTACCGGCGCGGACCTGGAAAATCTGATGAATGAGGCGGCGATCATCACGGCCAAGGAAGGCAGGAAGTTCCTGCGTCAGGCCGATATTGATAAGGCTTTTATCAAGGTAGGAATCGGTGCGGAAAAGAAGAGCAAGGTGATTTCAGAGAAGGATAAGAAGATCACGGCTTATCATGAGGCCGGGCATGCGATTCTGTTCCATGTGCTTCCGGATGTGGGACCGGTTCATACTGTGTCTATTATTCCGACGGGAGTGGGAGCCGGTGGATATACCATGCCGCTTCCGGAGCGGGATGAGCAGTATATGACCAAAGGCCGGATGCTGCAGAATATCATGGTATCTCTGGGCGGCCGGATTGCGGAGGAACTGATTTTTGACGATATCACCACCGGCGCTTCTCAGGATATCAAGCAGGCGACCGGTATTGCGCGGGCGATGGTAACGCAGTACGGCATGTCTGAGAAGGTCGGCATGATCAACTACGGCAGCGATGAGGACGAGGTTTTCATTGGCCGGGATCTGGCCCACACCAAGAGCTACGGGGAATCGGTGGCTACGGTGATCGACAGTGAGGTAAAGCGAATTATTGATGAGTGCTATCAGAAGGCAAAGGAGCTTATTCTTCAGCATGAGAAGGTGCTCCACTCCTGCAGTCAGCTTCTTCTGGTAAAGGAGAAGATCAATCAGGAGGAATTTGAAAGTCTTTTTGAGGCAGAGGGCGAGAACGTGTAGACAGAACTGGCGAAAGTGCACAAAAAGAAAATCGAAAAAAATACAAGTTTGTGCACACTTATTTTGCAACCTATGCTATTATAATACACGTAACCCCCCCAATACATTATATAGTTTTTGCTACACCCCATAAGAAACGAAATACCTTC
>JBJELD010000085.1:0-8031 GCA_051878975.1 Candidatus Caccovicinus sp.
TCCCGTTATTCTGGTATAACCTGAATTTTCTCAACTTTTCATCGAGTTTCCGAGATTGCTCGATAATCCATCCTCTCCGGTTCTTTTTTCACCTTACAGTCCGAAAAAACCGCCGCAGATCTGGAATCTTTTCCCAGCTCTGCGGCGGTTTTCTATTCTTCCAAAGCCTGCTCCTGTGAGGCTTCTGTCTTTTTCGCCACAACAATCAGACGTCCGTCCTTGTGCGTGTACTCGCAGGTAATCAGACTGATCAGGTGATCACCCCATTGTGCATCAACCCCCGTATCATACACCGACTGGCCCTTCACATACGAAACATAATTGGTAAATGCCTCTTCATTAGCTGCGGAAATCCAGGTATACAGCGGATTGTTCTGGTCCACGGCACTCATGGTAAACACAGCCATAACCTCATAATCCCCGCAGGCATCCAGCGTATCAAACTGCACGATCGGATGCTGCTCCAAAAAATCCCGGTTCAGATATTTGTCAAGAGCCGCAAACATACTGCCATTTTTCATATGATGTCCATAGATCAGAATATTCCGACAATCCTGTGACAGATCACATTCCTCTGCCACATACGGGGCACCGTAAATACTGGATTTCTGATCAAAATCATGCGTCAGATAAAAATTCGGGCGGTCCGGACTCTGAAGAACCGGATAATCAATCTTGGTTCCCTCAATTTTCACCCATCCGACCAGATCAGGGTTCTGCTCCCGAATCTTTGGATATGCCTTCAGCCGTGCCTCCCGCGCCGCCCGGATCTCCTCCGGTGTCAATGCCCGCTCGGTCGGTGCCTCTGCCTCATCCTCCTGCTTTCCGGCCTCCGTTTCCGGCTCCGTAAACCCTTCCTCCTGAAGTTCCTCTGCAATCAGATCCGACAGGCCCTCCAGACGGCTGTCATTCTGCTTCTGGGCCGCCAACTTCTGCACCAGCATCGTCCCGCTTGCCAGAAAAACAAAAATGCACAGCGCCAGAAGGATATTGTAAATCCATCTCCTCACTTCCAGCTCCTCCTTCTATCTATCTTTTGAATGATTTTAGTCATTATTTCATTCATTATAGAAGAATTTCCGTCAATTTACAAGTCTGCCGGTCTTTTTTAGCCGTTCTCATCCAATCAGCGAGGGGACTGACCGTAAAGTAAACAGTAACCAACCTCCGCCGGCTCCAGCTCCCGGCCGCTGATCGTCCGGAAAACCACGGTTCCATCGTACCGTACCTGGACCAGAATGCTTCGTGAGGATACAAAACGGCTCTTTTTATCTGTCACGGTGCGAAGGAAATAGGTTCCCACCGGCACCTGCTCAAAGCGGACCGTTTCGCCGATCACCCATTCCTGCTCCTGCTCATATTCCATCTCTCCCGATCCGGCGCTCCAGGCAATCCCCTGCAGCTGCAGCGTGACCTCTTCCTCTGCGATTACAGCCTGAACCTGCACGTCAGCACGGATGACCGCATTCACGAAGTCCTTTTTGCTTCCGTCTCCTGCCAGAAGATTCTCATTTCCGATCTGCTCCGTTCCATCTCCGATCTCGAAATACCAGACGCCGTCTCCCTCTGCCTGATATCCTTCTGCGAATTCCGTCTCCCAGACCGCATAGGTTCCGGGAAGCAGACGGCAGGCTCCGCCATAATCTCTCACATAAACGCAGCCCCGGTCATTTTCCTCGAACGCTCCGTCCTCCGCTCTCGCCGGAACCAGACGATAGGTTCCCTCCTCTTCTTCATCTGTCAGTTCTCCTACAAGACGGTTGCTCCAGGTTTCATACACCAGGAACCGGCTGCCGTTTAACGCCTTTTCCGGCTGATCCGCATCCGTCAGAGTCAGCTTTAGGTCTGCTCTCGGAAGATACTGCTCCAGATACCATCCGTCTTCCTCCGAAGCCCCGTAAAACCCGCTGCTGTCCGCCGTCAGCGTAAGCTTCACCGTCGGCCGGTCTTCCATCTCATTTTCCTGTTCGACCGCTTCCAGTACAGCCTCCACTCCCGCTTCCTCAATTACAAGCGTCAGAATCGAAGTACCGCCTGATAAACGATACGTTCCGTATGGGAAATCCTCCAGATACAGGAAGCCGTCCCCCGCCTCCTTCACCTGCGGGCAGGCCTGATAAGCCTGAAACGCATCCGTTTTTTTATTTTCCGTCCGCGTCTCTTCCTCCGTTTCTGTCTCCACCTTGAGCGTCAGGCCGCAGTCCCTCAGCAGATTGCCGTTCTGATCTGTAACCGGGATCCGGATATCCACAGACACCGGATAACAGGTTACAGCCGTGCCGTCCTGCGTTTTCTCAGCCGTTTTTCCGCTGAATTCATAAGAAAATGTTCCATCCTCCTCAGCCGAAACCACTGCTGAAAATTCCGCCGGATCCTCCAGCCCACAAGGTGCCGTCACATGAATTTCATAGCCCTCTTCGCCGGCTGTCAGCGGATCCAGCCCCTCAAATACCACCTGTCCGTTTTCATCACTGACAGCCGTTTTGGATTTCAGGCCTCTTCCTCCCTGATTCCTGTAATCTACATAGGTCAGACTGCATTTCACCTGTTCCAGCGGCTGGCCGTCCTGATCCCGGACTGCAAATTCCAGCAGACCGCCCTTTATCGTTTCCTTTCCGTTTTCCCAGGAAGCCGGTGTTTCTTCATCTTCCAGACAAATCTGTGTTTTTCCGATAATCAGTTCATGATCCCGGTCTTCCTTCGGGAAATCCTGCTCCTTCTTCTGGTCCAGAACCACCAGATATTTCGGTTCCGTCCAGCTCTCATAGCCAGGTGCCGGCTTCGTCTCGTCGATTCGATACAGAACGTCCGGTTCCACAAACAGGAACAGCGCCATACCCGTTTCGTCCGTGCAGCGTTCCTCCGACTCGCCATCCTCATACGAATCCCAGGAGGTCTCTTCTTCTTCCGCTTCCATTCTGGTAAGGCAGTAGCGCGCACCCTGCAGAGGATAAGTTTCTGTACGGTTTGAATTTGCACTGACGGCTGTAATCACAACCGACGGAATCTCATTTTTCCTCGCCGCGTCTGCCGGAGAAGCATTTTTTGCACCTTCTGCCGAAATCGTGCCCTGCTCCAGCACATCCTTGCCCGCCTTAAGCTGATAACGGCCCGCAAAGGCTTCCTTGTCCATATCCGCAGTCACAAAGGTACTGAACTCTGCCGCCAGCACTTTACGGCTGTATTCTTCCGGAATCGTGAAAGAAAGCTCCTGATCGGAAATCTGCAGACTCTCCGCCGCCATCTCTTTCCCGGCTTCCTTCGCATCTTTCTCCGGCCAGATCTGCTCCCGGTCCTTTCCTTCTGTTCCGTCAGACTCCAGTTCTGTCGTATAAATCCGCAGAGAAGCCGGATCCATGGTCATTTCCTCCGGCCAGGCAGCTGTCAGGATATCATCCGTCAGATCTGCCTCATTGCGGTTGATGAGAATCGACCAGTCCACTCTCGGCATTGAAAATCCGTCCCAGTCCGAATCCTCCTGCTGATAACGGTCCTCCCGGTATACTCCAACTGCCGATACAGCCGCTGTATTCCATTCCAGACTGACTGCCTTTTCCACGTTCGTTAACTTCTTCCTGGTTCCTTCCGCTTCCACATAACCATCCAGAGCAAATGTCACTGCCATATCGGCCGGTTCCTCCGTGAAAAAGGTATGATCCCGAAACGCTTCTGAAACCTGACAGGTAATAACAAAACGGCAGCTCACTGGTTCCTCCGATTTATCTGCCTCATCCTCCCCATCCTTCTCTGTTTCCGGTTCCTTCCAGTTCAAAACCGCTGTTCGGTCTTTTTTCTTTGATGCCGCAGTCTCCTTTACCTGAATCCATTCTTCTTCCGTGACATCCTTCTCTTTTCCATCCGCATTCTCCATAACCACCCGATCGATTGTCACCTGTTCCAGACCCTCCGGAAGAGTAATCGTAAGCTGTGGTTCCAGAAGAGAACGCTCCTCCGGATTTATCATCACTTCCCAGCTTACCGTATGTTCCCGGTAATCTGCCGACTGCTCCAGAAGCATCCAGGAATGCTCCTCTGCAATCTCTGCATCACAGCTTCCCTCCGCCGTCCTGGCTTCCTCGCCCAGAACCGCCGTGTATTCCGTCTTACCGGAAGAAATGGAGGTTTCTCCTTCCGATCCGGCAAACACCGTGTCCATTATCTCTGTCTCAAGAGGAATTTCACATGCCCCCTGACCAAGGCGGAACAGATGCAGTTCCAGTCGGTTCGTCTTTCCCCCGTCCTGCTCCAGCACATAATATCCGCAGAAGCCGTCTTCTTCCTCCAGCTCCTCCTCCATATCTTCTTCCCAGGCAGGAATCGAAATCTTCTTTCCCGACTTCGCTTCCCAATCCTCTTCCTCTTCATACAAAATCGCTTTTATTGCATCCCCCTCTGCCGGCGCTCCGGCAAAGCACTGCTCATCTGCCGGAAGCTCTCTGGTAATAACGGCTTCCCGGACATCTTCTCCGTTCTGATTAACAAAAAGCTCCCAGAAGGCCGTTCCCGTTTCCTTCTCATATCCGTCCTCGCCGGGCTTCTGACTCACCAGGCTGCAGCTGCTGGAAATCTCCAGCCATACTGCCTCGCTGGCAAATCCGTCTGAATCCATTTCAGCCGGCTCTCCTTGCGCATCTGAAATCCGCTCTGCCTTCCGCTCCCAGTCCGGATGCTCCGGCAAACGCTCCGTTTCTCCGTCCGTCTTTTCTTCTTTTGCGTCCACTTCCTGAGACTTTGGGCTCCAGACAAATTTGCATCCGCTCTTTAAGTCGGCCTCCCACTGATAAACCGCTTCCTGCTCAGAGGCAGATACTCGGGTCTGATAGGTAATCCCGACCGGCTGATTCCGATCATGAACCGGAACAATCAGAATCCCTGACTGCTTCTCTTCCTCCTCCGGCGAGGCCAGCGTGTAAAAACCGGCGCCGGAAATACTTCCCAGAAGTTTTTGGGCATCCTCCGCCGTAAAAATCTCCCCGAACGCCTTTGGCTCCTCCGGCTTAAGCTCCGATACCGGAATCTGCTCCAGCACCTCTCCCTCTTCCTCTGCCAACGTCACCTCACCATTCTCAAAATCGAAATGATGCCCTTCCTCCAGATCTTCAATCACGGCAACCAGATAACCGCTTCCGGACTCAAATCCCAGATTCAGCCAGTCCGTCCACTGATACGTTTTCTGCGCTCTTTGCCGGCTTTCCGCCTCCATCCGGATAAAGGGCTCCATTTTCAGCGTTTCCCTGGAAAGCGGGGCCTCCTTCAGCGTTTTTCCGTCCTGATCGACCAATACTGCCCTCCCAAGGACCTCCATCTCCAGTGCCTCACCGGATTTCGCATAGGACAAGCGTGTTTCCTCCGTCAGAGAGCATACGAGCCGGCAGACCCATTCGCCAAAATCTCCCTCTTCCCGTTCCAGAAGACAGGTAAAGGCTCCGTCCTTCATGCTCCAGTCCTCTCCGAAGGTCAGCTTTTTCTCTGCATTTCCATCCGCCTTCAAAAAAGCCTCCCGCACCTCGTAGCCCTTCGGCACCTCAAAAGAAAGGACCATCTCCGGTTCCTCCGCCGCCACAACGGTAATCTCATACTCCATCTCTCCGCTTTTCTGATCCAGGGAAACCTCCTGCTCCAGAGAAAGCGTCTTTTTCTCTTCCGTTTCCTTCCTGGCCGGACTGCTCTCCTCATCCGATTCTTTAGCCCGACTGCTGCTTTCCGCCTTCGTTTCCTCCTCTGCTTCCGTACTGGCCCGCATGGCCTGACTCTGTCCCTGCGCCGCTCCCGCCGGAATGCAGGTCTGGGCCAGCAAAAGAATACAAAGACCTGCCGCTGCTTTTCTCTTTATCTTCATGTAGAAACCTCCATCTGAACCTCATGCGCTATTCCCGATCGCCTTTTTGCCCTGCAAAAAAGCATCTTCATGGTAACGGTATTTTATTCCTTAAGTATACAATTTTTCCAAATTAATTACAACGGCATACGCCCATTTAAAATCGCCTGCGGCGTTGGGCTCCCGGCTTCTTAACGTGCATTGACACCAACAATCATCGCTGTGATTGACCAGGGAATAATCCGCAGCTTCTGCGGACCAGCTCGCAAAACACCCGCCGGCACCGCACAACATCCGGGCGGTCCACATACTCATCCGGCTTGTGCGCCATGGACAGACTGCCCGGACCGTAGGACATACAGTTATGGTTTTTCAGGATTCCGGCAATCACCGCTGTATCCGTATATCCCGGGAACGGTCCCACCTCAGCCGGACGGCCGTTCACCCGGCAGCAGGCCTCCTGAAGCTTCTCAAGCAGGGGAGAATGCTCATCCCGCTCTACAAACGGACGGCTTCCGGTAATCACATAGCTGCCTTTCGTTCCCGGGACCGCTTCTTCTGCCGCCCGGATTCCGGCCAGAACCGCCTGTTTTGCCCCGGCCTCGTCCATCGGCGGAACCAGCCGCATATCAATCCATACCTTACAGCATTCCGGCACCACATAAGGACGAACGCCTCCCTCGATCTGCCCGAAGGTCACTGTCGAAATCCCCAGCTCCGGATGGGACGGACATTCCGAAATCTCTTTCCGAATCCGACAGACCGCCTCCGCCATCGCTGCAATGGCATCCGCCCCTTTCCAGGGCATACTTGCATGGGCCGTTTCTCCGTTTATCGTCAGTTCAAACCATACCCGTCCCTTGTGGGCCGCCTGGATCTGCCCGTCCGTGGGCTCCATATCTACAATCCAGTCTTCCGCCGTCACCCAGCCGGAGCGGACCGCCGCCTCAGAGCCTCTCATAAAATCCTCCTCATCTACCGTTCCGATAAAAACCAGGCTGGTAGGCTGCTCTGCCCGACAGACATCCGGCTGCTCTGCGTTTTCATTTCCTTCCCCACACATCCGATCCGCCGCCCAGGCAAAGGACACCATGGCACAGGCAAGACCCGCTTTCATATCACACGCCCCTCTTCCGTACAGCCGCTCGATCTGAACGCCGTCCACATCTGTCCGTACCTCAATTCGCCCCTCCAGAGGACCGCGGCCTTCGGTCCAGCCCTCCCCAAGGATCACCGTATCCATATGACAGATATACACCAGCGCTTTTCCTTCCGGCGCTCCCACTCTTGCCATCACATTAAAACGGCCCGGAAGCACTTCCTCCTTCCGGGTTTCCACGCCGCGCCCGGCAAACCAGCGGCAGATCAGCTCCCCGATGTTCCCTTCATATACACCCGGATCCGTGCTCTCCGTCATAACCAGCCTGCGGGTCAGCTCCCAGGCCTCCCGGTCCAGTTCCTCTTCCGTCATACTTCCCATATGTATCATAACCTTCTCCTCCATTGCACTCATATACTCTCCAAGCCGTCCTGCGTCAGACGATAAACCGTTGTACAGACCTCACGGATATATTTCCGGTCATGAGAAATGCTTATAATTGTTCCCTGATATTCCTTCAGCATTTTTCGGATTACC
Organism: Candidatus Caccovicinus sp.; assembly: GCA_051878975.1. Lineage (GTDB taxonomy): Bacteria > Bacillota > Clostridia > Lachnospirales > Lachnospiraceae > Caccovicinus. The sequence goes on from JBJELD010000085.1 coordinate 7,455, forward strand.
GGTCCTGACCTGCGGAAGGTATCCCAGCCGTTCTCTCACACAGATCCTCTCTTCCTGCACCTCTGCATAATCCTCCCTTTTACCAGCACTCTCAAATCCTTTTTATGGGTAATCGTTACACCTTTCATCTGCAGCATAAAAAATCCTCCCAAACGGATGCAGCAGGCAGCCGGGGAGGAATCGTTCCATACACAAAAAGAAACCTTAGGAAAAAGGCTGAAAATGTGCATTCCTCTCATTCGGCATAAAAACAACGCCCGCTTCGGGCATCCTTACTCAATTCGTTTTTTGCCAAATCAGATTATCTGAACATTTCCTCACCTAACGCACACGCCGTGCGTCTTTCTGTTATGATATCCCGAATATAGCATATCCTTCCGCTTTTGACAAGCAGCATTCCAGAAACTTTTTTCTAATAATTCAGCAAAAATATGTAAGTTTTGCAAATTTATTTTTTTTCAAAAAACTCTTGACTTTTTTCAAGATGTTTAGTAGAATATCATCGTTGCTGATGAATACAGCAGATGCCCAGATAGCTCAGTTGGTAGAGCAGAGGACTGAAAATCCTCGTGTCACT
>JBJELD010000086.1:0-37483 GCA_051878975.1 Candidatus Caccovicinus sp.
AGGACCTTATGCACGCCGGCAGGGAGCACAGGATTCACGAAGGATCAGCTGATGAGGAACGATGATTTTGGCTGCGATTTCCCGGGGATTATCCTGCCGGAGGATCAGCTGGTGGGCGGCTTCCATGCCCAGCTGCCGGGGATTGATGTCCACCACAGTAAGCGGCGGGAACGCATTCAGGGCGACGAAGGAATTATTAAATGTGATCAGGGAGATCTGCTCCGGGATTCGGAGATCCCACTGTATCAGATAACGTTCCAGCTTTACGGCCAGCATATCATCGCTGATCAGGATGGCGGTAGGGGCCTGGGAACCGGTCAGGATCCGCTTTAAATGTTCCAGGCCGTCTGTTGTCATCAGGTTATTCGGGCCGAAGGTATATTCCGAAGAAAAACGGAGCTGATGTTGAAGCAGGGACTGCACATAACCAGCATAACGGTCCTGATTAAACAGATAAGAGGTATCGCCGTTTAAAAAAGCAATGCGTTCATGACCGAGACCGATGAGATAATCCACGGCATCCCGGCTTGCCTGAAGGTTGTCCGTATCCACATAGACGGTGTCGTTAGGATAGGAGGATGCCTTTCCTACCAGAATGTAGGGGATCCGGCTGGTATAAAGATAATCGATCAGCGAATCCTGATTTTTTGAATATAAAAAAATAAAGGAATCAGCCCGGCCGCTGTCAATCAGCAGGCGGGCATTTTTTTTCAGCTCTTCCTCGGAACTTCCGATGATCAGGGACATGGTCCAGCGATGCTCCTGACACAGAATCGAGATGCCGTTCATGGCCTCCAGGAAAAAAGAATTTTCTGAAACATCGGAAGAGACAAACGGGGGCAGAACAATACCGACTGCCCGGATATCAGAGCGTCCGGGCAGAAAAGCAGAATTTCCGGGGACATATCCCAGAGCAGTCATGGCACTTCTTACTTTTTCCTTTGTCTCCTCGCTGATTGCCGGGTGATTCTGACAGGTACGGGTCACTGTGGAAGGGGATACGCCGGCTAATTTTGCAACATCTTTAAGCGTAACATTCATGTCTGGTCTCCTGATTGAATTTTGATTTTGTATGTCTGATATCACTATACTGGAATCTCAAAATAAAGTCAACTGTTTTGCGCAAAATAATGAAAAAAATTAATGCAATAATTGCATAAAATGTGGGTGGCTTTCTTTACTTAATATACAAAATACCGAAAACTGTTTTGTGTAATTGACTGAAATTCCGTTTTTTGCTGAAAATCACTTGCCTTTTCTATATGAGATTGCTACAATGAGATTGCATTAAACGATGCAATAATTGCATAAATAAGTGCAAAACAGTGGTATAAAAACACGCATACACGTTATTGAGAAAAGGAGAGACAGGTATGAAGAAAAAAGTAATGGGACTTGCAATGACAGCTGTTTTGGCAGCGGCACTGACTGGCTGCCAAAGTGCAAAGCCGTCCGGACCGATGGTATATTATCTGAACTTCAAGCCAGAGGTAACGGAAGTCTGGGAGGAGATTGCGAAAGAGTACACAGCCGAAACCGGTGTACCGATGAAAGTAGTGACTGCAGCAGGGGGCAACTATGAATCAACCTTAAAGTCGGAGATTGCCAAGACGGACGCTCCTACTCTTTTTCAGATTAATGGTCCGGTGGGTTATGAAGCATGGAAGGACTATTGCGCTGATTTAAGTGATACGGAGTTTTATCAGGCCCTGACAGATAAGAGCCTGGCCGTGACCGGTGAAGACGGCGGCGTTTACGGAGTACCTTATACGATTGAGGGGTACGGCATTATCTATAATGATGAGATCATGCAGCGGTATTTTGCCATGGATGGTGCCAGGGCCGCTTCTGTGGAGGAAATATGCAGCTTTGATAAGCTGAAGGAAGTGGTGGAAGATATGCAGGCCAAAAAGGATGAACTGGGAATTCAGGGCGTTTTTGCCTCCACCTCGCTTCTTCCATCTGAAGAGTGGAGATGGACCACACATCTGGCAAATTTACCGATTTACTATGAATACCAGGATAAAAATGCAGAGGATCTGATGGAGATTGATTTTACCTATGATCAGGAGTTCAAGAATATTTTCGACCTGTACCTGAACAACTCCTGTACGCCGGCGACCATGCTGGGAAGCAAGGGCGTGAATGATTCTATGGCAGAGTTTGCCTTGGGCCAGGTGGTCATGGTTCAGAACGGAAACTGGGCATGGGGCCAGATCTCGGATATTGACGGCAATGTGGTTTCCGAAAATTCTGTGAAATTCCTGCCGATTTACGCAGGCTTTGATGGAGAAGAGAATGTGGGCTTAAGCATCGGAACCGAAAACTATTTTGCAGTCAATGCTCAGACCAGTGAGGAAAATCAAAAAGCCGCTATTGAATTTGTGAACTGGCTGAGCAGCTCGGAAAAGGGAAAGGATTATATGACTAACCGGCTGGGGAATACGGCGCCGTTTACCACCTTTCATGATGACGAAAAGCCCTCTGACCCGCTGGCAAAGTCTATGCTGGATTCGATGGAAAGCGGAAAAACTTCTCTTCCCTGGATCTTCACTACCTTCCCGAGCCAGACCTTTAAAGACAATTTTGGCTCTGCATTGTTGGAATATGCACAGGGAACCAAGACCTGGGAGGACGTAAAGACGGTGGTAATTGAGCAGTGGAGCGCGGAAAAGGCGGCGTCTGCACAATAGGTCATCAGGAAAGAAGGAATGAAAAATGAAAAAAGCAATAAAAAAAAGATTCTGGCTGTTCGTGCTTCCGACGCTTGCGGCGTTTATGATTGCATTCATGATTCCGCTGATCATGGGAATTTATCTTTCCTTTTGCGATTTTACAACCGTTACCAACGCCCGGTTTGTTGGAGTTGAGAATTATGTAAAAGCCTTCACCAATCCGGATTTTCTCTCGGCTCTCTGGTTTACCGTCAAGGTTGCGGTGGTGACGGTTATCACCATCAATGTATGCGGTTTTACCCTGGCGTTGATGCTGACCCAGGAGCTGAAAGGACGGAATTTCTTCCGGACTCTGTTCTTTATGCCGAATCTGATCGGCGGAATCGTACTGGGCTATGTCTGGCAGTCGATGATCAACGGACTTCTGGCCCGCTATCAGGTCACGATGCTGGTATCTCCGAAATATGGCTACTGGGGCCTCGTGATCCTGATGAACTGGCAGCTGATCGGATACATTATGGTGCTTTATATAGCAGGTCTGCAGAATGTATCTGGAGATATTCTGGAAGCGGCAGAAATTGATGGAGCGACCCGGCTTCAGACTTTGTTCCGGATCGTCATTCCGATGGTAATGCCTTCGATTACGATCTGTTTGTTTTTGACTATAGCCAATTCCTTTAAGATGTTTGACCAGAACCTGGCGCTGACAGGAGGCGGACCATCCAATCAGACAACCATGCTGGCACTGGACATCTATAAGACATTCTATGGCAAAAACGGATTTGAAGGCGTCGGCCAGGCAAAGGCAGTAGTATTTGCTATTCTTGTAGGCGCCCTCGGCATTTCGCAGCTTCTGTTTACCAGAAGGAAGGAGGTAGAAAACTGATGAAACTGAAAAAATCTTCCATATGGTGGATGTACCCGGTTCTGTGGGTGCTGGCGGTGATTTTTGTGGCACCGATTGTGATGGTGTTCATGAACTCCTTTAAAGGTAAGCTTTACATCACCGGAAAGCCTTTTTCGCTTCCGGTGGGGCCGATGTTTGCCGGACTTTCCAACTACGTGGATGGGATTGAGAAAACCGGCTTTCTGCGCGCATTCGGATGCTCGGTTTTTATCACGGTGGCTTCTGTGGCAGTGATACTGATCTGCACATCCATGACGGCGTGGTATCTGATCCGGGTCAATGATAAGTTTTCCAACGGACTGTATTATGTGTTTGTCTCCTCGATGGTGATTCCTTTTCAGATGATCATGTTTGCCATGTCAAAGCTGGCGGATATGCTTCATCTGAATCATCCAGTGGGAATGGTGGTTTTGTATCTCGGCTTTGGAGCGGGCTTGTCCGTTTTCACCTTTGCCGGATTTATCAAGGGCATTCCGCTGGAAATTGAAGAGGCGGCTATGATTGATGGCTGCAGCCCGGAGCAGACTTTTTTTGGAATCGTCCTGCCGATTTTAAAGCCGACAATCATTACCGTAGCAATTTTAAATGCAATGTGGATCTGGAATGATTATCTGCTTCCGTATCTGGTGATCGGCGTCAGTACGCCTTACAAGACCATTCCGGTAGCGGTTCAGTATCTGATGGGCTCTTACGGAGCCAAGGATTACGGCTGCCTGATGGCACTTCTGGTATTGTCTATTATTCCGATTATTCTGTTTTATCTGTTCTGCCAGAAGTACATTATAGAAGGCGTCGTGTCCGGAGCGGTGAAAGGCTAAAGGAAACCGTTACAAATAACCAGTAAAAGGAGACTCGCAGCAATGGAAAGACAATGGTGGCACAATAAAATTGCGTATCAGATTTATCCGAAAAGCTTTTATGATTCCAATGGGGACGGCATCGGAGACATTCCGGGAATCATTCAGAAGCTGGATTATTTGCAGTATCTGGGAGCCGATATTCTGTGGATTTCTCCGATGTACCCGTCCCCGCTGGCGGATCAGGGATATGATATTTCGGATTACTATCAGATCGATCCTCGTTTCGGCACCATGGAAGATATGGATCGGCTTCTGGCAGAAACAAAGAAGCGGAACATGTATATTCTGATGGATCTGGTGGTGAACCACTGCTCTGATGAACATGAGTGGTTTCGGAAGGCCATGGCCGATCCGGAGGGAGAATACGGAAATTTTTTCTATCTGGCAGACAAAAAGGCAGGGTGTCCCTGTAACTGGCGTTCCTATTTCGGCGGCTCTGTCTGGGAGCCGCTGCCTGGGACGGACAAACAGTATCTGCATCTGTTTCATAAAAAGCAGCCGGATCTGAATTGGGAAAATCCGAAGCTGCGCCGGGAAATTTACAAAAATATCAATTGGTGGCTGGAAAAAGGAGTTGCCGGATTTCGGCTGGATGCCATTATCAACATAAAAAAAGCGCTCCCCATGAGAGACTATCCGGCAGACCGGCCGGACGGCATGGTAAGTCTGGGTGTTATGTTGGAACATGCCGGGGGGATCGGCGCTTTTTTAAGAGAAATGCGGGATGCAACCTTCCGGAAATACAATGCCTTTACTGTTGGGGAGGTTTTTAACGACAAGCCGGAGGAACTGGAAGATTTTATCGGAGAAGACGGATACTTTTCCAGTATGTTTGATTTTCATGAAACGACGATTGGCGTCAGCCCGAAGGGGTGGTATGACAGCCGTCCGGTAACCGCCGAGGACTACAAAGCCGGGTGCTTTGGCGCACAGGAACGAATCGGAATGAAAGGCTTTTATTCGAACATCATTGAAAATCATGACGAACCGCGAGGTGTCAGCCATTATCTGCCGGAGGGACAGGTCTGCGAGGCATCGAAGAAAATGCTGGCCGGGCTGTACTTTATGCTCCGCGGAATTCCGTTCCTTTATCAGGGGCAGGAGATCGGCATGGAAAATGTGGAGTTTCAGTCCATGGATGAGGTGGAGGATGTTTCTTCCCGGGAAGAATACCGGACTGCGCTGGAGGCCGGGGTATCCGAGCAGGAAGCGTTGGAGGCGGTCAGACGCTACAGCCGTGACAATGGCCGGACACCGATGCAGTGGGACAGAAGCTCCCATGCCGGATTCACGGTCGGAAAGCCGTGGCTGGCGGAGAACCCGAACTATCCCTTTATCAATGTGGAGGACCAGATTGACCGGCCGGATTCGGTTCTGCAGTTTTACCGCAGCCTGATTGCGCTGCGGAAGGATCCGGAGTATGAGGACTGTCTGGTTTACGGAGCCTGCATTCCGTATCTGCGGGAGCAGAAGAATCTGATGGCTTATCTGCGGAAGGGAGAGAAGAAGGCGCTGCTGGTGATGGGAAATTTCCAGGAAAAATCTCAGAATGTGAAGCTTCCGGGAGATTACGAAAAGGTATTGCTGAATAATATGGACAGTCTGGATGAGAAAGAAGAGGCGATCTGCCTGAAGGGGTGGCAGTATCTGATCCTGAAGCTGGTGCAGACCCATTAATAATGAAAAGAGGAGGCGTATTTATGAACAGAGCAGCCGGAATTCTGCTGTCAATTACCAGTCTGCCGTCGAAGTACGGCATTGGATGTTTTTCAAAAAGCGCGTATGACTTTGTGGACTGGCTCAAGGGAGCCGGATTGAATTTCAGCAGTATCTGCAGTTTGTTTTTTACAGGCAGTGGAACAAACTGAAGCGTTATGCGAATGAGAATGGGATCCGTCTGATCGGTGATATTCCCATTTATGTATCGATGGACAGTGCGGATGTATGATATAGTAAGAATCGACCATTTCCGCGGTTTCGATGCGTATTATGCCATTCCTTATGGAGAAAAAACAGCCATGAACGGCCATTGGGAAAAGGGACCGGGAATTGAGCTGTTCCGCCGGGCCAGACAGGTGCTTGGCCAGAAGGAAGTGATTGCGGAGGATCTGGGTTATATGACGGATTCGGTGCGGCAGCTGATGCCGGCTGGCTGAACAGCATTACAAAGGAAGAGTATGATAGGGTGAGAGATTATCTCTGTGATCATTACACGCCGAAGAAAAAGCTGCATTGGTCTTTCATCAGCTTAATCATGCGCAGCCGTGCAAAGCTTTGTGTGATTCCGATGCAGGATTATCTGGGATACGGCAATCGCTGCCGGATGAACCGGCCCTCTACGGTGGGAGAAAACTGGAAATGGAGATTAACGGGAGAGGAGCTGACACCGGAGCTGCAGAGTGAGGTTTATGAGGTCAGCAGGCGGTACGGACGGCTGAATATGTGACGGCTGCAGATTCTTTAAAAGTGAAAAGGAATAGTTTTTAAAAATTCTTGACATGGTTTTAAAAACAACGTAAGATGATAATAAATACGTTGATTAAATGAAAAGAAAGGAAATTACCATGTCCTCGATTATTCTTGTAGCGGAAACCGGCTCTGACATTCCGCCGGAGCTGGCAGCCCGATACGGCATCCGCATTGTACCGATGCATGTAACATTTGATGAAAAAACTCTGGATGATGGAGGGTTCCCGCCGGAGCAGATCCGTGATTTTTACCGGCAGACCGGAAAGCTTCCAAAGACCAGCGGCTCCACGCCGGAGGATTTTGAAAAGGCATTCGATGAAATCCATGAAAAGGAGCCGGACGCCCGGATTTTGTATCTGGCCTATTCTTCCGTGACGACCTGTTCCTATCAGAGCGCCCGGATTGCGGCAGAAGGCCGTGATTATGTGACGGCAATCGATACGAAGCAGGTGTCGATCGGGCAGGCGGCGATCGTAACGGCAGTGGCGGAGGCGCTTGAGGCGGATCCGCAGATGACGCCGGAGGAAGCTGTGAAAGCGGCGGAAGCGGTTATTTCCCGAGCAAAAATGTGTTTTCTTCCGGATAATCTGGAGTTTCTGCGCGCCGGAGGACGTGTAAGCAATGCGGCTTATCTGGGAAGTCGTATCTTGAGTCTGCATCCATGTATTGAGATTCAGGACGGCAGGTTGATTGCAACGAAGAAATACCGCGGCAAAATGGGAAAGGCGGCAGAGCAGCTGATCCGGGATTATGCAGAACGGTATCGTCTGAAAAAGGATCGGCTGTGGCTGGTACATACGGTTGGCCTGCAGGAAGAGGTCCGCAAGCGTGCAGAAGAGGCGGCCGGGGAATGTGGATTTCGGGAGGTTCGATGGATTCTGGCAGGCGGCGTGATCACGACGCATGGCGGCCCCGGCGCCTTTGGACTGGCAGGATTTTCCGAAGAATAAAGAATGAGGATCGTAAGGCTGCTGCACAGCAGCCACAGATGGCAGAGCTGAATGGAAACAGAGGCTCTGTCTTTTTTTGTACATATACAAGGTACCTTGCGAGTGTTCAGAAAAAGTAGTATACTGGTCCTTGAAAAGGAGGGAAAACGTGAATGGAACAAAAAAGTCTGCTGAATGAGTTTATTCCCGGCAGCCGGGAGGAGCTGGATTTTCAGACACTCAGAAAAATGCGGTCCTGCGGTCATTTTCTGCATTTCTATACAGGAGGAAAGGGCGGACAGCGTCGGATTCTGACCATGCTTCTGGAGTATGAGACTCTGACACAGCGGGAACTGCAGGAGCTTCTGGATGTGCGGTCTGCGTCCATCAGCGAAATCCTGCTGAAAATGGAAAATGACGGACTGATCTTAAGAGAAAAAAGCCCGGAGGACCGGCGGCAGATCCGCCTGACACTTACGGACCGGGGGCGGAAAGTAGGACGGGAAAAGGAAGCGGTCTATCAACAGCTGATTTTCGGCATGTTCTCCTGCCTGGATGAGGCAGAGGAACGGCAGTTTCTGGAGAGCATCACGAAGCTCTGGGAGCACTGGTGCGATATGAAGCAGGGGGAAGAGTACAAAGAGATTTTCCGCTGCCTGAATGCAGATACAAATGATACAACGTGATCTTTATGCGCCGCGGTTGGCGCGCAACATGAAAGATACAGGAGGTTTTATCCATGCTGAAAGAACTGCTGAAATGCCTGCGGGAGTACAAAAAGCCGTCTCTCCAGGCTCCCATTCTGGTTTCCATGGAGGTGGTGATGGAATGCATCATTCCGTTCATTATTTCCAAGCTGGTGAACCAGATTAAAGCCGGCTGCAGTGTGCAGACCATCGTGCAGTACGGGCTTTTGCTGATCGTCATGGCTGTCTTGTCTCTGACGTTCGGAATCGGTGCGGGCAATGCCTGTTCCACAGCGTCCTGCGGATTTGCAAAAAATATCCGTCATGACATGTTTTTCAATATTCAAAGCTTTTCCTTTGCCAATATTGACCGGTTTTCTACGTCATCTCTGGTAACCCGGCTGACTACGGATGTAACCAATGTGCAGCAGGCCTACATGATGATTGTCCGGACGGCCATTCGCTGTCCGCTGATGCTGATTTTCGCATTTGTCATGGCGTTTGTCATGGGCGGAAAGATGGCGGTGATTTTTCTGTTTGTTATTCCGGTTCTTGGCATCGGGCTGGGGCTGGTTATTTATAAGACCATGCCGCTGTTTAAAAAGGTGTTCCACAAATATGATGTGCTGAATGCCTCCATTCAGGAAAATATCAAAGGTATGCGGGTGGTAAAATCTTATGTGCGCCAGAATTATGAGCAGAAAAAATTCAGGGCTGCGGCCGAGGATGTCTGCGGCGATTTCACACGAGCAGAAAAAATTCTTGCGTTCAACAATCCGCTGATGCAGTTCTGTTTGTATGTGGTCATGATTTTTGTGCTGTATTTCGGTTCCTATACGATCATTACCACCAGGGGGCTGGAGCTGGATGTCGGGCAGTTTTCTGCACTGCTGACCTACAGTTTTCAGATTCTCAACAGTCTGATGATGGTCTCCATGGTCTTTGTAATGATTACCATGGCAAATGAATCAGCCAACCGAATCGTGGAAGTTCTCCGGGAAAAAAGCACCATCACCAATCCGGAAAATCCGGTCATGGAGGTGACGGACGGTTCTGTGGATTTCTGCGGGGTGAGTTTTAAATATTCCCAAAAAGCAGAAAAAATGGCGCTTGCAGACATTGACCTGCATGTGGAATCCGGACAGACCGTGGGGATTATCGGAGGTACCGGTTCTTCAAAATCTTCCCTGATTCAGCTGATTTCCAGACTTTACGATACTACAGAAGGTGTGGTAAAGGTAGGTGGGCGTGATGTGCGGGAATACGATCTGGAGGTGCTTCGTGATCAGGTGGCGGTGGTTCTTCAGAAAAATGTCCTTTTTTCCGGCACGATCCGGGAAAATCTTCGCTGGGGCAATCCGAACGCCACGGATGAGGAGATGAAGGAGGCCTGCGTACTGGCTCAGGCAGACGAATTTATCATGAAATTCCCGAATCAGTACGACACTTATATTGAACAGGGCGGTGCCAATGTTTCCGGCGGACAGAAGCAGCGTCTCTGCATTGCCAGGGCACTGTTGAAGCGGCCGAAGATCCTGATTCTGGACGATTCCACCAGCGCGGTCGATACCAGAACAGATGCGATGATCCGAAAGGGCTTCCGCGAATTTATTCCGGAGACGACGAAGATCATCATTGCCCAGAGAATTTCCTCTGTACAGGATGCGGACCAGATCGTGGTTATGGACGGCGGCCGCATTGCCGCTTTCGGAACGCACGCGGAACTTATGGAATCCTGCAGCATTTATCAGGAAATTTACGAATCTCAGAACAAGGCAGGTGATCAGGATGAAGAATAAGAAGACCGTAACAAAAGGCACTGCGGGGCGCCTGATTAAAACGTTGTTTGAATTTTATCCGGTTCTGATGCCGACCGTTTTGATCTGCATTGTGGTAAATGCAGTAGTATCCTCCATACCGGCGATTTTTCAGCAGAATATTATTGCACTGGTGGAACAAAGCTGGAGGGACGGGGACTGGGACGCCGTGTCCGGGCAGATCGCAAAATGGGTCCTGACTCTGGTGGTTCTGTATGCGGTTTCTCTGACGGCTTCCTTTACCTATAACCGGCTGATGGCGATCATCACGCAGGGTTCTCTGATGAAATTTCGTGAAAAAATGTTCAATGGAATGCAGGAGCTTCCTGTCAAATACTTTGACACGCATAATCACGGCGATATCATGAGCCATTATACCAATGATATTGATACACTGCGCCAGATGGTTTCCCAGAGCTTTCCGCAGCTTTTAATTTCTGCAATTACGGTATGCACTATTTTTTCTATTATGGTGTATTACTGCCTGTGGCTGACTCTGGTGGTGATGGTCGGAATTGTGTGCATGTTTCTGATCACAAAAAAGATCGGCGGCCGGTCCGCTAAATATTTTGTGCGCCAGCAGATATCCATGGGCAAAACGGAAGGCTTCGTGGAAGAGATCATGAACGGCCAGAAGGTGGTAAAGGTGTTCTGCCATGAGGAGGCATCCCAGCGGGATTTTGACGAGATCAATGAAGAGCTTTTTAAGGATGCGGAAAAAGCAAACCGGTATGCCAATACGCTGGGGCCGATTTTGAATAATGTAGGAAATATTCTGTATGTGGTTGTGGCAGTGGCAGGCGGCATTTTACTGGCGCTTAAGGTGCCGAATGTGAGTATTTCCGGAAAACTGTTAAGCATCAGCATTTGTGTGCCGTTTTTAAATATGACCAAACAGTTCTGCGGCAACATCGGCCAGGTTTCCCATCAGATCAATGCGGTGGTCATGGGCCTGGCCGGTGCAGAGCGGATTTTTGAACTGATTGATGAGGAGCCGGAAACAGATGACGGCTATGTCACGCTGGTCAATGCCAGAGTGGTGAACGGCGAGCTGACAGAATGTGAAGAGCACACCGGCCTCTGGGCCTGGAAGCATCCGCACAGCGCCGACGGCACCGTCACCTATCAGAGGCTGACCGGAAGAGTACAGCTGTTTGATGTAGACTTCGGCTATGTGCCGGAGAAAACGGTGCTTCACGATATTACACTTACTGCAGAGCCGGGACAGAAAATTGCATTTGTGGGAGCTACCGGAGCAGGGAAAACCACGATTACCAATCTGGTGAACCGTTTTTACGATATTGCAGACGGAAAGATCCGCTATGACGGGATCAATATTAACAAGATCAAGAAGGCAGATCTGAGAAAATCTCTTGGAATCGTTCTGCAGGATACCAATTTGTTCACCGGAACGGTAATGGATAATATCCGCTACGGGCGGCTGGAGGCTACGGATCAGGAATGCAGGGAGGCAGCAGTACTGGCTGGTGCGGATGATTTCATTACCCGGCTTCCCGACGGCTACAACACTGTAATCAGCGGGAACGGAAGCAATCTTTCCCAGGGTCAGAGACAGCTTCTGGCCATTGCCCGGGCAGCAGTGGCGGATCCTCCGGTGATGATCCTGGATGAGGCGACGGCTTCTATTGATACGCGGACTGAGACGATCGTGCAGAAAGGAATGGATGCTCTTATGAAAGGGCGGACGGTTTTCGTCATTGCACACCGTCTTTCTACTGTCCGCAATTCGGATATGATTCTGGTTCTGGAGCAGGGACGCATCATTGAGCGAGGCAGCCACGAGCAGCTGATCGCACAGAGGGGAAAATATTATCAGCTTTATACGGGAGCCTTCGAGCTGGAATAAAAATTATAGAAAAGAATCGTGTTTTTTTGTCGCAAAATGCGCTGAATCTCCGTTGTATAAAATGAGAGGATTCAGCGCCAGAAAGGGCCGGCGCTGGATTTCGCCGACCCTTTTTGTACGTCTGCAAAAGGTCGAACACTGCGGTGTAAACCCGTTGCATGACAGAATTTGAAATGGGTATAATGGAATTTGCAGCAGAAAACAATCGGTAACGCGAAAACAGGAGGAACATGTATGGGAAACTTAAATATTGCGATTGCAGATGATAATCCACAAACTTTGGGGAAATTGCAGGATATAATTGAGTCGGAAGACGGATGTTCGGTGGTAGGAAAAGCGGATAATGGAGAAGACGCGTACAACATGATCATCAAAACCAATCCGGATATTGTACTTCTGGATGTGATCATGCCGAGAATGGACGGAATTTCCGTGATGGAAAAGGTGAGAAAGAATCATACGCTTAAGAAAATGCCGGCTTTCATCATGGTGACGGCGGCCGGAAGCGAGAACATGACGGCAGATGCCTTCCGTATGGGAGCCAATTATTATGTGATGAAGCCCTTTTCGGAAGAGATCATTTTAGACAAAATCCGTCGGGTGGGACGGCTCAGGGATCGGAGACCGGAAAAGCCGGAGATCCGGACGGTGAAACCTTACATAGATAAAGAGGAATATATGGAGCAGAATCTGGAAAATGATGTCACACACATGCTGCATGAAATCGGCATTCCGGCACATATTAAGGGATATCAGTATCTGAGAGACGCCATCATCATGTCGGTGGAGGATCACGAGATGCTGTCTTCGGTAACGAAAATTCTGTATCCGGCAATTGCCAAAAAGCATCAGACAACAGCCAGCCGTGTAGAGCGCGCCATCCGCCATGCGATCGAGGTGGCCTGGAGCCGCGGCAGACTGGAAACCATCAACGAATTATTTGGCTATACCGTCAGTACCGGAAAGGGGAAACCGACCAACTCTGAGTTTATTGCACTGATTGCCGACAAAATCAGGCTGGATTATAAACGAATGTAACAAAAATAAAAGGGAAAAATCGTCAAATCGCAATAGAAAATTCTTGAGAATGGACTTCCTAAATCGGAAAAAGTATTGTATACTATATCTAATGGATTTTACTGGAGAATCGAGAAATTTGAGGGAGGTTTTTTTTCATGAAGAAAATATTATTCGTGGCATCAGAAGCAGTTCCTTTTATTAAGACGGGCGGCTTGGCGGACGTTGTGGGGTCCCTTCCGAAATGCTTTGATAAGGAATACTTTGATGTGCGCGTCATGATTCCGAAGTACTTGTGCATCAAGGAAGAATGGCGGAATCAGATGCAGTATGTCAATCATTTTTATATGGATTATCTGGGACAGAGCCGTTATGTGGGAATTCTGGAATGCATTTATGAGGGTGTGCATTTTTATTTTATTGATAATGAAAGCTATTTCTGCGGAGCAAAGCCATACGGCGACTGGTATAACGATCTGGAGAAGTTTGCGTTCTTCTCCAAGGCTGCATTGTCTGCGCTGCCGGTAATCGGATTCCAGCCGGATATTGTACACTGCCATGACTGGCAGACCGGTCTGATCCCGGTTCATCTGAAGGATAAGTTCCATGAGGGTGAATTCTTCCGCAACATGAAGTCCGTTATCACCATCCACAACTTAAAGTTCCAGGGTGTCTGGGATGTGAAGACCATTCAGAGACTTTCTGGTCTTCCGGATTACTATTTCACACCGGATAAGCTGGAGGCTTATAAGGATGGAAATATGTTAAAGGGCGGCATTGTATACGCGGATGCCATCACCACCGTGAGCAACACCTATGCAGAGGAAATCAAGATGCCGTTCTACGGCGAAGGTCTGGATGGTCTGATGAGAGCTCGCGCGAACAGCCTGCGCGGCATCGTAAATGGTATTGACTACGATGAATTCAATCCGGAGACTGATAAGTTCATCGTTCAGAACTACACTGCAAAGAATTTCCGCAAGGAGAAAGTGAAAAACAAGAAGGCATTGCAGGCAGAGCTTGGACTTCAGCAGGATGAGCACAAGTTCATGATCGGTATCGTATCCCGTCTGACAGATCAGAAGGGTCTGGATCTGATTCAGGCTGTGATGGATGAGATCTGCACGGATGACGTTCAGCTGGTTGTTCTGGGAACCGGCGACGAGCGTTATGAGAATATGTTCCGCCACTATGACTGGAAGTATCATGACCGGGTATCGGCACAGATTTATTACTCCAATCCGATGTCCCATAAGATTTATGCATCCTGTGATGCATTCCTGATGCCGTCTCTGTTTGAGCCCTGCGGCTTAAGTCAGCTGATGGCTCTGCGCTACGGCACGGTCCCGATCGTCCGTGAGACCGGCGGTCTGAAGGATACGGTAGAACCGTACAATGAGTATGAGGGAAAGGGAACCGGCTTCTCCTTCACCAATTACAACGCACATGAGATGCTGGGCAGCATCCGTTATGCAAAGTATGTATACTACAATAAGAAACGGGATTGGAATAAGATTATTGACCGTGCAATGGCCAAGGACTTCTCCTGGAAGACTTCTGCACTGAAGTATCAGGAGCTGTATGACTGGCTGATCGGTTATTAAGACTGACGGTTCTGAATAAGGTCGAATAAATGGAAAAGGTGAAAATAAGCCTTGAAGAAAAAGGAGCGGCGGCCCATCGGGCCGCCGAAGTCTATGGCCGGCATGGCCGTTGTGTATGCCGATAAGCTGTGCAGTTTGACGGAGACAGCGCTTTGTGTGCGCGGATGGTTTGCCGGTACCTTTTTGTTTCGGCAGCGGATCGGCTGACCGCCGTTTTGACAACGGAAGATGCAGGAAGAACAGGAAATGGCAAAATACGGAAAGTAGGATTTGGATGAAAATTTGGCAGGAATTTCTGGGGAACCAGATATTGGTAAGTTCGGTTCTGGGCTGGACGGTGGCGCAGGTTCTGAAAACGATTATTGACTGTGTACTGAATAAAAGCTTTAATGTGGAACGGCTGTGCGGCTCCGGTGGGATGCCGAGCTCCCACTCCTCTACGGTCTGCAGTCTGACGGCAGCATCGGGGATCTGCTACGGGGTGGGTTCTTTCGAGTTTGCCATCAGTTTTGTTCTGGCGATGATTGTCATGTATGACGCTATGGGCGTGCGCCGTGAGACCGGCAAGCAGGCAAAGCTTTTAAATTCGATTCTTCTGGAGAATCCGCTGAAATTGAGCGCTGAGGTGCTTCAGGAAAAGCTGAAAGAATATGTGGGACATACTCCCCTTCAGGTGCTTGCAGGCGCGGTCCTGGGAATCGGACTGACGTTTGCACTGGATTATTTCTATTACGCCGCATAAAACAGAGAAAAGATACTGCAGTGTTCAGGACGGGAAAGAAGGCCTGAATGCTGCAGTCTTTTTTTCTTTGTTTCGCTGCTGTTACGATCCGCGTTTCAGGCAGCAGACCGGCAAACCGTGCAGCAGCCGAATGAAATGGAAAAAAATGTAAATTTTCTTGCTTTTTTGCATGGGATATGTTATTCTGAAAGCAGGGAAGAAGTATTTGACTTTTATATGGATTTATACTATAATTGCAGTACGAACATTTGTTCACATGGAGGATGCTATGGAGAGAGAAGAGAAATTAAAAGCCCTGGATGCGGCGATTACACAGATAGAAAAAGCTTATGGAAAGGGCTCCGTGATGAAGCTGGGAGATTCCGGCGCGAACATGAATATTGAGACGGTTCCGACCGGCTCTCTGAGCCTGGACATTGCACTGGGACTTGGCGGTGTACCGAAAGGAAGAGTTGTGGAGATCTATGGACCGGAGTCCAGCGGTAAGACGACGGTTGCCCTTCATATGGTGGCAGAGGTGCAGAAACGCGGCGGAATTGCAGGCTTTATTGACGCGGAACATGCGCTGGATCCGGTTTATGCGAAGAATATCGGAGTTGACATTGATAACCTGTACATATCTCAGCCGGATAATGGTGAGCAGGCGCTGGAGATTACGGAAACCATGGTCCGCTCCGGTGCAGTGGATATCGTGATTGTGGACTCGGTTGCTGCTCTGGTGCCGAAGGCCGAGATTGACGGAGATATGGGAGATTCCCATGTAGGTCTGCAGGCGCGGCTGATGTCTCAGGCTTTGAGAAAGCTGACGGCGGTGATCAGCAAGTCCAACTGTATCGTGATCTTTATCAACCAGCTGCGTGAGAAGGTCGGCGTGATGTTCGGCAATCCCGAGACGACGACCGGCGGCCGTGCACTGAAATTTTATTCTTCTGTGCGTATGGATGTGCGGCGGATCGAGTCCCTGAAGCAGGGCGGCGAGGTAATCGGAAACCGTGTGCGCGTCAAGGTGGTAAAGAATAAAATCGCGCCTCCGTTTAAAGAAGCGGAGTTTGACATCATGTTCGGAAAGGGCATCTCCACGGACGGCGATATTCTGGATCTGGCGGCGAAGGAGAATATTGTCGAAAAGAGCGGCGCCTGGTATGCCTATAATGGGGCGAAGATTGGCCAGGGACGGGAAAATGCCAAGAACTATCTCCATGAGCATCCGGACATCCGGGATGAGGTGGAAAAGAAAGTACGGATCCGTTACGGTCTGCTTCCGGAGGAGGAAGCGAAGGAGGACGGAAAGGCTGCAGGAAAAGCATCCGGAAAAGCAGCTGCAAAGGCAGATGCCAGAGCGGCAGAGCCGGAAGGCCGGCTGAAGCCGCTGGCGGATGAAAAGGTGTCGGAAGAGTCCCGGCCGGCAAATGCAGGGCAGCCGGAGCTGTAACGATCAAACAGAAAGGAAATCAGACTCATGCAGGTGACATCAATCGTGAGCCTGGACAAGAAGAGGAGCAGGGTCCTGTTTGACCGGGACCTTGCCCTTGTTTTATATCCGGGCGACATGCGGGCGTTTCATATCGAAGAGGGAAGCGAACTGTCGGAGGAAAGCTACCGGCAGCTTCTGGAAACGGTGCTGAAGCCGCGGGCCAGGGAACGGATTCTGAAGGTACTCCTGGTTTCGGACAAGACGGAAAAGCAGCTGTCGGATCTGCTGAAACGGGAGGGCTATCCGGAGGAAGCGGTGAACGAGGCGGTTTCCATGGTGAAAACGTATCATTATATTGATGATGAGGCGTATGCGCTCCGTTACATTGAGACGCAGGGGCGGAGAAAGAGCAAAAGAGCGCTGGCCTGTGATATGGAGAAGAAGGGCTTTTCCCGGGAACAGATCCGCAAACTGCTGGAAGAACATCCGATTGATGAGAAAGCGCAGATTCTGGCACTGCTGGCGGGGAAGGGATATCATCCCGGAGAGTCTCTGGACCGGGCGCGTTATGCGAAGCTGGCGGGGATGCTGGCCCGGAAAGGGTATTCCTACGAGGCAATTTCGGAAGCGCTGAGGGAGCCGGAACAAGAGATATAGCGGGAACCGTGTCTTTTTTTGCAAGTTTCCAGAGTTCTTTTGTCGTATTGGTGAAATTGTCCGAATAGAATGGAAAACTTACTTATATACTTGACATAATACCGAAAAACGTTTAAAATTATACTGTTGTATTCGTACAATGAAAATTAAATAAGGAGGTGCTCCTGTGTCACCGATAGTTGCATTGATTGCTTGTATGATCGTTGCTGCTATTACCTGGGTTGCAGCGACTTCCTACCAGAAAAAATCTTATGAAAGTAAGGTTGGTTCTGCGGAGGAAAAATCCAGGGAAATAATAGATGAGGCGTTAAAGGTAGCAGAGACAAAGAAGCGAGAAGCTCTCCTGGAAGCGAAAGAAGAGTCCTTGAAGACGAGAAATGAGCTGGAAAAGGAAACGAAGGAAAGAAGAGCAGAACTTCAGAGGTATGAACGACGTGTATTAAGCAAAGAAGAAAACGTAGAAAAGAAAGCAGATGCCCTTGAAAAGAGGGAGGCAGGTTTACAACAAAGAGAGGATGCCCTGAATAAACGAAGTGCAGAAGTAGACGCACTTTATGATAAGGGGATACAGGAACTGGAGAATATTTCAGGACTGACCTCCGAACAGGCAAAAGAATATCTTTTAAAATCTGTTGAAGACGATGTAAAACACGATACTGCAAAGTTAGTGAAGGAACTGGAAAACAAAGCCAAGGAAGAAGCAGACCGGAAGGCGAAGGATTATATTGTAAACGCCATCCAGAGATGTGCGGCGGATCATGTGGCAGAAACCACAGTTTCTGTAGTACAGCTTCCGAATGATGAGATGAAAGGCCGGATTATTGGACGAGAAGGCCGTAATATTCGTACATTGGAGACTATGACCGGTGTGGAGCTGATTATTGATGATACTCCGGAAGCGGTCGTATTATCCGGATTTGATCCAATTCGAAGAGAAGTAGCAAGGATTGCATTGGAACGATTGATTGTAGACGGACGTATTCATCCGGCTAGAATCGAGGAAATGGTAGAAAAAGCACAGAAGGAAGTGGAAACCATGATGCGGGAGGAAGGCGAGGCTGCTACCCTTGAGGTTGGCGTTCACGGCATCCATCCGGAGCTGGTGAAGCTTCTGGGCAAGATGAAGTTCCGGACCAGTTATGGTCAGAATGCACTGAAGCATTCCATCGAGGTGTCTCAGCTCTCCGGGCTGCTGGCAGCTGAGATGGGACTGGATGTGCGTATGGCAAAGCGGGCCGGATTGTTACATGACATTGGTAAATCCGTTGACCATGAGCAGGAAGGAACCCATGTACAGCTCGGCGTGGAACTGTGCCGGAAGTACAAGGAATCCGCAACGGTGATTAACGCCGTAGAGTCCCATCATGGCGACGTTGAACCTCAGAGTTTGATTGCCTGTATCGTACAGGCAGCAGATACGATTTCCGCTGCCAGACCGGGTGCAAGAAGAGAAACTCTGGAAACATATACCAACAGATTAAAACAGTTAGAAGATATTGCAAACTCCTTTAAAGGAGTGGATAAGTCTTTTGCTATTCAGGCAGGACGGGAGGTCCGCATTATGGTAGTTCCGGAACATGTCAGTGATGATGATATGGTACTGCTGGCACGGGATATTTCCAAGCGGATTGAAAATGAACTTGAGTATCCAGGACAGATTAAAGTAAATGTAATCCGTGAATCCAGGGTTACCGATTACGCGAAATAATGAGAGAAGCTTTATGAACGATTTTGTTCATAAGGCTTCTTTTTACAAGGAGGAAGAGAATGGAAAAAATTGGGTTTATCGGAATGGGCAATATGGGTTCTGCAATCATGAAGGGCCTTCTGAAAAACGGGTTCTGTACGGGCGATATTACCTTCACGGATATCAATGAGGCACAGAGAAAGAAAATTTCAGAGGAAACCGGCGTGATCAGCGCGGCGGACGGTGCAGAATGCGCGAAGCAGGCAAAATATCTGGTTCTGGCGGTAAAGCCGCAGTATTATGCGCCGGTGCTGGAGGAGATCCG
Organism: Candidatus Caccovicinus sp.; assembly: GCA_051878975.1. Taxonomy (GTDB): domain Bacteria; phylum Bacillota; class Clostridia; order Lachnospirales; family Lachnospiraceae; genus Caccovicinus. The sequence goes on from JBJELD010000086.1 coordinate 19,657, forward strand.
CCCGGTTCTGACTTCGGAGCAGGTGGTGATTTCGATTGCACCGGGAAAAACCATTGACTTTCTGAAAGGAGAGCTTGGAACGGACAAACGGATCGTCCGGGCCATGCCAAATACTCCGGCGCTGATCGGTGAAGGAATGACTGGTGTCTGCATGGACGAGACTGTATTTTCCGAGGAGGAAAAAAATCTGATCCGGCGTTTTTTCAGCTCTTTCGGGAAAATGGAGCTGGTGGAGGAACACCTGATGGATGCGGTGGTCTGTGCCAGCGGAAGCTCTCCGGCCTATGTGTATATGTTCATTGAAGCTCTGGCAGACGGCGCGGTAAAATGCGGACTGCCGAGAAAAACCGCTTATGAGATGGTAGCCCAGACGGTACTGGGCAGCGCAAAGATGGTACTGGAAACCGGGATGCATCCCGGTGAACTGAAGGATATGGTGTGTTCGCCCGGAGGAACCACCATTGCCGCAGTGGAAGCGCTGGAGCAGTGGGGAATGCGGAATGCACTGATGAAAGCAACGGATGCCTGCTTTGATAAATGCAGGAAAATATAATAAAGAAATGAGGGACGAAAGGATGGAGGAAAAGAAACAGGAGGGACAGCCGGAAAATATGACGCCGGTAGTACGTCTTGGACGGGAACTGAAGTATCAGGGAACCATTTTAAAGATTTATGAGGATCATGTGATTGCAAACGGCCATGAGGCCAGATGGGATTTTATTCATCATGACGGGGCGGCGGCTGTGATCCCGGTGACGGATGAGGGAAAGATTCTGATGGTCCGCCAGTACCGGAACGCACTGGACCGCTTTACGCTGGAGATTCCGGCCGGAAAGCTGGACAGCCCGGATGAGCCGACTTTGGAGTGTGCATCCCGTGAGCTGGAGGAGGAAACCGGGTTCCGGGCAGAAAAGATGGAATTCCTGCTCAGTGTCAATACAACCATTGCATTCTGCGACGAGCATATTGATATCTATCTGGCCAGAGAACTAAAGCCGTCTCATCAGCATCTGGATGAGGATGAGGAAATCTGCGTGGAGGAGTGGGAATTAAAGGATCTGGAAGATCTGATCTTTACCGGAAAGATTACGGATGCCAAGACTATGGCGGCGATTCTGGCCTATGCGCGCAAATACCGCTAGGAAACGCCGCTGTGTGAAAAACAAAAGCAAGAGGAAAGGCTCTTCTGCATAGATTATCCTTGAGAAAGGATCGTCTGCAGGAGAGTTTTTTGTGTGGAAAAAATTCAGATACCTGGACCGAAATCAGATCTTTCTGGTGTTGTTTCTGGCCGGAATTGTTGTGGGAACAGTGGCGGGGAACCGGGTGCCTGCCGGCGCTCTTTCGCTGTTTTCCGGGAGTATGTCCGGCAGTACACCCTGGAGAAAACAGAGCGGAAGCCTGGAAAAGCTGGGATATCTGATCTGGCAGCGTCTGGAGGAGGGAGCCATCGGCTGGCTGTTTGGCATGACGGCCTGTTCGGTCCCGCTGTTTTTTCTTCTGGCTGTATATCTGGGCTTTGCGCTGGGATGGGTGATCTCCAGCTTTACTGTTCGTATGGGCGCACTGGGACTCTGGGGATTTTTGCTTTCCGTTTTCCCGCAGGGCTTTTGTTATCTTCCGGCCTGGTATCTGATCATCTGGAAGGGCCTGAACCGGCCGGGGAAGCTTAAGCTCCTGGCCGGCGCAGCGGCAGCAGCACTTCTTCTTGCCGGCGCAGCGGCAGAATGTTTTCTGAATCCGAAATTTTAAACAAATTTACAACATATAGCTAAGGGGAAAAGCGCTTTGCTATATGTTGTATTTTTTGATGGAATTGGCAAAAAAGTGGGCATAAGTGGAAAAAATGTGTTTGATTTTATCGAAATTTATATATATAATGTAGTTTGCAGATTAGCAGAAACATTGGTATGAGGGATAGGTTATGTTAAACGATATATCAAGCTTTGTGGTGTATTTAAGAGAAGTGAAAAAAACATCAAAGAATACGGAGGTCTCCTATCAGAGGGATCTGCTCCAGCTGTATTCCTATCTGGAAGAGCAGGGGATCAGCGAGGTAAGCAAGGTGACGAAAACCAGTCTGAATTCCTATGTGCTGTATCTGGAGAAAGAGGGAAAGGCGACTACGACGATTTCACGTGTGCTTGCTTCGATCAAAGCGTTTTTTCATTATGAATTCAGTATTGGAAACATCCGGAAGGATCCGGCAGAGCTTTTAAAAGCACCGAAGATTGAGAAAAAGGCACCGACGATCCTGACTGTTGAGGAGATTGAAGCGCTGATGGCGCAGCCCAGCGGCCGGAATGCAAAGGAAATCCGGGACAAGGCAATGCTGGAGCTTTTGTATGCTACCGGTATCCGGGTATCGGAACTGATTCATCTGGAGCTAAAGGACGTGAATCTTCAGGTTGGATTTATCACCTGCCGGGATGAGCAGAAGGAACGAATGGTTCCCTTCGGAAAGGCAGCTAAAAAGGCCCTGGTGGATTATCTGGAGGAAAGCCGCGGCATTCTTTTGAAGGGACAGGAGTCTCCCTGGCTGTTTATCAACTGCAGCGGGCAGTCCATGAGCAGACAGGGCTTCTGGAAAATCATCAAATATTACGGGGAAAAGGCGGGAATCAAGAGTGATATCACGCCCCACAGCCTCCGCCATTCGTTTGCGGCGCATCTTTTGAAAAACGGAGCGGATATTCATGCCGTTCAGGCAATGCTGGGGCATTCCGACATGGCGACTACGCAGATGTATACGGCGTATTTTACCCAGCAGGGAAGAGGACGGGGGCTTCGCTGAGCAGAATGGAATTTCGGCGGAAAGCGGGTATGGAAGAGAAACGGAAGACAGACATGGAATAATAAGAAAGGCTGTGGCGTGATGCCGCAGCCTTTCTTGTTTCAGCTTAACGATTATTGCGGAACATGATCTCAATGTAAGCCAGAATCAGAGGAGCAACTCCCTTGGCTTCATTCTTTACGATTGGTTCTCTCATGTAATAGTCAAAGGTGCCTTCCCGCATTTCCTTGTTGCCAAGTCCGGCTACCAGGCAGATACCGCCCAGCTGCAGCTCGCCGTTCTCTTCGGAAAGGTAGGTGCTGCAGATGCCGTTGAAGGCCTTTTCACCGTATTGGAAATAGCGTTCATCCAGGAAGCCCAGGCGGACGCTCTTCATGATTGCATAGGCGAAGATGGCGGAACCGGAGGTCTCCAGATAGTTTGGCTTGATGCCGCCGCGGTTTACGACCTGGTACCACATGCCGGTTTCTTCATCCTGGTAAGGAAGCATGGAATCGATCAGTTCTTTGTAGATTCGATTCAGCTCTGCCTTCTCGGAAGCCAGGGATTCCGGCATGATCTCCATCGTATCGATCAGAGCCATCGCATACCAGCCCAGTGCACGCAGCCAGAAATTGTCGGATAAGCCGGTTACCTTATCACACCAGAACATCTGGCGGGAATCATCGTAGGCATGGTAGTAAAGGCCGTTTCTGGTATCGCGCATCAGATTATAAACATTCTGGAACTGATGGAAGGAATCCGCACAGTTTTCACAGTTGTTGTAGGTTACCTCATACTGCATGTAGAAGGGCTGAGCCATGTAAAGGCCGTCCAGCCATACTTGATTCGGATAGATCATTTTGTGCCAGAAATTGCCGCCGGAGGTCCGGGGCTGCCCCTTCAGCTGGCTGTAAACGGTGTCGATGGCTTTCCGGTATTTTTCCTTTCCGGTCAGCTCGTAAAGATCAAACAGGGTCTTTCCTGCATTGACATTGTCCAGATTGTATTCCTTTGGGTCGTAGGACTGAATGGAGCCGTCCTCGTTTACGAAGAAATCAATGAAATCATCTGCAAACTGCAGGTATTTTTCGTTGTTGGTAATGTGATACAGCTCGATAATGGCCTTGATCATGCATCCGTCCATGTAGTTCCAGGACGGCTTTTTGCCGGCACGGATTTTCTCCAGGTTCCAGACAGGAGCCTGAGGTGTGCTCTTTTCCAGCAGCTGGTCAATATAGCGATCCAAAATTTCCATGAGAATATCCCTCCATTTATAAATGTGTATTATTCGCTGAACTTAGCTTACCATAAAAAGGATGAGAAGAAAACTGGGGATTATCGACAAATTAATAAAAGAAACATATGCAGAATGTACAATTGACAGATAGGAATGCCGATGGTATCATGAAAACAGAAGGAAAACAGTGCATGCTTGTTCAAGAAAAACGCATTTTCATGGCGGATTCATGGCAAATATGCATAATTTTTTTAACAGCACATGCAAACCTTTGCAATCCCAAAAATCATCGAGTAAAAGAGGAGGATCAGAAAGATGAATGAATTATCACAGCTGTCCCTGACGGAAATGCCATCCTATGCGGAAAATGACACAAAGGCCGGGAAAAAAGCACATTACGGTCAGATCGTAGAGCGGTTTCGCGAGGCGGACTGTTCGGACATCTCCAGCCTGAATGCGCTGATTGATACGATCGATCAGATCAGTCCGGAAATCTATGAGCACTACAGAGGACTGCAGGATCTGTTCCGTGACGGGCTCCATCGTCTGTTAAAGTCGATCCGCGAGGACGGCGATCTTTACCGGGTTGGCTCGGAAGAAGAATTGCAGATGCTTTGCCGGTGCATTCAGAAGGCCTGTGCCAACGGAACGCTGCTTCGGGAAAAGTATGAGGATCTGGAGATTGTAAAATAGGAGGAAAACGAACATGAAGTTAAATGTGATCTACAAGAATGCCCGTTGTGCCGTTTTGGAGTGTATAGACGGAAGTATCTTTCAGCTGGGAAAGACGTATGAGGTTTATGTAAATGGAAAGAAAAAGCAGGAGACAGACCGCGTGATTTTCAGCGTGTACGGCTTAAAGCCGCAGACCATGTACACGGTAGAACTGAAGGAGGAGGGCAGACAGATCGCAGAGGCTGTGCTGACCACCGATTATGAGTTTGTGACCCTGAATGTCAAAGAATTCGGCGCGAAGGGAGACGGCGTTCAGAATGATACGCCTTATATCCAGGCAGCTATCATGGCCTGTCCGAAGGACAGCCGTGTACTGATCCCGGAAGGAACCTATCGGATCACCTCCCTGTTTTTGAAGGATGACGTGAAGATCGAGCTGGCAAAGGGCGCCGTGCTTTCTGCCTTTACAGACCGAACCATGTTCCCGATCCTTCCTCCGATGATTCAGAGCTATGACGAGGAAAAGGAGTACGATCTGGGAACCTGGGAGGGCAATCCGCTTCCGATGTTTGCGGCAATTATCACAGGCATTCATGTAAAACATGCAGCGCTGTACGGCGAGGGAACCATTGACGGAAATGCCGGATTTGACGAGGACAACTGGTGGTTTAATCCGAAGGTAAAGCGGATCGCATTCCGGCCGAGAATGCTGTTCTTAAATCACTGTGAGCATGTTGTAGTGGCAGGCCTGACCGTTCAGAACAGCCCTTCCTGGAATATTCATCCGTATTTTTCCAACCATCTGCGCTTCCTGAATCTGCAGGTGCTGAATCCGAAGAATTCTCCGAATACGGACGGTCTGGATCCGGAATCCTGCCGGGATCTGGAGATTGCCGGAATCTATTTCTCTCTGGGTGACGATTGTATTGCCGTGAAGTCCGGAAAGATCTATATGGGCGCCAAATACCGCACACCGTCGGAGGATATCACCATTCGTCAGTGCTGCATGCGGGACGGCCACGGCTCCGTGACCATTGGAAGTGAAATGGCAGGCGGCGTGAAGAACCTGGTGGTGAAGGATTGTCTGTTCCTGCATACTGACCGCGGTCTGCGGATCAAGACCAGAAGAGGAAGAGGAAAGGACGCAATCATTGAAGGAATCCTGTTTGACAACATCCATATGGATCACGTGATGACACCGTTTGTGGCAAACAGCTTCTATTACTGCGATCCGGACGGCCACACCGAATATGTGGCAACCAAGGAGGCGCTGCCGGTGGATGACCGGACACCGGATATCCGTTCTCTTACCTTCCGGAATATCGAGGCAGAGCACTGCCATGTGGCAGCAGCCTTCTTTTACGGCCTGCCGGAGCAGAAGATCGGGCGGATCGAGATGGAAAATGTTCATGTCACCTATGCGGATGAGCCGGAATCCGGCGTTCCGGCCATGATGGAGGGCGTAGAGCCGATGACCCGCCAGGGTGTTTATGCAAATAATGTAAAAACCTTCGTTATGAAGAACGTGGTGATTGAAGGACAGGACGGACCTGCTGTTACACTGGAGAATATTGATAAGCAGGAGGTATAAAAAGCACGGAACCGGACAGGAGCGGACTGACAGAGGAAACGTTTGGGGGCAGAAAAAGAAAAGGAGAAGATATGGCTGTTACGATCAAGGATATTGCAAAAGCAGCCGGGGTTTCTTATTCTACCGTGTCGCGGGCGTTGAATGGAATCGGATCGGAAAATAATGAAAACCGCCGGCGGATTTTAAAAATTGCGGAAGAAATGGGATATATGCCGAATCAGGCAGCAATTCATCTGAAAAAGTCACGTTCCTACAATATCGGGCTGTATTTTTCTGCAATCAGCAAGCTGACATCGCCCTTTGTGCTGCATGAGGTGCTGACCGGGGTATACGGAGTGGCGGGAAGCAAATATCATGTAATGGTAAAGGGCATTGACATGCATGAGCCGGGAACGCTGAACCCCAGCTTTTTCGACGGGATTATCGTGCTGTCACAGAAAAATGAGGATCTTCTGTTCATGGAGGAGGTCCATGATAAGGGAATTCCGATGGTGATTATCTGCCGGACGGTATTTTTTGATGCACCGAACGTCACCACGGATGAGGCAGAAGCCATGGGTAAGGTGATGGATTATCTGCTGGAAAACGGGCATCGGGATATCTGTGTTATAGAAGGAAATGCCAGTCTGGATTCTACCAGAGAACGCCACCGCGGCTGGTGTGCTTCCATGCTGCGCCGCGGTCTGGATCCGGAAAAGGTTCCGGTTTATCAGGGAAATTACCGGTTCGGCAGCGGATACCGGGCCGCGAATCAGATCCTTAAGGAGCACACGCCGACGGCGATCCTCTGCTTTAACGATGAGATGGCCTTCGGCGCCAGAAATGCTATTTATGAGCATGGGCTGACCGTGCCGGGAGATGTGTCTCTGACCGGATTTGACAACTGGGATCTGTTCGGCTGCTCCAATCTGCAGCTGACTACGGTGGAACGAAGCATGAGCGAAATCGCAAAGGAAGGAACGAGAATCCTTCTTCGCCGTCTGGACGAGGGAATCGTGGATAACAGCCGGGTGTATCTGGATAATCGGCTGGTTGTGCGGAAAACAGTGAAAAACCTGAATCCGGCGCCGAAACTTGCGTGAATCGGGAAAATGTGATATAACATAGGCAAAAAAGAGGATGAAAATTCGGTTTGGAGGAAGCATTGCCATGAAAAAAGTGGAAGATTATGTAAGAAGTATTCCGGATTTCCCGAAGCCCGGAATTATTTTCCGGGATGTGACCACGATTCTTCAGGACCCGGACGGACTGCATCTGGCGGTTGACAAGCTGATTGAGATGCTGGACGGAGTGGATTTTGACGTGGTGGTCGGACCGGAGTCCAGAGGTTTTATTTTCGGCGTGCCGGTTGCCTATATGATGCACAAATCCTTTGTTCCTGTACGGAAAAAAGGAAAGCTTCCGTGTGAGACGATCTCAGCCAGCTATGAACTGGAGTATGGCAGTGCGGAGATTGAGATGCACCGGGATGCCATTCGGCCGGGCCAGAAGGTCGTGATCGTGGACGATCTGATTGCCACCGGAGGAACCATTGAGGCGATCTCCAGTCTGGTAGAACGTCTCGGCGGTGAGGTGATAAAGATCTGTTTCGTCATGGAGCTGGCGGGACTGAAGGGCAGAGAACGACTGAAAAATTATCAGGTGGATTCCATCATCACCTACGAAGGAAACTAAAGCAGGAAAGGGCTGATGCGGCCGGACACAAAAAGGCGCATCAGCCCTTTTTGTCCCAAAGGGGTCTGTCGGGAGGTATCCCGCTGCCGTTTTCCGGAAACAATGGAATTGCAGGCAGATGCGGGGAAAACCTGGATTTTTGACTTTTACTTGCAATTTGTGTCAAAAAAAACTATAATGTGTAGTATCTATTGGAGAGAAACAGGCAGGTGTTCGAATGGCAAATGAGGGAATGAAGGAAAAACTGGATATAGAACTGGAGGCTCCGGCATCCTTTACCAGCCCGGAGGTGCTGTATGAGGATCTGATCAGGAGCATCCGCCGATATCATCCTTCCGATGATATCAGCATGATTGAAAAGGCGTATCGGATAGCGGACGCGGCTCATAAGGATCAGAAGCGCAAATCTGGTGAACCTTATATTATTCATCCGCTCTGTGTGGGAATTATTCTGGCAGATCTGGAGATGGATAAGGAGACCATCGCGGCAGGTCTGCTCCATGATGTGGTGGAGGACACGGTCATGACGCTGGATGAGCTTACCAGAGAATTCGGACCGGAGGTTTCCTTCCTGGTAGACGGTGTTACCAAGCTGACGCAGCTGAGCTGGGATAAGGATAAGGTGGAGATCCAGGCGGAGAACCTGCGGAAAATGTTCCTTGCTATGGCAAAGGATATTCGTGTGATCATTATCAAGCTTGCAGACCGTCTGCACAATATGCGGACCGGTCAGTTCTGGTCTCCGGCCAAGCAGAAGGAAAAGGCCAGAGAGACGCTGGATATTTACTCTCCCATCGCCCATCGGCTTGGTATTTCCAAAATCAAGGTCGAGTTGGATGATCTGTCCTTAAAATATCTGGAACCGGATGTCTACTATGACCTGGCGGAGAAGATTTCGCTCCGGAAAGAGGCGAGGGAGGCTTTTGTCAGTCAGATCGTCAGTGAGGTCAAGCAGCACATGGATGCTGCCGGCATTCCGGCCAAGGTAGACGGGCGCGTCAAGCACTTCTTCAGCATTTACCGGAAGATGGTAAACCAGAATAAAACGCTGGATCAGATTTACGATCTGTTTGCAGTCCGGATTATTGTGGAGTCGGTGAAGGACTGCTATGCAGCTCTGGGCGTGATCCATGAGATGTATAAGCCTATTCCGGGACGGTTCAAGGACTATATTGCCATGCCGAAGCCGAACATGTACCAGTCTCTTCATACTACGCTGATCAGCAGCAGCGGGCAGCCGTTTGAGATTCAGATCCGCACCTTTGAGATGCATCGGACCGCAGAGTACGGTATTGCTGCTCACTGGAAGTATAAAGAGAGCGGAAGCGGTCAGGTGGCGGCAGGCAGTGAGGAAGCGAAGTTAAGCTGGCTGCGCCAGATTCTGGAGTGGCAGAGAGATACGGATGATTCCAAAGAATTTCTGAGTCTGATCAAGAGTGACCTGAACCTGTTTTCCGATACAGTCTACTGCTTTACGCCCTCCGGCGATGTGAAGAATCTGCCAAGCGGTTCCACCCCGATCGACTTTGCCTATGCGATTCACAGTGCGGTCGGGAACAAGATGGTCGGTGCAAGGGTGAACGGAAAGCTGGTCAACATTGATTATGTAATTCAGAACGGTGACCGGATCGAGATTCTGACCTCTCAGAACTCCAAGGGGCCGAGCCGCGACTGGCTGGCGCTGGTGAAGAGTACGCAGGCAAAGAACAAGATCAATCAGTGGTTTAAGGCTGAGCTGAAGGAGGATAACATCCTCCGCGGCAAGGATATGATCGACCGTTATTGTAAGGCAAAGGGAATCAACTATGCGGAGATCAGCAAGCCGGAGTTCATGGAAAAGGTGATGACCCGGTACGCATTCCGTGACTGGGATTCTGTGCTGGCTTCCATCGGCCACGGCGGCCTGAAGGAGGGCCAGGTCATTAATAAGATGCTGGAGGAGCGGGAGAAGAAAAGAAAGAAGGAAATCACCGATACCAGCATTTTAAACGAACTGACGGATATGACCGGGAAGGCTCCGGAGATCGCAAGGAAATCCAAGAGCGGCATTGTGGTAAAGGGAATCCATGATCTGGCGGTGCGCTTCTCCAAGTGCTGCAGCCCTGTGCCGGGGGACGAGATTGTGGGCTTTGTCACGAGGGGCAGAGGCATTTCCATTCACCGGACCGACTGTATCAACATGATCAATCTGCCGGAGGATGAGCGTTCCCGGCTGATTGACGCAGAGTGGCAGAAGGCGGAGAGCGACAGCTCCAGCACCACTTATTCTACGGAGATCAAGGTATTTGCCAATAACCGGATCGGATTATTTGTGGATATTTCCAAGGTGTTTACAGAAAAACAGATTGATATTACCTCGATGAATGTGCGGACCAGCAAACAGGGAAAAGCTACCATTACGATGACCTTTGATATTCATGGTGTGGAGGAATTAAACCGCCTGACGGATAAGATCCGGCAGATCGACAGTGTGCTGGATATCGAGCGTTCAACAGGCTGATCATTACGCTGAGAGAATAAAAGCAGTTCAGAAAACAGAAAATTGTGCAGGGGAGGGGCTTTCCGGAGTATTTCGGAGAGCTTTCCTTAAATAAAGGATCGTGCGAAAGTTTCGCTGCCGGGCGCATGAAGGTTTAGAAAGGGGATATGGGCTTATGGGAAAATTAAGAGTGAAGAATAATGTGTTGGGAATGATCGGAACCAACTGCTATCTGGTGTTTGATGAGGAGACAAAGTACGGCGTAGTGGTAGATCCGGCAGACAACGGTTCTTATATTTTAAATCAGTGCCGGGAACTTGGGATTACTCCCGTGGCGGTGCTTCTGACGCACGGCCATTTTGATCATATCGGCGCAGTCCCGGATCTGGTGCGTGCGTTTCAGATTCCGGTGTATGCGGGCAGGGAAGAGAAAATGCTGTTAAAGGAGCCTTCGGAAAATCTTTCTGCATCTTACGGTTCCAACATTTCGATTCGGAATGTGGAGCTTTTGGAGGATGGAGAAGCGCTTTCCCTGCTGGGCCGAACCTGGAAGGTGATCCATACGCCGGGTCATACGGCGGGCAGCGTGTGTTATTATCTGGAAAAGGAAAAAATGCTGTTTTCCGGTGACACGCTGTTTTTTGAGTCCTATGGACGGACCGATTTCCCAGGCGGCAGCTCCAGAGATCTGATTCATTCTGTGACGGAAAAGCTTTTTGCCCTGCCGGATGATGTGGAGGTTTATCCGGGGCACGAGTCACAGACGACGTTGGAGCATGAAAAGAAGTATAATCCGCTGGCTTCCTACCGGAGAGGGTAGAGAAGAAGCGTGTAACGGTCTATATAAAAGAGAAAGATTGAGGATACAGATTCATGATAATCGGACTGCAATTGGACGAAAATGCATTTGAACAGGATATCCGGGAGCTTCTGATGGCCTTTTACCCGGGAGCTGCCTTTGTGTATCCAAAGACGGAGGAAGGGACGGATGCGCCCGGGCTGCATCCGTTTGCGGAAGAGCCGGATCTGCTGGTAAAAGGAAGCTTTCTGGAGGAGAAGACCCGGTATGAGCTTCTGGTAATGCGGACAGCCGGTGCCGTAAACTCCACCGGAGAGAATGCGGAGGAGTTGAGTCCGGTCATTCGGAAGGGACTTGAGGAGGCGCGGGAAAACCGGCCTTTTCCGGTTGATATGGGAAATCGTGCGGAGACCAAGAACCGGATCAAGCGGCGGCTGTATTTCCTGCTTTTCCTGGATACCGGCAGGCAGCTTCCATGGGGAGCGCTGACCGGCATCCGGCCGGTGAAAATTCCTGAGACCAGGATGGCAGAGGGCTGGGACGAAGAGCGGATTTCAGCCTATATGGAGGAGAATTATCTGACCGGGGAAAAGAAACGGAAGCTGAGCCTGGAGATAGCCGCGGAGGAACGGCGTTTGTTAAGCACATTGGATTATTCGAATGGCTACAGCCTTTATGTGGGCATTCCGTTCTGCCCGACCACCTGTCTGTACTGCTCGTTCACTTCTTATCCGATTGCAAAATGGAGCGGGCGGCTGGAGGAATATCTGGAGATTCTGGAACAGGAACTCATGGTCACCCGGGATGCGGTCGGTCAGGGAGAGGGAGCAAAAAAGCTTCAGACGATCTATGTGGGCGGAGGCACTCCGACCTCGCTTCCGGAAGCACAGCTGAACCGCCTGATGGACCAGCTTTGCAAAACCTTTGATTTTTCAGAGCTGAAGGAATTTACGGTGGAGGCCGGACGTCCGGACAGCATTACCAGAGAAAAACTGAAGATTCTGAAGGACCATGGGGTCAGCCGGATTTCCATCAATCCGCAGTCCATGAACCAGAAAACGCTGGATCTGATCGGACGGCGCCACACGGTGGAACAGGTTGTGGAGGTATTTTCCATGGCCAGGGAGCTGGGCTTTGACAATATCAATATGGACATGATTCTGGGCCTTCCGGGAGAATTAAAAGAGGAAGTTACCCACACGCTGGAGGCCATCCGCCGTCTGGGGCCGGAGAGCCTGACGGTGCACTGTCTGGCCTTAAAACGGGCGGCCAGACTGAATCTGGAGAAGGACCGGTATGCCGGATACCCCATGGCCGGCGGGGAACTGATTGATGAGCTGGTGGAGATGGCAGCGGAAGAGGCGCGGATCATGGGAATGGTTCCTTACTATCTGTACCGCCAGAAAAATATGGCCGGCAACCTGGAAAATGTGGGCTACGCGGTGGGAGACAAGGCCTGCCTTTACAATATCCTGATGATGGAGGAAAAACACACCGTGATCGGCTGCGGCGCCGGGACGACCACGAAGGTGGTGTTCCCGGCGGAGAACCGGGTGGAGCGTCTGGAGAATATTAAAAACATCCAGGATTATCTCCCCAGATGTCAGGAGGTGCTGGAAAAGAAGCGGCGCTTTCTGGAGAAAATGCTTGCAAATTCAGCAAAGTAGGGTAAACTAGTAGAGGAAAATACCTGAGAAGATCGGGAATGGAAAAATAAACGGAGAGTAGCTATGGCATTAAAGAAGAAGCCGGTGACCGGCATGAAGGATGTCCTGCCTGCGGAGATGCAGATTCGGGAATATGTAATGAGTCAGATCCGGGAAACCTACAAAAAATTTGGTTTTTCCCAGATTGATACTCCTTGTGTGGAGCATATTGAAAACCTGACCAGCAAGCAGGGCGGTGATAATGAAAAACTGATTTTTAAGATTTTAAAGAGAGGAGAGAAGCTGGACGTGGCGGCAGCTCAGACAGAGGCCGACGTGGTGGACGGCGGTCTGCGCTACGATCTGACCCTGCCTCTTTCCCGCTATTACGCAAATAACGCGGCAAATCTTCCGTCGCCCTTCAAAGCGCTGCAGATGGGCAGCGTGTGGAGAGCGGATCGTCCGCAGAAAGGGCGCTTCCGCCAGTTTGTGCAGTGTGACATTGATATTTTAGGTGATCCGACCTGCCTGGCGGAGATTGAGCTGATTCTGGCAACCACGACCGCTCTGGGCAGGATCTGCCCGGACAATTCCTTTACGGTCCGCATAAATGACCGGGGAATTCTGCGCGGCATGGCAGCTTACTGCGGCTTCCCGGAGGAGTCCTTTGATCAGGTTTTCATTATTCTGGACAAGATGGATAAGATCGGCATGGAAGGTGTGGAGGCAGAGCTTCTGGAGGCCGGATACGAGGAGGAGAAGGTAAAGAAGTACTTGAGCCTGTTCTCCGGTGTGACAAACGACGCGGCAGGTGTCCGTCAGATGGGCAGCGTGTTGTCGGAATCGGTGGCTTCGGCGGCGGCAACCTGCGAGAATCTGGCACATATCATGGATACGGTCCAGGATGTGGCAGAGGCAGAGTTCTCTCTGGTATTTGATCCGACGCTGGTAAGAGGCATGTCTTACTATACCGGCACAATCTTTGAGGTTTCCATGGAGGGCTTTGGCGGCTCCGTGGCCGGCGGCGGACGTTACGACAAGATGATCGGAAAGTTTACCGGAATGGAGACGCCGGCCTGCGGCTTTTCCATCGGCTTTGAGCGGATCGTTACGATCCTGATGGATCGGAATTTCACAGTTCCGCAGGCTGCTCCGAGGAAGGCGTATCTGTTTGAAAAGGGCGTCAGCCAGGAGATATTGAGCCAGGTGATCCGGGAAGCCACCGAGGAGAGAAAGAACGGTGTGCAGGTGCTGGTGGCACAGATGAATAAGAACAAAAAATTCCAGAAGGAGCAGCTTCAGAAGGAAGGCTACAGCGAATTTAAAGAATTTTACAGAGATGCACTGAAAAAGTAAGGGAAAAGGAGACAAGAACCATGGCAGAATCAATGGTAGGACTGAAGCGTTCCCACCGGTGTACCGAGGTTTCCGAAGCCAATATCGGCCAGGAAGTCACCGTGATGGGATGGGTCCAGAAGAGCAGAAATAAAGGCGGAATCATTTTTGTAGATTTAAGGGACCGTTCCGGTATCCTGCAGATTATTTTTGAGGAGAGCGACTGCGGCGCGGATTACTTTGCCAAGGCAGAGAAGCTCAGAAGTGAGTTTGTCATTGCGGTAGTCGGTCAGGTGGAAGCACGTTCCGGCGCAGCGAATCCAAACTTAAAGACCGGAACCATCGAGGTTCGGGCAAAGAGTCTTCGTATTTTGGCTGAATCGGAAACTCCGCCGTTTCCGATCGAGGAGAACTCCAAGACCAAGGAGGAGCTGCGCTTAAAGTATCGTTATCTGGATCTGAGAAGACCGGATATCCAGAGAAATATCATGACCAGAAGCCAGGTAGCGATCCTGACCCGTCAGTTTCTGGCAGAGGAAGGCTTCCTGGAGATTGAGACGCCGACTCTGATCAAGAGTACGCCGGAGGGAGCGAGAGATTATCTGGTGCCGAGCCGTGTGCATCCTGGCTCCTTTTATGCGCTGCCCCAGTCTCCGCAGCTGTTCAAACAGCTTCTGATGTGCTCCGGCTATGACCGTTATTTCCAGCTGGCAAGATGCTATCGTGACGAGGATCTGCGTGCGGACCGTCAGCCAGAATTTACCCAGATCGATATGGAGCTGTCCTTCGTGGATGTGGAGGATGTGCTGGATGTCAATGAACGTCTGTTAAAGAAGCTGTTTAAGGAGATCTGCAATGTGGACATTGCGCTTCCGATTCCGCGGATGACCTGGAAGGAAGCGATGGACCGCTTCGGTTCCGATAAGCCGGATATGCGGTTTGGCATGGAGCTGCAGGATGTGTCCGGGGCTGTGGCAGACTGTGATTTCGTAGTATTTAAGAGCGCGCTGGAAAACGGTGGCTCCGTAAGAGGCCTTCGCGTGGAGGGACAGGCCGGAATGCCGAGAAAGAAGATTGATGCGCTGGTTGAGTTCGCAAAGGGCTACGGCGCCAAGGGTCTGGCTTATCTGGCCATTCATGAGGACGGCACCTACAAGTCCTCCTTTGCAAAGTTTATGACGGAGGAGCAGCTGACCGGACTGGTTCAGGCCATGGGCGGACAGCCTGGTGATCTGCTTCTGTTTGCGGCAGATAAAAACAGCGTGGTTTACAATGTGCTTGGCGCCCTTCGTCTGGAGCTGGGCCGACAGCTGAATCTGATTCCGAAGGATTCCTGGAAGTTCTTGTGGGTTACGGAATTCCCGCTGCTTGAGTACTCGGAAGAGGAGCAGCGCTATGTGGCCATGCATCATCCGTTTACCATGCCGATGGATGAGGATCTGCCTCTGATCGATACAGATCCGGGTGCAGTACGTGCAAAGGCTTATGATATCGTGCTGAACGGCACGGAGCTTGGCGGAGGTTCCGTCCGGATCCACCAGGCCGATATTCAGGAGAAGATGCTGGAGGTGCTGGGCTTTACGCCGGAGCGTGCCAGAGAGCAGTTCGGATTCCTTCTGGAAGCCTTCAAGTATGGAGTTCCGCCTCACGCCGGTCTGGCATACGGTCTGGACCGTGTGGTTATGTGGATGGTGGGCGCGGACAGCATCCGCGATGTCATTGCATTCCCGAAGGTGAAGGATGCTTCCTGTCTGATGTGCGAGGCACCGACTCCGGTTGACCCGAAACAGCTGGAGGAGCTGGGTATTGCCGTGGAGCCGGAACAGAAAGAGCCGAAGGCAGAATAAACAGAAACAGGAAGGATGCGGCAGGATCGGAGAGAAGACCGGTTTTGCGGCATCCTTTTTCTGCTTTTATCGAAGGGATATTCGTTTTTTAATTTCTGGGTATGGGAGGCGTTATGAAAGGAAATATTGATTTGCTGAACGGGAAGATTCTTCCCTCTCTGACTGCGCTGGCTGTCCCGATCATGGCAACCTCGCTGGTTCAGATGGCGTATAATCTGACGGACATGGCCTGGATCGGACGGGTGGGAAGCAGTGCGGTGGCATCGGTGGGCGCCGCCGGCATGTATACCTGGCTGTCCTCAGGGCTGGTTATGATTGCCAAGATGGGAGGGCAGATCAAGACGGGACATGCCATAGGGGAGGGCAACCGGAAGGATGCGGGGCTCTATGCTGCCGGAGCGATTCAGTTGACGCTGGTTCTGGCCGTCCTGTTTGCCCTGATCTCCAACAGCTTTGCCGGACCCATGATCCGGTTCTTTGGCCTGAGCGATCCGAAGATTGTGGCGGATGCCGTGATTTATCTGCGGATTGCAGGCGGTCTGATCGTGCTGTCTTTTCTGAGTCAGACTCTGACCGGGCTGTATACGGCGGCAGGGAACAGCCGGACTCCGTTTGCTGCAAACTGCATCGGAATGGGTGCAAACATGCTGCTGGATCCGCTTCTGATTTTTGGTCTGGGGCCGTTCCCGCGGCTGGAGGCGGCCGGCGCGGCCGTTGCAACGGTGACGGCACAGGGCATTGTGGCGATGGTGCTGCTTTTATCGACACGGAAGGATGAATTTCTGTTTCCCCATGTTCATGTGGGAAGACCGGTTCCGGCCGTCTTTCTGAAGACGATTATCCAGGTAGGCGTCCCGGCCGGAGTCCAGGAAATGCTTTATTGCACGATATCCATGATTCTGACCCGGTTTGTCTCAGCCTGGGGTGATCAGGCGGTGGCAGTCCAGCGGGTGGGGAGCCAGATTGAATCCATTTCCTGGATGACGGCCGGAGGCTTTTCCACGGCGGTCAATGCCTTCGTGGCACAGAACTTCGGCGGCAGGAAGTATGACCGTGTCAAGAAGGGCTATATGACTGCAGCGGCAATCGTCTGTATCTGGGGCTGCTTTACCAGCTCTCTTCTGATTTTCGGCAGGCAGCCGGTATTCCGGCTGTTTATCCGGGAGGCGGATGTGGTTCCGATGGGGATGGAGTATCTGCGGATTTTGGGATTTTCCCAGATGTTCATGTGCATAGAGGCGATGACTTCCGGTGCGCTGTCCGGGCTGGGCAAGACCTTTCAGTGCTCGGTCATCACGATTCTTCTGACCGGCATCCGGATTCCGACGGCTATCGTGCTGGGAAAGGCAATCGGCCTGAACGGAATCTGGTGGGCGTATTCCAGTTCATCGATTCTGAAGGGCATTGTGTTTTTCCTGTATTACCGGATGGTGCTCCGAAGGCTGACCGCAGAGCCGCAAAAGCACGGAAAATGAGGAATTATATCGCCCGGTGGAATTTATACAATTTTACTAACAGATTTCCTGCAGATTTTTGTAAAATGGGTATGGACGAAACGCTGATTTTGTGAGAAAATAAAACCAAGTATGATGTGATATATTTAACGAACTGCTACAGGGACAGGCAGGGCGTATCACTGCCATACAAATCAAACTCATCTTAGAAAACTACATATTTGAAAGGAGTTTTAACACATGATTTATTCAAAAGAAGTTGAAGAAATGTGTACCGTAGCACAGGGCGTGCATCATGGCTGTGCTCCGATCCC
>JBJELD010000087.1:0-36500 GCA_051878975.1 Candidatus Caccovicinus sp.
GAAATTCCGGTACTTCTTCCGGCGGAAGCAGCGGAAGCGGCAGTGGAAGCAGCAGCGGAAGCAGCAGTTCCGGAGGCTCCGGCGGCCGAGCAGGCAATGTCACCTACGGACCGCAGAATCTTCCGGAGAGAGAGACACAGGGAAGCTGGAGACAGAAGGAAGACGGAACCTGGAACTTCATCGGAACGGACGGACAGGCCGTGACCGGCTGGAAATATGTGCGCTGCACAGGCGGACTGGAATGGTTCCACTTTGGCGAAGATGGAATGATGGATACCGGCTGGTATCTGTCTGAAGACGGAAAATGGTATTATCTGGAGAAAGACGGAGAAAAGCAGGGCGCTCTGAGAAGGGACGGCTGGATGCTGGATCCGCAGGACTGCAACTGGTATTATCTGAATCCGCAGACCGGAGTGATGGTAACCGGCTGGCATTTAATTGGCGAAAAATGGTATTCTCTGAACAGCAGACCGGCAGGAGAAACCGGCTGGAATTATGAGGAAGAAACCGGAAGCTGGAGATTTGACGGCGGAGCGGTGCTTCCGATGGGCGCGCTGTTTGTATCAACGACAACGCCGGATGGATATCAGGTAGATGAAAATGGTGCCTGGATTCCGTAAAAAAGCCTCTCCTTACATAATGTTATAGGATAAATATTCTAAACAGCGAAACCGCTGCAGAGTCCGATTTGTGGGCTCTGCAGCGGTTTTGCCATTTGCGGCAGTCTTCGGGAAGGGCTTCCGGCAGATGGCTGAAATTTTTTGTCGGAAGCGGTATTTTTCCCATCAATCTCCTAT
Source organism: Candidatus Caccovicinus sp. (assembly GCA_051878975.1). Lineage (GTDB taxonomy): Bacteria > Bacillota > Clostridia > Lachnospirales > Lachnospiraceae > Caccovicinus. The sequence goes on from JBJELD010000087.1 coordinate 798, forward strand.
AGATTTTGTAAGAGAAAGTAAGAGAAAATTAAGGCAAAACCATTGCAAATATGATACACTATATCTTGGATGATTTTATCATAAGCAGATTTACAGAGAAGCGAATCGGGTTTGCTGATGATTGTTCTGTACACAGCGAATCCCTGCACGAATGAGGCTTCCTCAATCGTTCGCAGCCTCGCAGCCAGGAAGAGCATATAATTAAGAAGACATAGAAAGAGGAACATAGAAAGAACAAGGAGGGACCTGACATGTCCGAAACCCGCATTTTAGTGGTAGATGATGAAAAAGAGATTGCTGACTTAATCGAAATTTATCTGGTCAGCGATGGTTATAAGGTATTGAAGGCGAATAACGCAGAGGAGGGTCTTGCGATTCTGGAGAAGGAGGAGATCCATCTGGTTCTTCTCGATATTATGATGCCGGGTATGAACGGTCTGGAGATGTGCAAGAAGATCCGGGAGACCAACAATATTCCGATTATCATGCTCAGTGCCAAGTCCACCGATCTGGATAAGATTCTTGGGCTGGGCACCGGGGCGGATGACTATGTGACGAAGCCCTTTAACCCTCTGGAGCTGACCGCGCGGGTGAAATCCCAGCTTCGCCGCTACACGCAGCTGAATCCGAACAGCAGTGTCCATGAGACCGGAAAAAATGATATCACGATCCGGGGATTGACGATCAACAAGGATAATCACAAGGTGACGGTGGACGATGAAGAGATCAAGCTGACGCCGATTGAATTTGACATTCTTTACCTGCTGGCATCTAATCCGGGGCGGGTATTCAGCACCGATGAGATTTTTGAAAATGTCTGGAATGAAAAGGTTTATGAGGCAAACAACACGGTAATGGTACATATCCGGCGTCTTCGCGGAAAGATGAAGGAAGATACCAGACAGAATAAAATTATCACAACGGTATGGGGAGTAGGGTACAAGATTGAAAAATAAAGATATGAGCAAGCGTTTTTACGGACGCATGGCTGCGAATATCGGCTACAGTACTCTGATTGCCTGTATGGTGGAGATTTTTCTGGTGACGAATATTTCCATCATTTCACGATACTTAAATGAGACAGGAAAGGAAAGCCGTCTGTTTTTTCTGTTTACCGGCGAACAGGCGGATCTGATCGGGATTCTGGCTTATGTGATTCTGGGAATTCTGGTTTTTTCGGTTTCCTTTCTCCTTCTTCAGCACAAATCCATGGAGTACATGGGAAAGATATCGACAGCCATGCAGAATATCTCGGAGGGGGATCTGAATACCTCCGTAGATGTGATCGGGGATGATGAATTCTCGGCAATGGCGGCGAATTTGAACAAAATGGTAGCAGATCTGAAGGATCTGATGGACCGGGAGAGGGAATCGGAGCGGACCAAAAATGAACTGATCACCAACATCGCCCACGATTTAAGGACGCCGCTTACATCCATTATCGGATACCTGGAGCTTTTATCCGGCGGAAAAGGGGAGAAGCTCCCGCCGGAGCTGAAGCGGAAGTACATAGATATTGCCTATACCAAGGCAAAACGGCTGGAAAGGCTGATTGAAGATCTGTTTGGGTTTACCAAGATGACCTACGGAAAGGTGGCCATGAAGGTCTCCCAGGTGGATATTATCAAGCTGCTGAGTCAGCTTCTGGAAGAATTTTATCCCAGCTTTGCGGATAAGAATCTGACCTATGAGCTGTCATCCAATGTTCCGGCCAAGATCATTACAGCAGACGGAAATCTTCTGGCCAGACTATTTGACAATCTGATCAATAATGCCATCAAATACGGCGCGGAAGGGAAGCGGATCCTGGTAAAGGTCCATGCGACGGAGGAGATTGTGACGGTGTCCATTACGAATTTCGGTTATGTGATTCCGCCCGAAGAGCTGCCGCTTATTTTTAACAAATTTTATCGGGTGGAGCAGTCGCGGTCTTCCAGTACGGGCGGTACCGGCCTGGGACTTGCCATTGCAAAAAATGTGGTAGATATGCATGGAGGCACGATACAGGTGGCCAGCGACTTGAACGGGACTGTGTTCACGGTTAAGCTGAAGGTTCATTTTGACATTAATAAGGAAAACTTTGGAAAGATCGGGTAATAATTCATGAAAGTAAACAACCAGATGGAGGGCCATCCGGAGGAAAGCAGAATCTGCCGGAGGAAAAAGCAGAAGTACAGGCTGTCTGGAGGAAGGCTGGCAAGAGCGTTTGTGTGCGCGCTTGCCATTCTTTCTTTCCCGGCCGGGACGGCCGTCGGGGCGTTTTGCAGTACGGCATTTGCGGCAGAGGCGGAGACCTCTTCCGGAACGGTGCCGGTTAATTCGGCTTACGGCTATAAAAATGTACCGGTAGCCATGGAGGCCAGCTACGGCTACGACAATATGGCAAAGGGCGGACGATATCTTCCGGTCTATGTGACCCTGACCAATCAGCAGGAAACGTCGTTTTCCGGAAGTGTTGTGATCAAATCCATGGAGTCGGATTTTGACATTTACAAATACGAATATCCGGTGACGCTTGCCGGTGATGCGACCGTTCAGCTGAATCTGAATATTCCGCTGGGACTGCGGGCCGACCAGCTTCATGTGCAGCTCTATGACGCGCAGGGAAACCAGATCCTGAAAAAACGGCTGAAAATGAACATTCGTCAGGATACGCCGGAACTTCTGATCGGAACGCTGAGTGATTCTCAGGATAAGCTGGAGTATTTAAACGGCGTGGGGATCCATTACAGCACACTTCTGACCAGAACCTGCACGATGGTGGCGGGGAGCATTCCGGAGCAGGCGGCAGGCCTGGACCAGCTGGATGTGCTTCTGATTACCAATTATGATACCCGCCGTCTGTCCGGTCCGCAGATCGATACGATCAAGGAGTGGGTCAGCCGTGGAGGCATTCTGCTTCTGGGAACTGGTGACAGCGGACAGGATGCGGTGGAAACCTTTCTGGAGAATAATCTGGCACAGGAGCTTCCGGAGCCGAAGGTCCAGACCGTGGATATGGGAAATGAGTTTGCGATCTTCGGTCCCTCGGATGTTCTGATCCCGCTGGATACAACGGAGGTGAAGCTGAAGGAAGGCAATGTGGTGCTTTCCAGCTTCGGACAGGCGGTGATCACCGCTGTGAATCAGGAAAAAGGAATGATTGCGGTGGCCTCCTATGATTTTGCGGATATCGGAAGTTTCTGCGAGGAGCATCCGTATGTGGACAAGCTGTTTACCGAGCTGCTGGGAGAAGAGCGGATTCAGGAGCTGGCAGATTATCTCTTTGACGGAGGAAACAGCCAGTACTGGGCTGTGCAGAGCATGATCAATACCGGTTCGGTCGAGCGTCTGCCTCAGATATCCCTTTACGCCATCGCCATTGTCAGCTACATTCTTCTTGCCGGGCCGGGCCTGTATTACTTTTTAAAGCAGAGGGAGATGCAGCAGCATTACAGCAGCTTTGTGGTGCTCCTTTCCCTGTGCTGCAGCGGAATCATTTATCTGATGGGAAGCCGGACGCGGTTTGAAGATACCTTTTTTAATTATGCGTCGGTCCGGGATTATTCAGAGGATACGATTGTGGAGTCTACTTACATGAATATGAGAACGCCGTACAACAAGCCGTATTCCGTAAGGCTGGATCCGCACTATGATATCCGGCCGCTGACCCGGCAGACCAGCTCTGAAAACTCACGGTTTTCCAAGTTTACCGGGGAGGAAGAGGAGAACATCAGCATCCGCTATGAGGGCGAGACCTCAGTGCTGTCGGTAAAGGATGTGGCGGCATTTTCCTCAAACTATTTCCGGCTGGAAAAACGGGAGGAGAATCTGGAAAGTCTGGGCATCACCGGGAAGGTCAGCTGTTTTGACGGGGAGCTGACCGGCTATGTTACCAATGAGCTTGGACAGGATCTGGAGCATGCGGCGGTGCTCTGCTCCGGCTCCATGGTTTTGATTGATTCGCTGAAGGCGGGAGAAACCGTGAGGCTGGATGATCTGCCGGTGTACTGCTATCCGCTGGGCAACTCCTTTATGACGGCGGACCGGATCACAGGCGGCTGGCAGTTTGAAAAGACGGATGTGAATTCCGGGGAATATATGAAAGCACTGGAACGGTCGAATCTTCTGTCCTTTTATCTGGATCAGTTTCTGACCGGATATCAGCATGGGGCCCGGGTCGTGGCGTTTGCTGTGGAAGAGGAGCCGGGCGGATTCCTTCTGGATCCCGGCTATGAGGTGGACGGCCTGACTCTTTATACGTCTTCGCTGGAAGCGGCATATCAGCGCGGCGAAAAAGTCAGCCATACTTCTCTGGAACGGCAGCCGGAGGTGGTCAGCGGTTCTTATCAGGCCAAGACCAACACGATGGACGGAATGTCTCCGCTGACGCTGGAGTATTCCTTCGGAAAGGATCTGGAGGTGGAAAAGATCACCTTTTTACCGGTATCGGATGAATTTCTTGAGAATCCGAAATACGGAAGCTTTTCGATTTTTGACGGAGACATCTATTTTTATAATTACAGCACGGGAAATTATGACCAGATGGAACGCGGACAGAAGGAATTTATCGACTGGCAGCTGGAGCCGTATCTTTCATCAGAAAACAAGCTGACGGTGAAGTATGCTTATGAAACACCGGCAGATTACATGATGGATATTTCTCTTCCAATGCTTTCGGTAGTGGGGAGGGAAGAAACATGCTTAGAATAGAAAAACTGAAAAAGGCATACGGAAAGTATCAGGCGCTGGATGGCCTGGACATGACCATTCAAAAAGGAGCGCTTTACGGATTTGTGGGACCCAACGGAGCCGGCAAGACCACAACGATCAAAATTCTGGCAGGGCTTCTTGCACCGGATGACGGCAGGATTTTTGTTGACGGGGTGGATGCCGGGAAGGAACGGCAGAATCTGAAGGGGAAAATCGGCTATGTGCCGGATTATTTTGGCGTTTATGATAACCTGAAGGTAGGAGAATATATGGAATTTTTTGCTTCCTGCTATGGGATGGAGGGGCTGGTGGCACGCAGGCGCTGCGGCGTTCTGCTGGAGCAGGTAGGGCTGGAGGACCGGATCGATTTTTATGTGGATGGTCTTTCCCGCGGCATGCAGCAGCGGCTTTGTCTGGCCAGGGCGCTGATCCATGATCCATCCCTTCTGATTCTGGATGAGCCCTCCTCCGGTCTGGATCCGAAGACCAGGAGAGAATTTAAGGAGCTTGTGGAAGAGCTGAATGCAGAAGGAAAAACGATCCTTATCAGCTCGCATGTGCTGTCGGAGCTGTCCAAGATGTGTACGGATATCGGGATCATTGACCAGGGGAAAATGGTGCTCTGCGGCAGCATGAAAGAAATTCTGGAGCGGGTGGATCAGTCCAATCCGCTTCTGATTACCGTTTACAGCAACATGGAGACGGCGATGGCGATTTTAAGAAGTCACAGCTGTGTACGCACGATTTCAATTAAAGAAAACTGCCTTTCCGTGGGCTTTACGGGAGATGCGCAGGAGGAGGCACTGCTGCTCCAGCAGCTGGTGGATGCGGATGTATTGATCAACGGCTTTTCCCGGCAGCAGGGCAATCTGGAGTCGTTGTTTATGCAGATTACGGATCATGAGGATAAGGAGGTGCTGCTGTATGAAGGAAAACCCGGTTTATAAGCGAGAACGGACCGTCAGCAGCCGGAGTGCGCGGATTCCGATTATCATGATGATATGCAACAGTATTCTTGCGCTGGTTGCTTTTTTGAATATGTATTCTGTAGTGACCAAGGTGAATATTACCGCTGAGGTGCAATATGCCAGCTTTCTGAACCTGTATGTTTTTGTGGCATCGCTGGAGTTTTTGATGCTTTTGTTTCTCATGCCGGCATTGACAGCCGGAAGCATCAGCGGCGAGCGGGAGCGGCAGACGCTGGATCTTCTGCTTTCCACCAGGGTGACGGCATCGGAAATCGTAATCGGAAAGCTTTTGTCTTCCATGAGCAGCATGGTTCTCTGGGTGGTATCCAGTTTTCCGATCATGGCGCTGGTTTTTGTGTATGGAGGCATCACGGTGAAGGATATGGGCTTTCTGATGATTTTTTATGGTGTGGTTGCGCTGTTTTCTGCCAGCATTGGAATCTGCTTTTCTGCAGTGTGCCGGAAATCCACGGTGGCGACTGCTGTATCCTACGGTGTGCTGATTTTTCTGATTGCAGGAACGTTTGTTATCAACTATTTTGTTTCTTCCGTGGCAGCTATGGGAGCGGCAGGCTATGCCAGTCAGGTGGGGCAGATGGCATCACAGGTTCATTCTGGTGTATTTCTGTATCTGCTGCTTTTGAATCCGGCGGTGTCTTTTTATCAGATTATCGGGATCCAGGCGGGAAACCGGGATGTCCAGAATCAGGTCATTCAATGGTTCGGAAGCCGCTCCTCCAATGCGGTGCTGGATGCCTGGCTTCCGATCAGCTTCGTTCTGCTGATTGGGATGTCCTTGATCCTGCTTTTTATTGCCGTGCGCGCGGTAGATCCGTTGTCCGGGAAACGGGCAGGCAGAAAAAGCAGAAAGCAGAGGGCAGACAACAGCTTGTAACACATTGGCATTGTCTACATATGATATAGTACAAACCTTCAAAAAAAGGAGTATCATCATATGTGTATGAATTGCAGATGTAATGGAAGATGCGGCTGGGGCTGCGGAAGCTTTTGGGGAAATTGTTGTGGAGGAAACAGAGGGTGCGGATGCGGCCGCGATTGTGACCGGGATCGTGACAGAGACCGTGACCGGGATCGTGACAGAGACCGCGACCGGGATTGCGACAGAGACCGCGACCGGGACCGCGACAGAGACCGTGACCGGGATCGCGACAGAGACCGTGACCGGGATCGCGACAGAGACCGTGACCGGGATCAGGACCGGGATCGCAATCGGGAACGCGGCAGCTTTATGCAGACCTGGAGCAGCTGGTGGGGAGAGGCCTACCGGGCCGGATTTGATGCCGGCATCCTTCAGGGAATCCGGGAAGAACGTTTCCGTGACCGGGAAGAGAACCAAAATTGCTGTGGCTGCAGAAGAGAGCGCGAGGGCTGCGGCTGTGAAGGCTGCAGAAGAGAGCGTGAAGGCTGCGGGTGTGACAGCTGTGGAAGTGAACGTGAGAGCTGCGGCTGCGCATAGAAGCGGCCCGGCTTGAAAAACACCGGGGAAGAACGTCCTGAAAGCCCGTATATCGGGTTTTCAGGACAAAAGAAGGACAGCACCGTAAATAAGACAGAAGGAGAAAATATTATGCTGAAAATAGGATGTCATCTGTCTTCAGCCAAAGGCTATGAAGCGATGGGAAAAACGGCAGTTTCTATTCACGCCGATACCTTTCAGTTTTTTACCAGGAATCCGCGCGGAACAAAAGCGAAGGAAATCCGGGAAGAGGATGTAAAAAAGTTTTTAAAGCTTGCAGAAGAAGAAAAAATTACGCCGATTCTGGCGCATGCACCGTACATTTTAAATGCCTGCTCTGCCGATGAGCGGCTGCGTGATCTGGCAAGGGATACGATGGCGGATGATCTGGTACGGATGGAGTACACGCCGGGCAATATGTATAATTTTCATCCCGGCTGCCATGTGGGACAGGGAAGGGAGGTCGGAATTGCTTTCATTTCCGGCATGCTGAATCAGATTTTGAAGCCCGGTCAGCATACAACGGTGCTTCTGGAAACCATGGCGGGAAAGGGAAGTGAAATCGGCGGCCGTTTTGAGGAGCTGCGGGAGATCCGGGATCGGGTGGAAAGAAACGAACAGGTGGGAATCTGTCTGGATACCTGTCATGTCTGGGACGGCGGATACGATATTGCCGGTCATCTGGATGAGGTGGTGACGGAGTTTGACCGGGTCATCGGTCTGAAGCACTTAAAGGCCATTCACCTGAATGACAGTCAGAATTCGTTAGGAGCAAAAAAAGACCGGCATGCGAAGATCGGGGAAGGCTGTATCGGATATGAGGCATTGGCACGGGTAGTCTGCCATCCGGCTCTCCGCAGCCTTCCGTTTTATCTGGAAACCCCGAATGAACTGGACGGATATGCAAGAGAGATTGAAATGATGAGAGAGGCATGGGAGCGGTCATAAGAAGCAGGCAGGAAAACAGAGACTGCAGGGCAAGGAAGTCAGGAGGAAAATCGATATGGGAATTTTAAAAGCAGCAGCAACAGCGGCCGGCGGTGTGCTGGCGGATCAGTGGCTGGAAGTGGTGGAGCCGGCAGAGATGAGCGACCGGACTGTTTTTGCAGCCGGTGTGCGGACCAGAAAGGGAGCCAATGTAAAAGGGACGGAGCATACCGTTTCCGACGGCTCTGTGATTCATGTATATCCGAATCAGTTTATGATGCTGGTGGACGGCGGCAAGGTTGTGGATTATACGGCAGAAGAGGGGTATTACACAGTGAATAATTCGTCTCTGCCTTCTCTGTTTAACGGTCGGTTTGGGGATGCCCTGAAGGAATCCTTCCAGCGGATCCGGTACGGCGGAATGACACCGACCGTGCAGAGGGTGTATTACCTCAATCTGCAGGAAATCAAGGGAATTAAATTCGGGACCCGGAATCCGGTAAATTATTTTGACAATTTTTATAATGCCGAGCTGTTTCTGCGTGCGCACGGTACTTATTCCATTAAGATCACGGATCCGCTTCGCTTTTACAGAGAAGTAATTCCGAAAAATGCGGAGCAGGTGGAAATCGATTCGATTAATGAGCAGTACCTGGCAGAATTCCTGGAAGCGCTTCAGAGCTCGATTAATCAGATGTCCGCGGACGGTATGCGGATTTCCTTTGTGGCTTCCAGGGGAAGAGAGCTGGGACGTTATATGGCAGAGACACTGGATGAAGAGTGGCGTCGGATGCGCGGCATGGAGATTCAGTCAGTAGGAATTGCCAGCATCAGCTATGATGAGGAATCACAGAAGCTGATCAACATGCGCAATCAGGGAGCTATGCTCGCGGATCCGTCTATCCGGGAAGGATATGTCCAGGGAGCCGTTGCAGAAGGACTGCGCAGCGCCGGCTCCAACGCAAACGGTGCCACGGCCGGCTTTATGGGCATGGGGGTCGGCATGCAGGCAGGAGGCGGTTTCCTGGGAGCTGCATCCGCGGCGAATATGCAGCAAATGCAGATGCAGAGAAATCCGGCCGGCATGTTTGTGAATCCGGCCGGTGTACCGGGAGTCGGGAGTCCACAGGGAGGCATGGCGCAGGGGGCTTCGGCGGTAAGCTGGACCTGCAGCTGCGGCACCGTAAATACCGGAAAATTCTGCAGCGAATGCGGAAAACCGAGAGGATAAACGAAGAGGATACATACAATGGCTGCGATTACATATAAATGTCCAAACTGTGGAGGCGGGCTGAGCTTTGACCCGAATACACAGAAATATCAATGTGAGTACTGTTTGTCAAATTTTGACCTGACTGAGCTGGAGGCGCAGGAGAAGACGCCGGGCTGCCCGGCGAAGGAGCAGTCCTGCAGGGAGTCTCAGGATGAAAATGCGGTCACTTATTCTTGTCCCAGCTGCGGCGCGGAAATTTTGACGGATGCGACCACGGCGGCGACCTTCTGTTATTACTGCCATAATCCGGTTGTCCTGAAAGGACGGCTGGATGGCAGTTACCGGCCGGACTATGTGGTCCCATTTGCTATTGACCGGAAGAAGGCAGAGGAGATTTTTAGCCGGTGGATCGGAGGAAAACGCTATGTTCCGTCTGATTTTTATTCGAAGAAACAGATTGAGACCATGACCGGCGTCTATTTCCCGTACTGGCTTTACAGCTGCAGGGTGGAAGGCGAGCTGGAGGCGGAAGGAACAAAGCTTCGGATGTGGGACGCAGGCAATCTGCGTTATACAGAGCGGAAAAGCTATCAGGTCAGGCGGAGCGGGCAGATGGAGATCCAGAATGTCAGTCGGAATGCGCTGAAGAAAGCCAATGCGCAGCTGGCGGAGGGCGTCCTGCCGTTCCGGATGGAAGGCCTTCAGCCGTTTCATATGGGATATCTGACGGGATTTGTGGCAGAAAAGCGGGATATGGAGCAGCAGGAGTTTGCGGCAGAGGTGGAGCAGGAGGTTCGGGATTTTGCAGGAAGCAGTTTGAGAGACAGTGCAGAAGGGTATTCCGGTCTGCATGTGCAGAGGGAGCGGACGGAGATCCGGGATGCAGCATGGTATTACGGTCTGTTTCCGGTATGGACGCTGACGTACCGGGAACCGAAGAACGGGCGGATTTACTATTTTGCCCTGAATGGACAGACCGGGAAGGTCTGCGGGGAGCTGCCTGTCGATTCGAAAAAGCTGGCGCTTTTGTTTGCTGCAGTATATTTTCCAATGTTGGTTTTGTTATTGATTGGGGGATATTTCTTATGAGAGCAGGACAAAGATTCCGGAATCGGAACCGGCTGACCGGCCGGGCTATATCAGGAAAGCTTGGCATGGTGGTTTTCTTGTGTGCATTTTTGGGTGCGTTCTGGTACGGAGCAGGCCGGGCCGCTGCTTTTGTGCAGGAACTGTCTGCAGGCTCACAGCGCGTGTTTGATTATGCCGGCCTGTTCAGTCAGACGGAGGCGGAGGCGCTGGAGGAAAAGACCGCGCAGCTGCGGGAAAAGCGGAGGATCGAGGCGGTGGTTCTGACGGCAGAAGATGCGGAAGGGAAAAGTGCCGCCTCTGTGGCAGACCGGTTTTATTTTGATAATGGCTTTTCGGAGGCCTTTTACGAAAATGGCGTGCTGGTGCTGATTGATATGGATAATCGGGAGCTTTATCTGGGAACCTATGGTTCGGTGATCCGTATTCTGACAGATGAGCGGGTGGATTCGATTCTGGATGATATGTATGAAAGCGCTTCCAGAGGGGATTTCGCAGCCGCTGCGATGGCCGGGCTGGAGGGAACGGAAGCGTATCTGGACAAAGGAATCGCGTCCGGACAATATAATTATGATACGGAAACCGGAAAAATCAGCGTACATCGCTCTATCCGCTGGTATGAAGCGTTGTTTGCTCTGGCAGTCAGCGGAATCAGCGCAGGCGGGGTCTGTATGAGCGTGGTGAAGCGATACGGCATGAAGGAGGACCGGGGAAGCAATTATCATCTGGCCTATCGGGCAGATTGCCGGTTCCGGTTTCAAAACCCGGAAGACCGCCTGTTAAATACGACGGTGACGCATATGGTGATTCCGCGTCAGCCGCCGCGAAACGGCGGCGGGATGTCAAAAGGAGGTTCTTCTTCAGGGAGAAGCTCCACACACAGCTGCGGAAATCATCAGGCAGGCGGGGGCGGACGAAAGTTTTAGCTTATTTTACGCCCCGGCGCCTGAGTTTGACAGAAGGCGGAATGCTCCGGCTGCCAGAATACAGAGCAGAATGCCTGACAATGTGGGCAGAAGGATGGAGAGAGCGGTCCATTTGACGGAACCGGTCTCTTTTTTTATGGTCAGGCAGGTGGTAGAGCAGGGCCAGTGGAACAGACAGAAAAGACTCATGCAAAAAGCAGTCTGCCAGGTCCAGCCATGGGCGGTCAGAAGTGCTTTCATGGTCATGGAATCCGTCATTTCGGAGAGAATCCCGGTCTGCATGTATGCCATCAGGATGATCGGAAGAACGATTTCATTGGCCGGAAATCCCAGAAGAAAGGAGGCTAAAATGACTCCGTCCAGTCCCATCAGCCGTCCGAGAGGATCCAGAAAACCCGTCAGAAGTGTTAACAGGCTGGAACCTCCCGGCGAAATATTTGCCAGAAGCCAGATGATCAGACCGGCCGGAGCAGCGACGGCTGCGGCTCTTCCCAGTACGAATAAGGTTCGGTCGAGAATGGAGCGCAGAATGACTTTTCGGAACTGTGGACGCCGATAGGGAGGAAGCTCCAGTGTAAAAGAAGAAGGAATTCCCCGAAGCAGTGTGCGGGAAAGCAGCCAGGAGGCGCCCATTGTGGCAAAAACACTGAGAAGCAGAAAAGCAGTCAGCCACAGTGCGGAGGTAAAGGAACGAAAAAGGCCTGAGCCGGTGCCAGCGGCGAGAAACAGGGTGATCAGTGTGAAAAGAGTGGGGAATCTTCCGTTGCAGGGCGTAAACGAATTGGTGAGAATGGCAATCAGCCGTTCCCGTGGGGAATCAATGATGCGGCAGCCGGTGACCCCGGCGGCATTGCAGCCAAGGCCCATGGCCATGGTCAGGCACTGCTTGCCGCAGGAGCGGCATTTTTCAAACATGGGGTCCATGTTGAATGCAGCTCTGGGAAGGAAACCCAGATCCTCCAGCAGAGTAAACAGCGGGAAGAAGATCGCCATGGGAGGCAGCATAACGGAAATGACCCAGGCCAGAACCCGGTAGATTCCGTACACCAGGCATCCGGTCAGCCAGTCCGGAGCACCAAGTCCGGCAAGTCCGGCGGCCATCTTGTCTTCTGCTGCAAACAGGGCATCCCAAAGCAGGCGGGAAGGATAATTGGCACCTGCCATGGTGAGCCAGAAGAGAAAGAAAAGAAGAGCCAGCAGAATACATTTTCCGGTGACCGGGCCGGTAAGCAGGCGGTCGATCCGCTCTTCCAGAGCCCGGTAATTTTCCTTTGTATAGCGAACCGTTGCAGCAGCCAGTGCTTTGGGAGAAAAGTCCAGACAGTCGTAGGAAAAAAGGCGGTTTTGGGCACTTGCCACTGCAGCTTTTACATCATCCAGGCTGGCCGGGCAGCGACCGCAGCAGGATACCACGGGAATCTGCAGCACATCTTCCAGAAGATCAAAATCAATGACGATTCCTTTATAGTGTGCTTCATCACACAGATTGATGCAGAGAACGACCGGAACGGCGTTTTCCCGTACCGGCGGCAGGGAGAGAATCTGGGACAGCAGGCGCAGACCGCGCTCCAGGCAGGTGGCATCACAGACCAGAACAATGATGTCCGCCTGCCCGGAACGCAGAAACTGCTCTGTGACCCGCTCTTCCTCGGTGCGGGAGGACAGCGAGTAGGTGCCGGGCAGATCCGCCACCCGGTATTCCTGTTCCCGATACCGATAGGTACCCTGGGCGGCGGAGACGGTTACGCCGGCCCAGTTTGCCACATGCTGGTGCATTCCGGTCAGGCCATTAAAAATGGTGCTTTTCCCTACGTTGGGATTTCCCGCCAGGGCAACCGTGATTGTATTTTGCTCCATAGACTGACTCACTCATTTTCATATTCTGCGGTTATCAATACGGTATGCGGAAGATTTCGTTTTGGTGCATAGACCGGAGCGCTATCGTAAAAAACCAGATGAACGATCTGCTGGATCGTCCATCTGGTTTTTATAAAAAGGTGGGAGCGTCAGTTTTCCTGCCTGATTTACGGAATCCAGGCACCGTTTTCTCCTACCAGAAAGCCATCCGGTGTTGTCGTGTTTCTCAGAAGCCGTCCTTTCGTTCCGTCTGGCTGCTCATTGAAATAGTACCAGATGCCGTCAATCAAGTGCCATCCGGTATACATAGCGCCCTGATTACCGTCTGCTGTCGGATGCAGGTAGTAACGATTGCCTTCAAATTCCAGCCAGCCGGTTGCCATGTAGCCGTCCTCATTGAAATAGTACCAGTTATCCTGACCTGCCCATGGCTGCTGCAGCCAGCGGCCTGCCGGCCAGGTGCCGCTGCTGAAACGGAACCACCAGCCTTTTTCATTTTGTACCCAGCTGCCTGCTTCGTATGCGGAGCCGGCAGCTGTGCTGCTGTCGTGGCTGTGGTGCCCGGAACTGCTTTGGGAATTTACAGGAGTCTGCGGAACAGCCGGTTTGTCCGGGACCTCCGGTTTATCCGGAACAGCCGGTTCATCCGGGGTATCTGGTTCATCCGGTTCATCCGGAATATCCGGCTCCTTTTCATAGCTCAGCCCGAAGTCTAATGTATAGTAGTTTCCGGCGGCATCACGGTATGCATACGCAGCGCCGTTTTCATCTTTCATACTGTCCGGCATATACTGGTCTTTTGCATAGCCGGGGATGTCATTATGAGAAATGCAGATTCCGTTTTCGTCGACGGCAATCACGGTGTCATCTTTCGGCAATGTGATCGGCATCCGTCCGGTCGGTGCATACTCACCCAGGATGACATCCATCGTGGCTTCGGTAAAGGTTTCAAAACCGGCCAGCAGTGCATCGGAATAAGGCTCGACATTGCCCAGAAGCCACGCCAGGGTAAAGTTTACGTTGGTGATTACCTTACCGCCGTTTGCATGGATGGCATCCGCAATCCGGATAATCTGATCAGCATTTTCAATGGTAGATTCCAGATGCACAGAGGCGATCGGTCGTCCATCTTCATCTACATCGTGTACTTCTTTGCCGGTGCAGATATCCAGTTCCAGATAGCCTGGCGTTGCATTGAAGGTTTCTCCGGATGACGGGCGGACGAACAGAAGCGCATAGTCTGCTTCTTCATAATTCCCGGTCAGATCAAATCCATAAAGTTCCAGACTGGTTTGCAGCTGCTGCGTTGCCTGTTCGGAATTTTCTTTTGCGAAATACTGGACATATATCTTTTTGCCGCTCAGCTTGTCCTCGGTGAGCGGAAGAACCTGCCCTTCATTTTTCAGCAGGACAACCGATTTTTGATGTGCCTCATAGGCTTCTTCCCAGTTTCCTTCATTTTCTACTGTGATTTCGGCCATTTCCGGATCGCGGTATGGATTTTCAAACAGGCCAAGCTGAAACATTTCTGTCAGAAGCCGTACATTGGACCGTTCGAGCGCTTCTTTGGTTAAGGTAAGCTCTTCCCGGGTATATCCATCCGGTACCGGATGGTTGTCATAATAATCGGCTTCTGTGCCGTCCGGGCCTTTTTCGTACGCATCCAGAATATCCTCAACTGCGTTGATATCTCCGATGATATCGGTTCCTGCGTTAATTGCCAGCGCGGTCTTCTGGTCGCGCGTCAGAGTCTCTACACCATGATCCATTTTTCTGGTGATGCCGCTGTCGCTGTTTACATAGCCTTCGAAGTTCATCTGGCCGCGGAGCAGAGTGTCAATAAAGTACTGGTTGAATGCAAATCCGACAGAACGCATCGGAATGGGATTTCCCTCTTTGTCATACTGCGTCACGCTTTTTGATTCGGACGGGATAGCGTAATATGGCATGATCGCAGAGACTCCGGCATCGATCGCCGCCTGGAATGCCGGAAGATGATACGCTTCAAGACTTCCTTCCGTCTGGTAAACATTCCACTTTCCAAGCTTATAATGCGGATCAAAGCCGTTTTCTCGTGCGCCGCCGCCCGGAAAATGCTTGACAGTCAGCGCAATGCCGTCTGCCTCCAGCCCATCTTCGCCCTGGAAACCGGTTACAATCCGGCGGATGATGTCTGCATTCAGCTCCGGGTCCTCGCCAAAGGTTCCGTAGGTTCTCTGCCATCTTGGGTCTGTCATAGTATCGGCCATATACATATAGCCCTTTTTCAGTCCGCAGGCATCCCACTCGCTTCTGGCAATTTCGGCAAAGCGGTCAATGAGGGAAGCGTCTTTGCCCATGGCAATGTCTCCGCGGACGGCAGCCGCAAGTCCGAGTGTTCCGGGCCAGGTGGAGAACACACCGGAGGCGTCATTCATGCCAAAGGTGGCTTCTCCATTTTCATTTCGGGAGTTGGATGCAATCAGAACCGGAATGCCGAGGGAGGTACCTTCTGCCTTCATATTCATCTGATTGACCCAGGAGGCCATGCTGTAGGGATCCGGATTTTCTCTTAAAATAAAATGCCGGATGTGATACTCTTCAATGTTGGTTGTGGTGCCTCCCCGCAGTTCAATACCGAAAACCTTCCAGACCATCGCGGCAAGCGTGCCGGTATCATCTTCGTCCAGCAGTCCGGTTTCGTCTGTTTTCAGCCCGTATTTTCCGGAAGTGAGTCCCGTAAAGCGGGTGCTGATCATCATCATACCGGCCAGTTCTTCCAAAGACATTTCCTTTACCAGTGCCTCTGCACGATCCTGCGGATCCAGCGTCCAGTCCTCATAAGCATCCAGTTCACCGTTTCCGTTGGAGTCTTTAAAATACCGGCCTTCTTCATCCTGAATGACACCCTTTACCGTAGTGCCGATCACCGGTCCGGCTTCATTTTCCCAGAATTTCAGTGCAGAGTTTGCATCGGATGGTGTTGCGTCGGAAGGCGTCGCATCGGAAGGCGTTGCGCCGGCCGGAGCCGCATTGGATGATGATGCGCGTGCTGTTTTTTGGGTGGAAGTGCTGGCTGATGTCTTTTCCTCCTCCGCCCGGTCCGCATCGGAGCGTGTCGCATCCGAAGAGGATGCGGTGTTTCGTGATGAACGAGTTTTTTGTGATGTCACTTCCTCCTCCTCGTCCTCTTCATACATCCAGGCGTCCTCGTCGATGATTTCCTCGTCAACGATTTCCTCCTCCATGATTTTGGCATCGATCATTTCTTCGAGCAGTTCATCGATGCTGCTGTGGAAGTCCGCCCAGACATTGAACGGGACAACATTGGTGATCAGCATGCTGCTGATCAGGGCAGCTGCTGTCTTGCTTCTTATGCTGCGTAAGTGCATAAAATCCCCCTCCTGTCTTTTTTTAATTCGGATCACTTTGCTGCATATTTACCAGTTTAGCAAAGGTTTCAGCAGAGGGGTTAGGACAATCTTATGGAAAAACAGCACTATCTTATTGCGGATTGCGAAAGAAAGAGAAGCAGAAGAGGGCATACAAAAAAGCAGGCGGATATGCCTGCTTTTCAATGAATGTTTCAGTGGAAGCAAGGAGGCTCGAACTCCTGACCTTTCGCGTGTGAGGCGAACGCTCATCCCGGCTGAGCTATGCTTCCATTCCCTTACTTACCCTATTTTACCACTTTTCGGAAAATAGTCAATGGTCAAATTACGTCAAAATATATCTTTTTTCAGAAAATTATGCTATTATAGCTTCATCATTTGGAATGGAGAACATGGATTGATGTTGCTGACAGAAACATACTTGGGGGAGTACTATGTAAACCTCTTTTTCGGAAATGTAAATAAGCGTTACCGCTCTATGACCTTTGGGGAAATGCGCAAGCGCTGCCAGAAGCTGAATCAGGAAACTTTAAACAGCGTGGAATGGCCCAATGAGCTGAGTGATATTCACGCCATGATGTCCAAGGTCTGCGCCTATCTGATGCGAAAGGAGCATACGGCTCCTGACGAACAGAAGCAGGAGGTTGCGGAGTGGACGGAAAAAATGAAGGAATTCTGCAAAGAACTGGCGGTGAAGGATCTGCAGTTCCTTCCGGAGCTGGAGCAGGAGGAGCTGGAACGGGTGCTGAGGATGCAGGGAATCCGGAGATATCTGCTGACCAATTCCCTGGAACGGGGCTATCAGCTTTTTTATATTCCGAAGGCGATTCAGAAAGGAATCCGGGAATCCATCAAGCAGAAGCCGGAGGAGGAATACCCGGAGGCCCGGCTGATGAAGCGGAAATTTATTCTTCATGTAGGACCGACAAACAGCGGAAAAACGCATGATGCCCTGGAACGGCTGAAGGCCTGCAGCCACGGCGCGTATTTCGGCCCGCTCCGCCTGCTGGCGCTGGAGGTTTATGATAAGTGCAACCTGGAAGGCCTGCCCTGCTCCATGGTGACCGGGGAGGAAACCATACAGGTACCGGGAGCTGTATGCCAGGCCTGCACAGTGGAAATGCTGAATGACCACGAATATTTTGACATCGTGGTGGTAGATGAGTGCCAGATGATCGGAGATCCGTACCGGGGCCACAACTGGACCAGGGCCATTCTGGGACTGCGGGCGGAGGAGATTCATCTGTGTATGGCTCCGGAGGCTGAATCGATTATCACACAGATGATCAAGCGGTGCGGCGACCAGTACCGTGTAGTGCGTCATAAGCGGAACACCCGCCTGACAGTGGAGAAAAAGCCGTATTCGATGAAGAATGACCTCCGCAAAGGCGATGCGCTGATCGTCTTTTCCAAAAAATCCGTGCTTGCTCTGGCGGCTCATCTGGAAGGCCAGGGAGTGCGCTGCAGCGTGATTTACGGAAGTCTGCCGCCGGCAACCAGGCGGGAGCAGGTCCGCCGTTTTTTGGAAAAGGAGACGGACATTGTGGTCAGCACGGATGCCATCGGCATGGGCTTAAATCTGCCGATCCGGCGGATCGTATTTGTGGAAACACAGAAATTTGACGGTGCAGTAAAACGGAATCTGGAGCCGGGCGAGATCAAACAGATTGCCGGCCGGGCCGGACGGTTCGGTCTGTATGAGGAAGGCTTTGTGGCGGCTGTGGAAAACATGGAACTGATCGAGGACGGCCTGGGACGGATGCCGATTCCGATTATGAAGGCTTACATCGGCTTCCCGGAGCAGCTTTTGAATCTTCCGGCAGATATTGCCAGCCTGATCAAAATCTGGGCGGGAATGGAAGCGCCGGCGCTTTATCAAAAGATGGAAGTGGATGAGCTGCTTTCCCTCTATGAAAGCTTTCTGACGGTACACGGAGAACATATGGAGGAATTCTCCAAGCAGGAGATTTACAAGCTGATTACCTGTGCGATTGACATTAATAACAAGCTGGTGGTGGATCTGTGGAAGGATTACTGCCGGGAATACCGGGAGGTTCAGGAGCTGGAGTTTCCCTACAGTCCGGGCAATGATCTGTATGATCTGGAAAGCTACTACAAAATGCTGGATCTGTATTTTCAGTTTTCCAGAAAAGTGGGTCTTCCGATTCAGACGGAAAATCTGGCACAGGAGCGTCATCAGACAGAGATGGAGATCAGCCGGATTTTAAAAATGGAATGTTCCAGCTATACCAGAAAATGCAGTATCTGCGGCCGGGAGCTTCCGTGGGATTATGCATTTTCCATCTGTGAGAAATGTTTTGAGCGGGGAAAAAAGCGTGTACATATGGTGAAAGGATATAAAGGAGCGAAGAGATGAAAACATTTTTAATGGGAAATGAAGCAATTGGTCTCGGCGCCCTCCATGCAGGTGTGCAGGTGGTGGCCGGATATCCGGGAACACCGTCTACCGAGGTCCTGGAGACGGTAGCAAAAAACAATTCCGGCGATGTGTACGTGGAGTGGTCGGTTAATGAAAAGGCGGCCATGGAGGTGGCGGCTGCCGCTGCGTATACCGGTGCACGGACCATGGTGACCATGAAGCAGGTGGGGCTGAATGTGGCCTCTGATCCTCTGATGAGTCTGGCTTATGTAGGGGTGAAAGGCGGCATGATCGTGCTGGCAGCGGATGATCCCGGCCCGATCTCCTCTCAGACGGAGCAGGATACCCGCCATTTTGCTCAGTTTTCCAAGCTTCCGGTGTTTGACCCAAGTTCACCGGAGGAAGCGTACGAGATGGTATGGGATGCATTTGAGGTTTCGGAAAAATATCACACTCCGGTTATTCTGCGGCCGACCACCAGAGTCTGTCACGGCTGCGCCAGTATTGCGCTGAGGGAGCGCAGGACACCTGGAAAGCCGGAGGGTTTTGTCAAGGATGCAAATAAATGGGTGATTTTCCCGAGGCTGTCCTTTGCCAATCATAAAATGATTGAGGGCCGCCTCCCGGACATGGGAAATGAGCTGGGGCTTTTGCTGTACAACCAGCTATGGGGAGAGGGAAAGAAGGGAATTATCACCGGCGGGATCAGCTATGAATATGTAATGGAGGCCCTGGACGGCTTCGAACGGGTAAAAGTGCTGAAGGTGGGAACTCCGCATCCGTTCCCGGAGGAGCTGGCGCTGTCCTTTCTGGACGGCCTGACGGAGGTTATGGCCGTTGAGGAGCTGGACCCGGTTTTGGAAAGGGAGCTGCTTGTCACCTGCGGAAAGCATCATCGGAACGTGGAGGTAAAAGGAAAGCTGAGCGGCCATGTGCAGCAGGCCGGAGAAAACAGCGTGGAATCGGTCCGCCAGGTACTGGAAGCGTTTCTGCGTGCAGACGGCTTCGGCGGCCAGAGCAGACAGGATGTATCCGCAGCCGATATGCAGAAGGCGCCGCCGGCGCTTCCGGTCCGCCCGCCGGTGCTGTGTGCAGGATGTCCGCACCGCGGCGCGTTCTACGCAGTCAAGCGTGCGATGGAGGAGCTGGAGGGTGCGGAAGGCGTTTACTGCGGCGATATCGGCTGCTATACCCTGGGCAATGCCAGTCCCCTTGACATGGTGGATACCTGTCTGTGCATGGGCGCCGGAATTACCATGGCGCAGGGCATGCAGCGGATCGAACCGCAAAAGAAATATTTTGCTTTTGTAGGGGACTCCACCTTTTTTGCCTCTGCCATTACCGGAATCGTCAATGCGGTTTATAATGAGGCGGAGCTGACGGTCTGTATTCTGGACAATTCCACAACAGCCATGACCGGGCATCAGCCTCATCCCGGCACCGGAAAGACCATGATGGGGCATGTGGTGGAGAAGGTGGATATCACAAAGGTGCTGCAGGGAATCGGCGTCACACAGATTGAAACGGTGAATCCGATGGAGCTGCAGGCCTCCATCGCTGCGGTCAGGCGTATGGCGCTGCTTCCCGGTGTGAAGGCGATTATTTTCCGGTATCCGTGTGCGGCGATTGTGAAGCCGGAAGGACTGTGTGCAGTCAATCCGGATTCCTGTGTACAGTGCCGGCAGTGTATCCAGGAGATTGGCTGCCCGGCGCTGGTATTGGAAAATGGTGCTGTGAAGATCGAGCCGTCCCTGTGCACCGGCTGCGGCCTGTGCACGCAGGTATGTCCGGTCGGAGCAATTGAGAAGATGTGACAGGGAGGAGGCAAAAGAGATGGAAGAAAATAAAAATGTGCTGCTTTGCGGAGTAGGCGGCCAGGGAACGATTCTGGCTTCCCGGCTGATTGCGCTTGCTGCAATGGAAAAAGGGATGGAGGCCCGCGGCGCAGAGACGATCGGTATGTCCCAGAGAGGCGGAAGCGTGGTCAGCCATGTGCGGACCGGAAAACATATTCACTCTCCGCTGATTCCCCATGGAAAAGCGGATGTGATCATCGGCTTTGAGCCGGCAGAAGCAGTGCGCTGTCTGCCGTATTTAAAAAAAGACGGCTGCATGGTGGTCTGCCCCTCTCCCATCCGGCCGGTGACGGCTGCATTGGGCGACAGCGGCTATGACGGAACGGAAGCCATGGAATACTTGAAGGAACAGGTGAAGAATCTGACCATTGTGGACGGCCGGGCGATCTGCAGGGAATGCGGCTCGCCCAAGGTGCTGAATGTGGCGCTTTTGGGTGCTGCGGTGGCGAGCGGACTGACCGGCGTGTCCCTGGAGGAGATGGAAGCGGCCATAACCAGCCGGGTGCCGGAAAAGTTCCTGGAGATGAACCGAAAAGCATTGAGACTTGGAGCGGAAGCATAAAAAAATAAGGAGAAAGCCATGAAGATGAAAGAATCCCAGTTCCTGTTAATCAAGGAACAGTTAAGAAAACTGACCAGCCAGGAGTGCTTTTACCAGAAGAAACTGAAGGGAATCCATATTGACCAGATCCAGTCGCAGGAGGACTTTGAAAAGCTGCCTTTTACCTGGAAGGGCGATCTGCGGGAAGCCTATCCGCTGGGGCTGATGGCTGTACCGGAAGAGCAGATCGTGCGAATCCATTCTTCCTCCGGAACCACCGGAATTCCGGTGATTATTCCCTATACCCGGCAGGATGTGGAGGACTGGGCAGAAATGTTCAAGCGCTGCTATGAGATGGCCGGAATCACCAACATGGACCGCATTCAGATTACGCCGGGCTATGGCTTGTGGACAGCCGGAATCGGTTTTCAGGCCGGCGCGGAGCGTCTGGGCGCCATGGTAGTGCCGATGGGACCGGGAAATACGGACAAACAGCTTCGGATGATGATGGATATGAAATCCACGGTTCTGTGCGCAACCTCCTCCTATGCACTGCTTCTGGCAGAAGAAATTGAGAAGAGAGGCATCAAGGATAAAATTCATTTAAACCGTGCGGTGATCGGTTCTGAGCGCTGGGGCGAGAAAATGAGAAAACGAATTGCCAATGAACTGGGCGTAAAGCTGTTCGATATTTACGGCCTGACAGAAGTCTATGGTCCCGGTATCGCCATCAACTGCGAAAATCAGAGTGCTATGCATTACTGGGATGATTATATTTATCTGGAGATTGTGGATCCGAAGACCGGAAAGGTGCTTCCGGACGGCGAGGTAGGCGAGATCGTCATTACCACTCTGAGAAAGCAGGGGGCGCCGCTGATCCGTTACCGGACGCATGATCTGTCCAGAATTGTGCCGGGCGACTGCCCGTGCGGCTCTCCGTATCCGCGGATCGACACGCTGATCGGAAGAACCGACGATATGGTGAAGGTGAAGGGAGTCAATATTTTCCCAAGCCAGATCGAAGAGCTTCTGGCCGGAATCGAAGGTGCTTCCAGCGAATATCAGGTTATGGTGGATCATCTGATGGGCAAGGATGTGCTGACCCTGTTTGTGGAGGCGCAGCCCGGTGTCAATAAATATGGCCTGGAGATCGAAATTCAGGATCAGTTCAAATATCGGATCGGCCTGACTCCGGTGGTGAAGCTGGTGGAGATCGGAGAGCTGCCGAGAAGTGAAAAGAAATCAACGCGGGTATTTGACAACCGCTATTAATCCGAAAGCTTTACAAAGATCCCGGCGGCGTCGGAGGCGCGCAGGGCGATAACGGCATGTTTGATGAGATATCCAGACATGCCGTTTTTTTTGCCCTTTAACACGCAGGATACCGGTTCGCCCGGCTCAAAGCCCAGATCCAGCAGACGCTGTTCCATATCCGGCGGCAGGGCAAGCCAGACGATTTCTGCTTTTTGATTCAATTCTATATAGCTTAAGGGAATAACCATATTCGTCCTGTTTTCTGCAAAGGAAGGGTTATGAGTATCGTATGCGGATTATCCGGAGATGGTGACGGCTTCTGACAAATCCACCGGAACCGGCTGATCCAGGATCATGGAATCCTCCGTTACCAGGCAGTCGCAGGCCAGAATACGGACTCCGGCAGCTTCGGCGCGGACCAGCGCAGCGCCAAATTCCGGGTGGGTTTCCATATTGGGACGGAACGTTACAATTCCTTTCATCTGGATGACCAGGAGGAGAAAACAGGGAATGCCCTGGCGGGCAGCATCTGCCAGCTCATGCAGGTGCTTTATGCCGCGCTCTGTGGGAGCATCCGGAAAGGCTGCGATTCCGTTCCGTTCCAGAGTAACACCCTTTACTTCCATGAAGGCCTGCTGTCCGTTCAGAAAGAAGGACAGATCAAACCGGGAGTTCCCGCGAACGGTTTCGCGGTGAATCCGGGAAAGCTCTGTGCCTTCTGGAAGAAACGGGATCAGGCCGCCTGCGCAGACCCATTCCCAGGCAGCCTGATTGGGTGCCTGGGAATCCAGGTTGATCAGGAGCGATTCCCGGTTTATTCCGGCTTCCTTTTTATAGACGGCTATGACATCGTAGGAGGTTTTTCTTCCTTTTTGGACGGCGTCCGGATGGTATTCCAGAATCAGCTTCGCGCCGGGAACCAGCAGTTCCCGGCACCGGCCGGTATTTTTCACATGACAGATCTCCGTCCGGCCGTTTACCTCGGCGCAGGCGATAAAACGGTTGGGCCGGCTTTGAAAGACGGCGCGGGTGATATGAGAATAGTTCATAAAACGGTTACTCCTGTAGAATGAAAATAGACTGGCTTTATCATAAGCGAAGTCGGTGCAGATGTCAAATGGATCAAACAATCGTTTCCGGGAGGAAGAAAAGCCTGTTTGCGAATCTGATTTTGTACGCTATAATAAAAACAGATCAAAAGCATGAAAACAAGAGTGCATCATGAATTTACGAGGAGGAAAGCAGCATGAATGAACCGATTCAAAAATATTTTTACATTGGAACCATCCAGTGGATGTCTCATCCGCCGGTCAATTATTCCCTGCTGGATTCGGTAAGGACGATCTGCTGTGATGAGTATTTTGGAGCATTTGAACTGACCAGAATTGCAGATGATGAGGAGCGCCGCAAGGCGAAACGCATGCTTGAGCAGTCACATCTGAAGGTGTGTTATGGCGCGCAGCCGCGCCTTTTGGGACCTGGGCTGAATCCGAATGATCTGGATGAGGAAGGCAGAAAAGCGGCAGAAAAGACGCTTCTGGAAGCCATTGACGAGGCGGAGTATCTTGGTGCGGCCGGAATTGCATTCTTAGCCGGAAAGTGGCAGGAAGAGACAAAGGAAGAAGCCTACCGTCAGCTTTTAAAGACCACCAGGAACCTTTGTGATTATGCAGAGACGAAAGGAATGATGGTAGAGCTTGAGGTATTTGACTTCGATATGGACAAGGCAGCTCTGATCGGACCGGCGCCGCTTGCCGCCCGTTTCGCTGCCGACATGAGAACGACTCACAATAATTTCGGTTTGCTGGTGGATCTGTCCCACTTCCCCACCACCTACGAGACTTCTCAGTTTGTGATCCGCACACTGCGGCCGTATATTACGCATTTCCATATCGGGAACGCTGTGGTAAAGCCGGGCTGCGAGGCTTACGGAGATCAGCATCCACGTTTTGGATTCCCGGAAAGCGCAAATGACGTAGAGCAGCTGCGCGACTTTTTCCAGGTCCTGAAGGCTGAGGGCTTTTTCGATGAAAAACGTCCGTATGTTCTTTCCTTTGAGGTCAAGCCGTGGGCCGATGAGGACGGGGATATCATTCTCGCCAATACAAAACGTGTGATCAACCGGGCCTGGGCCCTGGTGTAGCAATTACAGAGAAAACGGAGGAAGATCGATATGAAAATCGTAGTGTTAGACGGTTATACGGAAAATCCCGGAGACTTAAGCTGGGAAGGCTTTGAAAAGCTGGGAGAGCTGACCGTATATGACCGGACTTCCATGACAGACGAGTCGGAAATTATTGCACGGATCGGTGATGCGGAAGCGGTCATTACCAATAAGACTCCGGTGACGAAGGCCGTTCTGGATACGTGTCCGAACATTCGCTACATCGGAATGCTTTCAACCGGATACAACGTGGTGGATTATCAGTATGCCGCGGAAAAGAAGATTCCGGTTGCCAACATTCCCTCTTACGGAACGGATGCAGTCGCTCAGTTTGCCATTGGTCTTTTGCTGGAGATCTGCCATCATATCGGCCATCACGACCAGGCGGTTCATGAAGGAAGATGGGAGAAGAATGCGGACTGGTGCTTCTGGGATTTCCCTCTGATCGAGCTGAGAGGCAAGACCATGGGTATCATCGGCTTCGGCCGGATCGGCCAGGCGGTCGGCCGGATCGCACAGGCGCTGGGAATGCAGGTTCTGGCCTGCAGCCCCCATCCGAATCCGGAGCTGGTGACGGAAAGCTGCCGCTATGCCGGGCTGGATGAGGTGCTGGAGCAGTCGGATGTGATCTCGCTGCACTGCCCGCTGTTTCCGGAAACGGAAAAGATGATCAATAAAGATACCATTGCCAGAATGAAGGATGGTGTGATCCTGCTGAACAATTCCAGAGGGCAGCTGATTCATGAGGCGGATCTTGCCGATGCGCTGAATTCCGGCAAAGTGGCAGCGGCCGGACTGGATGTGGTTTCTTCGGAGCCGATCAAAGGCGACAATCCTCTTCTGAAGGCGAAAAACTGCATCATGACTCCGCACATTTCCTGGGCGCCGAAGGAATCCAGGGAGCGTCTGATGAAGATTGCAGTCAAGAATCTGGCGGATTTTCTGGACGGAAAACCGCAGAATGTGGTGAACTTATAGATATTTGCCTTGCACGCTTTTTTAAAATATGCTACACTTTTCCCAATATCAACCTTCCCTGAAGGTATGCCGCTTGGACTGCGGCGGATTTTCAAGGTGATTCTTACATATTACAGGAAAAAGAGAGGAACATGATCATGGCATTATCATATCAGAGTACCAGAGGCGGGCAGGCAGGCGTAACTGCTTCCCAGGCGATTCTGCAGGGGCTGGCTGCGGACGGAGGCTTATTTATGCCGACGGAGATCCCGAAGCTGGATGTAGCTATGGAGAAGCTGGCTTCCATGACCTATCAGGAAACCGCTTACGAGGTAATGAAGCTGTTTCTTACCGATTATACCGAGGAAGAGCTGAAAAGCTGCATTGAAAAAGCGTATGACAGCAAATTTGACACCGAGGAGATCGCTCCGCTGGCCAAGGCGGACGGTGCTTACTATCTGGAATTATTTCATGGCAGCACCATTGCATTTAAGGATATGGCTCTGTCCATTCTTCCGCATCTGATGACTACTGCGGCGAAGAAGAATCATACCGATAAGGAGATCGTGATCCTGACGGCCACCTCCGGTGATACAGGAAAGGCGGCGATGGCCGGCTTTGCGGACGTTCCGGGGACCAGAATCATTGTATTTTATCCGAAGGACGGCGTAAGCCGAATTCAGGAGCTGCAGATGCGCACCCAGAAGGGAGCCAACACCTGTGTGGCAGCGATTCACGGAAATTTTGATGATGCGCAGACCGGCGTGAAAAAGCTGTTCGGTGATGAGGCATTTAAGGCGGAGCTGGCCGAAAAAGGCTTCCAGTTTTCCTCTGCCAACTCCATCAACATCGGCCGCCTGGTGCCGCAGATCGTCTATTATGTATATGCATACGCAAAGCTTCTGGAAAATGAGGAGATCACCCTGGGAGAGAAGATCAACGTGGTAGTTCCTACCGGAAACTTCGGAAATATTCTGGCGGCGTATTTTGCAAAGCAGATGGGAGTGCCGATTCAGAAGCTGATCTGCGCTTCCAATGACAATAAAGTGTTATATGACTTTTTCACCACCGGAACCTATGACCGGAACCGGGAATTTATTCTGACCAATTCCCCATCTATGGACATTCTGATCTCCAGCAATCTGGAACGGCTGATCTATTTGAGTGCAGGCTGTGATGCGGAGAAGAATGCGGAGCTGATGGCGGAGCTTGGAAAGACCGGAAGCTATACCGTTACGCCCGGGATGCGGGCAGCTATGTCCGATTTCTGGGGCGGTTATGCGACGCAGGAGGAAGACGCAGCCCAGATCCGCCGTGTCTTTGAGGATACCGGCTATCTGATGGATACCCACACCGGCGTAGCTTCCGCGGTATACAGAAAGTATGTGGAAGCGACCGGTGACCCGGTCAAAACGGTGATTGCTTCGACTGCCAGCCCGTATAAATTCTCCCACAGCGTTATGGAAGCCATTCAGGGCGCTCCAAGCAGTAAGGAGGAGTTTGCGCTGATTGATGAGATGAGTGCGGTCTCCGGCATTCCGGTGCCGAAGGCTGTCGAGGAGATCCGCTGCGCGGAAATCCGACACAGCCGGGAGTGCGATGTGGATGCGATGAAGGCTGAGGTGGCAGATATTCTGGGGCTGTAATGGGGTTGGAATATTTGGAGTCCGTTCGGCGGAGTAAGAACCTGTAAATGAATATTTTTTCAACTTTGCCCCTTCCAATTTGAACCAAAATAGGATATAATGGACAACAGGGATATTGTTATGAAACAATCAAAAATATTTTTGTACAGGAGGGTAATTACATGTTAGTTTCCGCAAAAGAAATGCTCCAGAAGGCCAGAGAAGGCAAGTATGCAGTAGGTCAGTTCAATATCAATAACTTAGAGTGGACGAAGTCGATCCTGTTAACTGCTGAGGAGATGAAATCTCCGGTTATCTTAGGTGTATCTGAGGGCGCAGGAAAATATATGACCGGTTTCGGCACTGTAGCAGCGATGGTTAAGGCGATGATCGAAGAACTGCATATCACCGTTCCGGTAGCGCTTCACTTAGACCACGGCACCTACGAGGGCTGCTATAAGTGTATTAAGGCAGGCTTCTCCTCCATTATGTTCGACGGATCTCATTATCCGATCGCAGAGAACGTAGAGAAGACCAGAGAACTGGTTCATGTAACGCAGCAGCTGGGTATGTCCCTGGAGGCTGAGGTTGGCTCCATCGGCGGCGAGGAAGACGGTGTAGTCGGCATGGGCGAGTGCGCAGATCCGGAAGAGTGCAAGATGATTGCAGACTTAGGCGTTGATATGCTGGCAGCCGGCATCGGAAACATTCACGGCAAATATCCGGCAAACTGGGCTGGCTTAAGCTTCGAGACTCTGGCAGCTGTTAAGGAGAAAGTAGGCGATATGCCGTTAGTTCTTCACGGCGGTACCGGAATTCCGGAAGACATGATCAAGAAGGCGATCAGCCTGGGCGTTGCCAAGATCAATGTAAATACAGAGTGCCAGCTGTCCTTTGCAGCAGCGACCCGCGAGTACATTGAGGCAGGCAAGGATCAGCAGGGCAAGGGCTATGACCCGAGAAAGCTGCTGGCTCCTGGTGCAGAGGCAATCAAGGCTACCGTTCGCGAGAAGATCGAGCTGTTCGGCTCCGCAAATAAAGCCTGATTAAAAAAATATAAAAAACACTTGCATTTTTGCTGAAAATGGGTTATTTTAATTACGAACGAAGGCGTTCTCTCAATGGAGAGAGCGCCTTTTGCAATTTAAAAGGATACAAGCCCTGTGCAGTGAAAAATTTTCCGGGTGAGCGCGCGATACCGGGAAATTAAGATTCTAAAGCTATTAGACTTTACTTTTTTAAGTAAAACGGGTAGAATATCATGGAATGCAGGAGCAGAGCCCAGAACTTTCAGAAGGCACGGCCTGTTGGCGCAGAGCAAAGAATGATGAGAGAGGATGGAAAAATCTATGAGCGAATTAGTAAACGTAGCCGAGATCTTCGGTGAGAATGTGTTTAATGACGCAGTCATGAGAGAGCGCTTGCCAAAAAGCGTGTATAAAAAACTGAAAAAGACAATCGTAGAAGGTACCGAGCTGGATCCGAGCATCGCAGATTCCGTGGCTCAGGCTATGAAGGAATGGGCAATCGAAAAAGGCGCAACCCATTACACGCACTGGTTCCAGCCGCTGACCGGTGTTACGGCGGAAAAACATGATTCCTTTATTTCTGCACCGGATGCAACCGGAAAGGTTCTTCTGGAATTTTCCGGCAAAGAGCTGGTAAAGGGTGAGCCGGATGCTTCCTCCTTCCCGTCCGGCGGTCTGCGCGCCACCTTTGAGGCGAGAGGCTATACCGCATGGGATTGTACTTCCCCGGCATTTCTGAAAGAAGACGCGGCCGGCGTTACTCTTTGCATTCCGACTGCATTCTGTTCCTACAAGGGTGAAGCGCTTGACAAGAAGACTCCTCTTCTTCGTTCCATGCAGGCGCTGGATGAGCAGGCATTAAGAATTTTACGGTTATTCGGCAATACCACCTCCAAGAAGGTTACCCCTTCTGTTGGACCGGAGCAGGAGTACTTCCTGGTAGACCGTGAGAAATATTTACAGCGTAAGGATCTGATCTATACCGGACGTACTCTGTTTGGCGCAATGCCTCCGAAGGGCCAGGAGATGGATGATCACTATTTCGGAACCATCCGTGAGAGAATCGGCGCTTTCATGAATGAGGTAAATAAAGAACTCTGGAAGTTAGGCGTATCGGCCAAGACCCAGCACAACGAGGTTGCTCCTGCTCAGCACGAGCTGGCTCCGATTTATGCAGAAGCAAACCTGGCGGTTGACCACAACCAGATGGTTATGGAGACCTTAAAGAAGGTTGCAGGACGTCACGGTCTGACCTGTCTGCTTCATGAGAAGCCGTTTGCAGGTGTGAATGGCTCCGGCAAGCACAACAACTGGTCCATCACCACCGATGACGGCATCAACATGTTAAATCCGGGCGAGACTCCGCATGAGAATATTCAGTTCCTGCTGGTGCTGGCCTGTATCTTAAAAGCAGTTGATACGCACGCAGACCTGTTAAGACAGTCCGCAGCAGATGTAGGAAACGACCATCGCCTGGGCGCAAACGAGGCTCCGCCAGCCATCATTTCCATCTTCCTGGGCGAGCAGCTTGAGGATGTAATCGATCAGCTGTGCAGCACCGGCGAGGCAACTCATTCCAAGCAGGGCGGAAAGCTGATGACCGGCGTTGCAACCCTGCCGGATCTGGACAAGGATGCGACCGACCGTAACCGCACCTCCCCATTCGCATTTACCGGAAACAAGTTCGAGTTCCGTATGGTTGGCTCTGCAGATTCCATTTCTTCTCCGAACGTGGTATTAAATACCATCGTTGCAGAAGCATTCAAGGAAGCTGCGGATGTTCTGGAGAAGGCAGAAGACTTTGATCTGGCTGTTCATGACATGATCAAGGAGACCCTGGCTGCTCACAGAAGAATTATCTTTAACGGCAACGGTTATTCGGAGGCCTGGGTAGAAGAGGCAGAGAAGAGAGGACTTCCGAACATCAAGTCCATGGTAGATGCAATTCCGGCACTGACCACCGATAAGGCAGTGAAGCTGTTTGAAGAGTTTGGCGTATTTACCAGAGCTGAACTGGAGTCCCGTGCAGAGATCGAGTATGAGACCTACGCAAAGGTGATCAACATTGAAGCAAAGACCATGATCGATATGGCAGGCAAGCAGATCATCCCGGCAGTAATCAAATATACTACAAACCTTGCAAAATCCATCAGCGCGGTATCCGCTGCATGCCCGAGCGCAGATGTCAGTGTTCAGACGGAGCTGTTAATGGAAACCTCCGATCTGCTCAGCGAGACCAAGGTGGCTCTGGCAAAGTTAGGCGAGCTGGATGAGCAGGGCTGTGCGATGGAAGAAGGACGCGATCAGGCTGTCTTCTATCATTCCGAGGTGGTTCCGGCTATGGCAGCATTAAGAGCACCGGTTGACAAACTGGAGATGCTGGTAGACAAGGAATTATGGCCGATGCCAAGCTACGGCGATCTGATCTTCGAAGTTTAATCAGAATAAGTAATAGAAAGAAACCGCATTCCGGCCGGATGGATTCCCGGCGGAATGCGGTTTTCTTCTATATTATTCCTGATAACACAGAAATTCGCTTTTTCTTCGCTTTTTCGCCTGATACATCGCCTGGTCCGACAGCCGCAGAAGATTGCTGCAGCTGACCGGGTGTTCCGAATAGAATACATACCCGCCGGACATCCGGATCGGCACCTGTGCTTCATCAAAAAAGCAGATGGAGGTGTGCATCATGCGCTCATGGATTTCCCGGATATAGGCTTCCAGTTCGCTGCGGCGGTAACCATAAAGGAAAAGGACAAACTCATCTCCGCTTAGCCGGGCCAGTACCTTGTTGGAGGCAGGGCATTGAGCAAGGATATTTGCTGCGGCCTGAATCGCTTTGTCTCCGCTGGCATGTCCGAAGTTGTCATTGATATATTTTAAATGATCCAGATCCAGCATCATCATGACAGATTCCGAAAGCCGGTCCGGTTCCCGAAACAGCCGGTCCATTTTGTTATAGAAACCGCGGCGGCTCAAAAGCTCCGTCAGCACATCGTAGTCCCGGTCGTGTTCTAACTGCTGTTTTTCCAGAATTTCCTCCGTCACGTCGGTGATGACACCCAGTGTGCCGGTGTCATTGGAAAAGGACTGAATTCGAATATAGTATTCGGTTGCAGCGGGAAGCCGGTAGACATTTTTATACTGCGCGACAGGGTGAGAACAGATTTCGCGGATGCGTTCCTCAAAGAGCTGCTTGTCGGACAGAAGCCGGGCAGCCTCCTGGCTGGAAAGCATCAGAAGAGTTCCGACTTTCTTGGTACCAAGCACCTGTTTTTGGTCGCTGGTATATTCATAGACGCCGATGGCAGCATCCGCCATGTCAAAAATGCGGGACAATTTTGCAGAACTGTTCAACTGACCCTGAAGTATCTGATTGATGCACTGGTTCAGAACAAAAATAATAACGAAGGCGGAAAATAGCAGGTAAAGGGACGACAGAAGCATACTGCGCAGCAGATTCTGGTAAAGGAATGTCTTTGCCTGGGAAATGCCGATCAGCACACTGCCGCAGTCCTTGAACAAGCAGTAGGAGGGGACGCCCAGAACGGAGGAAAAAAAGCCGGTCCCGAATGAAAGCGGCTGAGGAAGGATCAGTCCGGCTTCCATGGCTGATATGCCGTTCAGTGTCGGATTAGTTGACCCCAGAATTGTACCATTTGCTTTGCTGATGACGAAGAGCGTGGTGCCGTCATCCACAAGGATCATGGAGAGGATGTGGGGCAGCTCGGCTTCTGCAGTGCTGATCCGGTCCAGAATGTGTTCGATCTGATTGATTTTGCGTGTAGAACTGCGGATCATGTCTTTCTGGGCTTCTTTTATCTGAAGAAAATAGTTCAGTGTCAATGTAAGAAGTGCAGTGGTCAGGAGGATGATGCACAAACGTGAACGTATCATTTTTTTCATATGCGGATACCTTCTTTCTCAGAAAACCTTCCTGCATGTTTTCTTTTGTGCGGAACATGCCATTGGTTTCATTTTAACCGATGGACATATGTTTGTCACCAGAAAGTTGTGTAAAAATGCAGGCGGAAAAAAGAACCGCTTGTCAAATCTGGATCGTTATCGCATAATAGTAGGGCAAAGATTTTGGAAAGGAAGAGAAGAATGGCAGATATTCTGACGGGAATCCTGATCGGGGCTGCCGCAGTTTTTGTACTTCGAAAGATGTGGAAGGACAAAAAGGCAGGAAAGACCGGATGCGGCGGAAATTGTGCAGGCTGCAGCGGCTGCAAGGGAATGCAGGAACAGGATGGAAAATAAAAAGCGAAAAAAAGAAAGGAGAGCCGCAGGAGTGCTTTCCTTTCTTTAATAATAGATCGGCTGTCGGGTGGAGAGGAAACGCTATTCCGGTTTCACCCGGGCAATGCCTTCGGCAATGGCGGTATCGGCCACAGCTTTTGCCACCACGTCGGCTACCGACTTGTCCAGTGCAGATGGAATGATATTTTCTGCATTCAGCTGGTCATCCGGAATCATACCGGCGATTGCGTAAGCTGCTTTCTGCTTCATGGATTCGGTGATCTCCTTGGCGCGGACAGACAATGCACCCTTGAAGATGCCGGGGAAAATCAAAACGTTATTGATCTGGTTCGGATAATCGGAACGGCCGGTACCGATGACGGCAGCGCCGCCTGCCTTTGCCTCATCCGGCATGATCTCCGGAACCGGGTTTGCCATGGCAAAGACGATGCCGTCGTTCATAGTGGCTACCATTTCCTTTGTTACCAGGTTCGGACGGGATACTCCGACGAATGCATCGGCGCCCTTCAGCGCATCTGCCAGTTTTCCGTGTTCCTTCTCTAAGTTGCTGATATGGGAGATTTCCTCCTGGCCCGGATTCAGCCCCTCATCTCCCTCACAGATAATGCCGTTGATATCGCACATGATGATATTTCCGAAGCCCATGCTGATCAGGAGCTTTCCGATGGCAATTCCAGCCGCGCCTGCACCGTTGATGACGATGCGCATTTTGCCCATTTCCTTGTGCGTCACCTTCATGGCGTTGATCAGGGCGGCAGCCACTACGATCGCAGTTCCGTGCTGGTCATCGTGGAAGACCGGAATGTCACAGATTTCCTTTAACCGGCGCTCGATTTCAAAGCATCTTGGAGCGGCGATGTCCTCCAGGTTGATGCCGCCGAAGCTCTTGGAAATCAGAGCGATGGTGTTGACGATCGTGTCCGTATCCTTGGAGTCGATACAGATCGGGAATGCGTCTACATCGGCAAATTCTTTAAACAGGGCGCATTTTCCCTCCATAACCGGCATGCCGGCCGCCGGACCGATATCACCCAGGCCCAGGACCGCGGTTCCGTCTGTGATAACAGCAACCAGGTTGGAACGGCGGGTCAGCAGGAAGGATTTTTCATAATCTGCCGCGATCTGCCGGCAGGGTTCTGACACACCCGGGGTGTATACCAGAGATAAATCTTCTCTGGTCGTGATGTGCTTACGGGAAATAACTTCGATTTTTCCCTTCATATCATAGTGAAGCTGCAGTGCTTTCTCATTAATATCCATGATGTTGTCTCCTTTTGTGAACGATAGATTCTTACATTAATTTACCATAAAAATGAATCAGATACAACCGGGTGCCAAAACAAAACGGATTCAAAAGCAAAACCGGCTTTTCTGAATACAGGGTTAAACCGGAAATATACCGGAAATACTAGGATAGAAGGGCCTGAAAGCTTCAAAAAAATATGGAAAAACTGCTTGACAGGATTTTGGTGGTTGGATATAATAAAATGGTGTGTGAAAATATATGAGATTGCACACAGAAGGCTGACATACAGCAACCACAGTCAATATCACAGGAGGTGAAAAGAATGCCAACATTTAACCAGTTAGTTAGAAAGGGAAGACAGACCAGCGTTAAGAAATCTACCGCTCCGGCTCTGCAGAAGGGATTCAATTCTTTACAGAAGAAGGCTACTGACATTTCTTCTCCACAGAAGAGAGGTGTTTGTACCGCTGTTAAGACCGCTACCCCTAAGAAGCCAAACTCTGCACTTCGTAAGATCGCCAGAGTTCGTCTTTCTAACGGAATCGAAGTTACCAGCTACATCCCAGGTGAGGGTCACAACTTACAGGAGCATAGTGTAGTTCTGATTCGTGGTGGTAGAGTTAAGGACCTTCCGGGTACCAGATACCACATCGTAAGAGGTACTTTGGATACCGCAGGCGTTGCAAACAGAAAGCAGGCCCGCTCCAAGTACGGTGCTAAGAGACCAAAAGCTGCTAAGAAGTAATGTAGACCGCAGTAACGATTTGTAGGATAATGCCGGAATGCAGATATTGAACCTGTAGGTTGCAGGATATAGATATTAATCACCGTTCGTTGGTGATTCCGAGCATGAACGCGCAGAAGCTGCCGCATTTTGAGCCCGCCGGAGAGGATGGCGAAGGCGCAGTCAGGAAGCGTGAGTACCTATGATCTAATGCATACGGAAATGATTCCGTACCATATTAAGGAGGGAAGTAACGTGCCACGTAAAGGACATACTCAGAAAAGAGACGTACTGGCAGACCCGATCTACAATAACAAGGTTGTTACCAAGCTGGTTAACAATATCATGTTAGATGGCAAGAAGGGTGTTGCACAGAAGATCGTATACGGTGCATTTGACCGTGTCGCTGAAAAGACCGGCAAGGATGCAATCGAAGTATTCGAAGAAGCAATGAACAACATCATGCCTGTATTAGAGGTTAAGGCAAAACGTATCGGCGGTGCTACCTATCAGGTACCGATCGAGGTTAAGCCGGAGAGAAGACAGGCGTTAGCACTTCGCTGGATCACTCTGTACTCCCGCAAGAGAGGCGAGAAGACCCAGGAAGAGAGACTGGCGAATGAGATTATGGATGCAGCAAACAACACCGGCGCATCTGTAAAGAAGAAAGAAGATATGCACAAGATGGCAGAGGCAAACAAAGCATTCTCCCATTTCCGTTTCTAATCCGGAAGCGGCTGCGTGATTGCTTTGACAACTTATTAAGGAGGAAAAAGCCTTGGCTGGAAGAGAATATCCGTTGGAAAGAACCAGAAATATTGGTATTATGGCTCATATCGATGCTGGTAAGACCACATTGACCGAGCGTATCCTGTATTATACTGGTGTAAACTACAAGATCGGTGATACTCACGAAGGTACTGCTACCATGGACTGGATGGAGCAGGAGCAGGAAAGAGGTATTACCATTACTTCAGCAGCAACCACCTGTCATTGGACTCTGCAGGAAAACTGCAAGCCAAAGAAGGGCGCTCTGGAGCATCGTATTAACATCATTGATACCCCAGGACACGTTGACTTTACCGTGGAGGTAGAGCGTTCCCTTCGTGTACTGGACGGCGCTGTCGGCGTATTCTGTGCAAAGGGCG
>JBJELD010000088.1:0-7568 GCA_051878975.1 Candidatus Caccovicinus sp.
CGATGGAAATCTTCCGGGTAACTGGGATTCGGTATCCAGCCCGGTGAGAAAGATGAGACTGTTCTGAACAGTCCCTTTCCTGTATCTGGAAGATAAGCTTACACGCTGTACGGACGTAAAAGCAGTTGTTGAGCTTACGAGAAGTAACGGCATCAAGAACTTCAAAACGGATTTTTGCAGGTTAAAGGTAAAAGATTGTCGCGCAATGCTGGAACGGAGAACAATAGCAGTCAAATAAAAATAAGTTGGAATTGGGAATGCGTGAGCATCTATCAAGCTGTAAAGGCAGGATAGATGCTCTTTTTTCTGTCTTTAAGACGGGAAATCCTGTCCGTTAGGCCGTAAAAAATATCGTGCAGCAGCTTATACTTTTCTCATAGCCGAAGAAATCCGGACAAAGCTGGCGTTTCAGGAGTGTGACAGCGTGTTCGCCCGGCAGGGAGTCAATCCTGGAAGGTTTTTAACGCATCCAGTGTTTGCTGAATCAGCTCATCCAGGGAGCAGCCCAGCATTTCGGCGCCTTTTTCAATGACTTCGCGGGAACATCCGGCGGCAAAGCCTTTACTCTTGAATTTCTTCTTGACGGATTTCAGTTCCAGATCCTGAACGCTTTTAGACGGACGCATCAGTACAACCGCGCCGATCAGGCCGGTTAATTCATCCACGGCAAATAGTACCTTCTCCATTTCATGCTCCGGTTTGATGTCCACGGTAATGCCGTAGCCGTGGCTGGCCGTTGCGTGAATAATCCTCTCATCGATTCCGCGCTCCCGCATAATTTCCTGAGATTTGATACAGTGCTGTTCCGGAAACTGCTCGAAATCCAGATCATGGAGCAGTCCTACAATGCCCCAGAATTCCTTTTCTTCTCCGTATCCCAGCTTTTCTGCAAAATATTTCATGGTATTTTCCACGATCTGCGCATGTTCCAGATGGAACGGTTCCTGATTATACTCGGTCAGAAGAGACCATGCTTCTTCTCTCGTCATGTGTGATTTCTCCTTTGCTGTCATTTTTTTCGATTATAAAGCGGAGAGGAGGGAATGTCAACTGAGGCAGGCGATTTTGCTGCATCTCGACGATTGCCGTTTCTTGTGATATAATCTTTTTATTGTGCGATTACGAGAGGAGGCGTTTTCATGGGCGACCAGGAGCCTAAAAAAGTAAAAAAACGCATTTGTGCTGGTCTGCTGGCCCATGTAGATGCGGGAAAAACAACCCTTTCCGAAGGAATTTTATATGTAAGCGGCAGTATCAGAAGGCTGGGAAGAGTGGACAACAAAGATGCATTTCTGGATACGGATGAGATGGAGCGGGCCAGAGGAATCACCATTTTTTCCAAGCAGGCGGAATGCCGGATCGGAGATATGGAGGTTACCCTCCTGGACACGCCGGGGCATGTGGATTTTTCTGCGGAAATGGAACGGACCCTGCAGGTGCTGGATTATGCGGTTCTGGTGATCAGCGGGGCGGATGGCGTACAGGGCCATACGCTGACGCTCTGGAAGCTTCTGGAGCGCTATCAGATTCCGGTATTTTTATTCATCAATAAGATGGATCAGGAGGGAACCGACCGGGAACGGCTTCTGGAAGAGCTGCAGGACCGGCTGGATGAACGCTGCCTGGATTTTTCGGAGTTTTGCTGGGAGTCGGCAGAGGAGGAGTTTCTGGAAAATCTGGCGGTATGTGATGAGCGTGTTCTGGAACGGTATCTGGAGGAAGGAACGCTGGAGCTGGAAACCGTGCGGCAGATGATTCGGGAAAGAAAACTGTTTCCCTGCTACTTTGGCTCTGCATTAAAGCTGACCGGTGTGAAAGAATTTCTTGAAGGCCTGGAATGTTACACGGAAGAGAAGAAGTGGCCGGAAGAGTTCGGCGCGAAGGTCTATAAGATTTCCCGGGATGAGCAGGGGAATCGGATGACCTTTTTGAAAGTAACCGGCGGGAGTCTGAAGGTCAAGGATATGCCGGACGGAGAGGAAAAGGTCAATCAGCTCCGGATTTATTCCGGCGCGAAATATGAGACGGTCAACGAGGCAGCGGCCGGAACCATCTGTGCGGCGATGGGTCTGACAAAAACCTATGCCGGTCAGGGACTGGGAAGGGAAGAAGCCTCGGAAATGCCGGTTCTGGAGCCGGTGCTTTCTTATCACATTCAGCTCCCGGAGGACTGCGATGTGCATGTGATGCTGTCCCGGCTGCGGCAGCTGGAGGAGGAGGAACCGCTGCTCCACATTGTCTGGAAGGAAGAACTGGGAGAAATTCACGCGCAGCTGATGGGCGAGGTGCAGATCGACGTTTTGCGAAATCTGATTCGGGAACGGTTTGGGGTGGACGTGCAGTTTGGAGCGGGAAATATCGTATATAAGGAAACGATCCTGGAACCGGTGGAAGGAATCGGACATTTTGAACCGCTGCGGCATTATGCAGAAGTACACCTTCTGATGGAGCCGGGAGAGCGGGGAAGCGGGCTGCAGTTTGCGGCTGCCTGCAGCGAGGATGTGCTGGACAGGAACTGGCAGCGGTTGATTCTGACCCATCTGGAAGAAAAACCGCATCGCGGTGTTCTGACAGGAGCGCCGATCACGGATATGAAAATTACGTTGATTGCCGGCCGGGCGCATTTAAAACATACAGAGGGCGGCGATTTTCGACAGGCCACTTACCGGGCAGTGCGGCAGGGTCTGATGAAGGCACGCTGTGCGCTGCTGGAGCCTTACTATACGTTCCGTCTGGAGGTACCGCAGGAGATGATCGGGCGGGCGATGACGGATATCCAGAAAATGAGCGGAACCTTTGAGCCGCCGTTTGTGGAGAATGGACAGTCTGTTCTGACCGGAAGTGTTCCGGCCGTGGAAATGAGCGGTTATCCGACTCAGGTAGCGGCCTACACGAAGGGGCTTGGAAAGCTGTTCTGCACCATGAAGGGCTATGATCTCTGTCATAATCCGGAGGATGTGGCAGAGCGCTCCGGGTACGATCCGGAAAGTGATCTGGAAAATCCGACCGGGTCCGTGTTCTGTTCTCACGGAGCCGGGTTTGTGGTCCCGTGGGATCAGGTGGAGGAGTATATGCATATTGACGGCGGTCTTTCTTTGGGAGAAGCAGATGCGGAGCGAAACAGGGAGAGAGCCGAACAAGGCAGGAAGCAGACGGATGATGGAGACCGCCAGCAAAAACGGCGCCCGTCGGCTGAAGGCGGCGCCGGACGTACCGGCGGCTTCGGAGGCTACAGTGGTTCGCTGGAGGATGACAAGGAACTGGAGGAAATTTTTCGGCGTACCTTCGGAGAAACGAAGCGGAGCCGCCAGATGGCGGAATCCAGGGCAGCAGCCGGCCGGCCGGTGCTCCGGGAAAGGACCTGGGAAAGGCCGGAGCCGAAGGAAAAATACCTTTTGGTGGATGGCTATAATATTATTTTTGCCTGGGAAGAATTAAAGGAGCTGGCAAAGGCCAGTCTGGACGGAGCCAGACAGCGGCTGATGGACATTCTCTGTAATTATCAGGGCTTCCGTCAATGCAATCTGATCCTGGTATTTGATGCGTACCGGGTACAGGGACATGTCTGCGAAATTCAGCAGTATCACAATATCTATGTGGTCTATACCAAAGAGGCAGAGACGGCGGATCAGTATATTGAAAAGACGGTGCATGAGCTTGGAAAGAAATACGATGTTACGGTAGCCACATCGGACGGACTGGAGCAGGTGATTATTATGGGTCAGGGCGCCTATCGGATGTCGGCCAGCGACCTGAAGGAAGAGATTGAGCGGACCAATCAGGAAATCCGGGAGGGATTTCTGGAGAGGATCCCGAAAAAAGAAAATCTGCTGTTTCGCGACGTGGATGAAAAAACAGCCGCGGAGATCGAACATCTGCGGCTGGAGGAAAAGAAGAACAGGTAATCAGGATTTTACCGGGAAGAGAACAAAGAAACGTCTTCCCGGCGGATCAGCTGTTCCAGCTGTTCGATCTCTTCTCTGGACGGCGCGGAAAATTCGGACGGAGGAACAGGCAGTCCCAGCGCCTGGTATTTGGCCAGCCCCAGAGTATGATAGGGGAGCAGCTCCATCCTGGCTTTGGGAACATACTGATGAACAAAGCGGGCAGTCTGCCGGATATTTTCCGGGTCAGCATTGACGCCGTGGATGACAGGAACCCGGATGACGATATCTGCCGGCAGGTTTTGGTAGGCTTTCACGTTTGCCAGAATCTGCCGGTTGCTTTTTCCGGTCCAGCGGATGTGGGCGTTTTCATCCATGACCTTGATATCTGTAAAAATCAGATCCATCCGTTCCAGGCTGGGGCGGACCGGCTCCATCTGGTAATACCCGCTGCTCTCCAGCGCCAGGCTGAGGCCATGATCATACAGACATTTCGTCAGTTCATTCAAAAATTGCGCCTGGAAAGTGGGTTCTCCGCCGGACAAGGTGACACCGCCTCCGGAATAGCGGAAAACGGACAGGCTTTTCTCCAGCTTTGACCAGATTTTCTCTGGGGTAATGGTTTGACCATAGCGGGTTCTGGCTTCGGAGGGACAGGCCTTTGCGCAGGCTCCGCAGCGGATACAGCGGGAACGGGCATCTTTATCATTCAGGTCCGCTTTGATATGAGACGGACAGACGCTGGTGCAGCGGCCGCAGCCTATGCAGAGGTTTGTATGGAAGGCAATCTTGGTTTCACAAGTCATCCCTTCCGGGTTGGCACACCAGCGGCAGCGCAGAGGGCAGCCGGCAAAGAAGATGGTGGTGCGGATTCCGTCGCCGTCATTGACCGAAAAATTCTGAATCTGAAAAATCGTACCTTGTGTACTCATAGATATCTCAATCCTCCATAATGGTTTGGTCAGTCAGGACGCCGGATGCTGCAGCCGCTTTCCGGAAGCATGCAGGAGATGGTATCTGCAGATCCATTTCCCTTTCCGGCGGTTTCAGACGGCGCCTAAAAACAGGATTCAGGAATAGCTGGTGTGCTCGTTTCTTGCGAGGATGGCTTCCTGCATTTCCCGTGACAAATTGACCCACTGTGTGCTGTAGCCGGCTACCCGGACCAGAAGATCCTTGTAGTTTTCCGGATGTTTCTGGGCATCCCGCAGAATGTCGTTGCTGACAATATTAAATTGCACATGGAAGGCGCCAAGGGCAAAGTAACTCAGAAGCAGTGCGCCCAGATTGGCCTGTCCGCGTTTCGTTTCCACCAGCTCTTTGCCGAGACGCATATTTAACAGTGTGCCGCCGCTGTGAATATCGTGAACGATTTTGGCGGCGGAGCGCATGGCAGCAATCGGAGTTTGCCTGTCGCTTCCGGCATAGGGGGATACGCCTTCGGTCAGCGGCTCTCCGGCCTTTCGGCCGTCCGGGGTGGCGCCCACAATACGTCCGGTCGGAATATAGTTGGAGATTCCCATAAAGGCACTTAAAAATGGTTTTCCGTTGCAGTCCAGGTAGCGGTGTACCTCTTCGTAATAGAAGTTGGCCATCTTGACGGCAATGGAATCTACATAGTCATCATCATTTCCGAATTTCGGGCAGGAGCGCGCCAACTGACGCAATTCCTCATACCCTTCCCAGTTTGCATCCAGCGCGTCACAGAGTGTCTGCATGGAAACCTTCTTTTCCTCAAAAACCAGTTTTTTGATGACCGCCAGCGCATCGGACATGCAGGCCAGGCCGATTCCGGTCATGACCGGACCCACATTGTAAAGGCCGCCGCCGTTTGCCAGGTCTTTTCCGGACTCCATACAATGCTCATGCAGAGAGGAAAGGAAGGGGCGGGGAACCATGACTTCATGAAGACGCTGCGCTTCGATGGTGGCGATTGCCGTGTGCCGGATAATATTGGCGAGCTGCCGGTAATACGCCTGTTCCAGTTCTTCGTAGGAGGTGAATTCGGCTGCCTTCTTTTCTGGAAGGCCCACCTGCTTTCCGGTCATGCGCTGAATGCCCTGATTCATGGCGCATTCCAGTGCTGTGCCGAAATTCAAGTTGGCGGCAGCAGTCCATTCGCTGGCCTTCCGGTTATGGGGAACCACGCAGCCGCAGTTATTCCAGTCCAGGGCAACCTTCGGCGGCATTCCGTTCTGCAGCAGCATTTTATATCCGCATTCATCGCTGTGAACGGCCGGAAAACCGGTGCCCTGGGCGATCAGGTGAGTAACGGCATCAAGAAATTCCCGCGGACAGTTCTGACTGATGCGGACCGAGAGACCGGGCTGATGGGTCTTTACTTCTTCTGTAGCCTTCAGAGCCATATAAGAGATGGCGTTGGTTCCGTCTGTTCCGTCGGATTTTCTTCCGCCGACCGTCAGGTTCTGGAATTGATTGTATCCGGCAAAATATCCGGCCGTATTGGAGGAAATGGTCCACACCCAGGTGGAATATTTGATCCAGAGGGCTTCGATCAGCTCCAGGGCGTCATCCGGGGTAATGCGTCCTGCATCCAGATCCGCCTGATAATATGGATACATATACTGATCAAAGCGTCCCGGATTCAGGGAAAGAGGATTTTCGGAGATGATTCCGCCCCATTGGACGAACCAGACGAACTGGATCGCTTCATAGAAGGTGCGGGGCGGATTTTCCGGCACATAGTCACAGATGTCCGCAATTTTGAGAAGCTCGGCTTTTCGCTTTTCCAATGACTCGGATGCTGCCAGCTGGCGGGCTTTCGCTGCGTAGCGGTGAGCCAGCGTGATGATACCCTCTGAGGTAAGGATGACAGAACGGTAGAAATCCCGCTGTTCCTGACTCTCCTTAGAAGTGTAATCCAGGGCAGCCAGCTTTTCCTCGGCCTCCCGTCTGATTTTTCCAAAGCCCTTTGGAAAAAGCTGATCCTGATAATCCGGGGTGGTCTCTCCTACTGCCTGACGCCATTTGGAATCACTGTCTGCAATGCCGGTATCCACGCAGATTGCAGCAGTTTCCTCTGGAAGTCGGGCCAGAAAGGCTTCCTCCAGGGATTTCCCTTTCCAGTAAGGGAAGATTTCCCGCCGGACAAAGTCACATTGCTTTGGTGTCATCACATAAGGATCCTGCGGACGGCCTGAGAAGGTATCCATCTCTTCATTTACCCATTTCCAGGAAAATTCCGGAGTCAGGATTCCGCATTTGAAAAATTCGCCGACGGCGCCTACGATCAGTTCATCCTCAAAAATATAGCATCCGATCTGCTCACAGGTATCGCGGAAGGCTTTGGCAGCCCGGATCGGAGCGGGTTCTCCTTCTGTTTTCTGATAAGATTTTGTCCAGATTTCGGCACGCTCAGTTGAAATCCGGGGTTTTTCCGAAACATATCTCCAGCGCGCCTTTTCATTTCGCTCAAATTTGCTCATAAAATGTTCTCCTTTCAGAATGATTGGCAGCGGCCAATTCGGTAATTTTTACTATTTTCTCCAATAAAAAACGCACACGAAAAAGCAGATACCTCTTCGTATGCGTGTAATATTTTCCTTTTAACATAATGTTTTTGGAATGTCAATTATTTTTTTCATTTCTTTCTTTTGTCAGGTTTTGGCATAATTTTTAAGGAAAGCATCTGATTCAGCCAACAGAAAAGAGCAGCCGGATAAA
>JBJELD010000089.1:0-7402 GCA_051878975.1 Candidatus Caccovicinus sp.
CATTTGTGGCCCAGAGTGTTGGCATGGATTATGTAGGACCTTTTACCTTTAATGCAGTAAGAAGCATCATCGGAGGACTTGTACTGATCCCGGTGATCCTTCTGTTCGGCCGGGAGGATTCCGCCCGGCCGGCAGAGGAGAAGCGGGAAAGCCGGAAGATTCTGATTCAGGGAGGAATCTGCTGCGGCATTATGCT
Source organism: Candidatus Caccovicinus sp. (assembly GCA_051878975.1). Taxonomy (GTDB): domain Bacteria; phylum Bacillota; class Clostridia; order Lachnospirales; family Lachnospiraceae; genus Caccovicinus. The sequence goes on from JBJELD010000089.1 coordinate 197, forward strand.
GTGTCTGGCATCCAACTTCCAGCAGTTCGGTGTGAAGTATACAACGGTGGGAAAGGCCGGATTTATCACCGCCTGCTATATTGTGATCGTGCCGATTCTTGGCATCTTTCTGAAGAAGAAATGCGGACCGGCAATCTGGGGGGCCGTGGCGCTGGCCGTGGCCGGACTTTATCTTCTGTGTATGGAGGGCGACAGCTTTTCCATATCAAAAGGAGATTTCCTGGTATTTATCTGCGCCATCCTGTTCTCGCTGCATATTCTGGTAATTGATCATTTTTCTCCGATGGTGAATGGAGTAAAAATGTCCTGCATCCAGTTTTTTGTATCAGGAATTTTATCTGCCGCGGCCATGTTTCTGTTTGAGCATCCGGTGGTATCGGACATCCTGGCGGCCTGGCTGCCGATTCTCTACGCCGGCGTTATGAGCTGCGGTGTGGCCTATACCCTGCAGATCGTCGGGCAGAAAGGAATGAATCCGACGATCTCCTCTTTGATTTTAAGTCTGGAATCCAGCATTTCCGTGCTGGCCGGCTGGATCATTCTGGGTCAGAAGCTGAGCGGAAGACAGCTCTTTGGCTGTGCGGTGATGTTCGGCGCGATCGTGCTGGCGCAGCTTCCTGACCGGAAATATTCCGGCGGAAATGTTCCGGACGGAACCCGCGCCGGAGCATAAAGGTGCCTCCGGTTTTGTCGCGGCATGCCGATTTTTCACGAAGGAATCTGGTTGAAAATCCGGCAGGAACCTTTATAATAAAACATATACCGGAGGACATTATGAACGCAGAAGAATACTTAAGTCAGATTCCCATGTGGACCAGGGAAAAGAATACGCTGGAAGATGTGAGAACTTATCTGGAATACCTGGGAAATCCGGATCGGCGGATTCCCACGATCCACGTGGCAGGAACGAACGGCAAGGGTTCGGTCTGTGCTTATCTGACGCAGGCTCTGACCAGCGCCGGATACCGTGTGGGAACCTTTGTTTCTCCGCATCTGGTGGAGATTCGGGAGCGCTTCCTGCTGGACGGGAACCTGGTGGACGAGGAATTGTTCACCCAAAGCTTTCAGAAAGTGAAAGAAGCGACAGAGGCGCTGACTGCAAAAGGACGGAGGCATCCGACCTTTTTTGAATTTTTATTTTATATGGCAGCAGTTCTCTTTGCGGAGCAGAAGGTGGATTTCTGGATCATGGAGACCGGTCTGGGAGGAAGGCTGGATACGACCAACGTGGTGGAGCGTCCGCTGGTTTCGGTCATCACTTCCATCAGCCTGGATCACATGCAGTATCTGGGCAGCACGATTGAAAAAATTGCCGGGGAAAAAGCCGGAATTATCAAGGAAGGGATTCCGGTCGTGTTTGATGCCAACGAGGAGACGGCTGCAAATGTGATCCGGAGCCGCGCCGGGCAGATGCATGCTCCCTGTTTTCCGGTAAGCCGGGAGGAGTTCCGCCTTACCAGAGGAGCAGGCGGAAGATTGAGAATGATTCTTCGGGAAACCTGGGATGAGATTTCCATTCCTTTTGCGGCGCCTTATCAGGCAGACAACGGGGCGCTGGCATGGAAGACGATTCGGGTGCTGATCGGTCTGGGTGCGGTAGAACGGGAGCGGACCGGACTTCTTCTTCAGGGAATGGAGCATGCGGTCTGGCCGGGACGGATGGAGCAGGCAGGTCCCGGAATTTATCTGGACGGCGCCCATAATCCCGGAGGAATCCGGGCCTTTGTGGAAGCGGCAGAAGAAATTCTTTCCAGGCGAAGCAGCAGAGAAAACGGAAGAATTCTTCTATTGTTTGCTGCGGTTGCGGATAAGGATTACCGGGATATGGTTCATATTCTGGCAGATTTAAAGCCGGATCTGACTGTGGTAGCTCAGATGCAGAATGAGCGGGGCTGTGCTGCCGAAAATCTGGCTGACTGCTTTGCAAAAGAGACCGGCTGCCGGGCGGAATGCTTTCCCGACACCTCTCATGCACTGGAATTTCTGATGAAGGAAAAGCAGGAGCAGGATTATCTGTTCTGTGTAGGCTCACTCTATCTGATCGGAGAAATCAAGGCAAAGCTTCAGGAGGAAACATGATCAATTTTGAAGAGGAAATCGCGCGTTTTAAGCCGAGTCTGGAAGTGGAAGAGGTGGAGGACGCCATTGTAAAAAGTGATTTGACGGATATGACCGACATCATGATGGAAATGATGAAGGAAATGAAGGAAGAATAAAAACGAATGGATTACGTAAAAAGAAATCGCCAGATTGCAAACAGCTATTACAATCTGGGATTAGAGAAGGCAAAAATCCGGGATCTGACCGGTGCTGTCGCATGTCTGAAACGGAGTCTCCGGTTTGACAAATACCAGATGGATGCCAGAAATCTTCTCGGGCTGATCTTCTATGAGATGGGAGAGACAGCCGATGCACTGGTCCAGTGGGTAATCAGCATGAATCTGCACCCGAAGGATAATCCGGCGGACCGGTATCTGGGTGAAATTCAGAGAAAGCCGGGGCAGCTGGAACGGGAAAGTCAGATGGTGCGGACCTACAATCAGGCGCTGGATCATGCTCAGAACGGAAATGAGGATCTGGCCGTTCTGCAGCTGGCGAGGGTGGTGGATTCCAATCCGCGTTTTGTGAAAGCGCACATCCTTCTGGCGCTGATCTATATGGCCAGGGAAGATTATGTAAAAGCGGGAAAATCCCTGTATCGGGTTCTCCAGATCGATAAGAACAATCCGAAGGCACAGTGGTATATGTCCATTGTCAAGCAGAATACCGGACGGGAAGAGGTAGAAAAGAAAAAGCTGAAAAATGCCTTTTCCCACCGGAAGATGGAGGATGATGATCTGATCATTCCGCCGGACTACAAAGAAAATACCGGCTGGGGGAGCATCCTGAATATTATCGCCGGTCTGATCATCGGTATGACGGTGATCTTTTTCCTGGTCATGCCGGCAAAGACGAAGTCATTAAATACAGAGCATAATCAGGAGCTGATTGCCTACAGTCAGAAAATCAGCGGTCTGAATCAGCAGCTGTCTGCTAAAACCTCGGAATATGAGGAGCTGAAGCTTCAGGCGGATGAGATGAAGGAACAGCTTTCCTCCATTGAGGAAGACAATCTGGCTGTGGTCAGCCAGTATCAGACGGTTATCGGGATTCTTCAGGCTTATCGCGGCGAGGATCTGATGGCGGCAGCGCAGCTTTACAGTACGCTGGATGCGTCTCTGATTACGGATGAGACGGTGCTTGGAATTGTGAATGCCATTACGGAAGATATGATGACCAGCGGATATCAGGCTCTGGAGGATCTGGGAACGTCCTCCTGGAACGGCGGCAATCTGGAGGCTGCCGTCTCCTACTATGAAAAGAGCCTGGAAGTAAAGCCGGACAATCCGTCGGCCATGTATCTGCTCGGACGCGCTTATCAGGAGCTGGGGAACACGGATCAGGCCAATCTTTGGTTCGGAAAGATTCTTGACGAGTATCCGGAAAGCGACCAGGCCGTACAGGCGCAGGAAGCGAGAGGCTATTAAGAGCGTTTTATGGAAAGAACACTACAGAAGAGAAAACATCTTCGTTGTGTTCTTTCTTTTTTTATTCAGCTGCAGCAGTCAAAAACGGCAGCGTGTTTCATTTATCAGCAGAAAGGAGCTTGCACATATGAATCAGAATACATTTACCTACGAGGCCAGAGGACAGGTTCTGGTTATTCATCTTCCTAAGGAGCTGGATCATCACAACTGCCGGAATCTCCGGTATGAAACGGATCTGCTGTTGTCGGAAAACTATATCAGCCGGATCATTTTTGATTTCAGCAAAACGGAATTCATGGATTCTTCCGGCATCGGTGTTCTCTTAAACCGCTACAAGCAGATGGCGGGAAGCGGAGGAAGCGTGGCGCTTTACGGAGCGGGGGCGCAGATCAACCGGATTTTAAGTGTGGGCGGACTGGCAAGACTGGTTCCCTGCTTTGAGACGAAGGAGGCGGCGCTGGCGCATTAGCCGGCGCGCCGCAATAAAATCAGGATGAAAGGGATGAAAAAGGCGATGGAGCAGGAAAAAATTGCACAAACAATTGCACAAACAGATCGGATTCGTCTGGAAATGGACAGCTTCTCGAAAAATGAAGAATTTGCCAGAGTGGTGGTGGCGGTTTTTATGAGCCGCATGAATCCGACACTGGAGGAGATGGATGATGTCAAGACGGCCGTTTCAGAGGCTGTTACGAATGCCATTATTCATGGCTATGGGAATCGGCAGGGAATTGTGTACATAGAGGCTTCCATTACCGGAAGTGAGCTTACGGTTATTGTCCGGGATCAGGGAATCGGGATTCCCAATCTGAAGCAGGCCATGGAGCCCATGTATACGTCGGACGCAACCGGCGAGCGCTCTGGAATGGGTTTTTCTTTTATGGAAGCCTTCATGGACAGCCTGGAGGTGGAATCCCGGCCGGGCGAAGGGACTATGGTCCGAATGACAAAACGGATAGGAGGCTGATCCCATGGATGAGACCATGAAGCTGATTCGAATGGCTCACGAAGGGGATAAAGCAGCCAGAGACCGTCTGGTGATTGAAAATATGGGACTGATCTGGAGCATTGTCCGCAGATTTGAGCGGAGAGGATGTGAGATGGAGGATCTGTTTCAGATTGGTTCTATCGGACTGATGAAAGCCGTGGATCATTTCGATCTGAGCCTGGGTTTGAAATTTTCTACCTATGCCGTTCCGATGATTACAGGAGAGATCAAGCGGTTTCTGCGAGATGACGGCATGATCAAGGTAAGCCGTTCTTTAAAGGAACTGGGAATTCGGGTAAATGCGGTCCGGCAGGATCTGAGTCTGAAGCTTGGCCGGGATCCCACGATTGAGGAGATTGCAGAAGTGCTGGGAGAAAGCTGTGAGCAGGTGGCTGCTTCCATTGAATCGGCGGCGGAGGTGGAGTCTTTATACCGTCCGGCGCATTACAATGATGAGCCGGGCGTCTGCCTGATCGATCGGCTGCCGGAGGAAAACCAGGAACAGGAAAAGCTGCTGAATTCCATGGTGCTAAAAGAGCTGGTTGACGGACTGGAGAAGCGGGATCAGGAGATCATTCTCCGGAGGTATTTCGGAAATCAGACACAAAGCCAGGTAGCTAAAGAGCTTCACATTTCTCAGGTGCAGGTGTCCCGTCTGGAAAAGAAAATATTAAAATCCATGAGAGAAAAAATGATCTGATACAAGTCATGCATAGTTTTTGAGAACCCGGACATACTGGAAAAGGATGAAAAAAGTCAAGAAGGTGTGAAAATGGATTCTCTGAAATTTATTTTAGGTGTGATCGTGCTGGTTTTATGCATGGGCGGTATTTGTGCCGTTATCTGGGTTCTGCTGTTTGGTATTCCGCAGGGAGCTATGGACGGCGGTACGCTGGTTCACAATGGTAAGCTGGCTTCAGGCGGCAGTCTGTTTGAAAACGGCTGGCTGGCCGGACAGCTTCTGGACAGCGTCTGGAGAGGAGGCAGCTGTTGAGCGGCAGTCAGGGCCGCCAGGAGAGCGGCGGGGGAAAACAGGTTTATCTGAAAATGAATCAGATTACCGAGGTTCAGAACAAGGATGTACAGCTGAAGGATGTGGCAGTCGTTTATTGCCAGGATCCGGTGCTGCAGAGCAAATGCAGCAGTCTGAAGGTCAAGACGATTCACGAGAAGAAAGAAAAACGTTTTGTAGAGGACACGATGGATGTAATCAAAAAAATCAGCGAGCTGGATCCGAAAGCACAGATTTCCAATCTGGGTGAGGTGGATTACATTATCGATTATATGCCGCCCAGACCGCCCAGGCGCCTCTGGCAGTGGCTGAAGGCGGCAGTCGTATGCGTGATCAGCTTCTGCGGTGCGGCATTTGCCATTATGACCTTTAATAATGATGCGGATGTGCCGTCCCTGTTTCAGGAGCTGTATCGTCTGGTTATGGGGCAGGAAGCAGGAGGCTTTACTGTATTGGAGGCATCGTATTCCATCGGGCTGTCTGTGGGAATTCTGGTATTCTTTAATCATTTTATGAAATGGCAGCTTACGGCAGATCCGACGCCGCTTGAGGTGGAAATGAGAACGTACGAAGATAATATCTGCAAAACGCTGATTCAGAATAAGGGCAGAAAGGAGAAAGAGGTGGATGTTACCTGAAAGTTCGACAGTTCTTCCGTGCCTGGGAGCATTTTCCAATCTGGGAATTCCGGTTTCACAAATGCTTCGGCTGCTGTTTCTCGCCAGCTTTGGCCTGGCGGCCGGAGGCATTATTGCAGCCGGTATTTTTGCCTTCCTGGCAGTGATCGGAGTTTTTCCGCGGCTGATCGGGAAAACGAATACCAGGAAGCACGTGCTTCTTTATGAAACCTTTATCATTGCCGGGGGAGCCATCGGAAATATCGTGGATCTGTACGAATTTCCGATTCCTCTGGGCAGTCTGTTCGGCGGCATCGGCCTTGCCGTCTTCGGCCTGGCGGTAGGAATTTTTGTAGGATGTCTCGTTATGTCGCTTGCAGAAACCCTGAATACCTTGCCGGTTTTGACCAGAAGAATTCATTTGGCGACCGGATTTCAGTATATAATACTGGCGGTTGCAGCCGGAAAAATGGTTGGTTCGCTGACCTATTTCCTTTGTGGTTTTAACAGCAAGTAGGCGGAGAGGAAAACGGGACCGGGACAAGACAGGAAAGAAACAGGAACGCGAAAGAAGAGCGAAAGGAGAGCGTACTATATGGAAGTGAATAAGCAGAAATACGATGCCTATGTGAAAGAGATTACACCGACGTATCCGCTCTGGAAAAGCATGCTCCAGGCATTTATAACCGGAGGAACCATCTGCCTGATCGGTCAGCTGTCGGTAAACGGGATGATGCGGTTTTGCGGAATGGAAAAAGAGGCTGCGCAGGCCTGGATGCAGCTGGAGCTGATTTTTGCCAGCGTTCTTCTGACCGGATTTGGAATTTATCCGAAGATTGTTAAATGGGGCGGCGCCGGCGCTCTGGTACCGATCACCGGATTTGCCAATTCTGTAGCGGCGCCGGCGATTGAGTATCGTGCGGACGAATGAGTTATAATAGGACCAAGTCAGAAATACCACAAAAAAGGTGGATATGCTGGTTTAGCCCAATATTTTAATTATTAGAATATATCATAAAGGAGGGTTGAGAGCAACTGCCTTTGGGAATGATAGATTTAGAT
>JBJELD010000090.1:0-7360 GCA_051878975.1 Candidatus Caccovicinus sp.
CGATCTTCGATGTATTCTTCTTCATCGCAGTTGCAGTACTGATCTGGTCCTTATTTAAAGAATATCGCGCTTATCTTGCAAAGAAGAAAGCGTAAGAAACCGTTTTTTGTACATGATATATACCTTCCCTTTTCGGGCAGGGTTATATATAGGGGAAAATAGGGCGGCTATAGCCGCCCGGAAAAAGGAGAGAAAAAAATATGAAGAAAAGAATTTTGGCAACCGTTTTAGCAGGCACAATGGCATTCGGTTTAGCAGGATGCGGCGGATCTTCCAATACCGCAGCAACCACTGCAGCACCTGCAGCAGCAGAGACCACTGCAGCAGCTTCTGGTGAGACTCAGGCGGCAGCAGAGACCGCAGCAACCAGCTGGGAGCCGTCCACCACGGTTTCTATCGTAGTTCCGGCAGGCGCAGGCGGAGATACCGACCTTACTGCACGTGTATTTGCAGAGTATGCAAAGAAGCTGACCGGTCATGATTTCATCGTTGTAAACGCAAATGGTGCAGCAGGTTCTGTAGCAGCAAATCAGGTACTTGGCTCCGCTCCGGACGGACATACCTTCCTGTATGGCCATAACCTGGTTAATGTGGCAAACGTTGCAGGTGTTACGGATTACAATTATACCGCATTTAAGCTTGGCCCGACCTTCGCAAAGAATCCGGCTCAGCAGTTATATGTAAATCCGGAGAAGTATGCAGACTTAACCGCATTCATCGACGCAGCAAAGGCAGCTCCTGGCCAGTTAAAGGCTTGTACTGAGGTTGGCGCTTATACCTATTATGAGATTCTGGCATTTGAGAAGGCAGCCGGCATTGACTTAGACCTGGTTGACGTTGGTTCCAACTCTGACAAGATTGCAGCGATGTTATCCGGACAGGTTGACTTAATGCCAGGCGCATATTTAAGCTGTAAGGATTATCTGGCATCCGGCCAGTTTGCATGCATTGGTGCTCCTACCGAAGAGAGATATGACCTGATCAAGGACATTCCAACCTTCAAAGAGCAGGGCGTTGATTTAGTATATCCGGACTGCGATTACTCTTTCTATTTCCCGAAGGAGACTCCGGACGAGGTGATTACCTGGTATGATAATCTGGTTCAGCAGATTCTGGCGGATCCGGAGGCTCAGGCAGCAATCTCCAACATCGATGTTATGCCTTATTACTTAAGCCCGGCAGATTCCGAGGCTCATGATGAAGAAATCTTCAATACCATTAAGGGTATTGCTGATGAATTAGCAGCACAGTAAAAAGAAATCCTGATTGGATGAAAAAGAAATATAAGTGACAAAATCCCGGCAGGATTCGTTCCTGCCGGGATTTTGTCATCAGGTAAAGAAATATGCAGGATATGACGATGCTCAGAGAGCGCTGCCATGCTGCGGAAAGTATTCCAGAATCCGGTCTCTCAGATGATGCTCCGGCTCATTCATGACCCAGTTTTTCCGTCGGACGAAGGCGTTCATGCGGTACAGCGGCGGAACCAGAGAGTAGTAGGCAATGTGCTCTTCATCTGCAACGCAGGAGGATCCGATTAAAGCGGCGCCGATCCCCATGGCGACCATGCTTCGGGTGGCAATGATGCTGTTGGTTTCACAGACTGTGCTCAGCATGATCTGTGCCGATTCGATCAGCTGATCGGTGAGGCAGCGCAGAGAAGAGCCTTTTTTCGAGAGAAGGATGTTGTCCTCGCTGAAATTTTCAGAAAGATCCCGGATGGTAACAGGCCGGTCCGGATTTTTCGCATAATAAGGATGGGCTTTGGGGATTGCCCAGAATACTTCCTCATTTCGGAGAATATCGACCTGATTCGGGCTGAATGGCGCGATCTGGTTCAGTGCCATGATGCCGCAGTCGATATTTTCCTCCAGGATCATCCGGGTCAGAGTCGGAACATTGGTCTCTGAGATCTCGATGGTGACATCCGGATAGCAGGTCTTGAAGGGAGGAATCAGCTCGGTCAGCATTTTCAGGCCAAACTGGGAGGTGACGCCGATGGTGATGTGGCCGCGGTTGTCCAGGTTCTGAATGCTTCGGTACAAACGATCTTTGATGGAAACCACCTGTTCAGCAGCCTGCACGTACAGCTGTCCGGCCGGCGTCAGTGTCAGCTTGCCCTTGCTGCGGTAAAAGAGCGGGGTTCCAAGCTCGCTTTCCAGCTTGGAAAGGTATTGGCTTAAAGAGGACTGGGAGACGAAAAGTTCCTCGGCAGCCTTGGTCATATTTTGCTTTTTTGCAATGGTCAGGATATAGGTCAGATATTTCGTGTCCATATAGTCTCTCCTTTGGCTTGAATTCTTGGTAACATTATAGCAAATGTGCCAACGAAATGCCATCCCGGGCTGGTAAAAATCTCGTTTTTTGAAAAATATCTATTAAAAAAATTTAGAGAAGTAGAAATACTATTAATTTTACTTATAATAAAAAATGTGGTATTCTATAGGCAGATAAAAAAAGAAGGAGGAAAAAACCTTGAAAGCACCTATTTTTGTAAAGATTAAGGACGAGGATAACGTTGCAATTGCGGTTCATGAAATCAAGCAGGGAACCGAAGTCATGGAAGGTGTAATTGCAAGAAATGACATTCCTCAGGCGCACAAAATTGCGCTGTGTGATATCCCGAAGGATCAGCCGGTCATCCGCTACGGCGTGGTTCTGGGATATGCAATTGACGACATCAAGAAGGGCGACTGGATCAATGAATTCATGCTCCATCTGCCAACCCCTCCGGATGTTGACAACATGAAGTTTGCCACCAATCTGGTAACGGATCTTCCAGATCCGCCGGTTACCACATGGGAAGGCTATGTCAATCCGTGGGGCGGTCCTGCAGGAACCAGAAACATTCTGGGCATCAGCACAACGGTACAGTGTGTAACCGGTGTTCTGAATGTGGCAGTAGAGAAAATGAAAAAAGAGCTGCTTCCCAAATACCCGAATGTAGATGACATTGTGCCGATCAATCACGCATATGGCTGCGGTGTTGCAATCAATGCACCGGAAGCAAAGGTTCCGATCCGCGCACTGCGCAACCTGTCCAAGCATCCGAACTTCGGCGGTCAGCTGATGGTTGTGGGCTTAGGCTGTGAGAAATTTACAGTCAACATGCTGTGTGAGGAAGCAGACATTACTCCGGAGAATGTGATCATTCTTCAGGAGAAGAAGGGCTTTGATGAGATGATCAAGGCTCTGATGGAGATGGCAGATAAGAAGCTGGCAATCTTAAATCAGAGAAAGCGTGTTACTCTGCCTCTGTCTGACCTGCTGATCGGTATGCAGTGCGGCGGCAGTGATGCATTCTCCGGTGTAACCGCCAATCCGTCTGCAGGCTACGCGGCAGACATGCTGGTAAAGGGCGGTGCAACCGTCATGTTCTCCGAGGTAACGGAGGTAAGAGACGGCGTTTATCTGTTAGGCGAGCGTTGTGTCAATGAAGAGGTAGGCAAGAAGCTGGCAGCTGAAATGAAGTGGTATGACAACTATCTGGATGCCGGGCAGGTAGACCGCAGTGCCAATCCGACCCCTGGAAATAAGAAGGGCGGTCTTGCCAATATCGTAGAAAAAGCAATGGGTTCGATCGCAAAATCCGGTACTTCCCCGATCGTAGAGGTGCTTTCTCCGGCTGAGAAGCCAACCAAGAAGGGCCTGATCTATGCGGCAACTCCTGCAAGTGATATTGTCTGCGGTCCGTGCCAGTTAGCTTCCGGCATTGGCCTTCAGGTATTTATGACCGGCCGCGGAACCCCTTACGGCCTGGCAATCGCACCGGTTATCAAGGTATGTTCCAGAAATGAGATGAAGGAGCAGTGGCCGGATCTGATTGACATTAATGCCGGACCGGTTGCGACGGGAGAGGCTACCATTCAGGATATCGGTACCAAGCTGTTTATGGAGATCATTGATGTGGCAAGCGGAAGAAAGCAGAGCTTTGCTGAAAAATATAAGCTCCACAATGATCTGTGCATCTTCAATCCGGCGCCGATTACCTGATGCGGGATTGCAATCGGAAAAACTAATAGTCGCTAGAATTATTATTAATTTTACTTTTTCGACAAAATCCGTTATACTTTAATCACGGACAGAAATGATAATTTTATCTCCCCATAAAAGGAAGATCCCCCCCAACCCCCTTTCTTTTAACCTCCTTATTGATAAAATTATCTTCCATATTTTTGTAATAGTATCAACCAAAGAAAAGCCACCCGGGCGTGAGTCCGGATGGCTTTTCTTTGGCTGTGAGCTTTTATAAAGCAAGGGGCTTGACTGGGAAGAATCGACCTGGATCCGAACGGCGGCTGGCTGCTGGAGGAGGCAGTAGAGTATGTGAAGGGCATGCAGGGAATCCTGACCTACTGTGAGGACCCGTGCGGAGCTGAGGGCGTAGCGACCGACTGGAGAGAGGTAGGACATTCTCTGGAGTCCCAGGCTGTGGACATTATTCTGGCAGACCCGCATTTCTGGACCATGAGCGGTTCGGTAAGAGTGGCACAGATGTGCCATGATTTCGGTTATACCCCGCTGCAGATCGTAGACGGCTGCGTAGCCGTTCCGAAGAAGCCTTGTCTGGTGCGGTAATTGCCGTTCTCCCGCCTTTGTATATGCGGCGGAGGCGAGTGTATGGTGATCGTTTTTATATGTGCAGTGGGTCCTGACCGGAGCAGTTCGGGAAATTGCATCAGGAAGGATGAAAAACCGGCAGAAACGGTGAAGAAACGGTTTCTGCCGGTTTTTTGCCGGAATGTTATGAAATGAACAGCATCAGGATCGGAATTGTTACCAGAGACAGCAGCGTGGTAGTGATGATACATCGGGAAGCGTAATCCTCGTCCGCGCCGTATTTGGCAGCCAGAAGCGCGCTGGTGCTTCCTGCCGGCATGCCGGTAAGAATGAGGGAAACACCGGTCAAAAGCGGATCAAAATGCAGGATATTCATGATAACCAGTGCGATCACCGGAAGGATAATCAGGCGGACGGCAGACAGGTAGAAAATACTGGGTTCAAGCAGGGATTTCCAGGAGATTCCAACCAGCATGGTTCCGATCACCATCATGGAAAGCGGCGAGGTGATCGCACCGATATTTCCGATTGCCTTGTCCAGAAATTCCGGGAAAGGAAGGGAAAAAATTCGTCTGGCCAGTCCCAGAAATACGGTGATGATACACGGATTCAGCATGATATTTTTGCATTTGGTCCTGAAATCCGACTCGGTGAATAAACCGAGGCCGGCTGTCCACATCATGATCCGGTTTGGAATGATAAAAATAGAAGCGTACAGCAGTCCGTCTGCACCGTATACGGCAGATACCATGGGCATGCCCAGAAATCCGGAATTATTGACCAGTGTACAGTACTGGAGAATACTTTTTCGTTCCGGCGGATAACGGTTGTACAGGATTTTGCCGCATATATAAGAGAGGACGGCAATGCAGAAGGCTACAATAAAAACAAGAGCCGTTTTTTTCAGTACATCCGGTGTCAGCGGTTTGTTGAATGAGTTGAAAATCATACAGGGAAGCGTGATTTTTAAAATCAGATCGATGATTTTCTGTTTGGTTGCAGGGTCAATCATGCCCTTTTTCCTGCAGTACATGCCGACAATCAGATAAATCAGCAGGATCAGCTGGGCGTTTACCATGTTTTGGAATCCTTCCATGAAAACAAAACCTCCGTTTCCTTTTCGGGTACTTTCGGAATCTCATTGTGCATGGATTTGTGAGATAATTTTTACCAGCTGCAAAGCCAGGCAAGGAAAAGATTCCGAGAGTACATTTTCTTAATCTCTGATACCGGATTGCTCCGCACTCCGTACTTCCGCAATCCTTAAATTTAAGTATAACTCGATTGAAATAAATAGGCCAATTAGATTTTCTTAGTCATGCAATCAGTTTTTTTAACAGTTCCCATTCATGCGAATCTATGATATAATTGTAAGTAATTACATAACCAAATACAGAATCTGCCCAGAGCGTTTTTTGTATCTGGAGGTGATAAGTATGGAAGGAGAAGAGAGACGAAATGTATGTAGAAAACAAAAATATTCCATTGGAAACGGCAGGAGAAGGGACCGTGCGGAAGATTCTGGCATATTCTCCAAAGCTCATGACCGTAGAACTGCAGTTTAAGAAGGGGGCAGTGGGTGCCAAGCACAGTCATCCTCACGAGCAGATCGGATATATTGTTTCCGGTTCCCTGGTTTACCAGGAAGAAGGCCAGGAGGACAAGGTACTGGTTACCGGTGATACCTATTACGTTGCTCCGAATGTAGTACACGGAGTTCAGATTCTGGAGGATACGAAGCTTCTGGATATTTTTACGCCGATGCGTGAGGATTTCATTAAGAAATAGTAATTGCCGAAAGGCTGCAAAAGAATAAGGAATGGGAGAAAAGGAGAATAAGACAATGATTCAATTTGGTATGCGCTGTCACGATTTGTGTCCGAAGATGGAGATGGAGAAGCTGTTTGAGGAAATTAAAGCGAACAATATTCATCAGGTGCAGCTGGCTTTCAAAAAGTCGATTTCCAATTACGATTTTTCTACCGGACATTACAGTGCCGGATTCGGCAGATATATTGCTTCTCAGCTGGAGAAAAACGATATTCATGTTGCGGTTCTCGGATGCTACATTAATCCGACTCATCCGATCGAATCCAAGCGCCAGGCAGAGGTTGCACGTTTTATCGAGCATTTAAAATATGCCCGTGCAATAGGTGCAGACATGGTTGGAACGGAAACCGGCCGGCTTGATCCGAACATGAAGGTGGTTCCGGATACCCGCACCGAGGGCGCTTATCAGCTTCTGCTGAAGAGCTTCCGTGAAATCGTAGCTGCAGCGGAGAAGCTGGGCGTGATCGTAGGCGTGGAAGGTGTGTTTGACCACACTCTGTACAGCCCGGCTATGATGAAGCGTTTTCTGGAGGATATCGATTCTCCGAATGTGGAAGTCATTCTGGATCCGGTGAACCTGATTCACCCGGAGGAGGTAGATTGTCAGGAAGAGGTAATCAGCAAGGCATTTGCTTACTATGGCGACCGGATTTCCATGATGCATATGAAGGATTTCGTATTTGAGGGCAGAAGCCAGAAATATCGCCATGTAGGAGAGGGCCTGTTCCACTATGAACCATTGATGAAGCTGGTGAAGGAGCAGAAGCCGTACATTACCATGCTGATGGAGAACTCCAGCAAGGAGCGGTTCCATCAGGATACGCAGTTTTTACAGGATATTTATGACAAGGTAGAAGTGTAAAATTTTACGTTATAAAATAACATTACACCACTTTACAACTTTTTGAAAAAAATATGGGTCAATCATTTTTTTCGTGGGATTGACGTTACCACGGTATAGTTCTTCAAG
>JBJELD010000091.1:0-35473 GCA_051878975.1 Candidatus Caccovicinus sp.
GCAGAGGACTGAAAATCCTCGTGTCACTGGTTCGATTCCGGTTCTGGGCATTTATGGGGTATTAGCTCAGTCGGTAGAGCACTTGACTTTTAATCAAGTTGTCCGGGGTTCGAATCCCCGCACGCTCATTGAGGTCGTTTTCCTTGATTTTATCAGGAAAAACGGCTTTTTTTATTTTTAACGAATCTGTCGTTTTTTGTAAGCTTTTTTTTCTTGTACATGCAGGAAATGTCTGGTAGGATAAGAAAGAAGTCTGATGACGTTATAAAGGGCAGATTTGAGGTGAAAGAATGAATAACAACAGCAGACGAAAAAAAAGGAGGAGAATCCGGACTTCCTATATATGGGCCGGAATTATGGTAATCTGCGCATTAGCTGCTTTATTTGCAGCAATATGGGTCGTGATTACGGTTTATGAAAAAATTGCGGGCGATTCATCCGAGTGGGCGGCTCTGGAATCTTCAGAGGAAACGACATCGAGCATTGAGATTGTTGCCGAGGATGTTTATGGCTGGATTACGGATGAGAAGGGAAGCCGGTATCGGGAAGAGGATGGAACTTTTGCAGCCGATACCTGGAAGGTCTGGGAAGATCAGCTTTATTATTTGAATCCGGATGGATATATGACTACAGAAGATGTCAGCATGGATGGTCAGGTCTTTTTGTTTGATGAAAACGGAGCATTAACAGATATTCAGCTGGATACCGGCTGGGTGGGGCTGACTGGAGAGGATAATCTGCAGAATCTGGACAGTCTGGTAAAGGGACGTGTATTCTGGGCTTATCGAAGTTCAGACACAAACTATACGGGAAGTTTTAGACCGATCTGTTACAGAAAGACAACGGAAACGGAAGAACAGTTCCTTGGCGGCACCAGTAATCCGGAAATGACAACAGAACATTCCATGCAGATTCATGGAGATTATCTTTATTATCTTCCACAGGTGACCACACAGACACTCAGCAGCTTAAGCAAGGACGAGCAGGAACTGTGCAACAAACTGTTTCGTATGAAGCCGGGAGATTCGGTAAAGGAGCTTCTGGCGGAGAATGTGACCGGCTATCTGGTGATGGAAGACGGCGGGATTTATTACGCTTCGGGTGGTCAGATCCAGAAGGCAGATCATGGAACGCAGTATGCGGTCGGAGAAGAACAATTTCGTGTCCAGGTGAAGGACGGCAGCTGTTATCTGATCGATTCGATGGGAAATATGGCACCGGGGGATGCAAAAGGCCTTCAGGTTGTAGGTGACAGGGTTTATCGTTTGGATGAAGGAAAAATACTGGAGGTATATCCGGCAGAAAGAAAGTATGGGGAAACCATCTATACACTGGAAGCTGACACGAAAAATTCTGACAAGAAGGCGATCTACAAACGGGAAGCGGGAGGCAGCAAAACACTGGCAGCCCAATCTGCTTATGGAATCAACAGCTTCTGTCTGGCAGACGGTGCACTTTATTACAGTGCCTATATCGACCGGGGAGGAGATGGGACCAGATACAGTGCGATCTATCGGCTGGCTCCGGGAGCAGCACAGGCAGAGCAGATCAGTGAGAGATTTGAAGGAAATATTCTGAACCTATATTATTTTGAAGGAAAACAGAAAATCTACGGAGAATATACACCTACCAGCTGGAAAAACTGTTATGGGCAGATTGCGGTGATCGATCTGGACGGAACAGTCCGTGTGATTGACGATTCTGCGTCCAGAGGAAACTCGGATAAAGACAGCAATGAGCTGCTGTCACTGGTAATGGTTGATGGAAATACGGTAACCGCTTATGTGAAAACCTGTGAATACAGCAAAGGAAGCTGGAAGGTTTTGTCGGAAAAGCCGATTCAGTTTGCTGATACCCTTCAGACAGAGGTAGCAGCAGACAGCCGGGAGGAAGATGCAGGCGGAAAATCCGAAAGCGAAGAGAGCAGCAAGGAGGATTTAAAGGAGGAAACGGAGACGGAAAGGCCGTCTGAAGTTCATGTAGAAAAACCGACGGAAAAGCCGGCAGAAACGAAAACCGTGAAACCGGCAGAAACGCCGTCGCAGACACAGCAGGCAAATCCACAGGGACCGGGATACGAACCGACTGTTCCGCCTACGGAACCGGTTGGCCCTGGGTATCCGGATTCCGGGCAGATTCCCACGGTGGAAGCAAATCCGGAATCTGGCAGAAATGGACCGGGAGGAGAATCCGGATCAGTAAAGTTTATCGGACCGGGAGGAGCTTCTTAAATAGCCAAGACAGCAAGGAAAAAAGAGTGCCAAAGCACTCTTTTTTCCTGAAGGTTGATATTTGGCGGCAGGTTCAGAAAAGCGGAAAACGGTTATTCGTCAAATTCAACGATCACGTAGAATCCGCGGTCATTTTCCTGGACTTCTTTGACCATTCCGTATTCCGATTTGATCCGTTCCCGGGCTTTAAAGCATCCTGACATGGCCACAGCTGGGTCAATGATATAGCTGTAGCTGCTGGTTCCGGGCCGTTCTATGATTTTAACCTTGTCGCCGGCTTTGACCAGATTGGGCCGTTCCATTTTAAAGGTTTCCGTACGCATTGGAAAAATCCCCCTTTGTAAAGTATAAATTGTAAAATACCCATTTAATCTGTTCTCGGAGTTTTTTCTGCATCCGTCTTTGTGGCTGATTTTCTGCAGGCTGCATACAAATCCAGGTGAAGAAAGATTTCGAGAGTATATTTTATTATAAAGGGAGATTCGAGAAAAAGAAAGAGGTGAAAGTGTGAAAGCCGATTTAGAAAAAACGTTGCTGGAGCGTCTGAAGGAATACTCTGCTTCTGACTACTATCCGCTGCATATGCCTGGTCATAAGAGAAGAGGAGATGTACCGGGAATGGAATTTCCCAATCCCTTTACCATCGATATTACAGAGATCGACGGATTTGACAATCTTCATCACGCAGAAGGGATTTTAAAAGAATCTATGCAATGGGCAGCTGATATATACGGTGCAGATGAGAGCTGCTATCTGGTTAATGGCAGCAGCTGCGGAATTCTCAGCACAGTCTGCGGCTGTACAGATCGGAGAGGAAAAATTCTGATCAGCCGGAACTGTCACAAATCTGTTTATCATGGAGTTTTCCTCAATGAACTGGAAACGGAATACGTTTATCCACAAATCATCCCGGAATTGGGGATACAAGGCGGGATTTTACCGGAGGATGTGGAAAAACAGTTAAAAAGGCATCCGGATATTCAGGCTGTATTGATTGTATCTCCTACATATGACGGAATAGTTTCGGATGTGAAACGGATTGCAGAGGTCGTTCACCGTTACGGAATTCCGCTTGTGGTGGATGAAGCGCACGGCGCACATTTTTCGTTTGGAAGAAAAGGAGAATTTCCAGTGTCTGCGCTGGAGGAGGGAGCCGATGTGGTCATTCAAAGTCTTCATAAAACGCTTCCGTCCATGACCCAGACTGCAATTCTTCATATGAAAGGAACGCTTCTCGGCCAACGCAGAGAGCGGATTTGCCGGTATCTTTCCATTTATCAGAGCAGCAGTCCGTCCTACGTTCTGATGGCATCCATAGAAAACTGTATTCGATATATGAATGGGAAAGGAAGAAGTGATTTATCGGAATTTTGCAGAAGGCTTCAGGATTTTCGAAGCTCCTGCAGCGAATTTCAGAATATCCGGATTGCCGGTCCGGAACAGATCGGAAAAAACGGTGTCTATGATCTGGATGCTTCCAAACTTCTGATTATGGCGGACAAGAAGAGTGGTGTCTGGCTGGGAGACTGGATGCGGCAGCATGCACATCTGGAACTGGAAATGTGTGCACCGCGATATGGACTGGCACTGACCAGTCTATGGGATCGGAAAGAAGGCTTTGAACGGCTGAAAAAAGCTCTGCAGGAGCTGGATGAAGTTCTGGAGAAGGAAAAAGAGCGAGAAGCGATTGACTGGGCGGCTGTTCAGCAGCCGGTTGATCCGGAAAGAGTATTTCGGATTTCGGACGCCATGGAGGCTGCCGGGGAGGTGAAGCTTCTGGAAGATTGTAAAGACGAGATTTCGGCGGAATTTGTCTATCTGTATCCGCCCGGAATCCCGTATCTGACACCGGGAGAACGAATTTCAGATGAAATGATTTTGAAGCTTCTGCAATATCGGAAGCTTGGCCTTTCCATTCAGGGAACTGAGGATTTAAAAGGGTTCCGAATTCGAGTTATGAACGCGGAAAAATGAGATTTTCATTAAAAAAGAATGTGGTCAAAAAGGCAAAAAGAATATTGAAAACTAAAATGAAATGATTTATAATGAAAAACATCAAGTGCTTGTTGATTTTCAAACATTTATGAGGGGAAATATGGAAAAGGGAAATGTGGTTTTTTCGGTCTGTATGCTGGGAGGACTGTCTTTTCGATATGGTGATGAACCATTTTTAATAAAGTGCAATAGTACCAGCAAAGTCATGCAGCTTTTTCTGATGCTGTTAAAAGCAGGAGAAGAAGGAATTCCGAGAAGTCAGCTTCTTGAGTCTTTATATGGCAGAGACGATACACAGGATACGAAGAATGCATTTCGTATTCTTGTTTTTCGGTTAAGAAGACTTTTGGAAGAGACAATGATTCCTCCAGATGATTATGTGAAGGTAGTAAAGGGAATCTACCGTTTTGGAGGTCATCTGGATATTGAGATTGATGCGAAAGTTTTTGAACAGGAAGCAGAAGCGGCTTTGCAGCTGGAAGATAAAAAAGAACGTCTTCCTGCATTGAAAAAAGTATGTGAGAGTTATTCCGGTGAATTTCTTCCGATGATGGCAGATGAGGAATGGGTTGCCGTTGAAAGTGTTCACTATAAAGAAATTTATTTTAACTGTCTGAGAGAAGCCTGCAGTCTCATGAAGGAACGGCGGCAGTATGAAGACATGCTGGAGCTGTGCAGCGCCGCAATCGAAATTTATCCGTTTGAAGAATGGCAGATGGTTCAGATTGACTGTCTGCTGGCGATGAACCGATATAAGGAAGCTCTGATGGTCTATGAGAATGCAACGACGTTGTTTTTTGAGGAACTGGGACTGTCACCTTCTGAAAAAATGCTGGCACGTTTTCGTGCCATGAGCGGTCAGATCCATTACGCAATGGGAACGCTGACAGATATCAAGGACAGTCTGTGTGAAAAAAAATTTACGCCGGGGGCTTATTACTGCAGTTACCCAAGTTTTATCGACAGCTACCGGATTATTGCACGTATGATCGAGAGAAGCGGTCAGTCGGTATTTTTGATGCTGTGTACGCTGACGGACAGCAAGGGAAATCCACTTGAAAAAGAGGAGGTTGTGGCGGAGCAGGCGGCAAACCTGAGCGATTCCATCTGCCGTTCCCTTCGAAGAGGAGATATTTATACCCGGTACAGCCCGAATCAGTTTCTGGTGCTTCTGGTGGGAATCAAGCAGGAAGACTGTGAGATTACTTTTAAACGAATCAATACGAAATTCCGGGAAAAATATCCGAGCCAGAGAGTTCAGATACGGTATTGCGTGTCATCTATTGCAGAAATTAAGAGTGATAAATCAAAGCTGAGCTTCGGAGCCTCACCCAATCGATGGGGAAAACAATGATTTCAGAACATTCAGATTAAAAGGAGAATATTTATGGGACAATACAGAATTAATATTGCAGCTCCCAATCTGACCTGTATCTGTATGGATCAGATGGAGGACGGAGATTTCGGCGGAAGAATTATTCATAAATATAGTGCCAAGCCTGTCCCATTTCAGAAAGTCGGGCAAATGATTACCATATTGGATCAGTTTTTTAATCAGATCAATTATCCGCAGGCTTCTACAAAGGATCGCAGTTTTCAGAAAAAGAAAAAAAGTGCGGCAGAAATACCGGTGCGGAGGGAGAAGCCTCCGGTTCCCGTTTTGACATTGGATGAAGTACTTGCAAATAAAGGAGAGCTTGCAACCTTTGTTCTGCATGTGCAGTTTCGCCAGAATTCCAGCTGGCAGGGAAAGCTCATGTGGGTAGAGGAGGAAAAAGCAGAGAGCTTCTGCAGTGTTCTGGAGCTTTTAAAGCTTTTGGACAGTGCGCTTTCAAAACAGGCATGAAAATAAGATGGATGCTTGCAGTATGATGAGATTCTGCAGCATCCATTTTTTTACCTTTCTATACAAGGCAGAAAATTTATGATATACTAGGAAAAGTATAACGAGGGGAGGATTTTTTATGCTGGGATTTTCAGAAATTCTGGGACATGAAACGATAAAAGCAAATCTCCGGAAAGCCATAAAGTCACATAAAGTTTCCCATGCTTATATTATGAGCGGAGAGGCCGGTATGGGCCGGAAGTCCCTGGCAAATGCTTTTGCACTGAGTCTGCTTTGCGAAAAAGGCGAAGCAGAGCCATGTATGCAGTGCCATGCCTGCAGACAGGTGCTGAGCGGAAATCATCCGGATCTGATATATGTAGGTCATGAAAAGCCGGGCAGTATCGGGGTCGAGGATATCCGGAAACAGATCAATGATACGGTTTCCGTCCGGCCTTACAGCAGTGATTATAAGATTTATATGGTAGATGAAGCCGAGAAGATGACAGTTCAGGCGCAGAATGCGCTGTTAAAGACCATCGAGGAGCCTCCGTCCTATGTGGTGATTATTCTGATTACCACAAACCCGGACGCATTTCTTCCGACGATCCTGTCCAGATGCGTACAGCTGAACCTGAAGCCTCTGAAGGATTCTGTGATTAAGGATTATCTGATGGAAAAGCTGAAGGTAAAGGAGCAGGATGCCGATATTTACGCTGCATTTGCCAGAGGAAATCTGGGAAAGGCGATTCATCTGGCTTCCTCGGAAGATTTTAAGCTGATGCACAGCGAGATGCTGTATCTGCTGAAAAATCTGAAGAGCATGGATATTTCCGAAATTCTGAATTATATTAAGAAACTGAAGGAAGACAACATTGATATTTATGAGTGCCTGGAGTTCATGCAGTTCTGGTATCGGGATGTTCTGATGTTCAAGGTGACAAAGGATGTGAACCTGCTGATCTTTAAGGATGAATACACGGCAGTCAATGAGATCAGCGAGAAAAGCGGCTATGAAGGACTGGAAAATATCCTCACTGCCATTGACAAAGCCAGAGTCCGGCTGGATGCAAACGTCAATACTGAGCTGGCTCTGGAACTGATGTTGTTAGTAATGAAGGAGAATTAAAAGATGATAAAGGTAATTGGAGTTCGTTTCCGAAATGCGGGAAAGATCTATTATTTTGATCCGGCGGGTCTTTCGATCCAGCAGGGAGACAACGTGATCGTGGAGACAGCGAGAGGCATTGAGTTTGGCTATGTGGTGCTGGGAACCCGCGAGGTGACGGATGACAAGGTTGTTCAGCCTTTAAAGCAGGTGATCCGAATGGCTACAGCAGAGGATCGGGCGATTGAGGCCAGAAACAAAGAGAAGGAAAAAGACGCCTTTAAGATCTGTCTGGAAAAAATCCGCAAAAGAGGTCTGGAAATGAAGCTGATCGATGCGGAGTATACCTTTGACAACAATAAGGTGCTGTTTTATTTTACTGCAGATGGCCGGATCGATTTCAGAGAGCTGGTAAAGGATCTGGCTGCCGTTTTTAAAACCAGAATTGAACTTCGTCAGGTCGGCGTCCGGGATGAGACCAAGATCCTGGGAGGCATCGGCATCTGCGGCCGTTCGCTTTGCTGCCATTCCTATCTGTCCGAATTTATTCCGGTATCCATCAAGATGGCGAAGGAGCAGAATCTGTCATTGAATCCGACCAAGATCTCCGGAGTATGCGGAAGACTGATGTGCTGTCTGAAAAATGAAGAAGAGACCTATCAGGTTCTGAACAGCAAGCTGCCGAATGTAGGCGATTTCGTGACCACAGACGACGGGCTGAAGGGGGATGTGCACAGTGTCAATGTGCTGCGTCAGCTGGTCAAGGTGCTTGTAACGATAAATAATGATGAGAAGGAGATCCGGGAATATCGGGTTGATCAGCTGAAATTTAAACCGAGAAGGAAGAAGCAGAAGGAAAATCAGAAGGATGGACAGAAGGACGGTTCAGATAAGAAGGCGCAGGATGCAGAGTTAAAGGAGCTGAAAGCGCTGGAGGCTTTAGAGAAAAAGGAAGGGAAATCAAAGCTGTCATGAGTGAAGGGACCGATGCGGGGAGGCTGCCGGACGGCGGATTTTTAAAAGAAGACGAGCGGATCGATGATCTGGAACGGAACGGGTACCGGATCATTCAGAAAAAAAACGGATTCTGCTTTGGTATGGATGCGGTTCTGCTTTCCGGCTTTGTTCAGGTAAAGCCCGGAGAACAGGTCCTGGATCTGGGGACGGGCACCGGAATCATTCCGATTCTTCTGGAAGCGAAAACCGAGGGAAAACATTTTATCGGGCTGGAAATTCAGGAGGAAGTGGCGGATATGGCCCGGAGAAGCGTATGCTTAAACGGACTTCAGGAGAAGATTGAGATTGTTTCGGGAGATATTAAAGAAGCAGGAAATCAGTTTTCACGGTCTTCCTTTGACGTGGTCACCTCCAATCCGCCTTATATGAATGATGCGCACGGACTGAAAAATCCGGGAGAGATGAAGGCCATCTCCAGACATGAGGTGCTGTGTACACTGGAGGATGTAGTGCGGGAGGGGGCGTGTCTGGTCCGTCCGGGAGGACGGTTTTACCTGGTGCACCGGCCGCACCGCCTGATTGAGATCATTCAGGTCCTGACTCGATATAAGCTGGAACCGAAACGGATCAAGTTTGTTCATCCGTTTGCGAACCGAGATGCCAATATGGTTCTGATCGAAGCCGTGAGAGGAGGCCGTTCGATGGTGAAGGTAGAAAAGCCGGTAATTGTTTTTTCGGAACCGGGAGTTTATTCGAAGGAGATCCGGAGCGTATATGGATATTAAAACGGAGGAAAAGATGGCCGGAAAATTGTTTTTGTGTGCGACACCGATCGGAAATCTGGATGATATCACGCTGAGAGTGCTGAATACCTTGAAGGAAGCAGATTTGATCGCGGCAGAGGACACCAGACACAGTATTAAACTCTTAAATCATTTTCAGATCAAAACGCCGATGACCAGCTATCATGAATATAATAAGATCGAGAAGGCCAGGTATCTGGTGGATAGGATGAAAGAAGGTGTGAATCTGGCGCTGATTACCGATGCAGGTACGCCCGGGATTTCTGATCCGGGAGAGGAGCTGGTAAAGCAGTGCTATGAGGCTGGAATTGAGGTGACTTCACTTCCTGGGCCGGCTGCCTGTATTACGGCGCTCACGATTTCCGGTCTGGGAACAAGGCGTTTCTGCTTTGAGGCGTTTCTGCCGCCGGATAAAAAGGAACGGCAGCGGATTTTGGAAGAACTGAAGCAGGAAACCAGGACGATCATCGTGTATGAAGCGCCGCATCATCTGGAAAAGACGCTGGAGGAGCTTTACGAGGCTCTTGGGGAACGGCGGATTGCAATCTGCCGGGAACTGACCAAGCGGTATGAAGAGGCCTACCGAAGCTGCTTTTCGGAGGCACTTTCCCGGTTTAAAACGGAGGAGCCGAAGGGCGAATGCGTGATCGTCATAGAGGGAAAAGATGTAAAGGAAATTGAAAAAGAGCACCAGCAGTCCTGGGAGGAGATTCCCATAGAAGAACACATGGAGCGTTACCTGAATGCAGGGATGGACCGGAAAAGCGCCATGAAAGCCGTGGCGAAGGACCGGGGAATCAGCAGGAGGGATGTTTATCAGATTTTATTATCTGAAGGAGGAGAAAATCAATGAAAACAGTAGCACCTGAAGTATGGAAGGAAAACCTGGCAGCATTTCGGGAAAAAACAGAAGCATTTTATGCCGGGGAAGTAGACAAAAACAGTTATAAAGGATTTTCCGGAAAATACGGAAGCTACGCACAGCGGGGAGGCAAGGCCAGCATGCTGAGGCTGCGTCTGGCCGGAGGAAGAATTTCCAAGGACAAGCTGAAATTTATTGCGGATTCGATTGAAAAGCATGAGATCGATATGGTGCATCTGACTACCTGCCAGACCGTGCAGCTTCATAACCTGCAGCCGGCAGCGGTCTATGATATTATGGAGCATGCTCTGGATCATGGAATCGTGACGATGGGCGGAGGCGGCGATTTTCCGCGGAATATTACCATGTCTCCTCTTTCCGGAGTGGAGGAAGAATATTTTGATGTAATGCCATATGCGGAAGCGGCCGGTGAGTATCTGATGAATTTTATTGAGATGGAGAAGATGCCCAGAAAACTGAAGGTGGGATTTTCAAACAGTCCGGCCAATGTTCCGCACGCGACTTTCCGTGATCTGGGATTTGCGGCACGGCCGGATGGAACATTTGACGTATACAGTGCGGGCGGTCTGGGAAACAATCCGCGCTTCGGCGTAAAGGTAGCAGAGGCGGTGGAGCCATCCAAAATTCTTTATTATATCCGTGCCATGTGGGAAACCTTCCGTGCCTATGGAAACTATGAGAATCGCGGAAAGGCCAGAACGCGCTATATGCAGGCAGAGCTTGGAGAAGAGGGATACAAGAAAGCTTATCTGGAAAAGCTGGAGGGTGTATTTGCATCTGGTGAGGATCTGGAGCTTTCCGTAAAACAGCAGGAGATCACCAAGAGAGGAGACGGTTCCCAGGCAGAGGGCAGATGGGTCGGAAAGCAGAAGCAGGAGGGTCTGTTCTATGTACACTATCACCCGATCGGCGGTGCAATCAAGCCATCCAAATTCCGGGAGATTTACGAAGTGATTCAGAATATGGATCAGGTGGAGCTGCGGCTGTCTCCGGATGAGTCCTTATATGTCATTAATCTGACCGGCGCAGAGGCAGAGAAGGTAAAAGCGGTAACGGAGGATGGTGCGAGAACCAGCCTGGAAGCTTCGGTAGCCTGCATTGGAGCCAGCATCTGCCAGGTAGGGGTAAGAGATTCCCAGAAGCTGTTAAGAGCCATTGTAGACGCAGTGAGAGAGGCAGAGCTTCCGGATGAGGTGCTTCCGCAGATCCACATTTCCGGATGTCCGTCTTCCTGCGGAACGCATCAGATCGGTGTGATTGGATTCCGCGGCGGCGTGAAAATGATCGACAAGGTTCCGCACCCGGCCTTTACCATGTTCCTGAACGGATGTGACGAAGAAGGAAAGGAGCGCATGGGCAGAGAGATCGGCGTTCTCCTGGAGGAAGATATTCCGAAGTTTATGGTGGAGCTTGGAAATATGGTCCGCTATACCGGAAAGAATTTTGATCAGTGGATCGCAGCGCATGAAGAGGGATTTGAAAAGCTTGCTAAGCAGTATCTGAAAGGATGATTTGAAAAAAAGAGGGATTTACAAATGAAAAAGAAGCCTTTTGTTTCAAAGGCTTCTTTTTCATAAATGCATTTGTTTTCATTCTGTTCGTTTACTGGCACTACTCTACGATTGTCATGCCGGCAATCTTTGCGAGGCGCCGGATCGATTCTTTCGAAACTTTTCGGCCTTCGTACTCAACCAGGTCCTCAGTGCTTCCATTAAAAATGTCAGCGGACTCTGCTTTGCGCAGGATAATGCAATTATCCTGAACGGAAATCTCCAGTCCGTCCTTCACGTCTAAGTCAAGACTTCTTCTCAACTCAATTGGAAGTGTGATTCTGCCCAGTTCATCCAGTTTACGGACTACCCCTGTAGTTTTCATGGTAAACCCCCTTTTCGAATGAATTTTTAGTGCACCCCCTGCACATATAAGATAGCATAAATTGTAAGTATGTGTCAACGATTACAATAAATACCAAAAATAAAAAAGAAAATGCTTGACAAAGAATCATTTATCCCCTAATATTATTTTGAAATTCAAAGTATTTAATTTAAAAATGGATTAAAGGATGAATTATGACGACGAGAATCATAGGAACCGGGTCCTGCCCAGGTGACCGCGTGGTGACCAATGAGGACTTGGCACAGATTGTGGAGACCAGCGATGAATGGATCTCCACCCGGACCGGAATTCGGGAAAGGCATTTGACGACAGCGGCTGGAATATCTGAAATGGCGGCAGAAGCTGCAAGAAGAGCCTGTGAGAATGCCGGGATTCAGCCGGAGGAGCTGGATCTGATTTTGGTGGGAACTTCAACACCGGAATACTGCTTTCCGAATGCAGCCTGCCAGGTTCAGGCCGAGATCGGAGCAGTCCGTGCGGCAGCATTTGATATCAGTGCAGCCTGCTCGGGCTTTGTATTTGCCCTGACAACCGCATACAGCTATATGGCATCCGGATTATACCAGACGATTCTGGTAATCGGAGCGGATGATTTGAGCAAGGCGGTGGATTGGAGTGACCGGAGCACCTGCGTTTTGTTCGGTGACGGAGCGGGAGCTGTGGTGGTAAAAGCAGAGGAAAGCGGCAGCTTTCATGCAGTAATTGGCTCTGACGGAAGCCGGGGACCGGTTCTGACCTGTTTGTCCCGGTCAGGCGGAAACTTCCTGAATGGAAAGAAACCGGAAATGGGCTATATTTCCATGGATGGCCAGGAGGTTTTCAAATTTGCAGTAAAGAAGGTACCGGAATGTGTTCAGCAGCTTCTGAATGAACAGAAGGTGGAAAAAGAAGAAATCCGGTATTACATTCTTCATCAGGCAAATGAGCGGATCATTGAATCCGTTGCAAAGCGGCTGAAGGAGCCGCTGGAAAAGTTTCCGATGAACATTGCGAAATACGGCAATACTTCCGGTGCTTCGATTCCGATCCTTCTGGATGAGATGAACCGGGAAGGAAGACTGAACCGGGGAGACAAGCTTGTTCTGGCCGGTTTTGGCGGCGGTTTGACCTGGGGAGCGGTTCTGCTGGAATGGTAGAAACCGGTATTTCCAGATTGTCAATAGAGATAACTAAAAAAGAAAAAAGAAAAGGAGATTTAAACCATGTTAGAGAAAATGAAAGAGTTAATTGCAGACCAGTTAAGCGTAGACGCAGATTCCATTACCGAGGCTTCCTCTTTTAAGGATGATTTAGGTGCAGATTCCCTGGATTTATTCGAGCTGGTTATGGCACTGGAGGATGAGTACAGCGTAGAGATCCCGGCAGAGGAGCTGGAGAAGCTGGCTACGGTTGGTGATGTTATGAACTACTTAAAGGATAAGGGCGTAGAGGCTTAATGAATTAAGAAACCGCGCAGTGCGGCAGGAGGATGAAGATGAAAACTAGAGTAACAGAAATGTTGGGAATCGAATGTCCCATTATTCAGGGAGGTATGGCCTGGGTAGCGGAGCACAACCTGGCGGCTGCCGTATCTGCAGCGGGCGGTTTGGGACTGATCGGCGGAGCGAACGCTCCAGGCGAAGCAGTACGCGAGGAAATCCGTAAGGCAAAGGCTCTGACGGACAAGCCGTTTGGCGTAAATGTCATGCTGCTGAGCCCTCATGCAGATGATGTGGCAAAGGTAGTGGTTGAGGAAGGCGTAAAGGTCGTTACGACCGGAGCCGGAAATCCGGAAAAATATATGGATATGTGGAAGGCAGCCGGAATTAAGGTAATTCCGGTTGTGGCTTCCGTGGCACTGGCCAGAAGAATGGAAAAGTACGGCGCAGATGCAGTCGTTGCAGAAGGCTGTGAGTCCGGCGGACATATCGGGGAGGCAACCACTATGACCCTGGTTCCGCAGGTGGTGGATGCCGTATCGATTCCGGTTATTGCCGCAGGCGGCATTGGCGACGGAAGAGGAATTGCGGCAGCATTTATGCTGGGTGCAGAGGCTGTTCAGATGGGAACCCGTTTTGTAGTTTCCAGGGAGTCGATCGTTCATGAGAACTACAAGCAAAGAATCATCAAGGCCAAGGATATTGATTCTGCCGTAACCGGTCGGAGCCACGGACATCCGGTACGCTGCCTGAGAAACAGGATGACCAGAGAGTACAACCGTCTGGAGGCAGAAGGAAAGTCCTTCGAGGAGCTGGAGTATCTGACCCTCGGAACTCTCCGCAAAGCGGTTATGGAAGGCGATGTCAATGACGGTACAGTCATGGCAGGACAGATTGCAGGTATGGTTTCCAAGGAACAGACCTGTAAGGAAATGATTGATGAAATGATGGCGCAGGCGAGTGCACTGCTGCACAGATAAACCTGTATGCGCCGCAGTCGGCGCATCGCATAAATAAAAGGAGCTGCATATGAGCAAAATTGCATTTATTTTCCCAGGCCAGGGTGCACAGTACATCGGCATGGGCCAGGATTTTTATGAAAATACGGAGACTGGAAAAAAGACCTTTGACAAAGCATCTGAGCTTTTGGGATTTTCCATGCCGGATTTATGTTTTAAGGAAAATGACCAGTTAAACATCACTGAGTATACCCAGGCAGCGATGGTAACGACCAGCGTGGCCATGATGAAGGTGCTTGAGGAAAAGGGTGTAAGGCCGAATGCAGCAGCAGGCTTAAGTCTGGGTGAATATGCCGCTCTGGTTGCGGCAGGCGTGATGAGTGAGGAGGATGCCATTGCTACCGTGCGTCAGAGAGGAATCCTGATGCAGGAGGCGGTTCCGGTAGGAATCGGCGCAATGGCAGCCGTACTGGCTCTGGATACGGCAAAAATTGAAGAAGTAACCAGCCAGATTCCCGATGTCTGGGTAGCAAACTATAACTGCCCGGGACAGACCGTGATCTCCGGCAAGAAGGAAGCGGTGGAGCTGGCCTGTGAAAAGTTAAAGGAAGCAGGAGCAAAGCGGACGGTCATGCTGAATGTGAGCGGTCCGTTCCACTCCGGAATGCTTACGGAGGCAGGAAAGAAGCTGGGACAGGTTCTGGAAGACGTAGAGGTACACACTCCGGTGATCCCGTATGTGGCAAATGTAACGGCACAGTATGTGACGGATGCCGCCAAGGTGAAGGAGCTTCTGGAGCAGCAGGTATCTTCTTCCGTGCGCTGGCAGCAGAGCATGGAAGCCATGATTCAGGATGGCGTGGATACCTTTATTGAGATCGGCCCGGGAAAGACTCTGGCCGGCTTTATGAAAAAGATCAATCGGGGCGTAAAAGTCCTTAATATAGAGAAACTGGAAGATGTAGACAAAGTTGTAGAAGCTCTTGGGCTGGAGGTGCAGTAAATGATGCTGGAAAATAAAGTGGCGCTGGTAACCGGTGCAGGCCGCGGAATCGGAAGAGCCATTGCAGTGGCTCTGGCATCCGAAGGCGCGGCTGTGATCGTGAATTACAACGGATCTGCGGCAAGAGCAGCAGAAGTGGTGAAGGAAATTGAAGCTGCCGGCGGAAAGGCTGAGGCTGTTCAGTGCAACGTAGCCGATTTTACGGCCTGCGGCGAGATGATCGCGGATGTGATCAAGCGTTACGGCCGTCTGGATATCCTGGTAAATAATGCAGGAATTACCCGGGACAATCTTCTGATGAAGATGAGTGAGGAAGATTTTGATGCTGTAATCAATACCAACTTAAAGGGTGCATTTAACTGCGTAAAGCATGTTTCCCGTCAGATGTTAAAGCAGAAGGCAGGACGGATCATCAGTATTTCTTCTGTGTCCGGCGTCATGGGAAATGCAGGGCAGGCAAATTACAGTGCATCCAAGGCAGGTATTATCGGTCTGACCAAGGCGGCAGCCAGAGAGCTGGCAAGCCGTGGTATTACCGTAAATGCCATTGCTCCCGGATTTATCCGGACTGAGATGACGGATGTGCTTTCCGACGCGGTGAAGACGGCTGTGACGGAGCAGATTCCGATGAAGCATTTTGGAGAGACGGAAGATATTGCCCAGACTGCAGTATTCCTGGCCTCTGAGAAGGCAAAATATATCACCGGACAGGTCATCTGCGTGGACGGCGGAATGGCGATGTAATTGAGGAGTTAAGCTTTAAAAGGAGATAGAAAATATGAGCAGAAGAGTTGTAGTGACCGGTCTGGGTGCAGTTACCCCGATCGGAAATGACGTGGACAGCTTTTGGAACGGCCTGAAGGAAAAAAAGGTCGGAATCGGTCCGATCACTTATTTTGACACGACCGGATATAAGGCAACCCTGGCCGGCGAGTTGAAGGATTTTGATGCCAAGAAGTACATGGATCCGAAGGCAGCAAGAAGAATGGAACCGTTTTCTCAGTATGCGGTAGCAGCAGCCAAGCAGGCGCTGGATGACTCCGGAATTGACATGGAGAAGGAAGATCCATATCTGGTAGGTGTGGCCATCGGCTCCGGAATCGGCTCTATGCAGGCATTTGAAAGAGAGTACAAGAAGCTTCTGGACAAGGGACCGAGCCGTGTAAATCCGCTGTTGGTTCCGATGATGATCAGCAACATGGCGGCAGGAAACGTGGCGATCCAGTTCGGTTTAAAGGGAAAGAACATCAACGTGGTTACGGCATGTGCAACCGGAACCCACAGCATCGGCGAGGCATTCCGCTCGATTCAGTACGGCGAGGCTGATGTCATGCTGGCAGGCGGTGCGGAAGCCAGTATCTGTCCGATCGGTGTGGCAGGATTTTCGGCTTTAACGGCGCTTTCCTGTTCTTCTGACCCGATGCACGCTTCCCGTCCGTTTGATGAGAACCGGGACGGCTTTGTAATGGGCGAGGGCTCCGGCGTAGTAGTTCTGGAATCTCTGGATCATGCCCTGGCAAGAGGCGCAAAGATTTATGCAGAGGTAGCCGGATACGGCGCGACCTGTGATGCATACCACATTACGTCCCCGGCAGAGGACGGAAGCGGGGCAGCCAGAGCCATGACCAATGCCATCAAGGATGCAGGCTGCCAGCCGACGGATATTGATTATGTCAATGCACATGGCACCAGCACTCACCATAACGACCTGTTTGAGACGAAGGCCATCAAGCTGGCGCTTGGCGACCATGCATATAAAGTAAAGATCAATTCCACCAAGTCCATGATCGGTCACCTGCTGGGAGCTGCAGGCGGCGTAGAATTCATTGCCTGTGTAAAGTCCATTGAAGAAGGTTTTGTACATGCAACCGCCGGCCTGGAGCAGGAAGGCGAAGGCTGCGATCTGGATTATACCAAGGGCGAGGGCGTTGCAATGGATGTCAATATGGCGATCAGCAATTCTCTGGGCTTCGGCGGTCATAATGCAAGTATCTTAGTAAAGAAGTATCTTGGTTAATCGGTTTTCAGGAGGAAAGCATGGATATAAAAGAAATTATGAAACTGGTTCAGGCGGTCAGCGATTACGGTCTGACCAGCTTTGAACTGGAAGAAGGAAACATGAGAATTTCTCTGAAAAGAGAAAAAGAAACGGTTCAGATTCAGACTCCGGTGCTGACGGCTGCGCCGGTGGTACAGACAGCAGTTCCGGCTGCTGCAGCGGTGGTACCGGCAGCGGCTGTTTCCGCGGAGGTTCCGGCCGCTTCCGTTCCGGCTGCTGCTGCAGCTGCGGAAGCTTCTGAGGCTGCTCCGGCAGAGGCCATCGGCTCAGATCAGGTTGTAACCTCCCCGCTGGTTGGTGTTTTCTATGCTGCTTCTTCTCCGGATGCGGAACCCTTCGTGAAGGTAGGAGACATAGTAAAGAAGGGTCAGGTTCTGGGCATTATCGAAGCCATGAAGCTGATGAATGAGATCGAGAGCGAGTACGACGGAGTGGTAGAAGCGATTCTGGTGAACAATGAGGACGTGGTGGAATACGGACAGCCGCTGTTCCGCATTCGCTAAGCGAGCGCAGGAGGATAAAAGAATGGAAAAAGTAAATATGGGAATTAAAGAAATTCAGGAAATCATTCCGCACCGTCATCCGTTCCTCTTGATTGACCGGATTGAAGAGCTGGAGCCGGGCGTAGGCGCAGTCGGATATAAGTCAGTTGCCTACAATGAGCCGCATTTTGCCGGCCACTTCCCGCAGGAGCCGGTTATGCCGGGTGTTCTGATCATTGAAGCGCTGGCGCAGACCGGGGCGGTTGCGATCCTTTCCAAGGAAGAGAATAAGGGAAAGATCGCATACTTCGGTGCCATCAACAACGCAAAGTTTAAGAAAAAGGTAGTTCCGGGAGACACCCTGCGTCTGGAGTGTCAGATCATCAAGCAGAAGGGACCGGTAGGAATCGGACAGGCTACGGCTACAGTAAACGGCAAGGTAGCAGTCAGCGCAGAGCTGACCTTTATGGTAGGCTAGAACGGGTTTGTAGGAAATGGGAGATTGCCATGTTTGATAAAATTTTAATCGCCAACCGGGGCGAGATTGCAGTCCGGATCATCCGGGCGTGCAGGGAAATGGGAATTAAGACGGTGGCTGTGTATTCAGAGGCAGACCGGGATGCGCTGCATACCATGCTGGCAGACGAAGCGATCTGCATCGGCCCGGCAGCCTCCTCCCAGAGCTATTTGAATATGGAACGGATTCTGACAGCATGCGTTGCCATGAAGGCAGATGCCATTCATCCGGGCTTTGGATTTTTGTCGGAAAATGCGCGGTTTGCAGAGCTGTGCGAAAAGTGCAGCATTGCTTTTATCGGACCTTCCGCGGAGATCATCAACCGGATGGGAAATAAGTCGGAAGCGAGAAAGACCATGATGGAGGCCGGTGTTCCGGTCGTTCCGGGCACGAAGGAGCCGGTTTACACGGCAGAACGAGGTCTGGAGCTGGCAGAAGAGATCGGTTATCCGGTCATGATCAAGGCATCCTCCGGCGGCGGCGGAAAAGGCATGCGGATTTCCAGAAGCCGGGAAGATTTTTCTGAAAATTTCCACAGTGCTCAGCTGGAGTCGGTAAAAGGATTTTCCGATGATACCATGTATATTGAAAAATATATTGAAAAGCCGCGCCACATTGAGTTTCAGATCATGGCGGACAAATACGGCAATGTGGTGCATCTGGGTGAGCGTGACTGCTCCATTCAGAGACGCCATCAGAAGGTGCTGGAGGAGTCGCCCTGTGAGGTGATTTCGGAGGAGTTTCGACGCAGAATGGGAGAAACCGCTGTGCGTGCGGCACAGGCTGTTCATTATGAAAATGCAGGGACGATCGAGTTCCTTTTAGATAAAGACAAAAATTTCTATTTCATGGAAATGAACACCAGAATCCAGGTGGAGCATCCGGTAACCGAGATGGTAACCGGTCTGGACTTAATCAAGGAGCAGATCCGCGTGGCGGCCGGTGAGAAGCTGAGTGTTCGTCAGGAGGATGTAAAGATTTCCGGTCATGCAATCGAGTGCCGGATCAATGCGGAAAATCCATCCAGAAATTTTATGCCTTGTCCCGGCCGGATCACGAACATCCATATTCCGGGAGGCAACGGCGTTCGGATCGATACGCATATTTACAACAATTATCTGGTTCCGTCTAATTACGATTCCATGCTTTTAAAAATGATTGTACATGGGAAAGATAGACAGGAAGCTATTGAAAAAATGAGAAGTGCTCTCGGAGAGCTGATCATTGAAGGAATTGAAACAAACGGGGATTTCCAGTATGAGATCTTAAATCATCCGGCTTTCCAGGAGGGGGAGACGGATACCGGATTTATACCGGAATACTTCCCGCAGTACTGTAAATAAACACAGGATTGCAAGTAAAGGCGGAAAGGAAGAGGTGCAGACATGTTCAGGGACATGTTTAAGAAAACTTACACATTGATTGATACGAAGTACAAGGCACCGAAGGGAACGGACGGAGAAAACCGAGAACCGAGTATCCCGGAGGGACTCTGGAGAAAATGCAACAAGTGCGGACAGCCGATTTATGTGGAAGACGTAAAGAATAATTATTATGTCTGTCCGAAATGCGGCGGCTATTTCCGGGTGCATGCATATCGTCGGATTGAGATGCTGGCAGATGAGGGTACTTTTGTAGAGTGGAATAAAGAAGTGGAGTTTTCCAATCCTCTTGATTTTCCGGGATATGAGAAAAAGGTTCAGGCTGCAAAGGAAAAGACCCGCTTAAATGAAGCGATCGTGACCGGGGAATGCCGGATCGAGGGTCAGCCGGCTGTGATCGGTGTCTGTGATCCAAGATTCCTGATGAGCAGTATGGGCCATATCGTAGGTGAGAAGATTACCTATGCGGTGGAACGTGCCACGAAGGAAAAGCTTCCGGTGATTCTGTTTGCCGCTTCCGGCGGAGCCAGAATGCAGGAAGGAATTGTTTCTCTGATGCAGATGGCGAAAACCTCCGCAGCTTTAAAGCGTCATCATGAGGCGGGGCAGCTTTTTATCAGTGTTCTTACCGATCCGACGACCGGCGGTGTGACGGCAAGCTTTGCCATGCTGGGTGATATTATCCTTGCAGAGCCGAAAGCGCTGATCGGATTTGCCGGACCGAGAGTAATTGAACAAACCATTGGACAGAAGCTGCCGGAGGGCTTCCAGCGGGCAGAATTTCTGGTAGAGCATGGTTTTGTGGATAAGATCGTAGAGCGGAAGGATCAGAAACAGCTGCTGGGCCAGATTCTTAAAATGCATCGGAATGATCTGCGGTTTTCAGAGGGCGGCGTTCTTCAAATGAAGGAAATGCTGGCTCAGGAAGAACCGAATGATACGAAAGCAGCTCCGGTTTACGGAAAAGAAGAAAAATCGGCATGGGATACGGTTCTTCTTTCCAGAAAAGCGGACCGTCCGGTTGCCACGGATTATATCCATGCGCTGTTTGATGATTTTATTGAGTTCCACGGAGACCGTTATTTTAAAGATGATAGTGCCATTGTGGGCGGAATTGCCATATTCCACGGCATGCCGGTGACGGTTATTGGGCAGGAAAAGGGAAAAACAACCAAAGAAAATATCAAGCGGAATTTCGGAATGCCGTCGCCGGACGGCTATCGGAAGGCGCTGCGCCTGATGAAGCAGGCGGAGACCTTCGGAAGACCGATTATCTGCTTTGTTGATACTCCTGGTGCATTCTGCGGGCTGGAGGCAGAGGAGAGGGGACAGGGCGAGGCAATCGCAAGAAATCTGTTTGAGATGTCTTCTCTGAAGGTACCGGTTCTGTCCATTGTTATCGGAGAAGGCGGCAGCGGCGGTGCTCTGGCGATGGCGGTAGCCAATGAAGTCTGGATGATGGAAAATGCAATCTATTCCATCCTCTCTCCGGAGGGCTTTGCGTCCATTCTGTGGAAGGACAGCAAGAAGGCGCCGGAGGCATCGGAGGTTATGAAGATTACCGCAGCCGATCTCTATGAACGTGGACTGATTGAACGTATCATTCCGGAAGGACAGGATAAAAAAGCACTGAATCTGGAAACACTTCCTGCTGCAGCGGCTGTCATGAAGGCCGGAATGACCGAGTTTTTTGAAAAATTTGAGAGCATGTCCGGAGAAGAACTGGCCGAGCATCGGTATCAGCGCTTCCGGAAGATGTAAATATACAAAAGCAGGCGCGACAGGGGGATTGTGCAGATGAACGGAAATGGTAACTATCAGCCTCTGATAATAGGGGATTTAAAAGCAGAAAAACCGATTATCCAGGGCGGCATGGGAGTTGGAATCAGTCTTTCCTCTCTGGCAGGAGCCGTGGCAAAGGCAGGCGGCATCGGCCTGATTTCGACTGCGCAGATCGGTTTTCGGGAACCGGATTTTCTGAAGAATCCGAAGGAAGCAAATCTGCGGGCTATGAGGTCGGAGCTTGCAAAGGCACGGAGCATTTCTCCTGACGGCGTAATCGGATTCAATATCATGGTTGCCACGAAGGATTATCCGGATTATGTGAAAACTGCTGTTGAAATCGGCGCAGATATCATTGTATCCGGTGCAGGGCTTCCAATCGAGCTGCCGGAATATGTAAAAGGCAGCAAGGTAAAAATTGCACCGATCGTGTCTTCACCAAAATCTGCTTCGGTTATTTGCCGGATGTGGGATAGAAAATATCATCGTGTGCCGGATCTGGTGGTCATTGAAGGACCGCTGGCCGGAGGACATCTTGGATTTTCAAAAGAGGAGCTGACCCGGTTTTCGGCCGACCGTGCAGATACGGATCAGACCTATGACCAGGCAGCCTATGATGAAGAAATCCGCGGGATTCTCAAAGTTGTGGAAGGCTTTCGGGAAAAATACCACTGTTCGATTCCGGTGGTCAGTGCCGGCGGCGTTTTTTCCAGAGAGGATATGGCGCACCATATGTCTCTTGGCGTAGACGGTGTGCAGGTCGGAACCCGGTTTGTTACTACACCGGAATGTGATGCAGATCAGGCCTACAAGGATGCTTACCTGAAGGCAAAAAAAGAGGATATTGTGATTGTAAAAAGTCCGGTGGGAATGCCGGGACGGGCGATCCGGAATCCATTTCTGGAGATGGTGGAGAAAAGTCCGGAAAAGATTACGCACTGCTTCCGTTGTTTGGAGCACTGCAATCCGGTTACGGCTCCTTACTGCATTACGATGGCTTTAATTCGCGCAGCGAAGGGACAGACGGAGGATGCGCTGCTGTTCTGCGGCTATAATGCCTGGCGCTGCAGCAAAATGGAAACGGTCGATGAAGTGATCGCGGACCTGTGTCAATAGAATAAAACCTGCTTTTCTGCTATAGGATAGGATAAAGGGCAGAAAGGCAGGTTTTTTTATGTTAAATTATCTCTGGTCCGGAATGATTCTGATTGGAATACTCTGGGGAGCTTTTCACGGAAGACTGGATGAAGTCACAATGGGGGTGCTGGACGGCGCAGACGATGCGGTGTCCCTCGGAATTTCCATGCTGGGGGTGATGGCATTCTGGAGCGGAATTCTGGAAATCGGCCGGGCCTGCGGGCTGGTAGACTGGCTGGCAGCTAAAATGAAGCCGCTTCTGCGGTTTTTCTTTCCGGGGCTTCCGCCCGGGCATCCGGCCATGAAGCACATGGCCGTGAATATGATTGCCAATTTTCTCGGGCTGGGAGCGGCGGCGACACCGGCCGGACTGAAGGCTATGGAGGAGCTGAAAAAAACAGAAAACGGACCGCAGGATACGGCAACGAATGAAATGTGTACGTTTCTGATTCTGAATATTTCCTCGCTTCAGCTGATTCCGGTAAATATGATCGCTTATCGGAGACAATATGGAAGTGCGGATCCGACGGCTGTAGTGGGTCCGGCTATTGCGGCAACTTTGATCAGTACACTGGCTGCGGCAGTATTCTGCAAGGCGGCAAATCGAAAGTAAATGTAACTTTTATGTGAATTTTTTGTGTATTTTATGTTTTTTTGTAAAAAATATGTTATATAAAAGAAAAAGACATTTTGAAAATGGCAGGAATTTACATGAAGATAATAAGAAACAGCAGTATAAAAGAAAAAATAAGAACGGCACCGCGGATCCTGGTATTCCTTTTTTCCCCGGCGGTTATGTATCTGGTATTTGAATGGCTGACCGGAAATTTATGGGAAATCAGGGGACTTTATCTTTTATGGAACCTGCTTTTTTTCTATGCGGTTTATGCGGCGGCCTTTTGTATTTTGAATTCCATGAAGCTGAGCTTTCTCCCGCTGAATGTGATATTTACAATCTGGGCGCTGGCGGAGCATTATGTGACGGAATTTCGCGGGCGTCCGATTATGCTGTGGGACCTGATGGCCTTTCAGACAGCTGCCACGGTGGCCGGAAATTATGAATATGAGATCACGCCGCGTCTGGTAGCTGGAGTTCTGGTGATTCTGGTATGGAGCATCCTGATCTGGAAATGTTCGTTTCGGATCCGTTCGAAGAAGAAATGGGGGGCTGCCGCTGTATCCGGCACAGCCTGTCTTCTGCTTTATTTGTTTACCTTTTTTCACACAGGAATGTATGCGTTGGGGATTGAAATTAATATGTGGGAGCCGGCATGGTCCTATGCGAAGTACGGATATATGGTTTCCACTCTTCGCGTGATGGGATATCTTTCTGTGGATCCTCCGGACGGGTACTCGGTGGATGCCGTGAATGAACTCTGGGGAGAAATTCGCAAGAATCGGGAAGAAGCGGAAACGGATGTATTTCCCTGGAAGAGTGAAAGTGACGTGGTTCCGGAAAATATCATCTGCATTATGAATGAAAGCTATTCGGATCTTCGTGTCATCAATCCTTTCCGGACGGATGTTCCGTTTATGAATTATTACGATTCCCTGGATGAAAACTGCATGAAGGGCAGTGTGTATGTAGATATCTTCGGTTCGATGACCAGCAATTCAGAGTATGAATTTTTAACCGGAAATTCCATGGCATTTGCACCTTCCGGCAGTGTGCCGTATCAGATCTACATGAGAAATCCCACCTACTCGCTTCCGCTGGTTCTGAAGGACCAGGGATACCGGACCGTTGCCATCCATCCGAATGAGAAAGTCAACTGGAACCGGGACGAGGCGTACCGCGAAATGGGATTTGATGAATTTTATGGCATTGAGTCCTTTGAGGGGGCGCCGCTGGTCAGAAGCTTTGTGGCAGATATCGGCGATTATCAGAAGATCATTCGTATGACAACGGAAAAGGAAGCGGGTCAGAAGCTGTTCATTTTTGATGTTACCATGCAGAATCACGGCGGATACGAAGAGGATTTTGAATCGACGGTGCACTTGATGGACTATGACGGGATGACGATGACAGAACAGTATTTATCGCTGATCCGGGAGTCGGATCAGGCGCTTGAATATTTGCTGGAATATTACAGTCAGGTGGAGGAGCCGACAATGATCGTGATGTTCGGAGATCATCAGCCGAGTATTGAACCGGAATTTTACGAAGCCCTGTATGGATGTGCGCTGAGCGAGCTTTCTCCGGTGGATTATGTGCGGCGTTATCGGACTCCGTTCCTGATCTGGACCAATTATGAGACAGACAGCCGGGATGGGGAACAGCTGAGTCTCCAGTATCTTTCCTCGATTATTTTACAGAGGGCCAATCTGGGTATGACGGATTATCAGTATTTCTTAAATGAAATGTACAAAACAGCTCCGGTTGTTCATCTTCTGGGATATTATACGAGTGACTGGCAGTGGGAGAGCTGGACGAACTGGAAAGAAAAGAAAGAATATTCCGTTTTCCGTCAGTTCGATATTCTGCAGTATCACAGCATGTTTGAAAAGAAACGGGTGGATGGACTGTTCCGGACGGTTTTTGATACCGGTACGGGCGGTTCCGGTTAAAGGACCAGCTGATCGAGAGAGGCAAAATGATATCCCATTTCCTCCCATTTGGTCAGCAGTTCATCCAGAATCTCCCCGTTCGTTCGGGAAGTGCTGTGCAGGAGGACGATGGCGCCGGGATGGATACGGCTAAGAAGCTTTTGGAAGGCCTCCTCTTTCGTGGGCTGCTTATCCTCATACCAGTCCACATAGGCCAGGCTCCAGAAAAAGGTTTTGTAGCCCAGTTCATCGGCCATCTTTAAATTTGCCTCACTGTATTTGCCCTGCGGCGGACGGTAATATTTTTTCATAGGCTGCCCGATGGTCTGTTCGTACAGCTTTTCCAGATCGGTCAGCTCTTTTTCAAATGCTTCTTTCGTTGCAATTTTTGACATATCCGGGTGGTGGAAGGTATGGTTTCCTACGTTGTGACCTTCTGCCACCATTCTTTTTACCAGCTCCGGGCTGGTTTCCAGATAATTTCCGACTAAAAAGAAAGTAGCCGGTGCGCTGTGCTTTTTCAGAGCATCCAGAATTGCGGCCGTATTTCCATTTTCATATCCGGCGTCAAAGGTCAGATACAGGACCTTGTCTTCCGTATCCTGGGCATAATAGGCATGAAACTGTCTGAGGTAATCCATGGAAGCATTGGCAACCGGCGGGCGTCCTTCCTGCTGAAAACTCAATCCCCAGTTTCCTTCAGAGGATGCAGACAAAACAGAGGAGCCTGAAGTATGTACGGAATGAAGGGTTACTGCCTGTGCAGCGGTCCGGCCGGCCAGAAAGGAGAACAGAAACAGGGCGGAAACGGCGGCGGCTGACTTAAAAGGAAGTTTGCCGCGAAGATGACGAAGGTTCATAAAAAATCCTGCCTGAGCGGTTTTTATCAATATATGGGTCGGGACAGAAACTCATGCATGAATCTTGTGCAGCAGTGCTCGTCTACTTGATAAGTTTTCCAGAATATGCTAAGATATCACTCATATAGGTAACATAAAAATCGATTGATGAGACAGGGGGGGCTCGGATTGAGAGTAGCAATCTGTGATGATCAAAGCAGTGCTCGGGAAAGACTCGTTCAGCTGCTGGAACGATATCAGAATGAGCACAGAATCGAAATTATCGCAGACACATTTTGCAGTGCGGGAATGCTGTTTGATAAGCTGGATGAAGGGACATGCTACGATGTAATATTTATGGATATTGAGATGGCGGATGTAAACGGGCTGGAGGCAATCCGCCATATAAAAGAGCACTATATGCCCTGCCTGTTTGTGATCGTATCCGCCTATGAAAAATATGCAATTCATGCGATTGAGCTGGAGGTATTCCGCTATCTGATCAAGGAAACACTGGATGCCAGCTTTTTTCAGTGCATGGATGCGGTAGTAAAACGGATTGAGTCGAATCAGGAAGAAGTTTACTATTTTGTTTCAGAACGAAAAAAGATAAAAGTCATGTGCAGAAGCATTATATACTGCTATAAAGACAAAAAAATGTCGGTTCTTGTGACGGAAAACGGGGAAATTCGGCTGCGGATTACCCTGCAGCGCCTGCTGGCTGATCTGTGCGAAATATGCGATTATTTTGTGATGTCAGAACGGGGAATTATTGTAAATATGCACTGCATCGACCGGATCCGGAATCGTCAGATTTATCTGGAGGATGGGAGAGTACTTCCGCTGGGAGCCAGTTATGCAGATGAGGTAAAGAGGGAGCTGGATGAGTTCTGGAGAAGCCGGCTTTCATTCCATTGAAATTACTGGAATGAAATTGGAAATTGGAGGACAAAAAACGGCGATTGGAGGACAAATTGAGACAAGGAGCCGTTTTTTTGATATAATAGAAGTTAATGAATCAAGGCGACTGACCAGTTAATTGGATAAATGTTCATAGTACAGGAAAGCGGGAGAACAGACAGGATGTCCTCCCGCTTTCCGACTGTATGGAATTCTTGACAGATGAGAAGCGGCGTGATAGACTGACGAAAAACGCGCTTTCCATGTGGAAAAAGCGAAAATTAAAGTATGATGAGAGATGCAGTGATGAAAAAGAGAAAGCGGACAGCAGGAGCTGTTCTGATCGGTCTGTTTATCTGTTTCTGTTTATTTGGATGTGGTGCAGTAAATACGCAGAAACGGGTCATCCGGATTGCGGACGGGCAGCCGGCATGCCATCCGGAGAACATTGGGCTGCAGGCCTTTAAGGAATATGTGGAAGAGAAGCTGGACGGACGTTTTGAGGTGGAGATTTGTCCGAATGAAAGTCTTGGGTCCATTCAGGAAATTATTGAGCTGGTGCGCATCGGAGAAATTGAATATGCGGTGAGCAGCACGAATAGTCTGGAAATTTTTGACGATACGTATCAGATTTTCAGTCTTCCGTATTTGTTTTATGGGAAAGACGGTTTTCGGGCTGTAATGGAAAACAAAGAGTTTATGCACAAGATATATTCGCTGACGAATAATGCCGGATTCCGGGCAGTCACATGGTACGATGTGGGAACA
The DNA here is from genome assembly GCA_051878975.1 of Candidatus Caccovicinus sp. Taxonomy (GTDB): domain Bacteria; phylum Bacillota; class Clostridia; order Lachnospirales; family Lachnospiraceae; genus Caccovicinus. The sequence continues at coordinate 27,492 of JBJELD010000091.1, forward strand.
AGAAATCTTTATGCGACAAGGCCGATTTACACGCCGGAGGATTTAAGGGGTCTGCGGATCCGGGTGCAGCCAAGCCCGACAGATATGAAGGTAATGAATCTGATGGGAGCCACCGCCGTTCCGATGAGCTACGGGGATGTTTATGACGCCATGCAGCAGGGAACGGTGGACGGCGCGGAAAACAGTGAGCTGGCATTTACCATTATGGGACACGGAGAGCTTGCCCGGTATTATACCTATAGCCGGCATCAAATCACGCCGGATCTTCTGGTGGCGAATCTGGAGTTTCTGGAAAGCCTTTCTCCGGAGGAACAGATTGTTTTTGAAAAGGCCGCGGAAATCAGTACACAGGTGGAAATTGAAGCATGGAATCAGCAGATTGAAATGGCCAAAAAACAGGCAGAAGAAATTGGCGTGATCTTTATTGAAACCGACATAGAACCTTTCCGGGAAAAGGTGATGCCGATTCACATGGAGATTCTGAAGAACCACCGGGATCTGGCTTCCATTTATGATTATATTCAGTATCTTCAGAAGGCAGCAAAGGAGCATCAGCCACCGCAGTGAAAAAACAGAATGCTGTGCTGCAAGAACGTGAGAGAGCCGGAACAGCCGGCGTGGGAGGACAGGACGATGGACAAATATCAGGTGCTGAAGCAGTATTTTGGATATGACAGCTTCCGGGGCGCGCAGGAGCCGCTGATTGACGGGATTCTGGCGGGGCGCGATGTGCTGGGCATTATGCCCACCGGAGCCGGAAAATCGCTCTGTTACCAGATCCCGGCGCTTCTTATGGACGGGATTACACTGGTGATTTCCCCTCTGATTTCTCTGATGATCGATCAGGTAAAAAGTCTGAATCAGGACGGCATTCATGCGGCGTACTTAAATAGTTCTCTGACAGCCGGTCAGTACGTGAAGGCGCTGGATTATGCAAGGCAGGGGCGGTATCCGATTATATATGTGGCGCCGGAGCGTCTTCTGACGGATTCTTTTCTGGATTTTGCGCTGCATGCGAAGATTTCCATGATAGCAGTCGACGAGGCGCACTGCGTATCCCAGTGGGGGCAGGATTTTCGGCCGAGCTATCTGAAAATCATGGAATTTGTCAGACGGCTGTCTTATCGTCCGGTGATCAGTGCGTTTACAGCTACCGCCACAGAAGCGGTCCGTGAGGATATCATGAATATTCTGCAGCTGAGGGATCCGGTAGCCATTACGACCGGATTTGACCGGAGCAATTTGTGTTTTGCGGTAAAGACGCCCAAGGACCGGTACGGAGCGATCCGGGATTATCTGGAGGCTCATCCGGGGGAGAGCGGAATTATTTATTGTCTCACCAGAAAACAGGTGGAGGATGTCTGTGAACGTCTGATCCGGGACGGCTTTGCCGTCACCCGGTACCATGCGGGGCTTGGCGATGCAGAGCGGAAAAAGAATCAGGAGGCCGGCCGGGCAGGCCGTGACGGGGAGCCGGCGGAATGTATTTTGTACTACAGCGGCCAGGATGTGATTACCAATCAGCTTTTTATCAACCATGACCGGGAAAGTGAGGAGCTGGATGCAGAGACCAGGGAACTGATTTTGGAACGGGACCAGGAACGTCTGAAAAAAATGACTTTTTACTGTACGACCAATGAATGTCTGCGGGCCTATATTCTGCGTTATTTCGGAGAGTACGGAAGCAATTACTGCGGCAGCTGCTCCAATTGTCAGACGCAGTTTGAAGAGGTGGAGATCACGGAGGCAGCCCGCAGCATACTCGGCTGTATTCAGAGCAGCCGGCAGAGGTACGGAACCACCGTGATACTGGATACGCTGCACGGCGCTGATACGGCCAAGATCCGGAATTATCGGATGAATGAAAACCCGTATTATGGAGCGTTGGCCAGGATCCCTTCCTATCAGCTTCGGCAGATTCTGAATGAACTGCAGCTGCAGGGATATCTGACGGTGACAAATGATCTGTACGCGGTGGTAAAGCTGACGGAAAAAGCAAAAGAAGCAGAGGAGGAAACGCTTCAGATCTGGATGAAGATGCCCAGGGAAAAAGAGCCGGCAGCAGCGAAGAAAATCAAAAAGAAACGCAGTGCTTTTGCCGGCTCCGGCGAAGAAATGCTGTTTTCCAGACTTCAAAGGCTGCGTATGGCGATTGCCAGAGAAGAGCATATTCCGCCTTATATGGTATTTTCCGATAAGACGCTTACGGACATGATTCTGAAAATGCCGGAAAATAAGAATGAAATGCTCAACGTGTCCGGCGTCGGAGAAACCAAGTTCCGGAAATACGGAGAGCGGTTCCTGAATTGTCTTTCTGAATATAGGAAGGAAAAAGGCAGTACTATGTGAAAGCTGCGATCAAGGCGGTGGAATATCCACCGCTTTTTTTTCATACAATGTGGAAAACTTCGGGAAGATCAAATAAATATGTGGATATCTTTTTTCATCTGGCTGTCATCGGCACTGATGCCGTTTGCCATTTTCTATATTATTGGTTTTGGCCTGCTGTCGAAGAGGCCGGTCTTTGATGATTTTTTAAAGGGCGCAAAGGAGGGGATGCGGACGACAGCGGAGCTGTTTCCTACCCTGGCCGGACTGCTGGCGGCAGTACGCGTACTTCGTGCTTCCGGTTTCCTGGATTTTCTGTCGGACGTGCTGAAACGGCCGGCCGGGTTTTTCCATATTCCGGCGGAGCTGGTGCCGCTTTCGCTCCTCCGTCTGGTGTCGAATTCTGCGGCTACCGGGCTGATGCTGGACATTTTCAAGGAGCAGGGACCGGACAGCCCGATCGGCTTGATGGCATCTTTGCTTTTGAGCAGTACGGAAACGGTCTTTTATTGTCTCAGCGTATATTTCGGAAGTGTGGGAATCCGAAAAACCAGATATGCGCTTCCCGGAGCACTTTTTGCTACCGGAGTGGGGATTGCGGCGAGCATCTGGCTGGGCGGAAGGCTTGTAGGATAGGAGGCTGAGGAAAAACATTGCAAAACCGGGGTTTGTCGGCTATAATCAAGGATGCAAAGGATACAAGAGGGCATTGCAAAGCCGAAAGGATTTTTTATGGAAAAGAATAATAATCGCACGGATCAATATGAGACATTCCGGAAGCAGTATCCGGAATTTGTTTATAACAGCTATGAGGTAGAAGAGACGGAAGGCGAACTGATCGTGACCTATCATTTTCAGATTACCGGGCTGTCGGAATTTGCGCCGGTCTGGCGCTTCCCAAAGCCGCAGGAAGCGGGCAGCATCCGACTGTCGGAGGATTTGCTGCTTCGGGATATGATTTTTTCACTTGGTATGGTGGAGCTGGTCAGCTACTGGAAAATTACCTGTTCGCCAAAGGCGGTCGTGAAGGCAGGCGCACTGAGTGCGGAGCAGATTGCCTGGTGGAAGGACCTGTACTTTAACGGGCTGGGCGAGTTCTTTTATGTAAATCGGATTGAAGGAGCGAACCAGGAAAATTTCATGGAGCTTGTGTCGGATTTTGCGGCAGGCACGGCGGCCTGTACGGTGGGAAATAGGACCGGCACAGACTGGAACGTGCCGCAGCGGGTTCTGGTTCCCATCGGCGGCGGCAAGGATTCCGTAGTGACTCTGGAGCTTTTAAAAGAAGCCGGAGAAGAGCGTTTCGGATACATTATTAACCCGCGCGGCGCAACGATTCATACCGCAGAAATCGCCGGCCTTTCGGATGGACATGTGATTGCCGCAAGACGGACGCTGGACAAAAACATGCTGGAGTTAAATAAGCAGGGATTTTTAAACGGCCACACGCCGTTTTCTGCGATCGTAGCGTTTTCTGCGCTGATTGCCGCGAAGCTTTACCGTCTTCCTTATATTGCCTTATCCAATGAATCCAGTGCCAATGAGAGCACGGTTCAGGGAAGCACAGTCAATCATCAGTATTCCAAGAGCTTTAAGTTTGAACAGGATTTTCATCAGTATGCCGCAAAGTATCTGCCGGGAAGCAGCTATTATTTCAGTATGCTGCGGCCGTTAAGCGAGTTCCAGATTGCAAAATACTTTGCGGGCTGCAAGGCGTATCACCGTATTTTCCGCAGCTGCAATGCAGGGAGCAAGACGGACAGCTGGTGCGGCCATTGTCCGAAATGTCTGTTTGTTTACCTGATCCTTTCTCCGTTCCTTTCGCGGGATGAGGTGCGGGATATTTTCGGGACGGATATGCTGGAGGATGAGACCATGCTCGGAACTCTGGAACAGCTGGTGGGCATTCAGGAAGAAAAGCCCTTTGAATGTGTGGGAAGCCGAAGCGAGATCAATACGGCCATCATGCTGACCATTCGCCGGATGGAGGCGTCTGGTGAGAAGCTGCCGAAGCTGTTTGAATTTTATAAAACAACCGGGCTTTACGAGCACTGGTGTACAGTCGGAGATGACTATTCTGCTTCTTTTGATGAGGAAAATCTGGTGCCGGAGAAGTGGAGCAGGCTTGTGAGAAGAAGATGCGCCGGAGGGGGAGAAAAATGACACAGATCGATGCCTGGGTAGCAGGAAAAAAAGTACTTCTTCTCGGATTCGGACGGGAGGGCCAGTCCACCTACCGGATGCTGGAGCGTTCCAGAGCTTATGAAAAGCTGGCAGTTGCAGATCAGGCGGTGAAGGCATGGCTGCCGGACCCGGATATAGAATGGTTCACAGGGCCGGATTATCAGAAATGTATGGAGGATTTTGATGTAGTATTTAAAAGTCCGGGTATTGTTCTGGAGCGGCCGATCGAAACTTACCGCTGTCAGATACTCTCTCAGACGGAAGTGTTTTTTCACTTGTTTCGGGATCAGATTACCGGCATTACGGGAACAAAGGGAAAGAGCACGACTACCTCACTTTTGTACCATATTTTAAAATCGGCGGGGAGAAAAGCGGTGATTGCCGGGAATATCGGAATTCCGGCCTTTGATCAGATGGACGGCATTGATGCAGATACGGAGATTATTTTTGAGCTGTCCTGTCACCAGCTGGAATATATGACCGTTTCTCCTCATACGGCCATTTTGCTCAACATTCATGAGGAGCATCTGGACCATTACGGTACGATGGAAAAATATGTGGCGGCCAAGGAGCAGATTTACCGGAATCAGAAGGCAGAAGATGTGCTGATCTGCAATGAACAGTGCTTTCCAGAAGAGGGAAGCTGCGTTTCTCATCAGATCCGGGCAGTGGATCTGGGAGACGGGACGGAAAAAGTTCCGGAATCGGAGGGGGAAAAGTTGACGCTGACCGGTTCCTGTATCGGCTGGCGGGGACAGACCTATTTGATTCCGACGGATGAAATTCCTCTTTTGGGGCATCATAATTATTTTGATATTGCATTGGTTTATGCGGTGTGCCGTCTGAAGGGGATCACCGACGAGGAATTTACGGCCGGACTGAAAACCTATGAGCCGCTTCCGCATCGGCTCCATTATCTTGGGGAGAAAAATGGGGTAAAATATTATGATGATTCGATTTCCACGATCTGTGACACAACGATTCAGGCGCTGCAGACGCTGACGGACACAGATGCGGTGCTGATCGGCGGCATGGACCGGGGGATTGACTACCGGGATCTGATCGAATACCTTTCTGGTTGTCAGGTTCCTCATATTATTTTGATGGAAGCAACCGGGAAGCGGATTTATGAGGAGATCCGGAACGGGTATCCGGATTTTCACGCTCCGGACAGGCTGGTACTGACGAAGCATCTGGATGATGCGGTGGAAACGGCAAAAGCGGTCACCCGGCCGGGAAGAAGCTGCGTCCTTTCTCCTGCGGCTGCCAGCTACGGGATTTTTAAAAATTTTGAGGAACGAGGAGATGCCTTTGGCCGTCTTGTTTTCGGCGAAAGAGGCAAAACTGGAGAGTAATACACAAAAAAATCACAACCTTGTAAGAATTTCCTAAGGAATACCTGGTTGTGAAACTTGAAAAAATCATGTATAATCAGCAGGTACGCGAAAAATGAGAGTATGCGGAAGCTGAGAAAGGAATACGCGTGGACGGTTATGGAACCTTGAATGAGGTATTGGTAAATCTGTTTCGGGATATATTGGAAATTGAAGAAAAAACACTGGCAAAATCGGAATTTCAGGATCTTACCAATAATGATATGCACGTAATTGAAGCCATTGGAATGGAGGAACCCAAGAATATGTCCACCATAGCCAAGACGCTGTCGGTTACGGTAGGAACCCTTACCATAGCCATGAACAGTCTGGTAAAAAAGGGCTATGTGACGAGAGAGCGCGGTCAGACAGACCGGCGGGTCGTTTACATTTCCCTTTCCGAGAAAGGAAGAGCGGCATACCGGCATCATGCCCGGTTTCATCAGGAGATGATCCGGAATGTTGAAGAGAAACTGTCACAGGAAGAGCTTGAGGTGCTGACAAAAGCGCTCACCATTCTGAATCAGTGGTTCCGAGAAAAGAAGAGCAGTTAAGTGAAGGAGGCAATTGTGTTATGAAAAAATGGATGATGCTTTTAGCATCCGCTTTGATGGTGCTGTCTTTAGGAGCATGTACTCCGACTACAGAAAAAAATCAGGCAGACAGTCAGGCAGCCAGTCAGTCCGCTCAGCCGGCTGAACAGACCAACGGACCGGATATGCCCATGCCGGCCACTACAGAAGCATATGTGGCCGATACCATGGAAAAGAGAAACCAGGGAAATGAAAATCTGCCGTCGATGGCTGCTGTTTCCATTTACCGGTTCAGCAAAAATGGTCATGGCCTGATTCAGGAAATGGATTCGCTGGAGACCGAGGAGCTGGAGGCACAGGGAATCGTGGATCTGATGATCGACTATGGTGTCCTGGAGGACGGAACGGAAGTGCTGAGCTTTGAGGAGAATGACGGGAAGGCAACCCTGAATCTGAATCAGATTACCAGCTCGGAGGATGCGATGACCATCCGGATGACGACAGAATCGATCGTAAATACCTTTACGGAAAATTATGAGCTGGATGGCGGTCTGATCCTGCAGGAGAATGGAACGGTATACACTCTTGATGCCATGGATGCAGAAGAGGACGGTACGATGTACTATAATGACGCTTACCGGAAGTTTGAATAAGCGGGAAGCGGTAAAAGAAGAGCAGAATGATCAGAAAAGATAAAAACAAGAAAAGCGGGATGTGATCGGAGAAAAAACTTATACGAAATGGAATCCGGCTTCTGCCGTCCTGAGAAGGAGGGAATTTTCATCATGAATTATGCTGAAATCAAGTATTACGATATTGCAAATGGACTCGGTGTCCGCACCAGCCTGTTTGTGTCCGGCTGCACCCACCGCTGCAAAAACTGCTTTAATGAAATTGCCTGGGATTTCCATTACGGAAAAGAATTTACCCAGGAAACCATGGAAACCATTCTGAAATCCTGTGAACCTCCCTACATTAAGGGGCTTTCTCTCCTGGGAGGGGAACCGATGGAGCCGGCCAATCAGAGAGGACTGCTTCCTCTGGTAACCCAGTTCAAAAAACGGTTTCCTGACAAGGATATCTGGTGCTATACCGGATACACTTACGAATCGGATCTTTTAGATCCCAATGGCCGCGCCCACACCGAAGTGACGGAAAAGCTGTTAAGCTGCATCGATATTTTGGTGGACGGCGAATATGTGGAGGAGCTGCACGATATCACGCTGAAGTTCCGTGGAAGCAAAAATCAGCGGGTGCTGCAGCTTCAGAAGCCAGGATGTCCGGATCGGTTTCCGGAAGAGGAGCATGTGAAAACAGTCTGACACTGGTCCAAATTCAATGTATGATGGGTCTATTAAGACGAGGATGTCATGGATCCTTCAGCCCGTTTGTGTGTAAAAAGAAAAGCCGAAGAAGGATGCGGACATCCTCTCCGGCTTTTCTTTTCAATATTCGGATTACATAGCAGCTCCCATAGCAGCTCCCATGACACTGGCGTGATGACCTCCGTCAACGTAGGTCAAATCTCCTGTCACAAAACGGAACAGATCACTGTTAATTGCAA
>JBJELD010000092.1:0-7146 GCA_051878975.1 Candidatus Caccovicinus sp.
GTCACAGAAAAATTCGGGCTTTCCCTGACCCAGAAGGACGCGGAGCAGCTTGCATGGATGCGAAAGGAAACGTTGAGGGAAGAACAGAGAGTGGAGTTTGGCGAAGGGATTCTTCCAAAGCTGATTTTTACCTTCTGCGATTCTCCCTATATTGATCAGGAAAGCTATGTGGATACCATTGCAAGACTGCAGGAGATTTTTTATCGTTACAAAAATGAATCCCTGGATGAATGGTCCGATGAGGAACTTCTGGATTTCATGAAAGAGGCTTTTGACGGAGTGTGCGAAGGTTCCCTGGAATATCTGGAGGAGACAACTCTGGAGGGACTTGCAAGAAGTGTGCGCATGGACAGCCCCTGCTTTTCCAGAGCAGACTGGGTTCGGGGAGGAGGAGAAGAGGATGAGTGATTACTCTCCGGCGGAGTTGCTTCCTGTGGCGGCAGGACTGGCAGAAAGGTATACGTCAAAGGAAAGCAGCTCGGTTTCCTATGAAAAAGCGCGGCAGCTGATGGATGCGGTGCTTTACTGTATTCATGAATGTGAGGAAGGAAACACGCTGACGGGAGGAAAGCGTCTGACCGCTGAAGAGGCGTATCAGCATGGATATGAAAAGGCACTTCAGAAAGTCTGCCGGACAAAGGAAGAGTATCATGAACTGATTTCCACGTTTCAGGCCTTCGGGAATGAAAATTACAGGGATACGGTGACGAAAGGCATCGCCGGATTTTTTCTGTATTACGATGTCCGGTTTGCACCGCAGGAAACCATCATTACCATGGATTACCCGGTGCTGTGTCCGGTTTCCGGCTGTACCGGTATTGACGCAGTGGAAAAATATGTGGCATATCTTGTACTGGAACAGAAATTTCTGGGAGCGCTGCCGGAGGAATATGTTTTTGAGGTGCTTTTTCGGTTTCAGAAAGACTACCGAAAACAATTTTATAATATTTGTGCAATTTTGCTGCGGCATGTGTTAAGCTGTATGTTGATCGGAAAGAAAATTGGTATTTCTGAATCCGACCTGGAATATGCCCGGCTGCGTGAACGGATACTCCGGCAGGAAAAGGAGGAACTCAGGCAAACGATCGCGGAGCTGCTTTGGCGGCTGATTGAAGGCCGGTATGGCGGTGATATTTTGCTGTTTGAGTATCTGAAACAGGATATCACAGATTTTGTCAGCTGCCTTCGCCTGGGAGCGGAGTTAGGAACGCTGCAGCGGATCGTAGTTTTATAATCAGCAAAGGGGAAAGGCCATTTTTCATATAAAAAAGGGACATGAAAACAGTTCCTGTCATTCAAGGAGGAAAAAACATGTTGGAAACAGGTACAAAAGCACCGGAATTTACCCTTCCGGATCAGAACGGCACGGAGCATTCTCTGTCTGATTATCGGGGCAGAAAGGTTATTTTGTATTTTTATTCGAAGGATAACACGCCGGGCTGCACGAAGCAGGCCTGCGGTTTTGGAGAGCGGTATCCGCAGTTTCAGGAAAAGGGTGCCGTTGTCCTGGGAGTCAGCAAGGACAGCGTATCCTCTCATAAACGGTTTGAAGAAAAATACCAGCTTCCTTTTCCTTTGCTTTCCGATCCGGAACGGACCGTCATCCAGGCTTACGACGTGTGGAAAGAAAAGAAAAATTACGGAAAGGTGTCTATGGGGGTTGTTCGCACCACCTACCTGATCGATGAAGAAGGTATGATTGTAAAGGCCTTCGATAAGGTAAGGGCGGCAGATAATCCGCAGCAGATGTTAGGAGAACTGGAATGAAGATCATTCTTTCACCGGCAAAAAAAATGAATGAAGAAGAAATGCTGGAATATCGTTCACTTCCGGTATTTTTAAAGGATACGGAGAACATTCTGGAATGGATCCGAAGGTTGTCTTTTGCGGAGGCGAAAAAGCTATGGGCCTGCAGCGACAAAATTGCGGAGCTGAATTTCCGACGTTTCTCTGATATGGATCTGCATCGCAGGCTGACGCCGGCGGTCTTGTCCTACGAAGGAATCGCGTTTCAGTATATGGCGCCGGCGGTTTTTGAATCCGGGCAGCTGGACTATGTGCAGGAGCATCTGCGCATTTTGTCCGGCTTTTACGGAGTTTTAAAGCCCATGGACGGTGTAACGCCGTATCGGTTGGAGATGCAGGCAAAAGCAAGGGTCTGTCAAACGGCAAATCTGTATGAATTCTGGGGAGACCGTCTTTATCAGGAGCTTCGGGATCCGGACCGGGTGATCCTGAATCTGGCATCGAAGGAATATTCCAAAGCGGTTGAGCCTTATCTGCAGCCGGAGGACCGGTACATCACCTGCACGTTCGGAGAAATGGAGCAGGGAAAGCTGGTACAGAAAGGCGTTTACTGTAAGATGGCTCGGGGCGAGATGGTTCGTTTTATGGCTGAAAACCGTGTCTCGGATCCACAGGAGCTGAAGCAGTTTGCTGCGCTGGGGTATCGGTTTCAGGAAGCTCTTTCTTCGGAAAAGGAGTATGTTTTTCTGAAGGGGAAGGAATAAAAGGCCGGATTCCTTGTGCCGGACAAGAACGAGAATGGAGAATGTCGGATTGGATGAAAAACAACAGGATTATGAGACTTTAAAACAATATCTTCCAGGCCTTGAGCCGGAGATGCCGGAGAGCTATTGGCGTCTGGCAGAGATTTTTCAATATCAGGTATTTGAACTTTGCAGCAGAGAGAACGATAAAGATTACTACATTCCGTATATGATGAATGATGCACTGGAATGTTATCTGATTTTGAAAGACTGCCGAATGCTGGGATCCTACATCCATGCGGAAAAATGTACCTGTTCGGGAGAACTGATCCGGGAAGCGGGGCAGCAAAAGCTCCGTCAGGGACTGATCGTTCGTCAGAAGGGCGGAAATACGTTTACCTTGTGGTTTACAGAAATACAGCAGATTTTAAATGCTTATTCGTATCATGCGATTGGTCATTTCTGGGTAAAGGGGCAGGAGCATTGGCGTCAGCTGGTTTATCAGATCGGAACCATGCATGATAAGTATGAGTATCTGGGAGAAGCTGTCTGCAATTTACGGGAACAGGAACTGCTTCATCTGGTGGAATTTCCTCCATTTCGCCGGTGGTCGCCTGTCGAGGATTCTCTGGAAGAAAAATATCCGGGGACGTATGAAGGAATCAATTGCATGGAACAGCTGGCAGAAGAGGCGAAGGATCGGAGATATCTTTTTTGGATCCGGCTGTACCGGCATATTCCCTGCCGCCTTCTGGAAGATAAGCTGAGCCGAATGCTGTTAAAGCCTGGGAGAGAGGCGCTGTATCGGCTGCTGGTTCAGAAGGTACGGCAGGCATCGGAAGGTTACCCGAAGCGTCATTATTCAGAAAAGATAGAGGAGCAGATCAGCAGTGAGCGTCAGGAGGTCCACCGCCGTCTGACGGAAATAGGATTTCAGGGACGCTACCCGTCTTATGTGTACGAGGATGCCGGCAGAGTTGTGGAGCTTACCGCTGCGGAGGAGCATCCGTTTACGATTCTGGAAGCGGAGGATTTTTCCTTTCGGATTCAGTTCCTGCTCTGTGTTCGAAGAAAGCAGCATAGAGGGAAAAGCAGAAATCCGGGAATATGCCGGCGGTGGGTGGAGTCGGATCTGGGCTTTCTGCAAAAGGGGGGTTGACGGACGCTATGCTTCGGGAGAATGGTATAATTGGGGGACGATCTCACGAAACAGACGCAGCAGAAAGGCAAGCTGCAGCGGCTGATAGCGGTTTTTCGGATACACCAGACACAGCTGGCGGGTATCATCAAACTGCCGGATCGGACAATACCGGATCATCGGTTCAAAACGTTTCTGCCTGGCCAGGATACCAGGAACGAAAGTGATTCCCAGCTGCCGGCTGGCCAGAGCGAGAGCAGTATCAACATTTTCGCAGGTGATGCGGATGTCTGGATGAAAAGAGGCGGATTCGCATATTTTTCGGCTCATACGTCCCAGAATCTGTTCAGAAGAAAGCATAATAAACGGATAAGGAGCCATATCGGATAACGATATGGTTTCTTTTTCTTTCTCTGCCAGGAAAGAATCCGGAACCGCCAAAATGATCTGTTCTTCGATCAGCAGATCATTTTGATAATTGATGGTATCGGGGTGGGGGACATCAATCATAAAGTCGATCTGATTGTTTTCCAGCATCTCCTTCAAAAGGTAAGTCTGTTTTTCATAGACGAAAATTTCACAGTCAGGAAAAGCCGCATAAAACAGTTCTAAAATTTCCGGAAGCATGAGGAAGGAGCGGTGCGGACTCAATCCGATACGGAGCAGACTCCGTTTTTCCTGGGAAATGTCGTTCAATTTGCGAAACAGTTGATTTTGCGAGTGCAGAGTGGCAACGGCCCAGTCATAAAACAAGGTACCGGCATAGGTCAGAACCATATCACCGTGCGTCCGTTCAAACAGGCGGAGCCCGGTTTCTTTTTCTAGTGCCTGGATACTTAAGGAAAGGGAGGGCTGAGAGATAAAAAGTTTTCGGGCAGCTTTGGTAATACTTTTTTCCTCGGCGACCGTGATGACATATTGCAGCTGGTTCCAGTTCATATGAATCTCCTTTTATAGAATAAAACTATTATTATTATAATAATATATATATTTTACTTATGTCAAGGAAACGGTTATAGTATATATGAAAAGATGACATGCAGCAAATAAGGAGAGGTGATTATGAGAAAGGAAAACTTGAAAAAGGGATTGGAAATTTTTGCGTTTTTCTTTAAAATTGGCTGTTTTACCTTTGGAGGAGGATGGAGTATCCTGGCACAGATGGAGCAGGAGTTTGTGATTCGGCAGAAGGTTCTTACAAAGGAAGAATTGATGGATCTGGTAGCGGTGGGAAAATCCGTTCCGGGAATCATGATTACAAACATTGCCATGTTGTTTGGATATCAGATGTGCGGATGGTTTGGCGGAATCTGTGCTGTGGCCGGTATTACCTGCCCGGCGGTGCTGATCCTGACTCTGGTAGCATGGGGTTACGACGTACTGAAGAACAGCGCGCTGTGTCGGTGCGCGCTGAAAGGCATACAATGTGCGGTTGTGCCGATTATCGGAAGTGCAGCCTGCAGCCTTGGAAAAGAAGTTTTTTCTTCCCGAAAGGGAAAAATCATCGGTATTGCAGCTTTTGGACTGTGTGCCTGGACGGATATCAGTAACATTGTTCTGGTTCTGGCCGGGATAGCGGCTGCATTGTTCTGGGGAGGAGTGAAAAAAAGACATGATGTTGTATCTTGAACTGTTTTTTTCATTTATGAAGATCGGATTTACCAGCTTTGGTGGTATGTCTATGATTCCTCTGATTCTGGATGAAATGCAGAGCCATGGATGGATGAGTACGGAGGATCTGACGAATCTTGTGGCCATAGCTGAAATGACGCCCGGGCCTCTGGGGATCAATTGTGCTACCTTTGCCGGTACCCAGACAGGCGGTGTGGCCGGCAGCCTGGCGGCGGTGGCCGGTGTGCTGACCCCGGCAGTTACCTTAACGCTCCTGGTGGCAGTATTTTTTCAGAAATTCCGAAAAAGCAGGATCATGGTGGAAATGATGAGTTTTGTAAAGCCAATCTGTATCGGCATGATTCTGGCGGTGATCCTGACCTTAAGTGAAGAAACCTATCTGGAAGGAATGGATGTGAACTGGGCCGGACTCCTGATCTCGGCGGAGGTCTGGTATCTCCTTGCAAAACGAAATTGGTCAGTGCCTAAAGTGATCGTCAATGCGGCGGTGCTTGGAGTGCTGATATACGGGTGAGCAGGAAAAGCATTGATATCATGAAACAGATGGATTCTGACCGGGCTTTCGTTTGTCAGGAGAGAGCGATTGTGACTGCAATTGTGTCATAGAACAGAATTTTCTACAGCAGGCTAAAAATTTTGAAAATAAAGTATAAAAAAATGACTTTTTCGCAAGAGAGTTCTTTCTTTTTTTCTTTTTTTTTGTTATAATAGATAAAAATTAATGTTGCACATAACAATTCTATAGAACAGGGAGCAGAGCATGGAACATTATAATCCTTTATTACAGAACAACGAAAGTGCCAAGAAGTTTTTTACCATCGGCGAGATTATGCTTCGTTTAAGTCCGCCAAATTATGAGAAGATTCGTATGACGACCAGTTTTGATGCCAGCTATGGCGGCAGTGAAGCGAACATTGCACTGGCATTGGCCAATCTGGGCGTGGACAGTACCTTTTTCAGCGTTGTTCCGAACAACAGTCTGGGAAAAAGTGCGGTTCGAATGCTGAGAAGCAATGATGTGCATTGTACCCCAATGATTTTAAGTAGTCCGGAGGAAACTCCGACGCACCGCTTAGGTACTTATTATCTGGAGACAGGATATGGCATCCGTGCCAGCAAAGTTATTTATGACCGGAAAAACAGTGCCTTTACTGAGTACGATTACAGCAAGGTTGATATGCGTGCAATGCTGGAGGGCTTTGACTGGCTGCATTTAAGCGGTATCACCCCGGCTCTGGGAGATAACTGCCGCAGGATGATCCTGGATGCTTTGAAGGCTGCCAAGGAGCTGGGACTGACTGTCAGCTTTGACGGAAACTTCCGAAGCGCTCTTTGGTCCTGGGAAGAGGCGAGGGATTTCTGTACAGAATGTCTTCCTTATGTGGACGTGCTTCTCGGCATTGAGCCTTATCATCTGTGGAAGGATGAGGAGAACCACAGTCTGGGAGATTACAAGGACGGAGTTCCGCTGCAGCCGAGCTATGAGCAGCAGGATGAGATCTTCAATGCCTTTGTGAGAAGATATCCCAATATCAAGTGTATTGCCCGTCATGTGAGATATGCCCACAGCGGCAGTGAGAACAGCCTGAAGGCGTTTATGTGGTATGAGGGACATACCTTTGAGAGCCGTCTCTTTACCTTCAATATCCTGGACCGTGTAGGCGGCGGAGATGCTTTCGCCAGCGGCCTGATCTATGCGATGATACATAATTACCGTCCGATGGATATGGTCAACTTCGCTGTAGCCAGCAGCGCGATCAAGCATACGATCCACGGTGATGCCAATATCACCGATGATGCACACAGCATCCGCAATCTGATGAATATGAATTACGATATTAAAAGATAGTGAAAGCTGTCAACTGAAAAGCGGCGGGAACGGCAGTT
>JBJELD010000093.1:0-29662 GCA_051878975.1 Candidatus Caccovicinus sp.
GTAGATTGTATGTTTTTTATTGCTAAAAAAACGAAAAAACTTGTAAAGTGCTATTCTTTCATTAAACACCGCTATAAAAACAGCTCCAGCAAAAATACCACTCCGCATGCTGCCAGGGATACCTGAAACAAGCTTTTTCCTTTGTAAGCCAGAAACACCGCTGCCGCCAGCGCTGCAGCGCCGGACCAGACCGATGCCGTGGCAGACAGAATTGCCGGAAAGGTCATCACAGAAAGAGTCACATAAGGAACATAATATAAAAACGATTTTATGTAAATATTCTTGATTTCTTTCTTAATCAACGTCAGCGGGAGCATACGGATCAGATACGTCACCGCAGCCATCACCAGGATATACAGATATGCATTATACTTCATGCGCTTCCTCCTCTCGGATCGGGAACAAAACTGCCGCCGCACCGGCAATCAAGATCGTCAGAATAATGATCTTGAAACCAGAAGAAATTCCGTTCAGCACCGGTACCAGCGTAAAGAGCAGACTGAGAAGCATCGACGCCAGAATCACACCGGTCAGAACCCGGTTTCCCTTCGCCGGCGGAATCACCACCGCCAGAAACATACCGTACAGCGCCACATTCAGTGCGCTGAGCAGTCTGGCCGGAAGCAGATCTCCCGAAAGAGCTCCCAGAAAGGTCCCCAGCGTCCAGCCGGGCACAGCCACACTGATCAGCCCATAGCTGTAAAAGGGGCTCAATATCTCCGGACGGCACACCGACACGCCGAAAATTTCATCCGTTACCCCGTAGGAAATCAGAAACCGGTGGAAAAACGGCATGTCCGCTGACAGCTTCTGCGAAAGCGAGCAGGACATCAGGCAATACCGCAGATTAATGATCAGCTGCGCCGCCGCCATTTCCATATACGATGCTCCCGCCTGGATAATCCCCAGCGCCGCAAACTGGCCGGCACTGGTCAGATTGGTAAGCGACATGACCACAGCTTCAAACGTCGTAAGTCCCGCTCCCCTCGCCATAATGCCAAAGGTAAAGGACACAGCCAGATATCCCAGCCCGATCGGCACGCCGTCCTTCAGGCCGGCCCGAAATTGATTCCACTTGTTTTTCATAACTTAACACTCAGCTTTTCTGTTTAATTGCGGCTTTTACATAAATAAAAAAAGCCGTATCTTTTATTATAGCAGGAAATTTCTTCTTGTAAATGCATCTTTTCAAAAAGAATGCCCGGGCTTTTCCATTTTCACCCGGGCACATCCTGTTTTTCTGCTCTTTATCTGATAATCACCGTCTCATACGGTTTCAAAACAACGGCATCTCCCTCCGGCGCCGCAGCTTCATAATTCGACAATACCACTTCTTTCTTCCCGATCAAAGCTGCATCCCGGAAAACCTGTTCCTTTTCAGAGAAGTTGTGTACCGCAATCCACTCCTCGTCCTCCAGCGTTCTGCTGAAGGCAATTACTTTCCCTTCCTCCTCCGAAAGCATCCGGAAGTCTCCGTAAACCAGGACCGGATTTTCCCGGCGCAGGCCAATCAGCTTCTGATAAAAGCGGAAAATGGAATCTGGATCCTGAAGCTGCGCTTCTGCATTGATCCGGGTATAATTCGGATTTACAGGCAGCCAGGGTTTGCCGGCTGTAAATCCGGCGTTTTCCGTGGAATCCCATTGAAAAGGCGTTCTCGCATTGTCCCGGCTGACATGCTGCGCGGCCTTTAATGCCTCCTCCCCGGAGGCTCCCTGCGCCAGCATGGTCTGATAATAATTCTTCGTGTCAATATCATCATACATCTCGATAGATGGAAATGCGATATCGGTCATGCCGATTTCCTCGCCCTGGTAAACAAAGGGCGTACCCGGAAGCGTATGAAGATAGCAGGCCAGCATCTTGGCAGATTCCTTCCAGTATGTTCCGTCATTTCCGTACAGAGAAACCTGCCGCGGTTTATCGTGATTGCTGAAAAATCTGGCCCACCAGCCGTCCGCCTTCGTTGCCTCGTAGGTTTCCGTCAGGCTCTTTTTTAAATTCTCCGGCGACCAGGTCTCAATTTCCACGATCGGCGGAATGAACGGAATGGCCATGTTAAACTCGCCTCTGGAGGCACTGGTATAATTCCATGCGTCCTGAACCGTATTTACAATTACTTCTCCCACCGTCATCAAATGATCCGGCTCAATGGTTTTTCTCACCATCTCCTGGATATATCGGTGCGTTCCCTCCAGATTGGCACAGGAAGACGTTCCAAAGGCCTGGCTCATATCAGCCCGTCCGTCCAGCCCTTTGTCCAGATAGCTGATAGCATCAATCCGATAGCCGTCCACGCCTTTCTCATTCCAGAAACGGATGATGTCAAAAATCTTCTCCCGGGCCTCCTCATTGGCCCAGTTTAAGTCCGGCTGCTGCTTTGCAAAAAAATGCAGGTAATATTGTCCGCGCTCCGGCACATATTCCCATGCGCTTCCCCCAAATACGGACAGCCATTCATTCGGTTCCTTTCCCTCCGGGGACGGGTCTCTCCAGATATAGTAGTCACTGTACGGGTTGTCCTTTGACTTTTTCGATTCCTGGAACCAGAAATGCTGGTCCGAGGAATGATTCAGAACCAGATCCATGATGATCGCGATTCCTCTCTCGTGCGCCCCGTCACGGAAGGCCTCCCAGTCTTCCATGGTTCCGAACTCCTCCATGATCTGAAAATAATCGGAAATGTCATAGCCGTTATCCACATTCGGCGAAGCGTAAACCGGCGACATCCACACCGCATTCACTCCCAGCTCCTTTAAATAGTCCAGCTTCTGAACCATTCCCTTTAAATCCCCAATTCCATCCCCGTTCCCATCCATAAAGCTTCTGGGATAAATCTGATAAATCACAAGTTCTTTAAACCAGTCTTTTTTATGCTTCATATCGCTTCTCCTAATTCTTTCTTCCATCCAGCAGCGCTTCCACCGCTGCCGCAAAGCCGTCCTCCTCATTGGACAGCGTGACCACATCCGCTGCCGCCTTCAGACCGTCACACGCATTCCCCATAGCCACCGACCAGCCCAGCGGCAGAGAAAGCATAGTCTGATCATTGTCTCCGTCGCCGAATGCCATCACCTGCTCCAGCGAATATCCAAGCAATGCCGCGCAGGCGGACAGTCCTTGTCCCTTGCTGGCCTTTTCATGGGTAATCTCCCAGTTGGTAGGAAACGAAGCTGCCACACATACGCCGGAGATTTCCAGCAGCTTCGGCTTGATCTGCCGGATCTGCTCCGTATCTTCACTTAAAACCACAGCTTTATAGCAGCATGCTCCAAGACGCAGGAATTCCTCCGGCGTCGTTCGGATATACCCGGCCAAAAGCTCCTCATTGCCCTCTTCCTCAGCTCTGCCGAAAATCCGGGTCAGGAAAAAATGCCGGAAAACCGCTTCTTCCGCCAGAATAAATTCTCCCCGGTCCGTAACAAACTGAAGGATCAGATTTTTCCGTGCTTCCTCCGCATCTACTATCCGGATCACATCACAAAGCTGGCTTTCAGAAAGAAAATATTCCTCCCGGACGGTTCCGTCCCTTCCGTAGACTGCGGCCCCGTTCATGGCGATCATGTCGCAGGAGATTCCGGCTTCCTTTAACGGAACCATCGCTTCCTCCCGGCTTCTCCCCGTGCAGACCATAAAGCGGATTCCTGCCTCGGAAAGCTGCCGGACCGCCCTGGCATTCGCCGGGCTTACTTCTCCCCGCCGGTTCAGAAAAGAGCCATCCATATCGCTGACTACCACCTGGATATGACGGCTCTTTTCGCTGCCGGTCTTCATCTGTGCAAGACTCTTTTCTTTACTTTCCATGTTCCATATCTCCCATTCTTCTTACCGCCGCCAGAAGCGCAATCTCAATCATATCTCCAAAAGAACGTCTCCGCTCCTCTGCTGACAGGTTCTCATGAGTAATGGAATGGTCGCTGACGGTCAGAAGTGCGGCCGCCTGCTTTCCTGCCGCCCGTGCAATGTGAAACAGAGCGAAGCTTTCCATCTCCTCCGCCACACATCCGAAGCGGTCACGAATCTTAACGTTTGCTTCCCGGTCCATCCGGTAAAAACAATCTGTAGAATGCACCTTTGCCAGCTTCAGCTTTTGGCCGCAGCTTTGAGCCGCAGCCAGAATCTCCTGATTCAGCGCAGCGGACGGGTATTCCGTATCTTCCTCGTACCCGTCATAGGTCCTGGCAAAGGAGGATTCACTCCAGGCACTTTCTGCCAGAAGAATTTCCCGCATGGACACCTCCTCGGAAAACGCACCGCAGGAGCCTATGCGGATAATGGTATCCACCTGGTACTTCCGATATAGCTCATGGGCGTAAATTCCGATGGACGGACCTCCCATTCCGCTTCCCATAACGGAGATGCGCGTGCCCTGATACCAGCCGGTATACCCCAGCATGCCGCGGACCTGATTAAATAACATCGCTCCCTCCAGGTATTCTTGCGCAATCCGCTTCGCTCGCAGCGGATCTCCCGGCATCAGCACTACGGGCGCAATGTCCTCCGGGTCCGCCTGATTATGTATTGTCGCCATCCTTCCTCCATCCTTCCCGGCAGCTGTTTTCTGCCGCAGGTACCTTTGCTTATTTCTGATACAGCTCGGTCAGCTCTTCCACCAGCAGCCGGATCGTTTCACAGGACATCAGCTGATCCTCCCCGTGCATCATCATCAGAGAAACCTGCGGTTCCAGTGTCTCCGCTTCCTTCTGCAGCAGTCCCATATGGCACTCATGTGCCTTCGCCATCATGCTGTCCCCCTCCTTCATCTGAGAAGCAGCATCTTCCGGACTGCCTGCCTTCACGCTTTTCAGCGCATTGATATAGTATGATTTTGCCATTCCTGCGTAAGTAACAATTTCCATCGCACTCATGGATAATGCTTCAATATCTGCCATATGTCTATTCTCCCAGCAATGCTTTTGCCTGCGCCAGAGCCGCTTTTCCATCTGCCATTGCATAAGTCCGCATCTCTACAGCTGCCGTCGGCACCTCTACCGCATCTCGAATCTCCTCTACAGCGTGCATCAGCTGCGGCCCTACCAGACATACATCCCACTCGCCGGCCTCATCCTCTGCCGCTGCACTGCTCACCGCCTTGATCTCCAGAGTTTCGCCCTGAGAAGCAGCATACTCTTTCATTTTTTTTACCAGAATCGAACTGGACATACCTGCGTTACATACAACCAATACTTTCATTTTTCTCTTTCTCTCTTTCTACTCATTCATTTGTTTTTTATAATTTCTTCCAGAAAAGCGTGAATCCGACGCTCCTCCGCCTCCGTGATCGGTCCGGAAAAAGTCAGCTGCGGAAGCCGGGAATGAACATCCATTGGCTGTGTGGCAACCAGAAGCTCCGGCTTGAGCCTGCCGCACTCCTCTTCGAGAAGATACAGCGGACAGGAACCGCATATCGTCACATCGCCGTTCAGCTTTTCCTGAATCCAGCGCCGCACCCGGTAATACCAGCCCTTGTCTGCCCCATAGACGATCAGGACGCGAAGCTCATTTTCTTTCTTCCAGCCGGCCGCATAAATATATTCCGAAAGTCGTTTTGCCTCAAAACCGTTCAGCCGCTCCCCATATTCCTGAAAAATAAGATCGGACAGAATCTGAATGGCCTGCTCCGGAATCCGGGAAGCCCCATCCGATTCGGGCTCCTGATTTTCACGTTCACTGCCCGGCAGACAGCATATCTGGCTGTGCAGCCGGACCCGTCTGATCAGATACTCCACATCCTTCTCAAAATCTTCCAGCAGTTCCGGGTTCTCCGCAAAGGAGATCTGATACTGCTGACCAACCTTGTCATAAAAGGAAGACAGAATCGCCCGGACCTCTCCATCCCGCTCTTCTCCTCCTTTCGGAAACCCCACTGCCTCCAGAGCGCGATACAAAAACTCAAGATCACAGTCTTCCAGTTCCAGATACAGGCTCTGATTCATGTATTTCAAAAAATCAGCCAACCCGTCCTGATGGCAAAAATGCTCCTCATGCTCCAGGAAAAAGGCTTCCTCCCGGCGGACATTGACATAAAAAAGCATCCAGGCTGCCATGTAGATCACCTGATCTGAGGTGACCAGCTTGCGGCTTCTGCAGTACGCCTCCACATACCGGCAGAAGGTATAAATCTCCTGCAGATTCACAATGCCGCGCATCAGATCATACAGACAACGGTCCATCAGGCATCCGCTGCTGACAATGCAGCTCTCCATGATCCGAAAGACCAGCTTCCGGATTTCTGTCTCTCCCGCCTGAAAAAAGACACGACGGTTGCGCACCGCCAGTCCCGCAAAGCCATACTCCTTCTTCAACGCCTTGTTCAGACAGGCAATGTCCTTATATATAGTAGTTTCCGACACACACAGATACTCTGCAATGGTATCCACGCTGTTGCCCGGATGCCCCAGCACCCGGTCCATAATCGAAAAGCGGCGCTCCATCGGAGTCTGGTTCTCCCGGATGTCCGGCGAAAAGCTCTGAGCTTCCAGCATATCACTGACCGTCCTGCGGCATGCCTCTTCCATAAAATATCCGTTTCGCTGAGAGGCGCAGACCCGGAAGCCGGCTTCCTTCAGCCACTGATTGATCCATCCAAGATCATTTCGTATGGTTTTCTCGCTGACGCGAAGCTGCTCAGAAAGCTGCTTCCCGGAAATTCCTTCCGGATGTCCCAGGATCGATTGAATTATGGTTCTTTGACGAATTGACAGCAAAAGAATTCCTCCTTTGCTGTCAAGTATATCACAGGACCGGCTGCAATACCAGAAGCCAGTAAAAACTTAAGCAGCCTCTTTCTTTAATTCATCTGCTTCCATCATTTTAAAGAATGGATAATAGAAAATACTCATCAATACCACGTTCAGGACCGCCATCACCGCTGCCTTCCAGTCCAGGGTTAAAAGGAATGCCTGGAATCCCGGCGGCAGGAAGCCAGGTGCCTCCCAGAGCGGAAGTCCTACCAGCCCGGAAGCCATAGCCAGATAATCCAGTGCAGCTACAATCACCGGACCGAACACGAACGGAATCATCAAGAACGGATTCATAATGATCGGAATGCCGAAGATAATAGGCTCATTGACGCCGAACAGCGACGGGATGATGCCGACGCGGCCGATGGTTTTTAACGATTTGGCCTTGGAAAACATCATCATAATCACCAGACCAAGAGTCATTCCAGAACCGCTCACCTGCAGAAATCCGTAGTAGAAGCCAAAGGTGAATACGTGCGTCGGAGCCTGTCCGGCCGCCACTGCCGCCGCATTGGCCGTTGCGTTTGCAATCGCAAACGGAGCCCACACGCTGGAGGTAATCGCTGCACCGTGAAGTCCGAACACCCATAACAGCTGCGTCAGGAAAATGACGATCATGACGGCCGGAAGAGAATCCATGGAGGAGATGGCCGGAGCCAGGACATTCATAATCACCTGCGGGAATGTGGTCCCGCCGAAGGTCTGACAGAGAACAGCTACAGCCGTTGCTGCGACTACATCAATTACCAGCGGAATTAAAATCGAAAAACTGTCTGCTACCATCGGAGGAACGCTGTCCGGCATCTTGATGGTCAGATTATGCTGACTGCAGAACCGCATCACTTCTACTGCAAAGATTGCGGAGATGATCGCCACGAACAGACCCTCTGCAGCCAGATACGTTACATTCCAGGCCCCCTCCTCGGTAATGGTCACAGCCAGAATCAAATGAACCAGAATCGCCGATGCGCCTACCAGCACATTTTTGATCTTGTAGCGTTTTGCCAGTGAATTGGCAATATACAGCGCTGCATACAAAGACATGATATTGGTGGTAAAATAGGTCGGCAGCGTAATCATGCTGTTGTGGGCAGTCACCCACTCCTGCACTCCGCCCCCGATCAGGTTGCCGATACCGGTCGGTACCAGACAGAAGGAGCCGATGATAATAATCGGAACAATGCCGACGATACCATCCTTGATAGACTGAAGATGCTTCTGCTTCTCCAGAACCGTTGCGATTGGCATCAGCCATTTCTGAAGCTTGTTCATACTGAATTCCTCCTATGTAAGAATGATTTACTTTTTATTATAAAATAGGTTTTCTTTAGGCTCAAATAAGAAAATTCCGAAGGGTTCCGGTAAAATCAGAAAAAGCGTGGACAATCCTGTTCCGATATATTATGATGATACCAGAGTCAAAAGGTTGGAAATCCGATGCAAGCTTGCTTGCAGGAGGATTTCTGACCTTGGGACCCGCCAAAAACATGAATAAGAAGCCATTTTTCGAAGAAAAATGAGCGGATTATGAATGTTTTTGAGGATTGCGGGAGTATGTAGGACGGAGCAATCCGGTATCAGAGGGTCATAATTGTTTCAAAATAAGGAGGATTTTTCATATGTACTGTTTTAATAATGATTACAGCGAAGGAGCTCATCCGAATATTCTGAATGCCATGATTCAGGCCAGCCTGGAGCAGAACACCGGCTACAGCATGGATACCCATACCGAACATGCCAGGGAACTGATTCAAAAAGAAATCCGGCGGGAGGATGTGGACATCCATATTCTGGTTGGCGGCACCCAGACGAACATGCTGGTCATCAGCGCCGCTCTCCGTCCCCATCAGGCGGTCATTGCCGCAGAGACCGGTCATATCCATGTACATGAGACCGGTGCCGTGGAATCCACCGGCCACAAAGTGCTGACCCAGTGCGCGGCCGACGGCAAGCTGACACCGGCGCTGATTCAGAAAACTCTGGACTGGCATACCGACGAACATATGGTTCAGCCGAAAATGGTTTACATTTCCAACACCACGGAAATCGGCACCCAGTATACCTTATCTGAACTGGAAGCATTATCCCGGTTCTGTAAGCAGCACGGCCTGTATCTGTTCCTGGACGGCGCCCGCTTAGGTGCAGCCCTGACAAGCCCGGTCAATGACCTGACACTGGCAGATATCGCCCGGCTCACCGATGTATTCTATATCGGCGGCACGAAGAACGGCGCGCTGTTCGGTGAATGCCTGGTGATCACCCACCCGGATCTGAAACCGGACTTCCGTTTTATGATCAAGCAGAAGGGCGGTATGCTGGCCAAGGGCTTCCTGCTGGGCATCCAGTTTGAGGAGCTGTTTCAGAACAACCTGTTCTATGAGATGGCTTCCCATGCAAACGAGATGGCTGCTGTCTTAAAGAAAACCTTTGCCGAATGCGGCTTCTCCTTCTTCTCCGATTCCGCAAGCAATCAGCAGTTTCCTATTCTGCCCAATGATCTGATTGCCGCGCTTCGTGAAAAGTATCAGTTCCAGAACCAGCAGGCTGTGGATGAGAATCACACCGCTGTGCGTTTCGTTACCTCCTGGGCTACCAAAGAAGAAGCGGTACGGCAGTTTGTGAAGGATTTTAAAGAATTGGCGGCAAAAAAGGATTGAGCCAATAAGCAAAAAGCCAGAAGGGCTTCTTCACCCCTCTGGCTTTCTTTGTCATTTACCGCTCATCAAACCGAATTCCGCCGGTTTTATGCTGCGTCTTCCACCATTTCTTTTAATACCTCAATTGCCTTTTCCAGCTGATTATCAAACTCGTCTTCCGGCTGTTCCTCAGAAGATATTGAATCCGATGCCTGTCCGGCTGCATCTGACTGAGAAGCGGTTTCCGGAGCCTCATATTCTACTTCTACATCCGGCTCCAGCCCGATTCCGTGCAGATCGAATCCGCTCGGGCTGTAATAATGTGCAGTCGTCAGCTTGATGGCAGAGCCGTCGCCCAAAGGAAGAAGGGTCTGGACAATTCCCTTTCCGAAGGTGGTGGTTCCTACCAGCGTTGCCCGTCCATAATCTCTCAGTGCACCGGAAAATACTTCCGATGCGCTTGCAGAATTTTCATTTACCAGAATGACAATGGGCATCTCCAGGCTGTGTTCATCCTCACAGTAATACTTGTCCCCGTTTCCGTTTTTATCTGCCGTGGAAACCACGAGCGTCTTTCCATTTTCATCGGAATACTCTGTCAGGTCATCCGGCAGAATATAATCAATCATCTCCACAGCCGTATCCAGCACACCGCCCGGATTTCCGCGAAGATCAATCAGGAGTCCTTTCATACCCTGCGCTTCCAGGCTGTCCACTGCCTCCTTAAACTGCTTTCCGGTTACCTTGACATCATCAAACTGTGATACCTCGATATACCCCAGGTTTCCTTCCTTCATCGTATATTCCACTGTGGGAACCTCGATTTTTCGCCGGACCACATCCATCTCCACAAAGTCCTCAATACTGGGACGGTACATTTTCAGGTGAACGGTCGTACCTTCCTCCCCTTTGACATGCTGCTTGACCAGAATATCAAGGTCCATATCCGTCGTCACCGTTACATCTCCCACCGCATAGAAAATGTCGCCGGCCCGCAGTCCGGCCTCTTCTGCCGGCGTCCCCTTGAACACCTTGGCAATCGACACGCTGCCGCTGTTCATATCCTTGGAGACCAGCGCACCGATTCCGCAGTACTCTCCGCTGGTATCTTCCATCAGCTCCTCAAACTCCTCCGCCGTGTAATAGACGGAATACGGATCATCCAGCCCTGCCATCAGACCCTTATAAATATAATCCTCCACCTGCTGGCTGTCCTCATCAAAAAGGAAATATTCCTGCACAATGGAATGAATCCGTTTTGCTTTGGTATCTACCTGTTTCCAGTCAATGCCGGTCTTCTCCCCGCTCTCCGATGCATTCGTCTGCTGCCCCTGAAGCTGGGCCTGACTGCGGATCACACTTCTCCCGATCAGAAAAATGCCGGCGGACATTCCCACGATCATCAACCCTGCGAATGCCGTCACCAACGCGCCTACCAGAACGCCTTTCCAAAATTTATTTTTGTTTTCCAACGTTTTCGTCTCCTATCTGCCGATGCTGCCTGTATTTTCTTCTTCCTGTTCTATGGACTCACATATTTTCTGGGATCCACATAGCTTCCCCCGCTTCTGACGCCGAAATGCAGATGCGATCCGGTAGAATATCCGGTGGAGCCTACCAGGGCAATCACCTGCCCCTGCTTGACCGACTGTCCGGCAGATACATTCAGCTTGGAACAATGCATGTACACAGTGGACAACCCGTTTCCATGACTGATCATCACATAATTGCCGGCCGAAGCGCTGTAGGTTGCAATCGTAACCACTCCGTCTGCCGCCGCAACAATGCTGCTCCCGGTCGAGGCGCTGATGTCAATACCCTGATGATTGCTGGACGCCCCCTTCGTCGGAGACTGCCGGCTTCCGAATCCGGAGGTGATCCGGCTGCTGGAAGGACAGGGCCATATAAACTTAGTATTTCCGGAAGCGGCCGACGTATACGATTTTCCGGCGGCTTCTGCCTTTTTCTTCTCTTCCTCTGCTTTCTTTTTGGCTTCCTCTTCCTTGCGCTTCATCTCCGCTTCCATCTGCACAATCCTGGCTTCCTGCGCCGCAATATCTTTCTCATAGGCGCTCACCTGGTCCTTCGCCGAAGCGATCTGCGAGTCATAACGTTTCAGCTGTGCCTGTTTCGCCTGCAAAAGCGTCTCCACCGAAGCCTGCTTGGCTTCCGTAGATTCCTGAAGCGCAAGAAGCTCGGCATGCTCCGCCTCAAGCTGCGCTTCGTTGTCCGCGATGGTCTGCTTGGTGGCGGCATACTCATTCAGCATCTTCCGGTCATACTCCGAAATCTTGGTAATATATTCCGCCCGGTTTAACAGTTCAGAAAAATCCCGGGACTCCATCAGCATATCGATGAAACTGGTATCGCCCTTTTCATACATATATTTAATCCGCAGTTTCATGGAAGCATACTGCTCTGCCTCGATCTGTTTTGCCTCCTCCAGCTGTTCCTGCGTGACCGCAATTTCTTCTTCCTTTGCGGACACCTTCTTATTTAAAGTATCCAGCTCATCACTCAAAGCCGCCAGGCTGCTGTCCAGCTCCTTCACATAAGAAAGCGTGTCCGACCGCTGGCCTTCCAGATTCTGCAGCGTTTTTTCTACCTTCTTCTTCTCCTCTGCCAATGCAGCACTTTTTTTCTTTGCCGCATCCACCTCCTGCTTCGTTCCATAAGCAGGAAAAGAGAGGCAGAGCACCAGCAGTAAGGCTGCCGCTGCAAAACCTCCCCGTTTCCGTCTCTTCATTCTCTTCACCTCAATTGCTAGACCTTCAGATGCTTCCGAATCGTGAAAAAGCTTCCGAAGAATCCGATTCCTCCGCCTAAAAGCAGCGCTACGGCTGCCATGGAAGGAAGCAGCGTCCCAATCGGAACCGGCTTAAAAATCCCGGTCATAATTACATAATTTGCCGTAATATAGAAGACTGCCTTTTTGTACATCGCGTACATCACAATCAGCGGAACCGCCGCTCCGAACAGACCGATCAGAACACCTTCCACCACAAATGGAGCCCGGATCATCCCATTGGTGGCGCCGATCAGCTTCATAATCTGATTTTCACTCTTTCGGAATGCTGCCGCCACAGAAATGGTGTTGCTGATCAGGAATACCGCAACCGCCAGAAGGATTCCGATAATCACACCGGATACCATTCCGATCATGCGGTTCAGACTGTTTAATCCGGCTGCTGCCGCATTTGAATAGTTCACTTTCCGGATCCCCTCTACAGAATTCAGAAAATCCACCATTTGATTTTGCGTGCTGATATCCTTCAGAAAAATCTCATAAGAGGCCGAGCCTGCCAGCGGATTATCCTCGGCAAAACCCTCCGCCAGCTCCTCCATATCCCCGAAATACTCCGCTTTAAAATTCTCCCAGGCCTCCTCAGCAGAAATATACTTCAGTTCCTTCACCTCGCTGCGGGCCTGAATCCTGGCACCGATCTGTTTGATCTGATCTTCCGCCAGCTCTTCATCAAAAAATACGGTAATTCCTACCGTTGTCTCTGCCGTCTTTGCAAAATGCCGGACATTTCCAATGATTGCATAAAACAGGCAAAACAAAAAAATACACGCAGAAATCGTTGCTGCAGAAGCCAGCGAATGCAAAAAATTTCTGCGTATATTGATGAGTCCCTGCTTCAGGCAATAAAAAAACGTACTCAATCTCATGTTCTATACCGCCTTCTCATCACTGATTACCTGACCTCGATCCATGGTAATCACCCGTTTTTTCATGGCCTCCACCATCTCCTGGCTGTGCGTGACCACGATCACCGTGGTTCCCTGCCGGTTGATCTCCTCCAGAAGCTTCATAATCTCACCGGTGTTAAAGCTGTCCAGATTTCCCGTCGGTTCATCGGCAAGCAGGACCTCCGGCTGATTGATCAGCGCCCTGGCGATCGCTACGCGCTGCTGCTCACCGCCGGACAGCTGCTGTGGATATGATTTATACTTGGAAGACAAACCTACCATCCGCAGCATCTTCGGCACCGACTCCCGAATCGATCGGGATGATTTTCCGATCACTCTCTGTGCAAAAGCGACATTTTCAAAAACTGTGCGGTCCTTCAGAAGCCTGAAGTCCTGAAAGACCACCCCTAATGTTCTGCGGTATTTGGGGACAAAGTGTTTCGGCATCGTTCCCAGATCCATTAAGTTCACGACAATCCGTCCGGAGGTCGGCTCCAGTTCCTTTAAAAGAAGCTTGATCAAGGTTGATTTTCCGGAACCGCTCCGTCCGACAATAAAAACAAATTCTCCATCATCAATGGTGATGTTTACATTTTTCAGTGCTTTATTTCCAGTCTCGTAAGTCTTGCAGACATTCGTAAGTTCTATCATGTTCTAGTATTCCAGGCTTTCCATATACTTCATGTATTTCACAACCATCAATGCGATCTTGAACGTAATCGCATCTTCAAACACGCGCAGATCCAGTCCTGTGCTCTTCTGCAGCTTGTCCAGACGGTAAACCAGCGTATTCCGGTGGATATAAAGCTGTCTGGAGGTCTCGGAAACGTTCAGGCTGTTCTCGAAAAATTTGTTGATCGTGGTCAGCGTCTCCTCGTCGAAATCATCCGGAGACTTGTTGTCAAAGATCTCCTTGATAAACATCCGGCATAAAGGCAGCGGAAGCTGATAGATCAGACGTCCGATTCCCAGATGCGAATAAGCAACCACGTTCTTGTTGCTGTAGAAGATCTTGCCTACATCCAGAGCCATCTTCGCTTCCTTGTAGGAACGGGATACCTCTTTGATTTCATTGACGATCGTACCGAACGCAACATGCACCTTCGTCATGGCTTCCGTGTTCAGCATATCCAGAATGGTGCTGGCGGTCTTCTCCAGATCCTCGTAGGTCTCTCCGGTCTTCACTTCCTTCACCAGAATGATATTCTTCTCATCTACCGCAGTAATAAAATCCTTGGTCTTCGCTGCAAATAAGCTTCTTACCGTCTCCAGCGCATTGGCATCCTTCTCATGCTGCGTCTCAATCAGGAAAACCACACGCTTCACATTCGTCTCGATATGAAGCTTCTTTGCGCGGTTATAAATATCTACAAGAAGCAGATTGTCCAGGAGGAGATTCTTGATGAAATTATCCTTGTCAAAGCGCTCCTTATAAGCCACCAACAGGTTCTGTACCTGGAATGCAGCCAGCTTGCCTACCATATATACATCATCACTGCCGCCCTTTGCAAGCAGAATATACTCTAACTGATGCTCGTCAAACACTTTAAAAAACTGATATCCCTGAATCACCTGGCTGTCTGCAGGAGAGTCCACAAATGCTAAGATGGAGCTTTCATATTCTTCTGCGTCATTAAAGGTGGTAGCCAGTACCTTGCCTTCTGTATCGCAGATACACAAATCAATTCTGGTGATTCCTTTTAACCCCTCAATGGTAGTCTGAAGTATCTGGTTTGAAATCATGGCAATTCTCTCCTTTTTATCATTTTTACCTTCTTATATCTTAATGCAAATAACTAAAAAAAGCAAGCGAGTATCGAACCCGCTTGCTGATTTTTACAGGTTTTTTTAGTTCAGAATAACCTTCTCGGTATCCTTGTCGAATACGTGAATCTTGGTTAAATCCATAGCCAGCTTTACGTTGTCGCCAGGTCTTGCAGTAGTACGTGGATTTACACGTGCGGTGCAGTTGGTCTCGTCGATATCGAAGTATAAGAATACTTCTGCACCTAACATTTCGTATACACGGATGGTGGTGTTCAGAACAGCCTTTGGATTTGCTGCTAACCAAGCCTCGTCATCATGTAAATCTTCCGGACGGATACCCATGGTAACGGTCTTTCCAATGTATCCTGCTGCATCCAGCTTCTTTGCCTTCTCAGCCGGTAAGGAGATGGTGTTTCCGCCGAAGGAAAGGGTAACATCAGAACCACTCTTGCCAACTTTTGCATCAACCAGGTTCATCTGAGGAGCGCCGATGAATCCTGCAACGAACTTGTTGCAGGGCTTGTCATATAAGTTCTGAGGAGTATCTACCTGCTGAACAACGCCGTCCTTCATAACAACGATTCTGCTTCCTAAGGTCATAGCCTCGGTCTGGTCATGGGTTACGTAAATGATGGTTGCTTCCAGTCTCTGATGCAGCTTGGAAATCTCAATTCTCATCTGTCCTCTCAGCTTAGCATCCAGGTTGGACAGCGGCTCGTCCATTAAGAATACCTTCGGGCTACGAACGATAGCACGTCCCATGGCAACACGCTGTCTCTGACCACCGGACAGAGCCTTCGGCTTTCTGTCTAATAAGTGGGACAGGTCAAGGATTCTTGCAGCTTCCTGAACCAGCTTGTCAATCTCATCCTTCGGAGTCTTTCTTAACTTCAGACCGAATGCCATGTTATCATATACGGACATATGCGGATACAGAGCGTAGTTCTGGAATACCATCGCGATATCACGATCCTTTGGCTCTACATCGTTAACCAGCTTACCATCAATATATAACTCACCGGAAGAAATATCTTCCAGACCAGCGATCATACGAAGGGTAGTGGACTTACCACATCCGGATGGTCCTACGAAGATGATGAATTCCTTGTCTGCGATCTCCAGGTTGAAATCCTTTACTGCTACGAATCCGTTCGGGTATTTCTTTTCAATGTGTCTTAAAGATAAACTTGCCATTACAAATCCTCCTGTTTTTTCAAAAAAATTGACGTTTATGAGATTTCCAAGCTTTCCGGCCCCCACCGTTCCGCTTTTTCTATCTGGTGTAATCATACTAGAAATTTACTTTTTTTACTATACTTGAAATAGCCAAAAAGAATTTTTTCTTTTTGGCTAATCTGTATACCAAAAAGAAAAAGTATCCGAAATGTCAAATTTCGGTTGTAAATCTTCACCAGTGCTTGTCAATATTCGATAAACCCTTCTCCGAGCACTTCCCGGACATCGCTCACAATGACGAAGGCTTTTTTGTCGAATTTCCGCACCAGCTCTTTCAGCTGGCTGATCTCCTTTTTGGACACCACACAGCACAGCATATTTTTTGATTCTCCGGAATACATCCCCTTTGCAGAAAGCCCCGTTACTCCGCGGCTCATCTCCTCCATGATGCATGCTGCGATCTCCTGGTTTTTTTCCGAAATAATATAAACCATTTTGGAAAATTTCAGGCCTTCAATCAGGCCGTCTGACACCTGAGATACCGCATAAATGGCAATCAGCGCATAGAGTGCCGGACGGATACCGAAAACTGCCGCACCGGCCAGCACAACTGCCGCATCAATCACCTGCATCACCTGCGGAACGGTGTAGTGGGGCATGGACTTCTGAATCAGCACTGCCAGCATATCCGAACCGCCGGTGGTCGCCTGGGCCAGAAACACCATTCCGGTTCCCACGCCGGAGATCAGACCGCCGAACAGCGCTGCCAGAAGCAGGTCATCATGTGGAAAAAGAGCCATTTCCGGAATCACATAAAGGGAAATGGACAGTGCTGCGGTGGCAACAAACGTCCGCTTGATAAACCGCCAGCCTTTCATCCGAAAGGCCGCCAAAAACAGCGGAATATTCAGCGCCGTATTCGTCATCCACAGCGGAATCTCCATCTGATCTTTCAAAATAATCGCTATACCGGATACGCCTCCCGTTACCAGGCACACCGGATCGTAAATATTTTTAATGGCAAAGCCCATAATAAACGATCCCAAAATCATCAAGAAATAATCTGCAGCCGGTGTTCTCTGTTTCATGTTTTCTCCTTTCCGTCATCCAATCCAATTAAGCAAAGAAAAGGCAGCCCCCAAGTGACCGCCTTATAATTGGAATTTCTTCCGCTTCTATATATATTATATCCCACAGCGCCGAAACGCCCGATTATTTTTTTCTGGCCAACACATTGATCCACTGAGTATCCGGGTGATTGGATCGCACATCTTTGGTAACCCATTCCTTTTCGACCTTGAAAAGGCCGTCTCTCTCTAATACAGAACGCAGCTCCTTCTCCGAATAGCAGCTGAAAAAACGCTCGCCCTTAAAGCCCTCAAAGTCTCCCAGACGCATAGACAGATAAAACACTCCGTCCTCCTCAAGCGCTCTTGCCACACGCTTTAAGATATCCGGAAGCTCTGCCTTTGGAATATGAATCAGAGCGCCGCACGCCCAGACACCATCAAACGCACCGTCAAACTCCATCTCCTCATAGGTCATCTGCAGCACGTCCAGTCCGGTATGCACCTCCGCCAGCCTGCACATTTCCTCCGAAGCGTCCAGAGGCGTTACATCGTATCCCAGCTCATAAAAGGTCAGGCTGTCTCTGCCGGAGCCGCAGCCCATATCCAGAATCGTATCCCCTTCTTCCAGAAGGCTTAAAAATTCACTGGTGATCGGCTCCATATTCTGATCTACTGTATCTTCAAAAACTTTCGCTGCGTACTTATTATAATAATCAATCGGGTCCACTTCTTCCTCCTATAACCGTTCAATGGTTTTTTCCGTAATCCGGATCTTGCCTTCCTTTAAGAGCCGGCCCACAGCCCGCTTAAAGGCATTCTTGCTCATATGGAATTCACGCTTGATGACTTCCGGACTGGCCTTGTCGGTAAACGGCAGAACGCCGTCAAACTCATCCAGCCCCTTCAATACCAGCTCCACATCCGTGTTCATCTGCAGATAAGCCTTTTTTCTCGGACTTAAATCCAGCTTTCCATCCTCTCGTACCTTGGTCACGCGGCATACCACCTCGTCCCCTTCCCGGAAATTATCAAACAGTTCCTTTTTCGGGATCAATCCGTAATATTTATAATCCACTGCTACAAAAGCGCCGAGATTTTCATTGATCTCATAGATACGTCCCTTCACCTCATCATCCTGATGATAAGGGGACTGGCTGCTCATATGAGAATATACCTTCATGGTAGCAGCAAGCCGGCGGCTCTTATCCACATAAAGTGCCACAAGAACCGATTCTCCCTTTCTGACCGGATGACTCTGCTCTTTAAATGGAAGCAGAAGATCCTTCTCCAGCCCCATGTCCAGAAACGCGCCGATCCTGGAAATATCCTTGACCGTCAGAACGGCACACTCTCCCACCTGCAGCTTCGGAATACCGGTGGTTGCAATCAGACGGTCTTCCGAATCCTTGTAGATAAACACCTTCATCTGATCGCCAATCTTCGTACCCTGCGGAACCTGCTTTTTGGGAAGCAGCACACTGGATTCACTTCTGGAATTCTCACTTAAATACACGCCGAATTCTTTTATCCGGACAACCTCCAGTTCCTGCACTTTTCCTAACTCAATCATTCTTTACCTCTTTTCAAACTCCTTTGCCTTCTTTCTGCTGCAGTCCGATCTCGTCTGATCCGTTAATCCATCTGACGCATCCACACCGCCGCATAAGTCTCCTCCCGGCCGTTAAGCAACGCGACCGTTACTTCATTTCCACTCCGGCTGATCCTGGGATACATCACATCTCCCAGCACCGCCGCCTTTTTATAGTCCACGCGAAGCTCCCCGATCGGCCGGCGGACAGCCGCCGCTTCCCTGGCGATCTCCACGTA
This sequence comes from Candidatus Caccovicinus sp., assembly GCA_051878975.1. GTDB lineage: Bacteria > Bacillota > Clostridia > Lachnospirales > Lachnospiraceae > Caccovicinus. The sequence continues at coordinate 18,913 of JBJELD010000093.1, forward strand.
CTGAGCATTATTCACATGATGATTGGTATCAATCTGATGCGCACTGACTGCAATCGGCTGCCCCAACTCATATTCTTCAGGCAGAACCACCTTCCGCGGCGCCTTTTCCATGGCAATCGGCGGCTCCGGCGTACCGTAGGACTTTACATCTTCCTCGGTCACTCTGCACGGAAGACCATTTTCCAGATTCAGCAGAAACCAGGTCGAGTCTGCTTCCAGAAAACGCGCTCCCGTTTCATCTGCCATCACAAAATTTCGATAACCATAGATCCCCCTGCTCCCATAATGCCAGGTACCGACCGTAATCGGCTCCCCCAGCTCCGGATACCGGCGGATCCAGATTCTCCAGGAGGACAGCATCCAGGCTTTCCTCTGCTGTTCCAGATAGCGGACACCGACTCCGCTGTCCTCGGACTGGAAGGTGCTGCAGTCCTGCAGGTAATTCATCATGCCTGTCAGAGTCAGGCACCCATCTTCTCCGAGTTCACTGTAGCGGACCCGGCTCTTAAACTGATACATCTGATCGAACCTTTCCTGCAGCCGTATATCAGCTGCTTCTTCACGAAAATCAGTATCATTATATCTGATTCCGGCCAGATTGTCCAGTTAAGATATGCCGAGAAACCTTTACTTTCCAACTTTTTTTTGTTATGATTAGTCCAGACAAAGGATGGAGAATACATATGAAACAAAAAAACAGCTTAAAATCAATCGTTTATCAGGAAACATTAGACGGAATCATCCGCGGCGAATACAAGGCAAACCAGATTATCAATGAGCAGGAGCTGGTAGAAAAATTCGGTTTCAGCAAAGCTCCGATCCGGGAAGCACTGCTCTCCCTGTGCAATGAAGGGGTTCTGCACAATATTCCAAGATACGGCTATGAAGTCATTCGTCTGACCAGTGAAGATGCCGCCCAGATTCTGCGTTTTCGTTTTCATCTGGAAGGCGGATTTTTAAAAGACGGCTACCAGCGCATTACGGAAGCTCAGTTAAAAGAGCTGGCGGAGCTGGATGAGCTGTGCAACGAAACCTGTGACGACCTGTGGCTTCACTGGGACCACAACACCCATTTCCACTTAAAGCTTCTGTCCTGCTCCGGAAATGAATACGCCTGCAAGGAACTGCAGCGCTCAATGGATATTCTGAAACGGGCTTATGCCCAGATTTACTGGAACCGCTGGAACAGTATTTATAATCCGATCGACATGCGCTACCACAGACAGATCCTCTCCTGCATCCGGGAGAAACATATCGACGAGGCACTCCAGTATCTGGAGCTGGACCTGAAGGATTTCGGATGCATGTAGCCGCATTGGTTCCACACCGTCAAAAGACACAAAAAAGCAGCTTTCGGTTTTCTTCCGAAGCTGCTTTTTTATGGTCTGCCTGCCGGTCTACATCTTGTCCACATCGACCCGGTCAATCATAATATTCAAAATTTCTGTATCCGTAAGCTTCATGCCCACGCGTCCAATATATCCCATGCTCTTGATGGTATCCTCCAGATTCTCCTGAACGATTCCCTCTCCCGGCTGGAAGGACACATGCTTCATCGCCATGTAATGAGCCAGGATCGCCGCATCCACTGCGGAGGCAATCTTGGCCGCGCAGGAAGACTTTGCCCCGTCGCAGACAATTCCGCCCACATTTCCAATCGTATTGATAATCGTCAGGCCCACTTCCTCATAGGTGCCGCCCCGCAGATAAGTAATGGCTGCACCTGCCCCGCAGGCTGCACTGACCGCTCCGCAGTAAGCCGACAGGCTGCCGATATATTTCTTCTGATGAATAGAAATCAGGTTCGCCACCACCAGTGCACGATACAGCTGCTCTTTTGTAGCCTCATATTCTTTTGCATACTCGATCACCGGAAGCGAGACGGTCATCCCCTGATTTCCGCTTCCAGAATTGATCACCACCGGCATGGAGCAGCCGCCCATCCGGGCATCGGAGCCGGCTGCCGCCTTGGCTCTGGCTCTGGTCCGCACATCATTTCCAAACACATCCAGAAGAGTCCGTCCGATCTGCGCACCATAAGGATGAATCACACCTTCCTGAGAAATTGCCGTGTTCTTTTCAATCTGATCCTGAATCACATCCTCCACATCTTCCAGGCTGAGCGTATCCGCAAAGGTCAGAATATCCTTTACATTCAGCAAAGCTTTGTCTCCCTTTTCCGCAGCACTTTCGCTGATCTTATGCTCATAAAGAATCTCTCCGTCTTTTACGATCTTGGTAATCAGGGTATGGCGGTTAATGATCGTCACCTGCGCGCTGTGCTCTCCCGCAAACACCTTTGCAACAATATAAAGATTCTCCACACCTTCCTGCAGCGTACACTGGCAGAATCCGGCTTTCACCAGTTCTTTGGTCTTTTCCACATCCGCCTCCGTCACATGCTCCAGCACTTCCAGTTCTCTGGACGCATCTCCGCCCACCACGCCAAGCGCCGCTGCCACATCGATTCCCCGCAGCCCGCCTGAATTCGGCACCGTAACGCCCTTCACATTCTTAATAATATTTCCGCTGCAGCACATCTCCATGGATTCCGGCATCTGTCCCAGTACCTCTCTGGCTTTCGCCGCTGCATAAGCAATGGCAATCGGCTCCGTACATCCCAGTGCAGGAACCAGTTCGCTCTTTAAAATCATTACATAATTGTCATATACCGTTTTTTCCAGCCTTTCTGCCATGGTCGCTCTCCTTCTCTTCTGCATATTTCCATCCGTTTTATCTGCTCTCATTTTTCGCATTTGTTCATATCACTAATCATATCAGTACTCATATCAGTTGTCAAGAAGAACGTGAAAAAGAATCCGAAAAACAAAAAACCTTTCAATACCGGATCACTTCCTGATATCAAAAGGTTTTTTCAGCTGGGCTACAAGGATTCGAACCTTGAAAATGACGGAGTCAGAGTCCGTTGCCTTACCATTTGGCGATAGCCCAATATGTAATTGTTTCAGTCTTATTTGCGACTGCGAAAATTATTATACTCATATTCTTGAGATTCGTCAAGTACTTTTTTCATTTTTTTAAAATTAAACGTGCATGCAGATCGGTGCAGTATACGCCATGCAAGCCAAACAAAAAGAATCTTCCCTTCCAAGAAGACCCTTCCAGCTGGGCTACAAGGATTCGAACCTTGAAAATGACGGAGTCAGAGTCCGTTGCCTTACCATTTGGCGATAGCCCATCAACACAACGAGTGTATTATATAATAATATTTTTCATCCGTCAAGTACTTTTTCAAAAAAAACAGAAAACAAAAATAAATGACGAGAGAAAAGCCGCCGGCATATGCCGGCAGCTTCTGTCTCAGCATGATACTGCTTTCAAATAATACCGGTAAGACTGGTACTCTTCTTTCGGCACCGGAAGCAGCATGCCGCCGTACATCAACGCAGCGCCTAAATAGCTCCGGCCGTTCACCTGATACACCGTATCCTCATCCAGTCCCTTCAGCTTGATAATAATGGCATCCGGGTTTGCCTGCAGCTCTGTCACAACTGCACAGAACAGACATTCCTTCCGATCTTCCGAGACAAAGGACCAGGCCACAGCGCGGCTGCCGCCGTAAGGACTGGTCAGACGGTAATAATCGCCGTCATGAATCAGGTCATAATGTTCCTTGTATTCCTCCACCTGATTCCTTACGATCTCCCGTTCTTCAGACGTCAGTTTATTTAAGTCCAGCTCGTATCCGAAACTTCCGGCCATGGCAACCGTTCCTCTGGTTTCCCACGGAGTTCTGCGGAAGGTCTGATGATTCGGAGACGCCGACACGTGTGAGCCGACTGCAGAAATCGGATAACCGAAGGAAGTACCATATTGAATCTTCAGACGCTCGATCGCATCCGTATTGTCGCTGCACCAGATCTGAGGACAATAATAAAGCATACCCAGGTCAAAACGGCCGCCGCCGCCGCTGCAGCCCTCCAGAAGAATATGCGGATACCGGGTCACCAGATTCTCCAGGAACCGGTACAGCCCCAGCACAAAACGATGTCCGGTCTCTCCCTGGCGTTCTGCCGGAAGCGCTGCGGAATACAGATTCGTAATACTGCGATTAAAGTCCCATTTCACGTATTCAATGTTCACCTCATCCAGAATCCGGAAAACCATGTTCTGAATGGCCTCCACAATCTCCTCCCGTGAAAAATCCAGGACAAACTGGCTGCGCCCCACATTGCCCGGACGTCCCGGAATCCGGATCGCCCAGTCCGGATGCTCCCGGAACAGGTCACTATCCTCTGAAATCATCTCCGGCTCCAGCCACAGGCCGAACTTCAGCCCCAGCGCATTGACCTTTTCCACCAGGCTCTGTAATGTTCCGCCCAGCTTCTTTTCATTGACCTTCCAGTCTCCCAATCCGCTCACATCGCTGTCCCGTTTTCCGAACCAGCCGTCATCCAGAACCAGCATCTCGATCCCCATCTTCCTGGCATCTTCCGCGATCTTCAGCAGCTTTTCTCCATTAAAATCAAAATAGGTCGCTTCCCAGTTATTGATCAGAATCGGACGGCGTTTTGTTCTCCATTCGCCGCGCTGCAAATGTTTTTTCACTGCATTGTGGAAACGATGAGACAAAGCCGTCAGTCCGTCCGAAGAGTAAATCATCACCGCCTCCGGCGTCTGAAAAGCCTCACCCGGATTCAGCTGCCACCGGAATCCTTCCGGCGAAATTCCAAGCACCAGTCTGGTCTGATTAAACTGATCCACCTCGGCCTCTGCCAGAAATGCACCGCTGTAAACCAATGCAATGCCGTAGCAGTCCCCTGCGGCCTCAGATGTTTCATGATCGCACAGAATCAAAAACGGATTCTGCTGGTGGCTGGAAGTACCTCTTGTGGAGCCAATCGTCTGCCTTCCATGGATCATCGGGCTTCGCTCCGTTTCTCTCTCCATGGCATGCTTTCCATAAAAATGAATCAGATCCAGCGTTTTCTGCGGAAAATCCAGACAAAGCGACATTGCCCGCTCAACAAAAACGCGGTCCTGCGTACGGTTGATCACCTTTGCGGCGCGGGTAATGACATCACAATCCGCCAGCACACCGTAGTACAGCTCCATCTCCATTCCCGTATCCCGGTCTTCCATCGTGATAATCAGGGTCTCCCCTTCCTCTCCATAAAAAGCCGGCATTCCTGTCAGACCATACTTTCCTTTTTCAATCCGGTGAGAACGGTAACGGTAATCCACCGCACAGCTTCCGTCCGGATTCACAAGCTTCACGCAGTCTGTACGGTAATCCCCGATTCCAAAACAGGAATATTCCTGCGGAAGGTAATCCAGAGAAAACGTACGGTCGTGCTGCATCTCATATGGGTTTCCGGAAAAACCACGATCTGTACGCTGAATCAGATAGGACAGATCACAGTCTCCAATTCTTCTGCCATAGTAAAGATGAAGAAGCACACCACAATCTGCCACTTTCATCTGATAGGCCGAATGTTTTGTCTGGATCGTAAATACTTTTGTGTCTTCATTAAACAAAATTGCCATATCATTTTTCTCCTAAATCTTCATGCGCGCGGTTGATATGCCGCCCTCAAGGAAAGCAGTTGAATTTTCCATCCAACAGAATTATAATAAATCATATAATATTTCTTCGTATTTCCAATATTTTTCAGTAAAATTATCCAAAAGCGAGGTGGTTACGTGGAAATCGAAAGAAAAACCGGCTTTTTTGCAACTGCAAACTACCGGGTGCTGGACTACGAACTTCGCCAGACCAATGACCTGTATATCATGTGCTGCGGCGAAGAACATTTTCATTACACAAAAATCGTTGGTCCATACACCCGGCCCGGCTACCATCTTCATTTCATTACTTCCGGCAGCGGGTACCTTTCCGCAGACGGAACGACCCGGAAGCTGTCCCGCGGTCAGATTTTTCTGCTGCAGCCAGAGGTCGAATATACCTACTGGCCGGATGAAACCGATCCATGGACATATGCCTGGGTTCAGTTTGACGGTTTAAATGCCGCCTCTTATATGGAGAAAGCCGGCTTCCCCGGGGGCACCTATGTCCGGGATTCCATTCTGACACCGGAAACCTTCGTGGAACAGATCGAAAATATCCTGCGTTTTCCGGAGCTGACCTACGCCAACGAACTCAAGCGAATCGGCTTTCTCTATTCTCTGATCAGCCTTTTGATTGAGTCCTACGCAACACAGTGCTACTCCCAGCAGAGGTATTACGATTATTCTCCAAAAATTTACGTGGCACATGCCATTGACTATATTCACCAGAATTACGCCAATGCCAGCGTTGCCAGGCTTGCTGAGTATATCGGCATCAACCGGTCCTACCTGACCTCCATCTTCAAAAAGCTGGTAGGCGTCTCTCCTCAGGAATACCTGCTGAACTTCCGCATGGAAGAAAGTGCGCGGCTGCTGGCAGAGAGCGAACTGCCGATCAAGACAGTCGCCTCTACCGTCGGCTACGAAAATCCGCTGACATTTTCCAAGATTTTCAAAAACCGATATGGAATCAGCCCGCAGAATTATCGAAAAACCCACAGAACATAACTGCTTCTCTTTTGTTTTACAGCTTTCCGCCGGAAGTTGCAATACCTTCGATGAACTGTTTTTGGAAAATCAGGTACAAAACAATCATCGGAATACATGCTAACAGAGATGCTGCCATCAGCTGCGGGTAATTGTTGGAATACTGTCCCTGCATTTTTGCAAGTGCTGCAGACAGCGGCATGACATTCTTATTACAGATCAAAGGCCACATCAGGTCTTTGTATGCAAACACTGCGGTAAAAATTCCCAGTGCAACCATACCGGAACGTGCCAGCGGAGCCATGATGAACAAGAACGTCTGGCCGATGTTGCATCCATCCAGTCTGGCCGCTTCCTCCAGATCCTTCGGGAGACTCATATAAGACTGCCTTAACAGGAAGGTTCCGAAGGCCGTTACCATACCTGGGAAAACCAGTGCAAAAATCGTATCCAGCGCACCCAGCTTGCTGACCATCAGATACTGCGGAATAATGAAGATCTGTCCCGGAACCATCATCTGGAACATAACCAGAGAAAACATCAGGTTCTTTCCCGGGAAATCCAGTCTGGCAAAAGCGTAGCCTGCCAGCGTTGCGGTCAGAACCGCACAGAGCACACGTCCCAGAATCAGCATCAGAGTATTAAAATACAGCATCGGGAAGTTCATATTGTGAATGACCGTAATAAAATTGTCCAGCTTCCAGCTGCTTGGGAAGATCACAAACGGATCAACGGAGGTGGATTCTGTGATCGTTTTAAATGCAGTCAGCGCCATCCAGATAAACGGCACCAGCATGGTAATCGACACCAGGATCAGCACAATATGAATCACAGCTGCTGTCAGCTTTTGTTTTTTCTCCATACTTTCCATATTTGCCCTCCTTAATTGTAATAAACATGCTTCTGCATCCGCATCTCAATAACCGTGATCACCATAATGATCACCAGAAGGAACACGACGATCGCAGAGCCAAGGCCTTTGTTGTTATTGATAAAGGAATACTGGTAGAACAGGTATACCAGGGACTGTGTCTTATACAGAGCCGGGTTATTCCGGTCCATCACCATGAAGATCAGGTCAAATACCTGCAGTCCGCCGATGATTCTGGTTACGGTCACAAAGAAGATCGTCGGAGAAAGCAGCGGAACGGTAATATGGAAAAACTGATAGATTCCGGATGCGCCGTCAATGCTGGATGCCTCATAATAATCTCTCGGAATATCCTGAAGACCTGCCAAAAACAGCACCATATTATATCCTAAAATGGACCATACACCGATAACCGCAACTGCAAATACTGCGATGCTCGGGTTGGAGATCCAATTGATCCTGGTTCCGAACAGATGGTTTAAAAGGCCGAATTCCGAGTTATACAGCCATCTCCACACCATGGCGATGGCAGCCGGAGCTGCCACCATAGGAAGGAAGAAGATGGTACGATACGCTGCACGTCCTGCCATTTTCCGGTTTAACAGGACCGCCAGCACCAGTGCAATGGCGATAGAAAAGGGAACCTCCACAATCGCATATTTAAAGGTGTTGATCAGTGCCTGCCAGACCTCCGGGTCGGTCAGAATCTTCTGATAATTGGCTAATCCGACAAACTGATTTCCCCTGCCGAAATCACCGGTTTTGAAAAAGCTTTCATAGATAGTCTTGAAAATCGGGTAAATATTCAGCACAATCAGTCCGATCATGGTCGGCAGGATAAACGCCCATCCCCAGACACATTCACTTTTCTGACGGCTGGTCCATTTTTTCTTTTCAGCACGATTTGCTTGTTTCGCCATGTTATCCCCTCCTGAAACTGCTTATTCCTCTGCAAGTGTCTTGTTCATATCTTCCGTAACCTTTGCGCATGCATCCTTCATGGTCATATTTCCGTTCCAGGCTTCCTTTAAATCCGCGGTCATCTGATTCCACCAGGTCAAAGTCGCTCTCGTATGCGGACGGAACACAACATCTTCCCGCATATCCAGATATGGCTGAAGATTGAATTTGTCCGTATTATTCTTCCACTCATCGGATACGCCCTCATAAGCCGCCATGGTTACCCCTAACTGCGCCTGCTTTAACTGTGCATCCTTGCTTCCGAACCACTCAACCAGCTGCCATGCTGCTTCCGGATTTGCCGTCTTCGCGCTGACTGCCCAGCCTAAGCCGTTGTAAATCGAAACTCTTCTTCCGGTCTCTGCATCCTTCGGAAGTACAGCCACATCACAGTTTTCGGAAATGTACTCATGCTCTTTAAACTGAGGAACCATCCAGGAACCCTGGCTTAACATGGCAATTTTTCCGGATCCTAACAGCACGTCGGTTCCGGTCTCAGCCATAACCGTTGCCGGAGGCATAGCGTTCTGGATCAGCTTTTCTACGTATTCCATAGCCTTTACCGTATTCGGATCATCAAAACCGGATGCTTTTCCGTCATCCGACAGAACCTTTCCTCCCATGGAATAGATGATGTTCATATATCCGTCCTGCTCATTGGATGGATTCATTGCCACGCCGTACTGGCTGCCGTCATCCTTGGTCAGCTTGACCGCTGCATCATAAAAATCATCCCAGGTCCAGGATTCATCCGGATAAGCCAGTCCGGCCTCATCAAACATCGTTTTGTTGTACCACAGTGCAATGGTATCCACATCCTTCGGAACTGCATAAATCTTATTGTTGCAGGTATACATATCCTTGATATCATCCGGGAATTTATCCATCTCCAGCTTCTCACTGGAGGCGATCCGGTCAGTTAAATCCATCAGAATATCATTTTCCATATATTTCTGCGCTTCATTGGAATGCATCCAGAACACATCCGGCATATCCCCGCCGGAGGCTCCTGCTTCCAGAAGCGTCCAGTACTGATCCCAGGCCACTACCTGAATCTCTGCCTTGTTACCGGTTGCTGCCGTATAATCTGCGATAATCTCTTCCAGTCCGGCCTTCTGACCATTATCCCAGATTGCCACCGTAAGCGTACCGCCTGCATCCTTACCTGAGCCTGCCCCCGCATTGCCTGCGCTGTTCCCGGAACTGCTTCCGCCGCATCCGGCCAGTGACACTGCCATAACTCCTGCAAGAACTGCTGATAAAAGTTTCTTTTTCATAACATACCTCCATATTCATGCTGCTTGATTTCATTGAAGTTCCCCAACTAAATCGTACCCGCGCGCGGCCGCTTTTCTGTCTATTTTTTCCGATTCAGTCGTTCGTTATGGCTATATTATAGAAAAATTACACAAAACCGTACATGGTTCTATGTGGCTCGATTATAGAACTATGTGGCCTTCTCCGACAATTTCCCTCAAATTTTATACACTTTTCCAAATTTGTATACAACAAAAAAGAATACAAGAAAAGCATGCTGACATAACTTCTGTTGTATCAGCATGCTCTTTCTATTCACCCATAAAATATCCGACCGGGACTCCCGGTATCAGGCCAAGTGCCGTCGCCTGCTCCAGATAAACGGAATAAACGCCGGGGCCTTTCTGCAGAAGCCTGCGTTCCTGTCCGTCCAGAAGCTGAGAAGTGTAAATCGGCTCTCTCCATACCGGCTTCTGAATTTCCTCAAAAATGATCTGCGTTCCGCCATCGGTAACCTGAACTCCGCTGCTCCGCTCCTCCAGGACAGCACCTGGGCCGGACTTATTTGTTTTGCTGGCCGGAGTGTGGATGACCCGATTTTCGGTTTCCGCCTCATTGCTGCCAAAACCGCTCTTTCCAACAATTCCTGGTCCGATTTCCGGCAGAATCTCTTCGTCCTCATCTTCCTCCCAGTCATATTCGTCCTCCGGATATTCCTCCTCGTCTTCCGGCCACTCATCTTCATCCTCGTCCCATGCATCCTCGTCCTCAATCCATGCATCCTCGTCTTCGATCCATGCATCCTCGTCCTCGGTCCATGCATCTTCCTCTTCCGGCCGCTCACCGGCAGCTTCTTCATCCTCCTGCCCGGTTTCTTCTGCTTCCTTTCGATCCGTTCCGATTGATTCCGTCTCCTCCGGCTCTGTTTCCTCCGGCTCCTTCCGATCGGCCTCGGTCGATTCCGGTTCCTCCGGCTCTTCCGGCTCCGTTTCCTTCGACTCTATCCGATCCGCCTCGGTCGATTCCGGTTCCTCCGGCTCTTCCGGCTCCGTTTCCTCCGACTCTATCCGATCGGCCTCGGTCGATTCCGATTCCTCCGGCTCTTCCGGCTCCGTTTCCTCCGACTCTATCCGATCGGCCTCGGTC
>JBJELD010000093.1:29762-34432 GCA_051878975.1 Candidatus Caccovicinus sp.
GATTCCGATTCCTCCGGCTCCTTCTGATCCGTCTCGATTAATTCCAGCTCCTCCAGCTCTGTTTCTTTCCGGTCTGTCTCCATCCTTCCGGATTCCGTCAACGCTTCTTCTTCTGTTTCTTCTTCTGTTTCTTCTTCTGTTTCGGCATTCTGCAGCTCGGATTCTTCCGGCTCAGCTTTCACTTCCGGTTCCGCTTCTTCCAGAACCTCCGGCTCTTCCTGCCAATCTTCTTCGTCCTCGTCATCCAGGGCAGCTGAATCCGTCTGGGTCACCGTAACACCGGAACTTACCGAATATTCATGCTCCCGGATCTCCCGGTTTAATTCCTCCATGGTCTGATTCATCAGACGGGAATACGCATCTCCGTCCTCTGCCTCAGCAAGGCCGTTTTTACTTACCAGCTGTCCGACAAATTCCGCTTTTCCGACAGAAACCTGATAGGTGTCCGCCAGCTCTTCCAGTTCTTTGGTCACCTGAACCGTCTGATCATAGACTACTGCTGTAATCTGTTTTTCAGCCAAGCTGGTTTCCATGCTGGAAGCAACCGACGTCTTCAGCTTTTCCGTCTTTTCCTCATTCTTTCCGGATACGGAAACCAGCACCGCATGCTCTTCCCCGTTATCCTGCAGATATCCCTGCTCCATCAGGGAATCCACCACCTGATTTACTGCCTGATCCACCTTCTGGCCCTTCAGACTATCGATATCCATCAGCGCCGCACCGTCATCATTCAGCGCCTCGGATCTCAAAACCCGCTCTCTCCGATTCAGAGAAAGCTTCAGACTCGGATTCACATCAATGTTCACCACCGATGCAATCTGAACATTTTCATAATAATATCCGCCGGCCGCTATGCAGATACAGGCCGCTGCCACACCCAGACTCCGGAACCGGCGTTCCAGAAGGATCAGCTTTGATCTCAGCGGTTTCTCTTTTCCGTGCACCACGGGATCCTGAGGCACGGTCAGATCCAGCTTCGACCAGACATCCGGAGTTGCGGCTGTCAGCGCAGACTGCAGATGCTGCTCGATTTCCTGCCTGGTCATCGGTTTGTTTGATTTTTCTCCGCGCTCCACATGCCTCACTCCTCTCTTAAATACTGTTCCAGCTTTTTCATCGCCCGGTTGTACTTCGACAGCACCGTTGCCAGCGGCATTCCCAGCGCCGCAGCGATCTCCCGGTGCTTCAGGCCGGAGGAATTCTTCAGAAGTACGATCTGACGTTCCTCTTCCTTTAAATTTTCCAGCGCCATTTTCAGAACCAGCTTATCTGCCGCATCCTCAATCTGTGGGCAGACCTCTCCCGTCTCCATCCCGTTCAGATCCTCCAGCCCCAGATCAGACTGGTGCTTCTGCTCCCGAAATTTCATATAACAAAGGTTTCTGGCTATTGTAAACATCCAGGCCAACGGCTTCCCATGTGCCTGATAACCCGCAGCCGAAGTCCAAACCTTCATATAGGTTTCCTGCATAACCTCTTCCGCATCCTGGGGATTTTTCAGAATTGATAAGATAAAACTGTATATGGTTCTGTCTGTTTTTTGATATAATTGTTTAAATGCTTCCTGGTCTCCCTCCGCAATTTTCTGCAGAAGGCTTTCCTCTGCTGCCGAACTGAAATCCGGCTCTTCCGGGAAGCTGAAGGTTCCCAAAAATAACATGGAGTGGAATTCCTTTCCTGATAAGTTAATGCAGAAATTCCGAAACTTATTGCATCACATCAAAAAATATTTCAATGCTCCTCTTCCTTCTCTGCACAATAACTGTTTTCCACGGTAATCACACAGTAGCACCGTTTATCTTTTTCCCGGATTCTCTGTCCAATCTGCGCCTTCAGCTGGTCATACTGGCTGTATTTATAATCCCGCGGAACCACCAGATCAAAGATCAGATTCGTCCGCTCCCTTCCGTCCACGATCCGAAAATCATGGAATACCAGACGGGAATCCACCTCTTTCAATACAGCGCCGACCAACTCCTTCAAATCCAGCACACGCTGATTTTTCGTCTCCACCGGATCCATATGAATAACCAGAGACATATGAAAACGATGATACGCTTCCCGTTCAATACGGTCAATAATCTCATGAGAAACTTCAATATTTACATCATTCGGCACCTCCGCATGGATAGACGCCATGCTTCTGGACGGTCCATAATTATGTATAATCAAATCATGGGTACCGACAATGCCGTCAAAGCTTTCCACATAATTGCTGATTTCCTCATACAGACGCGGGTCAATCGCTTCCCCAATTAAAGGCGCCAGCGTATCCTTTGCAATATTAATGCCGGCGATCATGACCGCCACGGAAACTGCCAGACCGACGATTCCGTCAATATTCCATCCGCAGACCCGGAACACCACAATCGACAGAATCGTCGCTGATGTCGCAGCCACATCACCCAGAGAATCGGCTGAGGTTGCCAGCATCACCGTCGAATGGATCCGCTCTCCCAGCTTCCGGTTAAATAATCCCATCCACAGCTTCACCGCCACGGAAAGGAACAGAATTACCAGGGACACCGCCCGGAATATCATTTCCTCCGGATGGAGAATTTTCCCTATCGATGTTTTAAACAGCGAGAAGCCGACCTGAATCACCAGGAATGCCACAATAAACGCTGCAATGTACTCAATCCGGCCATGTCCGAACGGATGATCTTCATCTGCCGGCTTTTCCGCCATCTTCACCCCTACAAATCCGATAATAGAAGATGCCGCATCCGACAGATTGTTAAAAGCGTCTGCCATTACGGAAATGCTGTGGATCAGGACTCCGATTATCAGTTTTGACACAAACAAAAGCACGTTGCAGATAATTCCGACAATGCTGGAAAGCGTTCCATACCTGGTCCGGACTGCCGTATCGTCCGTATTTTCATAGTCCAAAACAAATTTTTTCACCAAAAATTCTGTCATTTTTCATACTCCTTCGGTCTGCGAATACTCCACACACTTTAAAAACAATCCTTCCGGAGGTGCCGTAAAGCCTGCCGCACCGCGGTCCAGAGCCGCCAGAACCGCATCCATGGATTCGGGAGTCCGTCTCCCCTGCCCGACTTCCACCAGCGTTCCGGTCAGGATCCGCACCATGTACTGAAGAAATCCATCTCCGGTATAAGTAAGCACCAGCCGCTCTCCGCACACTCCCTGCCGGACAATCTCAATCTGCTCCAGTGTCCGGACCGTAGACTTTTTCATTTTTTTATTTCCGCAGAAGCTCTTAAAATCATGCGTTCCGATCAGCCGGCCGGCGGCCTTTCTCATTGCCTCCGCATCCAGCGAAAAGGGAAATCCATACCAGTATTTTCGTTCAAATACATCCTTTTTATTCCCGGTATCGATCTGATAGCAGTACGTCTTCCGCACCGCAGAAAAACGGGCGTGAAAACGCTCCGGCACCGGTTCTGCCGAAAGGATCCGGATATCCTCCGGAAGGTAACGGTTTAAATAGTCCTTCACTTCCCCGGCATCCGGACTGCCCGGAAGATGAACATTGGCCGCCTGAGCCAGGGCATGCACTCCGGCATCCGTTCTTCCGGAGCCGCAGACCTCCACCGCTGTCCCGGAAAATTCTTCCAGAACCCGTTCCAGCTTTCCCTGAATCGTAAGCTCTGTCCCCTTCTGTTTCTGCCAGCCTTCATAACGGGTTCCGTCGTACTGCATCCGCAGCAGATAATTCGTTGTCTGAGTCATGAATTCAACCTCTCTGTCTGTATCTTCTTTTTTCCGTCATCCGGGCAGCGGTCCAAATGGCTGCACGGCACAAAAGAAGGCCAAAACAGGCACCCGCCGCATCCAGCCACACATCCGAAATCTGAGCCGACCGTCCCGGTGCAAAAAGCTGGATCGTTTCGTCCAGAAAAGGAACCGCAAAGACAAAAAAAGCAGGAAAGCACCACTCTTCCAGCTTTTTTCGGCCCTGCCGTCCCCTTCGCTTTCTGAAAACCCGAATATTCTGCAGCAGCAGAACGCCAAACACGGTATACTCCGAAAAATGGGCGGTTTTTCGCACCAGATGCTCCGTCAGCCATTCCGCCTGCAGCCCCGCTGCCGAACCGATTTTTTGCAGCAGCATCAGCACCCGGCCGCTTTCCTGCGAGGAAATCACGGCTGGCGTCATGGATTGTCCGAATATCATCAAAATCCAGCCGGCAAGAAGCAGAAACCAGATCGGCTCCGCCAGCCTGCTTTTTCGTTTCAACTGCTATCTCTCCTCCAGAATACCGCTTTCCTTCACTGCTAAAACTGCCTGATTCAGCACCGCCTCATCCTGCACCAGTGCAAGCCGGACGTGGCCTTCTCCCGACGGACCGAACGCGCTCCCCGGCGTTACGATCACACCGGCTTTCTTTATCATATCCATGGCAAACGCTTCAGACGAGGTGTAATTATCCGGAATTTTTGCCCAGACAAACATGGTGGCCTCCGGCTTCTCCATCTTCCATCCAATCGAGGAAAAGCCTTCACACATCACATCGCGGCGCTTCTCATACGCCCTTCTGGTCGTCTCTACGCAGGACTGATCTCCGGTGATTGCCGCCACTGCCGCTTTCTGAATCGGCAGGAACATTCCGTAGTCCATGTTGGATTTCAGCAGCTTCAGATGCGCGGTTACCTCCGGATTGCCGACGCAGAAGCCGATCCGCGCACCGGCCAGACCGTAG
>JBJELD010000094.1:0-7063 GCA_051878975.1 Candidatus Caccovicinus sp.
AAGGCCCGCAAGAAAAACAAGTGCAATGAAAATGTTTGCAATAATTCGTTTCATGGGGCCTTCCAATCCTTTCTCAGTCATTCAAGCTGTCAAATTTGACTTTGTTATGTTTGTGATGTAATTATGCTCTTTTTCTTCTAACTACGAAGAATACAGCGCCTGCCATTAAGATAATACCTGCTGCGTAGAATACAGTAGTACCGATACCACCGGTGGATGGAAGTTCAGTACCGGAATTATTATTAACTTTCGCAACAACAGTTGTATATTCGTCTACACCATCATTGCCTTGGGTTTTTCCTGTAATTATTACCTCTACATCTTCAGCCAGCTTATTGTATCCAGCCGGAGCCTGGGTTTCACGAAGATAATAAGTATCTGCGTCTAAACCATCAATCTCAATTTTACCGCTATTATTTGTAGTCAGAATTGTATTGCTTGGCCAACTTACTGTTCCGTCTGAACCTGCGGAAGGAACAGCTGTCCAACCTGTAACTTTTCCATTTTCAATAATTGCAACTTGTGATTTGCCACTATTTAAAAGAACAAAACTTGCATCTTTCAGAACCGCACTTTCATTACCATTTGCATACTTCAGAACATCCATATCCCAAGTGTAAGTTGTAGTTGTGCTGTCTGGAGTCTCTTTTGTATTGTTTGAGTCGCCATAGCTAAGTTTACTGGTATTGGTATTTCCAGTGAGTCCAACAACCGCGCCCTCATTCAGGGTAGCAGTATAGCTGATGACGATCTGATCGTTTGCTTTCAGTGTATCACAGAATGCCTGAGTAAAACGAACTTCAAAGGTACAGCCATCAGTAAGGCCTTCGGTGACAACGGTATAATTACTAGCATCAACATCAGTAGCTATAGTATCTGTAGCACCCTTCAAGGTAACACTCGTTACACCGGTATAGGTCAGACCAGCAGACATCGTATCATGGAACACATAGTTTTCTGCACCAGCCTGAGCGGTGATGGTGCTCTTAAAGTTTACGGTCTGTCCGATATCAGCATCGTTCTTCTCGCCATAATTTCCAGTAGAATCCTCTTCAACAGTCTTCACATTCTCCGGTACTTCGTTCTTTTCTTGCATTTCAACATTCGGATTTGTAGTATCCAGAGAGCACAGAGTACCCAGGGTGGTATCTACCAGATAATAACCCAAATCAAGTCCAGTGAACGATACGGTAGTAGTCGTTGCAGTCACAGAACCCTGATTTGCAATACTGTTATCTTTCGCATATTTCTGTGCTGCCTTTGCGAAAGCAGCAGCATCCGCACCATCCTTCCAGGTTACATATCCCTGAGCATCCACTTCTACATATGTACCTTTAATGGCATCCGAATTAATAAATGTATTCCAGGCAGTAGTTGCCTTGTAAGCATACGCATTAGCAGACGCATTATAACTTTCCAAGTCTAAAATCTGATAAATCGTATAAGTCTGCCCTACAACTGCGTCATTAATTGTAATGCTTCCAGTTTCACCTTCTGCAAAACTCGGTGCTGCCATCGCCAACACCATAATCAGTGTTAAGATAACACTTAAAACTTTTCTCATTTTCTTCATACTTTTCTTTTCCTTTCTACATTTTAATTTTTTGAGTGTTCCTATATGTCTGAACACGAATCCACTTTTTTTCTTCTATCTCCTCCCTTTCCCTTAACCAAGATTTGTACCTCTATATCGCCTGTACAATTCTTCATTCTCTATGTATCCTTGCGAAGGCGTTCTGCCTTCGCAAGTGTTACATCATCATTACGGTTCTGCCTTAGTACGGTTCTGCCTTAGATTTCAATTATCTTTTCTACGTCTGCTGTAAGGTCCTGCTTCAACCCCCGCCATCACGGCTGCCATGAGAAGGAGCATCCAGCCAAATTCTTTGATTAAGCCAAGGCCCGGGCCACCGGTCTGTGGAAGTTCAGGAGAAGTATGATTCTCAATCTGAAAAACATAAGCATTTTTAACTTCTTCTATTGGAGAATCTGTAAACTTTTCCCAATCCATCAGGCTTTCCTTTCCTGACTTATCTACAAGAAAGCATTTAAGTTCATCACCTTCAATTTTTACTCTAATATGAATTTCTTCGTCCAGTTTTTGGTATCCTGGAATTGTAGATTTTTCACAAAGAATATAGTTTCCTTGTTCCAACTGTTTTAACTGCGTACTATAACAATTCTTTTCATCATTCTCATTCTGTGTAAAAGAATTTTTATTAAATACAATATCCTCGCCCAACTGTTCTTTCTTCGTCCAATCAGCACCATCCACTTCAGCGCTATACAATTGAAATACTACAGATGCATCTTCTGGTATTGTACTCGGATCACAATTTTCCAATTTCTTCACCAAGGCAAGTAAAACATTCTTTAGAGTATAAGTATTGGTAATCTCTATATCTGCACCTAATGCATTTTCTTTATTATAAGTACCGAAAGCAATCATATTCCATTGATCAGGTTTACTCATGCTAATAATCTGAGTGTCATTGTTATACCGTACTAATACACTTCTAATATAAATACCTGTTGTAGATAATGTATCTTCCCCATATTTATTACTATAAAAGAATACAGTCGGCGACTCTGGATTATTGATCGTATTTTTATATGCCTTACCAATTCCGTTAAAAGTACCTCCTGCCCCTGATATTGCTTCAACTACTATTTGCCTTTCTGCTAAAGATAAACTATCCTGCGTCCATACAAAAAATTCTCCAGTTGTTGAAGAAATACAAAATGCTCTAAATGTGTCTACATTAGGAGTCATTTCAGTATCACAGCCCTTCGGATATTTCGTAAACGATGCACCACTAAAGCTTGCCTGTTTTACTTCTACTTCTACCGGTTGATTTTCTATATTTTGGGGTTCTGTCAAAAGATTGTACTCTGGTAAGGAAGCATTTTTTTCCTGGACATAATACTTTGTATCATACAGGTTAGGAACTTCCCAAAAATAACTATTTCCTAGTATTTCTTCTTGTCCATCCTTTAACATTAAAGTGGATACCAAATTACCCTTACTGTCTTGAAGCTCAATCACATAATTATTTAAGCTTTCAGCAATACCTGCTTCTGGAATTTTACTTTCTTTAAAATCAAAATTCTTTCTAACTCGAATAAATGGCAAATCACCTGTTGATGTATCCTCCAACGGCTGCACTGCTCCTCTCGCCCCATACACCGCCTGCACATTTGCAAAGCTGGTTGCAAAGGCAACCTTTTCCACACTGGCATCCCCATTTACATCAATTGCCTCTCGACCTTCGGTATTCACTTCAATGTCTTCAGCGGTCACACGATCCACAACCGGAACCTCTTCAACACCTCCTAATGCTGCTTCCACGGTTTCAGTTGGAGTATCGACAGATATCGCCTGAAGTTCATCGGCTTCCTCGCTCAAAGTTTTAATTCGGTCGCCCGAAAAATTTACCATAATCTGATTGTCGTCTCCCCAACTGCTATTCAACTTCTTTCCATACAGCATCAGATTAATGTCATATGCAATAACCGAAGTAACATTTATTCTATCTTCCGTATCCTGGCTTTCCACTTTTTCCTTCACCGCATCCGCAACCTGCTCGGTCACCTCTTCCACGCTCAGCGTGGTTCCCGCCGGAAGGATTCCTTCCTCTGCCTCTACCGTTACGGTCACACCATTAACGGTCTTTGCCTGATGGAATGCAGGATGGGTTCCCAGTGCTTCTTCTACCAGTAAAATCTCCACTTCCTGATCTTCCAGCACATCCGGAATCGTGTAGAACACGGCATCCTCTTCTGCATACTCCGCATCTGCATCGGCCTTTGTCGCCTCAGAACTGCTTGCGATCGGCTTTCTCACCGCATCGGAGCTGCTTGCCAGAACTGCTTCATCCGACTGTCCGACTTCTTCTCCGTTTGCCAGCACCTGGTAAACCATGTAACCTTCCTGCGGTACGATGCCGAACGTCACAACTGCCTCATCTCTTACCAGCTCCGGCGCCCTGACTAATGCGGCAGTACCAACCGGAGATATGGTATAGGTCATGATATGTCCGGCCTCTGCCAGGTCGCTGGTATTGATACCCATCTTGTCCAGGGAGGTCGTAAAGGCTCTCGCTGTTGAGGACTCTCCGAAAGCAACTGCATTATGCAGCTTACCCTCCAAAGTTCCGATACGTTTGAAAGAATCTTCCTCTGCCTTCTGAGCTGCCGCATCTTCCTCATCAAACGGAGCTCCCGGATCCAGTTCTTCTTCTTTTTCTTCCTCTTCTTCGTCCGCTTCCTCACCCCGGTCTTCTGACCGAATTGCCGTGTCCGAATTTGATTTTTCATTTGCAGGATCTGCATTGGACGCAGATGCCATACCGGCTGCTACCATACGGATCTGATTCAGGGACATACTTAACTGAGCTTCTCCGGCACCATCCTTCCCATCCGATCCATCATCTGTATCGGCTGTATCGGCTGCATCATCCAGTTCTCCCTTATCGTGATCATCCGCATCATCCGCTGCATTTTCTCCTGCATTCTCAGCTTCTGCAGAATCTTTTTCGGCTGCCTGGTTTGTATCGTCCGCTCCTTCCGGTTCCGCTGCATCCTCTTTTTCAGACACACCGTTCTTCTCTGATTCCGCATTTCCTGCTGCTTCATCTAAATTTTCATCAGAACCTGCTGCCGGAGCTTCTTCCGGATCTTCTGCTGCATCTCCTGCGGAATCCCTTTCTGATTCGTCATCCGTAAGGTCTTCCTCTTCTGCTTCTGACGCGGGAGCCTGTTTTTCCGCATCCGTTTCCTGACCGGCGTTTATTTCCGTGTCTGCGGGAAGCATTTCTCCTGTGCTCTCTTCCGCTCCGCCTGCAGCCTCCTTCTCCGGCGCACTGCTTTCTGCTGTTTTTCCTGCGGAATCAATCTTAATGCTTCCGCCTGCCTGAACGGAAGGTCCGGCTTCTCCAAACATCGTCTCATACGGCTTTACCGTACTGAACCCGGTCATATATCCGTCAATATTCAGCCGTGCAGCAATCGGTTCATCACTGCCATTCACATAGAGGAAGATCAATTCCTCCTCTCCGGTCACAATATAGCTGGCCGGGTCTGCGTCCTCATCGATGCGGACAAAAATCCGCAGTTCTATTCCTTCTGCATCCTTTACAGTCTGATAATCCGGAAAAATCTCGTAAAGATTTCCTTCCGCTGAAAACAGTTCTTCATACTCTTTGACCAGGCTCTTGTCTTTTCCGCTGATCTGCGGTACTTCTGTCAGAGGTTCTTCCTCATAAACAGCCCTCTCCGCCGCTTCCTGAATGTCCTCCGCATGAAGCCGGAACTCTTCCTTTACCGTACCGGAACCCGCCACTGCCAGACCAACGGAGCTTCCTAAATTGGCAAAGATAACGGAAAAGGACAATACAAACGCCCAGAATCCTCTCAGATGACGCCATGAAACGCTCCACACACTGCGCCGCCTGCGGCTTCCGCCTTTCTTTCTTTGTACCTGACTCATTTCTTATTTCCCTCCCTTTGTTTCGGTGATTCCTGTGTCTCCCTCTGATGTACTGACCGCAGTATCCAACAGTTTGATCATCTCCAGCATACTGCGGAAATTCTGCGTCTGGCTTTTATCCAGCCAGGTGATCTGTCCCTGCCAGGTGGAGTTTTCCTGGCTTAAAATATGTATTATGAATGATCCCCTTCTTTTCATTCCAGCACTCCTCTGTATCAGGGCCTTCAACCTTTTGAATCATGAATTCAATTTCTGTCTTTCCGTCCCCGTTTATTTCATTCCACTTCTGCTTCAGCCTCCGGATAATCCCTTCCTCACATCCGTTCTCAGCCTCCGTCAACAAGACAAGGAACTGATTCGGACTGTATCTGGTATATACATCACTGCATCGAATGTTCGCTGCCAGACACTTCCGGAACCGTTCCGCCTGTTTTTCCTCTGCCGGGCAGTTCACCGAAGATTCCAAACATCCCGTATTGCCGCCATGCAGGGTACAGAGCATCAGCAGACCCGGCCGCCCGGAGCGCACTCCCATACGCATCAGGATTCGATACAAATCCACAAAACTGGGATAACTGCAGCAAAACGCCTCCCTCACCGCTCCGGTTTCATTTAATTTTTCCTTAATGCTGTTCAATGCACCTGCCGTAAAAAAGAACTGTCCGCTCTCGTCGCGATATTTGTCCATAACTTTTTCAATCGAAGTCATCGCAATATCTTCATAAAGAAGCTCCGCGGCCTCCTCGTAAACTTTCAGTGCTTCCCGGTACCGCTGCATGGACATCAGACAATCAATCTGCACAGCCTGCCATTCATCATAAGGGTACATCTGGCTGGCTGCCGTACACAGCTCCAGCATTTCCTCATAACTGCCCTGTTTTTTCAGAATTTCACACAAACGGCTGAGACAGTTAAAATACTGCGTCTGATAATAGGCGCTTTCCACCGTCACCCATTCTTCTCCGTGCAGCATGGGAAGGAATTCCCCTTTATAAGAACGACAGAAGTTCCGCAGCAATGTACAAACCTCCGATTCGCCTTGTGTCCCGTCCCGGATCTGTTTCAGCAGTCCGTCCAGATATCCGGTATCCGTTTCCAGCTGATAATCCTGGCTGAAATAATAAATTTCATCCTTTTGAACAATATATTTTCCAGGTGGGAAGGGCCGATTAGCAAGCCTTTTCCGAAGAAGGTAAACCTGCTGATTCAGATTGCTGACTTCTTTTCTTTTGCTGATGTCTTCCTGCCAGAGCGTCCGCATCAGCTTTTTCCGGGCCATTCCATTCGGACCGGCTTTCAAAAGAATCAGCATCAGCTGCATGGTCTTGCTCTGCAGGCTTCCGTCCAGCTGCAGACTTTCTCCTTGAAAGCGAAAGGAAAATCCCCCCAGAAAACCGGCATAAAATTGTGTATAGGGTCGTTCCTGCAACCGGCTCACCTCCCTTTCCTCTGCACCATGATTCCAGTGTGAAAGCGCCTGTATTTACATAATTTTCCAATTATGTAGAATCGAAACAAAAGTACACCTTTCTTTTCATTTTGTTTTTTTAATAAAGTGGGAAAACTTTGACATTT
>JBJELD010000095.1:0-6829 GCA_051878975.1 Candidatus Caccovicinus sp.
AAGGCAGCTGCCTTGATCCGTAATGAACATTTGGAATTATGGGGCGTGACCATAGAAGAACTGTATCGTGATGCGAAGAGGAATACACCGATTCTTTTGCCGGCAAAATTCCGGACAATCGATGAGATCATGGCAGAAGCAACAGGAGTGGATGTATGGGGAGATCCGAATATACCGGAAGACTTCAGACTGTATTATCTGGGAAATAATGAGGAATTATTTGGAGCGACAGCGATACTTTATCCTGGAGTTTTAAAACAGGTTGCAGAAAAATGGAAGCAGGATTTCTACATTCTGCCTTCCAGCATTCAGGAAACAATGATTCTTCCCTGCAATGAAAATCTTAATAAGGATGAGTTATCCGAGATGGTGAGAATTATCAATCAGTGTGAGGTTACACCAGAGGAACAACTGTCAGACCATGTATACCGCTATGATTACCAGAACGACAAGATATTGGTCGCATAAAAAGGAGGGAAGGAGAACAAATGAAGGAATCGTGCAGGAATTGTGAAAATCTTGACCTGACGAAAAAAATAGAATGCGAAGGGAGGCTAAAAGGCAGATACCGCTATGGCTGCAGTCGGCAGAAAAGCGGCGTGATCTGCGGTTTTTTATCCTGTGATGATAACCTGGAACTGCTTCATTGCCATGATTGGACTGGGATGCAGCCAAAGAAAAGAAATGTGCAGAAGCTCTCTATGGAATATGGCAGGAAGCTGCAGGATATGTATGACCGGTGGACTTTATGGAAGCGGATCGGAAGCCCGGAAGCGGAAGTACCGGATGGGATTTACCTAAACCGAATCAAAAGAGGGATTGAACATCTTTTAATAAAGATTGAATCGGAACTTCCGGAAGAAGAGTATCCGGACAGCTACTATGCGAAAGTACCTCCGCAGATGGATGAGGTCTATATGGCGAATCCGGCAGCAATCTGTAAGGCGGCGAAAAGCGCATTGTATGAATATGAGAATCAGGAAGACTATCTTTGGTTGAGCCAGCATTTGCATGAGATCGAAGTCGGGGGAAAGGAGGAAAGTGAGATATACCGACTGTTATGCCATGCGGATGCGCTGCGGGAGGCCATTGACCGCGGTGATCTCTTGCAGATGAAGCGTGAAAGCCGTCAGGAGATTCTCATGGAAGATTTGGCTGTCTGCAGGAAAACCATTCAGGAGATGGTGCAGAAACGAAAAGGTAAGAAATCGCGGAAAAAGTCAGGGCAGATTATCGGCCAGCTTGGCATCTGTGAACTGAAGGCATCGTAAGAAGGAGGAGCAGGATGTACTATGAGGTGATGGTAAAGAACATATTCAATGATATGTACTTGTTTTTCAACGGAAAGAGGGCCATTGGCTTAGAGGCTCTGCAGGATGCATACCAGGATGAACCTCTGTTTTTAGCGTTTATCAGTGATCTTCCGGAGGCATTTAAAGTTCCATTTTATGATGTGATGATGGAATGCTACGGATTTTTCAAGAAGCACTGCGGAAAGGAGCACACGGAAGAAGACTGGGCTGATATCGTAACAGAGATCCGTGAATTTCGCGAGAAATGGAACAATACCTGGAGCTGGAAGCTGATTCTTGCGTTACTGGAGGTGTTGGAGCGGGAAGAAAAGGAGAGAAAAGAGGAGCAGGAGAAAGCACTGGAAGGAACCGCAACAGAAGAAACGGGAGAGGAACTTCCGGATATGCAGGAAAATGAAGAAGGGCAGGCGCAGCCGCTTGCTGCATAATTCATACGGCCGGGGAGGATACTACCCCGGTCCTTTTTTCAGGAGGATGCTATGATCGAAAAGATTTATGACAGATTAGGAAATATTTCAGAGGTAAATCAGGCAGCAGCGGATCTAAGAAAACTGCGGATGAAAGAGGCTCTGATCCAACTGGCGGAGAAATATCATGTTCCGAAGCAAGATGCGGAGGATTATTATTGCGGCAAACGATATTTTCTGGTCGATGGGGGCAATACGGTTAAGAATTTCGACACAGCAAGAAGTAAGCTTTTGGATGAAATGTTTACCCTGAATGAGCCTATGTTCGGCAATGTGATCGGGACCTATCTTTTATCCTGTTGCGATAATGCAGAGTATGAGGAAAAGATCCTGTTGGAGCATAAGACCCTGATGCGCTGCATTGAGTATGTGATGGGGAAGGCGTATGAACTGGTAAGCGACGAAATGAAGAATAGAGGGGAAAACGCGGGAGTCGGCGTTCTGGATGAACAGGTGTATGGATGGATTCGGGAGTATTATTTTCTGGATGATGAACAGCAGATCCAAGAAAAATCAGAGGAGGCTGAAAAATGCTTTAAGAAACGGAATGCTCCCCCAAAGGCAACGGCGTCGAATGCAGGAAAGATGAAAAAGTCAGGCGCTAAAAAGCAAAAGGAATCCAAAAAGATGGAAAAGAAGGGAAAGGGAGAACAAATAAAATCCGATGGTAGAGGAGAGAATGCCGATTCAAAGAAAGCAGAAAGAGGCCAGGTTGACGGCCAGTTCTCGTTGTTTTCACCGGAAACACAGGGATAATGCTAAACCGTTACAAAATTAAAGAAAGGAAGGAAAACGTATGATGATAGCGTATAAAGCTCTGGAGCCTGACCTTTCCTGCACATCGGGAGGTAACCGATACCAATATGCAGAGCATATCTGGAATGAGGAACCCGAGGCTGATTGCGCCAGAAGAGGCTTCCATTGCGCTGCAAATCCTCTGGATTGTTTGACCTATTATCCGGATTGGAGCAAAGCAGTCTATTACATGGTTCTGGCGGATGGGGATGTTGATGAAGATGCGTATGACAGTAAGATCTCCTGTACAAAGCTCAAGCTGGTAAAGCGTCTGGAGATGAGTGAGTTCATCGCACATAGCCTTCGCTATCTGGCAGATCATCCATTCATGAAGGATAATTCCAATGTTTCATTGGAGATGGGAACAGCGGTGAGGGGATTTGCTCTTGTGCGCGGAAAGAATCCGGCTGCAAGAGGAAAGATCGGAGATATCCTTGGACTTGCGAAGGAACGGGCAGATAGCGGGGAGATTGAAGCAATTGGGCTTCATATCATTGATGGTGAAAGCCTGATGGCGGATACCTGGTACGATGTGTCCGGACAGGAGAGGAAAGGAGCGGCATAAAGGAATGAAAAAGAAAGTATTGAGGAATCTCCCTGAATTAAACGTATCAGAAGATATCCGCCTGATGGCTGCTTCTGATACGCCGAAGCAGGTGGAATGGTATGGGAGGAAGGAGGATAAATACCGGTATGATATCTATATGAGGGTTCTGGTTTCCGGAGAAATTGTAAAGGCCGCTTTTTTCCTTGCCAGGGATATCCGACTGGGAGGCCAAAAGCCGGTCTATGAAGTATTTCTGGATAAAAAGAACCGAGCCTTTATAACCTGGGATGTGGTTCATGAAAAATGGCGGGATTCGAAGTTGGATTGTCTGGACTGGCCTTCCTGGCCTCGGAATGAAAGCGTCTACATCAGTGAGGCAGACAACAAGATGTTAAGGCAGGCGCTTGGCGTATCGGAAGGAGGGTATAAAGAGATCCTGCAATTTCAGCGCCAGATCAGGGCAGAGCAGCTGGAACGCCGCCATAAGAAGGAAACCGATCCCTGGGATGAGATGATGAAACGGGTTCCGAGACTTCCGAAGGACTGGAAACACTGGATCAGTCGATATGGAGTTCGTCAGAATTACATTTTTTATGACTATTCCAGAAAGGTTAAGCAGGAAGGGTACTGCAGCTGGTGCAGGTGTATGGTTCCAATCAAAAAACCGAAACATAATGCAATGGGAAAATGCTCCCGCTGCGGTCATGCCGTCCAGTTTAAGGCAATTGGAAGATCCGGCCGTTTTGAGACAGGAGAAAATTATGTATATCTTCTTCAGCGATGTAACGGTGGGTTTGTAATACGTTTGTTTGCTGTGAGAAGATGGTATAGGAAAGGAGAGCATGAAACACCGGAGGTGACAAGCCGGGAAATGCGCCGTGTAATCTATGATGAAAACTTAAGAGGAAGCGCGTTTTATTACGGTCTTTATAAGAATCTGGAGTACCGTTGGATACAGGGTAGTGAGATGCGAAATGGTTGCTATTCAAATTATTACTGGCGTGATTATAAGGGAACAGTTTATCGGAAATCACTTCCTGCTCTTGATAAAAAGGAATTAACCCGTACCGGTCTGGTTCCATTTATCAGACAAAGCGATAAAACAGATCCGGAAGCGTATCTGGCAGAGTTAAAGAAAAAGCCGTATCTGGAGCAGGTTGTAAAGGCTGGGCTTACAAAGCTTGCAGAGGAGCTGTGTTATAAAAGTAAGGAGTTCGATTTATCATCTTCTCCGGACTTTGCAAAACGGCTTGGGATCGACAAAGCAAGAATGACACGGCTGAAAAAACAAAACGGCGGCGTGGATATGCTGGAATGGCTCAGGCAGGAAAAAAAGGAAGGAAAAGTATATCCCGATGAGATGATTCGGTATTTCCTGGATCATAAGATTACGGTTGATGAGCTTCAGTCCATTACAGACCGTATGAGTATGGTTCGAATTTTTCATTTTCTCATGCGTCAGGAAGCTCTGTCCGGGAGAAACAGCAAGGAGCTAATTTCTACATGGAAGGATTATTTGACGATGAGCTCAAGGCTTCAGAGAGACGTTTCAAAGGAAATTTTTTATAAACCGAAGAATCTCATAGAAGCCCATGATGAGGTTGTTAAACTGTGTAAAGATAAGAATCTTGCGCTTCAGGCAGCGAAGCTCCTGGAAGAGTATCCGGATGTGGAGACGATTTGCCGGGGTATCAAAGAAAAATACGAATACGGGGATAAAAAATACCGGATCGTGATGCCGGAACGGATCGAGGAAATCATTCAAGATGGCCAGGCGCTCAGGCACTGCACCAGTTACAGCGATATTTACTTTGCCCGGATCCAGCGAAAAGAATCATTTATCGGTTTTCTGCGAAAAGCTGATCATCCGGACGTCCCATTCTATACGTTAGAGATTGAGCCGGATGGTACGCTCAGGCAGAAAAGGACAACCGGTGATAAGCAGGACAAAGATTATCAAAATGCAGTCGGATTTATCAAAAAGTGGCAGAAGGTCATTCAGAAGCGCCTGACAGAGGAAGACAGAAATCTGGCAAAAATCAGTGCAAAGCTTCGTGTCGAAGAGTTCCAGAAACTGAGGGCTGATAACACCAGAATCTGGCACGGCCATCTGAAAGGGAAGCTTCTGGCTGATGTTTTGGAATCAGATCTGATGGAGGCAGTATTATGTGCAGAGGAAGGCATCAGCCAGGAATTAAAAGAAGCAGCTTAGGAAAGGCAACAATGAAGATGAGATGTGAGATAAAAAGAAACAGGAAAGGTGCAAGTTTTATAAGAAGAAGGGAGTAATACCAATCCGGCAGGTCCGGTTGTTGTGAGGCTGCATAACACAGCGTAAAGGCAATTTTAGTAGCGTGAGCAGTATAACACTGCGAGCATGGGAAGGCAGATTGCCTGCCATAAACCAGAATGGATATGGTGAGTGGCTGGTATGAAACATGTCGTATTATTTTCCGGAGGTGTTGGAAGCGCGTATACCGCGTATCTGGTACTGAAGGAGCAGAAGAAGGAAGATGTTATTTTACTTCACACCCCAACATTTTCGGAGAACCATGATGCGGATACATTCCGTTGTCGTGTGGCCCGGTATCTGGGGATGCCGATTACAGAATGGGGAGACGGCCGCAACCTGGATGAGGTGATTGCAGAGGAAGAAATTGTACCAGGTTACTTTCTCCCGTTCTGTACACGGATACTGAAACAGGAAATGAAGGAACAGTTTTATCGGTATCTAAAGGAACAGGGGCAGGATTTCATAGAATATGTTGGATTTGGTATGGAGGAATGGAGCCGTGTTCAAAAGGCGACCGCCAGAGCCGAACGTATGAATCGGAAGGTAGCATTTCCTCTCTTTGCACAGAAAATCTCTGGGCAGGAGATAAAACGTGTGATTCAGGAGGAATGGGGAATACTGTTACCGGAATCCTACGGAAATGGTCTGAAGCATAATAACTGTATTCCATGTTATAAAGCAGGGAAAGGAAGCTGGAGAATCTACTGGGAGAAATATCCGGACAGATATCAGGCTGCTATAGAGCACGAAAGAAAGTATGGTTATACGGTGTTTAAAGACTTCAGCCTGGAAGAACTGGCGACTCAGTTTCAAAATGAAAAAGAATGGGATGAGATGCAGTATAGCCTGTGGGATTATGTCCCCTGTGAATGCTGTGCGTAGAGTTGGCGCTTGTTAATGATACATAATGTGACTTGCTATGAGGAGGAAGTACATGAATTTTTATGAAACGCAGATGGGAAAAATATTTTTTAACAGTCAGCTGCCTAAGTTGATTCGGACGTTAGAGGATCTTTCTAAGGCATTGCAGAAAAAAATGGAATCCGTAAAACTGCCGGTATCGGTTCCGGAAAACTACCTGGAGGATTTGTATTTTGGAAATCTGGAAATGGGTATTTATTCGATGGAAGGATACACAAGAGAAAGGCCAAAAGAAATCACGGATCTTCAGAATCAGATACAGCAGGAATTGACAGAGGAACAATGGAAATTGTTTTCTCAGTATGACGCTTTGATTGGGAAGCATATTGGCGATGAGGCCTGCCGGATGTATCAGAACGGATTCCGGCAGGCTGTGAGGCTGATCGTGGCCGGACTGAGCGTCCCGGAAGAGAAAAACGGGAATCATATGGAAGGAGCCAATGACGATGGGGAAACGGTTTGATTTTTACAAGTATGGAAATCATTATGATAT
>JBJELD010000096.1:0-6589 GCA_051878975.1 Candidatus Caccovicinus sp.
CCTTTAAGGAGGTATGTTTATGAAATTTCACATCAAAGATCCCGGAAGTGCACTTACACACTTCATTGCCATGATTGCCGCGGCTGCCGCCGCTGCTCCGCTGCTGATAAAAGCATCCAGAGAACCGGACCGGACGCATCTGGCTGCCCTGTCCGTCTTTATCGTCAGCATGATTCTGTTATATGCAGCCAGCACGATCTATCACACCCTGGACATCTCGCCCAAGGTGAATAAGCTTCTGCGCAAGATCGACCATATGATGATTTTCATCCTGATCGCCGGAACCTATACTCCGGTGTGCATGATCGTTCTGGGAGACAAAACCGGCTGGTGTCTTCTGGCGCTGGTATGGGGAATTGCGGCAGCCGGCATCCTGATCAAAGCATTCTGGATCACCTGCCCGAAATGGTTTTCTTCCATGCTTTACATTGCCATGGGCTGGGTATGTGTCCTGGCCTTTACCCGGATCGTGCAGGCGCTTCCGCGCGCCGGCTTCGGATGGCTGCTGGCCGGAGGCCTTATTTACACGGCAGGCGGCATCATCTATGCACTGAAGCTTCCGATTTTCAATGCCCGGCATAAATTTTTCGGCTCCCATGAAATTTTTCATCTGTTTGTCATGGGCGGAAGCATCTGCCATTATGTGATGATGTATCAGTTTGTAGCCTGATGCAGCCGTTTCAAATCAGCTGGATGAGAAGCGATCAGTTTTTCCTTCTCCTTCCGGCTCAGCTGTTTGATTGCCGCCTCCCGGCGCATGGCTTCTTCCTTCGAGGCACATATCTCGAAGTAAGCCAGCTTCACCGGGCGGCGGCTTTTTGTATATTTCGCCCCGGCCCGTCCCTCATTATGGGCCTTCAGACGCTTGTCCAGATCATTAGTCCACCCGCAGTAAAGGGTCCCGTCCGCACATTCAAGAAGGTATGTCACATTTATCTTTTCCGTATTCATTTCTCTCTTCCTTTTTCGGCCTCCGCCATCCGCTGGTACAGATTATGTAAACGGCCCGGCGCCTTGCAATACGCCGATGCCGCCCAGGAAACAGCACCTGTCATCTATAAAAAAGCACCAGCTGGATGCACGAAAGCACCACTTTCTGCCCGAAACGAAAGGGCCTGTAATACCGGAACAAAGAGCCGGGATTCTGTTCATCCCCAGCCTGCCGCAGCTTCCTTGCCGTTCCGATATTATACAATTAGTATATCACGATTTTGAAAAATTGTGCGTGTTTCCAATCTCCTTCACCAAAATCAGCTTCTGACCTGATTTTACCGGACCATCCGGCAGATCATTGGTCCGTCGGATGGTTTCCTCCGTCGTATGGAATTTTTTTGCAATCGTCCAAAGATCATCCTCCGGCTGCACAATATAGCCTACGATTCCCGGCAGCTTCTGAAGCCGTTCCAGATCCAGAGGCCTGCGCTCCAGCCCTACTACCACCGGCTCTTCCACCGGCTGCTGTACCAGGACATCCAGGCTGACCACCCCCCGGATCTCCACCATATCCTGCCCCAGCATGACCGCCGTCAGCTGTTCCAGCCCAGGAATGACCTGATACATGCTGGTTTCGTCGACTCCGGCCGCCGTCGCGTTGCACTGAAACGGAAGCGTGATCTTCTCCGCCTGAAGGGGCGCGCTGTCGCTTCCGGTCAGATACAGGAGAGAAACCTCCAGCACTCCTTCCAGAAGCAGCCCATCCTGCTGCGCTGTCACCTCATCCAGCTTCACCGTGCCGCTGCTCCTGCAGATCTGAAGAACCGGACTGCTGCTGTTCAGTCCAGTCTTCTCCGTCACTTTGCATTTGCATGCATTTTTCGCCAGAATCTGCTGAAACTCTGCCTTCTGCGTCACCGGCTGCAGTTCTTCGCGGGTAGAATATACATCCCGGAGAAGCGCCGTCTCCTCATCCCGATAAAGCCGGATATCCAGATCCAGTACCGCATCCGCACCAAACTCCCTCATTTCCCCGTCATAATCCGGCTTTTCCTCCAGCTCCTTGTGTGCCAGACGCACATTGACCATGGGAACCATCTCCTCCGAAGCCTCCGGAAGATCCATTTCTCCTGCAAAGGGGATATCCTCCTCCAGCCACTGCACCGGCGTGCCGTCTCCCTCTCCTGCATACAAAAGAAAAATCACCAGATCCCCGCTGACAAACAGCTTCCCGTCCATCGGCCTGGTATTAACGGAACGAAGGCTCATCTCTTTCCACAGAAGCCGGTCCACATTCGGCTTATTGGCCGGAAGGGAAATATCCTCCTGAATCCGGAAGGTATCCCTGCGCCGAACGGAAAGAGAGGTAATCTCCACATTTTCCTTCCGGACCTGCACATCCTCCTCCGGCTCCATGTCCACATCCACGGCAGCCGTCTCCTCAGCAAGCGCTTCCGCCTGGGCAGAAAAACCAGCCAGCGCCTTGATTCCCAGCTTTCTGGAATGAATCATGCCGGCGGAAAGATCCTCCAGCTCCCAGGTCAGGCTTACGTCATCCCGCTCGCCCAGGCCTGCCACATTGACGGTCTCGTCAAAGGGAATGGCTCCGCCCAGCGCCTGCAGTCCGCCTTCCTCCTTCCGGTAAAGCACCTGAAAATCCAGCTTTCCCTTAATCTGCACCTTTTCTGAAGCGGTCTTGACGGCCTCCACCAGAATGTCTCCCGTCACAAGCAGCACCTCTGCCATATCATCCATCGTATCCGGCACGATAAAATCATCATCCAGTGTGATCTGGCTGAAGGCTTTTCCCTTGATCCGGTTCATATGTATCTGCTTCCTCACTAATTCCATAAAAAACACCTGCCCGCCTTCCTGTTTTCTATAGGAAAGTGTATGCAGGTGTCTTCCTCATCATACCGTTTTTTTCTTTTTCAGCTCATTCAATTCCTTTTCCAGGCAGGCAATCCGCTCCTCCAGCTTCTCGATCTCCTCAGAATGGACCACCCGGTTCGTCGGGATCCGCACGCCATCTTTTTTCACAGGACGGGCCGGAATCCCCACTGCCGTCACATTATCCTCCAGCGGCTTTAAAAGGACCGCATTTGCCGCAATCGAGCAGTTGTCGCCCACCTCAAACGCACCCAGAATCTTGGCGCCGCAGCCAACCGTAACGTTATTTCCCAGGGTCGGATGCCGTTTCCCCTTGTTCAGTCCTACACCGCCCAGCGTAACCCCCTGATAGATCGTACAGTTGTCGCCCACCACTGCCGTCTCACCGATTACCACGCCGCAGCCGTGATCGATCAGGATTCCATGTCCCAGCTCGGCACCCGGATGGATCTCAATCAGCGTAAGGAAACGGCTGAGCTGAGAAATCAGGCGGGCAATAAAAAACATTTTGTGTTTATAAAACCAATGCGCAAACCGGTGCCAGATCAAGGCATGAACGCCCTGATACAGAAGCAGCACCTCCAGCGCACTTCTGGCAGCCGGGTCGCGGGCCTGGACCGCTTTTACATCTAACCATATGTCTTTCAATATCATATCACAAAAATCTCCTTGCTTTTTTTGCCGGCGAACGCCTAACGCCCATTATAGCATATGCCGGAAAGATAAAAAAGCGATATTAAAAACATATCAGTAAAATATCAGCATAGAGTATTACGATTCCAGGAGAAGCAAAGCAAGGAGGGTGCGTCCCGCCGGATATTGCAGTCATTACTGAAAGATGACCGGATTTTCCAGCAGTTCGGTTTTTACTACTACGCAGGGATAGGATTTTTCCGTTCCGGCATTTTCTTGGCTCCCGGGGCCTTTCAGCTCCGTATCGATCACAATTGCATTTTCGGTCAGATACAGGGCATTGACGCTGATGCTGTAGCCGCCGCTTTCCTGTTCTCCATAGCCGGTTACAATGTAAAGTCCCTGATCATCGGAATATGTAAGCTTAAATGGATTCTTTTTCTTCTCTTCTATCGTTTTTTTAAGCTCCTCTGGTACCTCCATATCTCCCACAACCGTAAAATCCAGATCCCGAATCTTTTCTCCATTATCTTTCCCCACACTGCATCCGCTTAACACCCGCACCACAAGCACCCATACAATAAGAAGTACCCACAGCATCTGTTTGGGCTTTGCCGTTTTTTCCATCGTCGTCCTCCTTTTCTCCGGATAAGCCCTTGTCCAAAAAACAGAGGAAGGGAATCCGTTTCTATAAACTTATTCCGCTTCCTCTGTTTTTATACCTGATTACAGAATTCCCTCTTCCGCTGCTGTTTTGTAGTAGATCGCCAGCGGAAGGAAGGACTGGGCAAAGGTCTTGGTGCCGTCTCCGGCCTGAATCACTGCGTCTCCCACATGGGTTTTCGTGCCGCCGATATTCAGCTTATTGCCCTCCATAATGTTTTCGAAGGTTACTTTTCCGGCCTCCAGATACCGTCGGTCTCCCGTCAGCTCCCAGGCATAAACCAGGGCTTCCAGAATCAGGGGATTGCTTCCGCTTCTGGCGAGACTGGGGAGTTCTTTATAATAAAAGGTTCCGTCCTCCAGCATGCAATTGTTCACCATATCATCCACGGCATCTATGATCATTTCCCGCACATGCTCGTCCGGCCGGATCCGATACCAGCGCATCAGACTTCCCACTGCAATGGAAATCATGAAGACCACGCGGATAAAGGTATTGTCCAGATAAGGAGACAGCCAATGGCCGTATTCTTCTTTCCATTCCGTAAAATGCCCCACAATCCACCGGCACTTTTCCAGCCACTGCTCATCCTGCGTTTCCCGATAAAGCGCCGACAAGGTGCGCAGCGCCCAGCCGGTTTCTCTGGCATTAATGCCACCTTTCTGATGGAACATGGGCGTTTCCAGGAGCCTCTGCACATTCCGTCCGATTCCCAGTGCCGTCTCCAGCGCCCGGTGACTGCCTGTAAAATGCCAGGTATCCAAAAGGCCTTCCACCCACTGATGACTGCAGACAATCTTCCCGTCCGCCGTATGCCTTCTGGTGTGCTCCCATTGTCCTTCCAAAAGCAGCGGGTCATCGCTGTAATGACAGACATCCACATCCATCCAGTGCTCTGCCGCAATCAGGCCGTAATCCAGAAACCGTCTGACTCCCGTTCTGGCATACAGAAGAAAGCAGGCATGCGGAAAATCATACTCGTTGTTGGTCCAGACCGGCTCGTCCCCGCCCCGCCGCTGCCGGGTATAACCCGGATCCGGGGAATCGCCCCAGTTCATCATACCGTAGCACCGGGAATGGTTATCCGCCCGCGCTCTTAAAACCCGCTCATACTTCGGAATCCTCTTGTCCTCATCCAGGAACACATCCTCAAACACGTTTGCCTTTCGATAGTACTCCGGATCAAGAATACATTTATCCGGCATCTGATAAATGGTGCTCCGCTCCGCCAGTTCCTCTTTGGAAGTACTTACGTCATGAAAATGAAGAAGCACCTTCTGGGTTCTGGCCATGCCCGGCTGCATCTGCACCTTGTCGCTGCCGGCAGGAACGAGAGAGATCACGATGCCGTCCCGCCCTGCGGAGACGTTCTTGGGAAAATTCTGCTGGGCCTGCCAGATCGTGGCTGCAATTCCTCCCTGATCTGTGCTGCAGCTGCAGAACATGGTTCCGAAAAACACCTCCGCAAAATGTTCGTTGGCGGTATTCATCAAAAGCGCCGAATCCGCCGCAGCCTCCATCGTCTCCCCGTTGTTGCTCTCCTGAAAACGGGTTCCGTAGTTGGAAATTCCGGTTAAAGTGCGTACCGCTTCCGTTTTGCTCTCGTTTTCCCCGCGAAGCAAAAGCTTCCATTCCAGAGAATGAATGTTCAGGGGTTCAAGAGAAGCATTTACCAGGCGGTATTCTGCCTCTGCCCAGGGCTTTCCTGCAAAAAAGCGAAGACACAGGTCTGCCTTCAGCCGCTTTCCGTCCTCACTCAGAAGAGTCAGCTGATTTTCCAAAACCGTCACCAGCGGACCAGCCTGAATCTGCTTCCACCCTTCCGGAATCGTGCGGTATTTCCGAAGGCCGCTTTCCTCTTGTCCAGTTTGTCCCGTTTGTTCGACCAGCTCCGTCAGCTCCGGCCACAGATACCGGAAAGGAAGCCTTTGTCCCCGAAAGGAAATTTCCCGAAGCAGTTCCTCCTGCTTCCCATCCTGCTTCTCCCGAACTGCCCCTTCAGCCTTCTCTCCTTCATTCTGCGTATCCCCGAGAACGGCCCAGAGATCCGGAGCAATCGTTACCCGTTTTTCCTGCGGGTCAAATCTCAGCGAAGCGGATTCCGGCGAGACAGATCCCTCCCGGCTGCGAACAAGAAAACAGTCTGTCGGCTGATTTCCTCCAAGATCCGCCTGAAACCAGACACAGAGCCACCGCACCGATCCGTCTTCCCAGCAGGATGTCACCAGGGTCTGTACCCTGCGTTTTTCCTGTCCCTGAATCAGCCAGAAATCCTCCCCGTCCCGACACTCCCCCTTCGGAAACGGAACCGCCGTCTGACACGGTTCCAGGCGCCGTTTCGTGCTGTAAAGTTTTTCAAAATGAAGCTTGATCATTCTCCTTCTCCTCTCAGCTGACATTGATTTCTGAAATCATCTATAAATGAGCAAATTTAAAAAAATGCACAATAAGTCATGCTACTAATGCCAA
>JBJELD010000097.1:0-6459 GCA_051878975.1 Candidatus Caccovicinus sp.
TCTCCATGCCAATGCTTTCAAGTGGACCGAAGAAATTGCTCACATAGGCGATGATCGCCGCCGCGGTGCCTGCCGTCATACCGAAGAACACCTGCACAGCGCCGCTCTGAGCAGAAGCCGCCATCACGATGCCGATCAGCAGCGAACTGACCGATACTACGATCGGCGAATAGATAGCATCATAAAAATTCGAGCGCTCCTGTGCGCGATAGCTCTGCTCAATCGTATCGCCATAGCGATCAAGCATATATTCTTCCTGATGCAGTACACGGATGGTACGCATGTTTTTCATCGTTTCCGGAATCTGCTGATTGATCCGTCCCACAGCGATCCGGTTTTCCATCTGAGCCTTCAGCATCCTTTTTTGGAACTTACGCGTCATCCAAAAAAGCAGCGGCGTTGTCAGAAGCAGCAGGAGGCCAAGACCAAGGCTTTTTGTAAAAATAATGAAAAAAATACTGATCAGTTTACAAAGATCTGCCGTCATGCTGATGATTCCGGAGGTGAACAGATTGTCAACGGTATTCACATCGTTCACAAAACGGGAGGCTGTCACACCCGGTTCCCGCTCAATAAAACAGGAGGCCGGAAGGCGTTTCAATTTTTCACTCATGGCAGATCGAATCTGATGGGTCACTTTCTGCCCGAATGCTGTAATCAGGCTTTCCTTCGCTGCGTCCAGCAGTCCGGAAACTGCAGCGATTGAAAAGTATCCGACAGCCATAGAAAACAGGAGCTGTTCTCCAGCCGTCAACGTATCCACAAGTTCTTCCAGAATAATAGGCGGAAGAAGAGCGAACAGGATGGAAAGCACGATTGTCCATATCAGAAGAACACTCAGTCCCGGACATTTTCGTATCGTATTTCCAATGATATGCGCCACAGAATCGTTATTTTCCATCTGCTTCCCCCTCCTTCTTTTGGTCATGACAGAGCAGCCGATATTGCGCATTTGTCTGCATCAGGTCATCATGACCGGCTGCAGAAACCGTTCCGTTTTCAATCCAAAGTATCTGATCCATTTGTGGAAACAGAGAAAGCCGGTGCGAAATCAACAGCACAATGCAGTCCTTGGCCAGGATGCGGAGATTTGAAAAAATGCGGGCCTCTGTTTCCATGTCTACCGCAGAAAAAGGATCATCCAAAACCATAATCGGCTTCTTGTGATACAGAGTTCGAGCCAATGCGATCCTGGCCTGCTGCCCGCCGGAAAGGCGGACACCTCCGCTGCCAATAACGGTATGAATTCCATCCGGGAATGCCTCTACCTCCTGATCGATGCAAACGGCACGGAGCACCGGACCAATATCGCCGGGATATCCCATACAGATGTTTTCCTCAATCGTGCCGCCAAACAGCTCCGGCTGATGACCAAGATACCCGATACCGGTTTCATACCGTTCCCCCTGATTGGATAAACGGGTATTCCCCCAAAAAATTTTTCCCTGATAGGGAAGCTCTCCGATCAGAATTCTCCCCAGTGTCGATTTTCCGCAGGCAATTTTGCCGGTAATGCCGATCATATTCCCCGGTTTTGCCTGAAACGTGACATTGGTAAAAAGCGCTTCCTGCCCGGGGTATGCAAATGACACGTTTTCAACAGAAAGCGCCATGCCGGAAGTTGTTCCGGACTCCGATTCTTTTTCCACCTGACCTAAATAGGGCTTGATCCGATTCCATGATACCTGCGCTTTTTGTACCGCATTAAACAGCTTTGCTGCCTTAGATGACTTGACCGCCAGCTTTTGGTAGCAGGAAAAGAAGGTTGTAAACGCGGCAATATTCCAGGCACTCCATCCCGTCCCAAACACATTTTTGCCGCCAAACCAGATGATAACAATACTGCCCAACATGGATATCACCTGATAAATCGGCTGCATGGCATTTTCCCAGATGTTCGCCCGGACGGCCTTCTTTTCATAATCCGCCAGATTTTCTTCATATGCCGCATTACGATTGGTTTCCTGTCCATAGACCCGATACGTCAGCGCGTTGGTAATCCGTTCCAGCGTAGCTTCATTTAACCTGCTATTACTTTCCCGGCTGAGCGCCACATTCCTTGTGACAACCACCTTCAGCTTCTCCGCCAGGAAATAGGCAATAGGAGGAAACAGCATGGAAAGAAGCGTCAGCTTCCAGTCGTAAAACAGAAGCATAGCCAGATAGGCGATCATCACAACTCCTGTATCAAACACCTCTGTAGTAAACTTCCGCATTCCCTCTACGCACGCATCCGCATCTAATATGATTTTTGTCATCATGGCACCGGCTTCTTCCTGATCGGCCTTTTTTCGATACAGCAGATTGCGGTAAAGCGTCATTTTCATACTTTTACTGATATGATTGGCAAATTTCCGGACATAAAGACGCTTGAGGTATCGCATACACTGCACGAAAAAAATGGTCAAAACATAGCAAATCGTCAGTGTGATCATCTCCATAGGCTGCCGCCTGCTCCCGATGATGTCACACAGTTCCTGTATCATATGGCCTTCAAACCAGGGGCCGGCCACCATGCCGACATTATAAAAGATTCCTGTTATCGCTACAACAAGAAGAAACCATTTTTCCTTGCGAAAATAATAGCTGATTTGATCTGCTGCAGTTCGGTTATTCCTTTTCATGTTCCGCACCTTCATTCTTCTCGGAAAGCCGCTCATTCACATGCAGAAAACCACTTCGGCTTTCCTGCTTGGAGCGCAGGTACAGCTTGTTTAGTGTCATCGTAAATGACGCTTGCTCCTCCGGGTCAAGTCCCTCCAGCAGCCACTCATAAAAGGCCGCTTCCACCGCAGCCTTGGATATTTTCAGCTTTTCCGCCTTCTCCGTGGCATACAAAAGCTGACTTCTGCCGTCCGCCGGGTTTTCTTTGCGGACCAGATACCCTTTTTGCTCAAGACTTGCCGTGCGCCTGGCAATCGCGCCCTTATCCATATTCAGCTGCGAACGGATCTCTTTCTGAGAAAGTCCCGGATTGTGCCGTACTAAATGAATCAGATCCATTTCCCCTGAGCCAATTCCGCCCTCCTTCATCGTCCGTATAACCAATTTGTTCGCTTCTCTCGAAATTTTCGTAATTTGCCTTTTCGTCATATCCATACTGAACCCTCACAACGTGAAAAAGATGTAGCATCAACCAAATTAGATGATACTACATCTTTTTTCTCGTGTCAATTTTTTCATGAGACTACCATTATACTCAGCACTGTCCAGTGCATCAATCTGGCCGCCGCTTCACATAACTCCTTCCAGATTCCTCATTGATTTCGGAAATCTCTTTTTCCACATCAATGTATGGCTGAACCTAAAAATGAAAACAAAAACCAGAGGCAGCTCAATGAGATACCTCTGGCTTAATAAATTTTACTTGACCGTTCAAACACGGCACATTCAGATTTAACAGGTTAATTCCAGATATAAATCCTTATACTGTTTTGCAGAATTGTCCCAGGACAAGTTCTTATCCATATCTCTTTGAACCATCTCATCCCAGCACCAGCGATTTGTGAAATACAATGTTTTCGCTCTGTTAATTGCGTCTAACAGCAAACCGGCATCGTAATGGTTAAAAGTAAATCCGTTTCCGGAATTATAATGTACATTATACGGCTCTACCGTATCTTTCAGACCACCGGTTTCACGGACAATCGGCACAGTGCCGTAATGCATGGCAATTAACTGTGTCAATCCACATGGTTCAAACTGGGAAGGCACTAACAAGGCATCTGCACCTGCATAGATTCTGTGCGCTCTTGTTTCATCGTACATGATATTCGAGCAAACATTGCCTTTATAAGCATTTTCATAATACCGGAACGAATTTTCGTATACAGCATCTCCCGTACCAAGTACGACAAGCTGAGTATGTTCATCCATAATCTGAGGAATAATGGCATTAATCAGATCCAGTCCCTTCTGATCTGTCAATCTGGAAATCAATCCGATGACAAATTTGTGGTCATCCTGAACCAGTCCCAGTTCCTGCTGCAAACTGCGTTTATTCTCAATTTTCTTCTCTAACACATTTGTAATATCGTAATTTGTATACAGTCTGGGATCTGTAGCCGTGTTCCAGATATCGTAATCAATACCATTTACAATACCTCTCAATTTTCCGGAATGATATCTTAAATGAGCATCCAGCTTCTCTCCATAGTATTCCGTCTGAATCTCTCCCGCATATGTATGGCTGACTGTAGTAATGACGTTGGAATACGTCAATCCGCCCTTTAACATGTTCGCATCCTTATAGCCAACCTTCAGTGCATCCTTATTAAAGACATACTCCGGCAGTCCTGACCAGTAACGGATCGTAGGGATATCATAAATTCCCTGGAATCTCAGGTTATGGATAGTCAAAACAGTTTTTGCAGTCGTCAATTTGGTATTTTCAAACATGGTTCTCAAATATACAGGAACCAGCGCAGCCTGCCAGTCATGGCAATGAATAACATCCGGAACCCAATCCATATAATTCAGTGCAGCCAGCGCAGCTTTTGCAAAGAAACAATACTTCGGAATATCATCAATCAGGTTTGTATATGGTTTTCCTGTGCTGAAAAATTCTTCATTATCAATGAAATCATATACAACGCCATCCCAGATGTATTCCATAATTCCTACATAATAGGATTTTCCGTCCGCACATAAATCCATCTGGAACGATCCCCTGTATATCATTTTTTTCTGATATTCCCAAGGAATGCACTTATAACGTGGAATAATGACCTTGACATCACAGTTCTGCTTTACTAATGCTTTTGGAAGCGCATACATTACATCGCCTAAACCACCGGTCTTTACAAACGGATAACATTCGGATCCAATAAATGCGATACTTCTTCTTGGCGTCATCGGAATTTCCTCTTTCGGTTCTTCAACAGTTTCCGGTTCCGCAGCTGCTTCCACAGGTTCTGCTTCCGGTTTCGCCTCTTCGGCAGCTTCCGGTTCCGCAGCTGCTTCCACAGGTTCTGCTTCCGGTTTCGCCTCTTCAGTAACTTCCGGCTTTGCCTCTTCAGCTGGCTCAGCAGTTTCCTCCGCCAACACGGCTTTCTTCCTCTTTGCACGAACTTTCACTGTCTTTTCTGCCTCTGGCTTCTCTGGTTTCTCTGGTTTCATTTCTTCTGCTTTGACGTCCTCAGCCTTTGGCTCTTCTGCCCCAGTTTCTTTCACTTCTTCAGTCAGTTCCGCCTTAGCTTTTGCAGCCGCCGTTTTTGCTGAAGCTGATTTTGTACTTCTTTTTGCTGGAGCTTTTTTCTCACTTAACGTCTTCGTTTCTTTCTTTGGAGCCATTTTACACCTCCGCAATTAAACATGATATTCTTTCACCAAGATTAAGAAAATTTTATCGCGCTTTGATGTTCATTTCCATGATGTTCCCAACAGATACGTGTTCATTATTCTGAATCTCTGTGAACTGGCTTCTAACCAATTATAACATAAACATTTTATGGTGGCAAATAGTATCGTCTATATATCCACACAAGTATATCATTCTTGCAAATCCTATAAGAAAGTCAATATTAACCAAATATTAGGCAAAATCATTCCTTATAATTCTTTAATTCTTCTTGTATTATATAGAGTATCAGCAGAACAGCTGATAATTATTAAAGTCAAAATAGGAGGAAAATATTATGATTCGATGCATGAAAAATTTCTGGATGGAGAATAAGAGCACAATTGGAGAAATCGTTCTGTGTTCAGCGGCTGTTGTGGTTGTGATGACCATCCCTTATATCAATTACTTTTTATTATAAGTAACGGAGGATATTGGTTTGATGTATCCCCCAAAAACTTATAACCCGTTAAAAAAGAGATGAGCGTGACAGGATATCTGTGATACCTGCTGCGCTCATTTTTTATAAAACAGCCCATACCTCCGTTTTGCTTTGCCGTTTTTTCATGAAAGCCTTTTCTAGGGCTTCCACAGACGCGTTATGCGTCTATTCAGAGCGTTTTTGTCTCATGAAAGAAAGCGGCAGAAACTTCTCCCGCCGCTTCTCAGACAGCCGTTTCCGGTTATCTCTTAATATCATAATTCATATTCATCAGGTTGCGGATGCTTTCTGCATCATCCGTAATATTGGCATCGCCGTGAATGGTATGCTTAATTGCACTGCTGGCTACTGCGAAGTTTACCATATCCATCGGGCGATAATTATGTATCATCGCATAGATCAGGCCGCTGGCAAAAGCATCTCCGCCGCCCACGCGATCCAGAATATTAAATGTGAACAGACGGCTCTCAAACGTATGACCTTCATACCACATAAACGCCTTCAGGCTGTTCTCACTTCCGCTGTGAGCATATCTTACATGACGGGCGATACATTTCAGATTCGGGTATCTTCTGACAAATGCATTGAAGATTTCATCCTGCTGTTCATAGCTTGGCTGCAGCGGTACGCCATCTTTCCAGTCGCCCCGGCTGTGATTCTCTTCATCTTTCCACAAATG
>JBJELD010000098.1:0-31169 GCA_051878975.1 Candidatus Caccovicinus sp.
TTCTTCCCCCAGGACCGCCCGGACTGACGGAGAGGTGCTGACGATCACGATCTTATCCGGATCCTGGACAGCAGACCGGACATTCTGGTATTCATAGGTTTCCGTAATGCTGTCTGCCGGACAGACGTTGGCACACTGTCCACAGTTGATACAGACTGCCTGATTACCGGTCTGTTCCAGCGTATAGGTTCCATGTACGCCGATCTGTTCCGTGCAGACCTCTTTGCACATGCCGCATTTGATACATTTTTCTTCCTTCCGGAAGATGCTGGGGTTATCCGGCTCGATCGGTACCCGAATATTCATGGATAGATGCTCCATACCGATACCTCCTTATTTAAAATTAGAATAATTCTATTTTTATTATAATCATTCTAATTTAGCACGTCAAGCAGAAAATGAATATCCGGAAACAAAAGACGTTTGGATTTTATGGACGTTTCGCTTCGGCGGGCGGAAATTCACAGCCCCTTCCCTTCACTACAGGAGAATCATCCCATGTTCCGCGCAGATTTCCCGCATTTCCTTCGGCCAGATGCTTGCCTGTACTTCACCGATATGCGCCCGGTCAAGAAGGAGCATGCAGAGGCGGGACTGGCCGATTCCGCCGCCGATGGTGTACGGAAGCTCGCCGTTTAAGAGCATCCGGTGATATGGAAGGCTTTCCCGCTCCTCGCAGCCGGCCTTGATCAGCTGTTCCTTCAGGGATTTTTCGTCTACCCGGATGCCCATGCTGGAGATTTCCAGGGCGCACTGCAGCGTGTCAAACCAGAACAGGATATCACCGTTTAAGGACCAGTCATCGTAATCCGGCGCGCGGCCGTCATGAGGCTTTCCGCCGGCCAGCTTGTCGCCGATCTTCATCAGGAAGACGCAGCCGTGCTCCCGGGTGATGAGATTTTCCCGTTCCTTCGGAGTTTTGTCCGGATAACGGTCCTCCAGCTCCTGGGAAGTGACAAATACGATGTCATCCGGCAGGTGCTTGACAGCCTGCGGATATTTGTACCATACCTCGTGTTCCATGTGCTTGATAATCTTGAATAATCTTCGCACGACCGTTTTTAAGGTTTCCTCATTGCGCTGTTCCTTCGTGATGACCATTTCCCAGTCCCACTGGTCCACATAGCAGGAGTGAAGATTATCCAGCTCCTCGTCCCGGCGGATGGCGTTCATGTTGGTGTAAAGGCCCTCGCCCGGCAGAAAGCCGTACTGTTTTAATGCCATGCGCTTCCATTTTGCCAGGGAGTGCAC
The DNA here is from genome assembly GCA_051878975.1 of Candidatus Caccovicinus sp. Classification (GTDB taxonomy): domain Bacteria; phylum Bacillota; class Clostridia; order Lachnospirales; family Lachnospiraceae; genus Caccovicinus. The sequence continues at coordinate 1,252 of JBJELD010000098.1, forward strand.
CACTTCCATTGTCTCGCCCGGGACGGCAGCCATGTCAAACTGTACCGGACGTTCAACGCCGTTTAAGTTGTCATTCAGTCCGCTGCTTTTTTCTACAAACAGCGGTGCGGAGATTCGCTCCAGATTCATTTCGCGGCCCAGTTCCTTCTGGAAGGTGTCGCGGATATACTTGATGGCGTCCTGGGTCTCCCGGACGGTCAGATGCGGATCATAATGATCCGGAATAATGAGTGCCATAGATCATATCCTCCCAATATCCATTTTCCCTTTATCGTACCATTTTCGGGGAAGCTGTGCAACGATTTTAAAAGACTTTCAGAGAAAAACGGCAGAAATCCGGCCGGAAACCGCATAAGTCGCGGAAAAGAACTTTACAAAACCTCGGATTCTGTTATATAATCAGTTGGAATCGAAAGAAATAATGAAAGATAAAGGATGGATGTAAGATGGCAATTTTGCAGACTTGGAGAGATCTGGCCTATGGCGAGGGATTAAATGATAAAGACAGGGAAAACCTGTGGACCGGATATTTTACCATTGAGAAGGGAATTTACGAGCAGATTCTGTCTGACCCGACTCAGGTCATTACCGGAACCGTGAAGGAGCTGGCGGAAAAGTACAACACCGAGGTGCTGATCATGACCGGTTTCCTGGATGGAATCAATGAGAGCTTAAAGGGCTATGAGAATCCTATCGACACCATGGAGGAGGACACCGAGGTTAAGATTGAAATTGATCCGGAGAAGCTGTACTATAACATGGTTGAGGCAAAGGCAAACTGGCTGTATGAGCTGCCTCAGTGGGACAATATCTTAACCGAGGAGCGCAGAAAAGAGCTGTACAAGCAGCAGAAGGCTTCCGGTACGATCCGCAAGCCGCACAAGATCGGAAGAAACGATCCGTGTCCATGCGGAAGCGGCAAGAAGTATAAGAAGTGCTGCGGCAAAAACGCGTAGTGATAAGAAAGGCTGCGGCCCATATGCATGCCACATGCAGGATGGGCCGGCCGGCAGAGAAGAGAAAGAGCCGTTGTGTTGTGTAAGCGCATCCAGCGGCTTTTTCCTGTATGGATGGAAAACCGGAGGAAGAGTCCGGAAACGGGAAAGGAAGAGAGTGATGGATGCTTACACCAGCTTTGCCAGGGTATACGATATGTTCATGGATAACATTCCTTATGAGGAGTGGTGCGGCTATCTGACCGAGCTTCTGAAGGAGAATGGAGTTTCGAAAGGTCTGGTCCTGGACCTGGGCTGCGGCACGGGAACACTGACGGAGCTTCTGGCAAAAAAAGGATACGATATGATCGGCGTGGACTGCTCAGAGGATATGCTGGAGATCGCCATGGAAAAGAAGGCGGATTCCGGTCTGGATATCCTGTACCTTCTGCAGGACATGCGGGAATTTGAGCTTTACGGTACGGTGCGGGCGGTGGTCAGCATCTGTGATTCGATGAACTATCTTCTGGCATATGAGGAGCTTGTGGAAACTTTCCGGCTGGTAAACAATTACCTGGACCCTTCCGGAATCTTTATTTTTGATCTGAATACGGAATATAAATACCGGGTGCTCCTGGCGGATCATACGATTGCGGAAAACCGGGAGGACGGAAGTTTTATCTGGGATAATTATTATGATGAGGAGAGCCGGATCAATGAGTACGATCTGGCCCTGTTTATCCCGGAAAATTCGGAGAATCTTTTCCGGAAGTATCAGGAGACTCATTTTCAGCGTGCATTTTCCATGGAGGAGGTGCGCCGGGCACTGGAGGAAGCCGGACTGGACTTCATAGCCTGTTACGATGCGTTTACCAGGGAGGCGCCGAAGCCCGACAGTGAGAGGGTCTATGTGATTGCCCGCGAAAAGGGAAAACAGATTTTATAAAGAAAGCAGGAAAAACAATGGCAGATTATATTTTACGTGCAACGGCGGCAGAGGGGCAGATTCGCGCATTTGCTGCAACGACGAGAGAACTGGTGGAGACCGCCAGGGCGGCGCATAATACCAGCCCGGTGGCAACGGCTGCACTGGGCCGGCTTCTGACGGCAGGAGCTATGATGGGCGTGATGATGAAGGGCGAAGAGGACCTTCTGACGTTAAAAATTCAGGGAGACGGGCCGATCGGAGGACTGACGGTGACCGCAGATTCCAAAGGCGATGTGAAGGGATATGTATTTAATCCTTCCGTTATGCTCCCTCCGAATGCAAAAGGCAAGCTGGATGTGGGCGGAGCGCTGGGCGTCGGTGTGCTGAGTGTGATTAAGGATATCGGCCTGAAGGAACCGTATGTGGGCCAGACGATTCTGGTGACCGGCGAGATTGCCGAGGATCTGACGTATTATTTTGCAACCTCCGAGCAGACCCCGTCTTCCGTGGCTCTTGGCGTCCTGATGAACCGGGACAACACGGTGCGGCAGGCCGGCGGCTTTATTCTGCAGCTGATGCCGGGCGCCTCCGAGGAGATTATCACGAAGCTGGAGCTGAAATTAAAGGAGATCACCTCCATTACCACGCTGCTGGATGTGGGAAATACCCCGGAAATGATACTGGAGCATGTACTGGGCGAATTCGGTCTGGAAATCAATGACAAGCTGCCCACCCGGTTTTTCTGCAACTGTACCAAGGAGCGGGTGGAGAAGGCGCTGATCAGCGTGGGAAAGAAGGAGATCCAGGAGATGATTGATGACGGCAAGCCGATCGAGGTGAATTGTCATTTCTGCAGCAGGAACTATGCTTTTTCCGTGGAAGAGCTGAAGGAGATTTTAAAGAAGGCAGTCCGGTAGATCCCGGAAAGCAAAAAAGAGCCATCGAAAGATGGCTCTTCCCTGTAATCATGATTTAACAAATATAACTTACTTCAAATAGCTATCACTGCTGATATATATTGAAAAAGGTACACTGTATATTGATGATTATAATTTGGTAACGTTGGTTGCCTGAGGTCCCTTAGCGCCGTTAACTACGTCGAACTCAACCTGTGCGCCTTCGTCTAAGGACTTGAAGCCTTCCATGTTTAAGCCGGAGTAGTGAACGAATACATCGTTACCCTGTTCGTCGGAAATGAATCCGTAGCCTTTTTGGTTGTTAAACCACTTAACTGTACCTTTCATTATGATACCTCCAAAAGATATAAAAAAAATTTCAATGAGTTGTGTACTTTTCACAACTGCACTTAGGATACCATAGTTTTGGATTGAAGTCAAATCATTTTGACAATTTTACGCAAATTGTTCAGAAAATAAAAAAACGCTTCCAATCGAAGGGATCGTTGTGTTATACTTGTTAATTAAAAAACAATGAAAAGAAAATACGGAGAGGTTTTGAAATGAAGATCCGAAATATCGGGAGGCATTTTGCCACCATTACCCATCATAAGCTTCTGGTCATGCGGGAATGTTTTCAGGTAGGTTTATATAAGCAGGGGCTTCTGCATGACCTGTCAAAGTACAGTCCTTCTGAGTTCTGGACCGGGGTCAAATATTATCAGGGAACCAGAAGTCCGAACGCGGCGGAGCGGGAGCAGGTGGGCTTTTCCACGGCCTGGCTTCACCACAAGGGCCGGAACAAGCATCATTTTGAATACTGGATTGATTTTTCCAATGATAAGGAAAAAAAGCTTACGGGAAATAAGATGCCGCTGAAATATGTGATCGAGATGGTCTGTGACCGCATTGCCGCCTGCAAGGTGTACCGGGGCAAACATTATACCAGCGGGGCGGCATGGGAATATTATGAATTTACCAGGCCATATATCACGCCTGTGCTTCATCCGGAAACACAGGCGCTGCTGGAAAAGCTTCTTTGGATGCTGAAGGAGGAGGGGGAAGAGAAAACCTTTGCCTGCATCCGGGGGCTTCTCAGAGAAGAAAAGAAAGCCAGAAAAAAGCGGCGGCGCGCTCAGCAGTGAGAAAGAAGCCGGTGCAGATACCGGTTTGCTGCTGCAGAGTCCTCAAACAGGTCCTTCTGATAAAGAACGTAGCTCAGCTTGTCCCTGCATTCTTTCCGAAAGGCCGGCTGCCAGATGGTTTCTGCCTGGGGCAGAAAGAGGCCGGTCTTTTTCGTGTAGCAGGTTTTGGCAGTGGCCCGGACGCGGGCTTCCTTTGCCACATATTCGCCCACGCTTTTGTGGATAGCCGTATCTTCGCAGGGAAGGTAATAATAGTCTTTATAATTTGGATAAAACAGCTTCAGTTCTCCTTCATAGAGCGCAATGCGGCAGGTAAGCCGGTTGCCCTCGACATGGATTTTGGCTGCCGGACTGTCGGATTGAAATGCAGTCGGGACAGAGCAGGGACTTTCAAAGACCAGTTCCAGGCAGGAACCGGTCAGGAGCTGTTGGCTGACCAGTTTACAATCCTGTTCCAGCATGTCCGGATAGTTCAGGATCGGAAGAATCAGGGGCATCCCCTTTAAATCCTCTTCATTATGCAGAATCAGCATATCATATAAAAAAGAATCATGACTTTTCAGGTAATCCTGATAAACCTCGATCAGCTGTCCTCCGGAATAACGGTCGGTCCGATGGATTCCCAGAAACTGTTCAATGGCTTTCTGCTTCAGGGAATCCATTCCCAGAAGCTTCCGGTAAGGCCGGATTTTCCGGTAAATATCCACACTTTTTACCAGAGAAAAATCATAGGACCGCCCATAATGGCTGCATCGCTTCAGCAGGTAGGGAATGTCGAACAGATCTCCATTAAAGTGTATCAGTATAGAATAATGGGCCAGATGTGCAAAAAAGGCATCCAGCAGCTCCGGCTCGGCTTCCGGGGTGTCGGCAAACCACTGGATCAGGTTCCAGCAGGACCGGTTCCGGTCATAGAAGGTACAGCCGATCAGATACAGGCTGGAGGTGTCGCCGGAAAAACCGGTGGTTTCAATATCAAAAAAAAGAAGGCTGTCCAAAGGACCGATCCGTTCCAGCGGATAGGTGTCCTTTAAATCAACCGGATGCTGAATTGTAATCATGATAGGTTCCTTTCTGAGGGGGCCGCTTTTTTATGTCCGGCGGTGGCCCCGTGTGTCGGTGCTGTTCACGGATACTACCTATTATAAAAGGTACAAAGTTGCCCGTCAATGGCACTTGCGAAGGAGGACGGGCTATGTTATGATAATAAAAAACTGAAGACAGGTAGAAGGAAGTATGATTTCTTTTGTAAGAGGAAGATTAAGCAGCATAGAGGAAGATACGATTGTGGTGGAGACCGGCGGCTTCGGGATGGAAATCCGGGTGCCGCTTTCTGTGTTGGAGCAGCTCCCGCCCATCGGGACGGAGGTCCGGATCGAAACCTATTTTCAGGTGCGGGAAGACGGCATGAGCTTGTACGGATTTCTGAACCGACAGGACAGGCAGATGTTCAGGCAGCTTCTGGGAGTCAGCGGGATCGGACCGAAAGGAGCGCTGGGCGTGCTGTCTGCCATGCGTCCGGATGATCTGCGGGCAGCGATCCTTTCCGGGGATGCAAAAATGATTGCCAGAGCGCCTGGAATCGGAGCGAAGACGGCCCAGCGGATCATTCTGGATCTGAAGGACAAGGTTTCGGCAGAGGATCTGGCGGAAGGATGGCTGAATGCCGGAGGCAGCGTGGATGCGGCGGCGGAGCAGGCCGGAGCCGGTCTGGCCGGAGCTGCAAAGGAGGCGGTGCAGGCACTGGTGGCCCTGGGTTATTCAAATGCAGAAGCGTCGAAAGCGGTGAGAAAGGTTGAACTGACCGAAGGCATGACCGCTGAGGCTGTGCTGAAGGCTTCTCTGAAGTTTTTGCTGTAGCATTACACATAGAAAGAAAGATAGAAGGGCACAGAGATGGAACGACGAATCATTGCAACGGATGTGACACCGGAGGATCAGAAGATCGAAAGCAGTCTCCGGCCTCAGATGTTAAAGGATTACATCGGTCAGGAAAAGATCAAATCCAATTTAAAGGTATATATTGATGCGGCCAAGTCCAGGGGAGAGCCTCTGGACCATGTATTGTTCTATGGGCCGCCGGGCCTGGGGAAAACCACGCTGTCCGGTATCATTGCCAATGAGATGGGGGTCAACATGAAGGTGACTTCCGGTCCGGCGATCGAGAAGCCGGGGGAGATGGCAGCGATTTTAAATAATCTTCAGGAAGGAGATGTGCTTTTTGTAGATGAGATCCACCGGCTGAACCGGCAGGTGGAGGAGGTGCTTTACCCGGCGATGGAGGACTACGCTATAGATATTATGCTGGGAAAGGATTCCTCGGCTCGTTCGATCCGCCTGGATCTGCCGAAATTTACGTTGGTCGGCGCCACGACCAGGGCCGGTCTTCTGACGGCGCCGCTTCGGGACCGGTTCGGTGTGGTACAGCGGCTGGAATTCTATACACCTGAGGAGCTGCAGACGATCATCATACGTTCTGCCGCAGTTCTGGGAGTGGAGATTGACGAGGACGGAGCAGCGGAGCTGGCCAAGCGTTCCAGAGGAACGCCGCGTCTGGCCAACCGGCTGTTGAAGCGGGTCCGGGATTTTGCGCAGGTCAAGTATGACGGCGTGATCACAAAGGAAGTAGCGGACTTTGCGCTGGACGTTCTGGATGTGGACAAGCTGGGGCTGGATCAGAATGACCGGAACATTCTTCTGGCGATGATTGAGAAGTTTTCCGGAGGTCCGGTGGGGCTGGATACGCTGGCTGCCGCGCTGGGAGAAGATGCAGGAACGCTGGAGGATGTGTATGAACCGTATCTTCTGATGAACGGGTTGATCAACCGGACTCCGAGAGGAAGGGTGGCTACGGAGCGTGCCTACCGGCATCTCGGACTGTCTGCGGATTAAGCTTTTCATCCGGGAAAAAATATGGTATAATGGCGCTGGTACGCAAAGAAAACTCCGGAACGAGGAGAGAGAAAAGTGGATTTGAAAAAAAATTATGCGGAAGTGTTGATTGACGGAAAAGTATATACGCTGGGCGGCTCTGAGGATGTGAGTTATTTTCAGAAAGTGGCCGCTTATGTGAATCATAAGCTGGGTGAGCTGAGAAGCCATCCGGGCTTTTTGAAACAGAAGGAAGATTACCAGCTGGTGATGCTGGAAATCAATATGGCAGACGATTATTTTAAAGCGCAGGAGGCTGCTGATCTGCTGAAGCAGCAGAAAGAGGAAACAGACCGGGACATCTACGGGCTGAAGCATGAACTGATCAATACCCAGATGAAGCTGGAGGAGGCGCAGAACCGGATCCAGGAGCTGGAAGCAGCACTGCGGGAAAGCCGGGTATCGGTGCGGGCTGTGAAGGAGGCTGCCGTTTCCTCGGAGCCGGTCAAGGCCCGGGAGCCGGAGGAGACGCAGGTGAAAGAGCAGGAGGAGCCGGAACCGGTGAAGACGGTTCTTTCTGAGGAAGAGCGCCTGGCCAGAGAAGAAGAGGAAAAGCAGAAGGCACTGGAGGCTGCCCGGGCTGCGACAGAGCAGCTGTTAAGGAGCCGCCAGCAGCAGGGTAGAGGCCATCAGACCAGAAAGTAGCGAGAGGGGTGTCTCAGAAGTGGGGCATCCTTTCCTTGCGTAAAGGGACAGAAAAAGGAGTTCGGTTATGACAGAAAGAAAAGCGGAGGTGCTGGCTCCGGCCGGTTCTTATGAAAGCATGACGGCAGCACTGGCAGCCGGTGCGGATGCAGTTTATATTGGCGGAAGCCGTTTTGGAGCGAGGGCATTTGCCGATAATCTGGATACGGAGCAGATGTGCCGTGCGATCGATTATGCTCATCTTCATGGCCGGCAGCTTTATATGACGGTGAACACCCTGTTTAAAGAGCAGGAGATCGGGGAACTGTATGAGTATCTGCTGCCGTTCTATGAGAGGGGACTGGATGCCGTGATCGTCCAGGACCTGGGAGCTATGGCGTTTATCCGGGAACAGTTTCCCGGACTGCCGATTCATGCCAGCACGCAGATGACGATTACCGGCGTGGGAGGTGCAAGACGGCTGAAGGAGCTGGGTGCAAGCCGGGTGGTGACAGCCAGGGAACTGTCGCTGGAGGAGCTTCGCCGGATTCATGAAGAGGTAGATGTGGAGCTGGAAAGCTTTGTGCACGGTGCGCTGTGCTACTGCTATTCCGGACAGTGCCTGATGAGCAGTTTGATCGGCGGACGCAGCGGGAATCGTGGACGGTGTGCGCAGCCGTGCCGTCTGCCTTATGAGATAAAGCGGAATGGACGGACGATAAATGGCCGGGATGAACGTTTTGTGTTGAGTATGAAGGATCTGTGCACTCTGGAGCTTCTGCCGGACATTCTGGAGGCCGGTGTATATTCGCTGAAGATTGAGGGGCGGATGAAGAGTCCACGGTATACGGCCGGTGTGGTCAGTATGTACCGGAAATATGTGGACCGGTATCTGGAAAAGGGAAGAAAAGGCTATCAGGTCAGTGCGGCGGACCGGAAGGTGCTGCTGGATCTGTTTGACCGGGGCGGTCTTACGGAGGGCTACTATGAGGCGCATAACGGACGCGATATGGTGGCACTGAAGGAAAAGCCGGCCTTCCGGGAAACAAATCAGGCCTTGTTTGATTATCTGGATAAAACGTACGTCAACAAGGTTCTGCAGGAGCCGGTGGACGGGTGCCTGGAGCTGGAACCGGGAAAAGCGGCGAAGCTGACTCTTGTGACAGCATCGGGAGAAAGCCGGACTGTTGCGGCGGAGGGACCGATGGTTCAGGAGGCGCTCAGCCAGCCAATGACGGAGGAGAAGATCCGCAGGCAGTTAAACCGGACCGGAAATACTCCGTTCTTTTTCCGGAATCTTCAGGTGCAGATTCGGGGAAATGTGTTCCTTCCGGTTCAGGCGCTGAATGAGCTTCGCCGGACCGGGATGGAAGCACTGGAGGACCGGGTTCTGTCCCCGTTTTTCAGAAAGGCGGAGCCGAATAACAATGAACAGGCGGAACGAAGGGCGGAATGCCGGAAAGCGGAGCAGGAGTGCATCCTGATTGCTTCTCTGGAGGAACAAAATCAGCTTCAGCCGGCCCTGGAGTGTCAGGACGTATCGGAAATCTATATCGATGCGGACGGCTTCCCGGCAGACCTCTGGGAAGAGACGGTTTCCTCCTGCCGCCGCGCAGGAAAGAAATGTCTTCTGATGATGCCGCATATTTTCCGGCAGGAAGCACTTGCCTTTTTTGAAGAAAACCGGGAACTGCTGTATCTGTCCGGCTTTGACGGCGCGGTCGTGCGGAATCTGGAGGAGGCAGAATGGATTCGGAAAAACAGCTGTGAGACGGAGGGAAGCGAGACGCTTCCTATGGTATTTGACGCGTCGCTGTATGCGTGGAATCACCGGACAGACCAGGTGCTGGAGTCGGAAGGCGCCGTCCGGATTACCATGCCGGTGGAGTTAAACAGCCGGGAGCTGAAGGCAAAGGGCTGTGCCGGCCAGGAGCTTCTGGTTTACGGAAATCTTCCGATGATGGTTTCGGCGCAGTGCATCCGGAAAACTGCAGAGGGATGCAGCCACCGGCGGGAGGTCCTGTCTTTGCGGGACCGGACCGGAAAAATGATGCCGGTTAAAAACCACTGTACCTTCTGTTATAATACGATCTACAATGCCAGTCCGCTGTCACTTCTCGGACAGGAGGATCTGGTAAGAGGGCTGAGGCCGTCTGCGCTTCGCCTGCAGTTTACGACCGAATCCCCGAAGGAAGTCTCCAGATGCCTGAAAGCATTTGCGGACAGCTTTCTTCATGGCCGCCGTACGGAAGCGCCGTTTGCGGACTTTACCAGAGGGCACATGAAGCGGGGCGTAGAATAGAGGAGAATATGACAAATATTATCATTGAGACATCGAAATATCTGATGATCCTTCTGATCGCCTGCTACACCTTTTTTAATTTTCGCTTCTTTTCCTTCCCGGATCTGGAACGAAAGCGGATGGTGTGCGCAAGGCAGAATCAGGCCATGTTTCTGATCCAGCTGCTGGCTTATCTGATCATCTATCTGAAGACGGAGAATACACAGGTCCTGATTTTTTATGGGGCGCAGGTGGTCTTTTTCCTGGCATACCTGTATCTGTACCGGCTTTTGTACCGGAATGTATCCAGACTGCTGGTGAACAACACCTGTATGCTGCTTTGTGCAGGCTTTATTATGCTGACCCGGATTTCATTTGACAAAGCTGTCCGGCAGTTTGTAATCGTGGTGGCTGCTGCGGTGGTCACCTGGATCATTCCGTACATTATAGAGCATGTCTGGCAGCTGAGCCGCTGGGCTTGGATCTATGCAGGGGTGGGTCTGGTCCTGCTGGCTGTGGTATGTGTCATCGGGACAACGACCTTCGGCGCGCAGCTTTCTCTGGAAATCGGCGGGTTTTCCTTTCAGCCGTCGGAATTTGTGAAAATTACGTTTGTCTTTTTTGCGGCAGCCATGTTTTATCAGTCGACGGATTTTAAGACTGTGGCGGTAACCACGGCGGTGGCGGCGCTTCATGTATTGATTCTGGTAGCCTCCAAGGATCTGGGAAGTGCGCTCTTGTTTTTCATCAGCTATGTGTTCATGCTGTTCATTGCCACTTCAAACTGGCTGTATCTGGGAGGAGGACTGGCAGCAGGGGCAGCGGCGGCTGTGCTTGCCTATGCGATATTTCCTCATGTGCAGACCCGCGTGGCGGCCTGGGCCAATCCCTGGGCCTATATTGATAACAAGGGATATCAGATTACCCAGTCTTTATTTGCCATCGGAACCGGTGGATGGTTCGGCATGGGGCTGTACCAGGGAATGCCTTATAAGATTCCGGTGGTGGAGAAGGATTTTATTTTTGCTGCGATTTCCGAGGAGCTGGGCGGTATTTTTGCACTCTGTGTGCTCCTGATCTGTATCGGATGCTTCCTGCAGTTCATGATGATTGCGGGAAAAATGCAGGCTGTCTTTTTCAAGCTGATTGCCTTCGGCCTGGGTATGGTTTATATTACACAGGTCTTTCTGACTGTGGGCGGTGTGATCAAATTTATTCCGTCCACCGGCGTGACGCTGCCGTTCGTCAGCTATGGGGGCAGCTCGATATTAAGTACCTTTGTACTGTTCCAGATTATTCAGGGATTATACATTTTAAAACGAAATGAGGAGGAAGAATATGAAAAAAGCTGATCCGAATCCTCATGCCAACCGGAACATCATGTTCCTGACTTATGTGGTGCTGGCAGTATTTCTGGGGATGATCCTGTATTTCGGATATTTCCTGCAGGTAAAGAGTGAGGATGTGATCAACAATTCCTACAATGCCAGACTGGACCGCTTTTCGGACCGGATCGTCCGCGGCCATATTTTAAGCAGCGACGGCCAGGTGCTGGCGGAAACTTATGTGGCAGAGGATGGGGAGGAAATCCGGGTCTATCCCTTCGGCACCTTGTTTGCACATGTAGTGGGACATTCCACCAAGGGAAAAACCGGGTTGGAAAGTCAGGGCAATTTTTATCTGCTGACTTCGCATGTGAATCTGCTGGAGCAGATCGCCAATGAGATCTCAAATCAGAAAAATCTGGGAGATGATCTGGTGACGACGCTGGATGTAGGGCTGCAGCAGGTGGCCTATAGTGCGCTGGGGGACCGGAAAGGGGCGGTTATTGCCCTGGAACCGGATACCGGAAAAATTCTGGCGATGGTATCCAAGCCGGATTATGATCCGAATCCTTTAAGCCTGGAGGCTTCCTGGGAAGGGCTGATCAGCGGCGACAATGATCAGGGCCAGCTTCTGAACCGGGCTGCGCAGGGACTTTATCCTCCGGGCTCCATATTCAAGATCGTAACGGCGCTGGAGGCGATTCGGGAAAATCCGGACGGCTATCAGGATTATCAGTTTGACTGTTCCGGCGTATTTCATCTGGACGACTATTCGATTAAATGTTATCATAGTACCGCACATGGCTCCCAGAATTTAGGCCTGGCGTTTGCTAATTCCTGCAATGGGGCCTTTGCCAGTCTGGGACTGAGGCTGAACCTGGATTCCATGTACAGCCTGGCCGGACAGCTTCTGTTTAATTCCGAGCTTCCCCTTTCTATGGCCTACTCGAAAAGCTCCTACAATATGAAAGGCGGAGCTGATGAATGGGAGATCCTTCAGACTTCCATCGGGCAGGGAACGACCCAGGTGACGCCGATTCATATGGCGATGATCACCAGTGCAATTGCAAACGGCGGAATTCTGATGAAGCCTTATGCGATGGATCATGTTCAGAATGCGGCCGGTGAAGAAGTAAAAAAGTTTCTGCCTTCTTCCTACGGAAGTCTGATGACGGCCGAGGAGTCGGACAAGCTGAATCAGCTGATGGTTCAGGTGGTAACGGAAGGTACCGGCTCGGCGCTTCGGGATGCCGCATATCAGGCAGCCGGAAAAACCGGTTCGGCGGAATTTGAGACCGGCAGGGAGACGCATGCCTGGTTTACCGGGTATGCACCGGCAGAAGATCCGCAGATTGTGGTGACTGTGATCGTAGAAGAAGGCGGCTCCGGCGGAAAGGCAGCGGCTCCAATTGCCAGAGCGATGTTTGATCAGTATCTGCTGCGGTAGAGACCGGTTCTTTGCCGCTGTCAGGGATTCTACAAGAATAAGAGAATGTGAGAGGAGATTACTATGTTTCAGGCCAGAAATTATATAAGGCCGGCTACTCTGGAGGAGGCATACCAGCTGTGCCAGAAACGGAGAAATGTGGTCATCGGAGGCATGATGTGGCTGAAGATGGAAAATACGGCAAAAGATACCGTGATTGACCTGTCCGCATTGGGGCTGGACCAGATTGAAGAGACGGAAGAGGAATTTCAGATCGGATGCATGACAACGCTGCGGATGCTGGAGACGCATCCTGGTCTGAACCGGGAATTTAACGGTGTTTTCCGGGAATGTACCCGTCATATCGTAGGCGTGCAGTTCCGGAACGGGGCAACCATAGGCGGAAGTGTGTACGGCCGGTTCGGATTTTCAGATATTATCACCTGTCTGATGGCACTGGATACCGAGGTGGAGCTGTATCACGGAGGAAGAATGAAGCTTTCTCAGTTTGCCAAAAAGCCTTTATCCGTAAAGGACCGGGATATTCTGGTCCGGATCTATGTAAAAAAGGACGGAAGAAAAGCTGCTTACCAGACCATGCGGCAGACCAGAACGGATTTCCCGGTGATTGCCTGCTGTGCGGCAAAATGTCCGGACGGAAGCTGGCAGTTTGCAGTCGGAGCCCGTCCGCAGATTGCACAGCTGGCGGTCTTTCCAGCAGAGGAGTGTATGACGGCGGCGGAGCTGGCGGCCAAAGCCTGTGCAGGCTTTACCTACGGAACCAACCTGCGGGCAACGGCACAGTACCGGGCGTATCTGGCGCAGGTCCTTCTCAGAAGGCTGATTGAACGAATGGAGGCAGATGGCGCTGCCGGAACACAGGAGGAAAGCTGATGAAGATACAGTTTCAATTAAACGGAAAGAACATTCAGGCAGAGATTGCTGCGGACACGCTTCTTCTGGATCTGGTCCGGAGCCTGGGCTGTGCCAGTGTAAAACGGGGCTGTGAGACATCAAATTGTGGTCTGTGCACGGTGATGCTGGACGGAAAGCCGGTATTGTCCTGCTCTGTTCTGGCGGTAAGGGCCGAGGGAAGGACCGTGACTACGCTGGAAGGCCTTCAGGAAGAGGCCGAGGAGGCCGGAAGATTTCTGGCAGAAGAGGGTGGAGAGCAGTGCGGCTTCTGCAGTCCGGGATTTTTGATGAATGTGCTGGCAATGGAGCGGGAGCTGAAAAATCCGGATGAGGAAGAAATAAAGGAATATCTGGCCGGGAACTTGTGCCGCTGCAGCGGGTATATGTCTCAGCTGCGGGCAGTGAAAAAATATTTAAACCGGAAGGGGGAGGCATAAGGTGGATCAGAGAAGCTGGAACGGACCTGCAGGAAAGAACAAGAAGGAACAGGAATACAATCAGCGTGTATTTGAAGAGCACCAGCACCGGTATGTGGGCGCTCCCGTGATCAAGAAGGATGCCATGGCGCTGGTGACCGGAAAACCGGTATATACGGAAGACCTGGCGGCAAAGGACTGCCTGGTGGTAAAGGTGCTTCGGAGTCCTCATGCCCATGCGGTTATTCATGCAATCGATACCTCCATGGCGGAGAAGGTGCCCGGCATCGTCTGTATTTTGACCTGGAAGGATGTGCCGAAAAAACGGTTTACCATGGCCGGACAGACGTATCCGGAGCCGAGTCCTTATGATCGTCTGATTCTGGATCAGCGCGTCCGGTTTGTGGGAGATGCCGCTGCCATAGTAGCGGGTGAGACGGAGGCTGCTGTGGATCAGGCCATGCGTCTGATCCGGGTCAATTATCAGGTGCTGGAGCCGCTTCTGGATTTCCGGAAGGCAAAGGACAGCCAGATTCTGATTCATCCGGAGCCGGACTGGGAAAGCCGGGTTCCGGTAGGCGCAGACAACAGCCGGAATCTGTGTGCCAGCGGCGTTGAAAAACAGGGAGATGTGGATGCGGTTTTAAAGGAATGCGCCCATGTGGTGGAGCAGACCTATCATGTGAAAGCCAACCAGCAGGCAATGATGGAGACCTTCCGCGCCTTTACGTATCTGGATACTTACGGACGTCTGAATGTGGTGGCTTCCACGCAGATCCCATTCCATGCAAGAAGGATCCTGGCGAATGCGCTGGACATTCCGAAATCAAAGATCCGGGTGATCAAGCCGAGAATCGGCGGCGGCTTTGGGGCGAAGCAGACGGTAGTGGCGGAGGTGTATCCGGCGATCGTGACCTGGATGACCGGAAGGCCGGCCAAGATCATTTACAGCCGCTACGAATCGCAGATTGCTTCTTCGCCGCGTCATGAGATGGAGGTGACGGTGCGCCTTGGCTCTGATGAGAAGGGGATTCTTCAGGCGATTGATGTGTACACGCTTTCCAATACGGGAGCCTACGGAGAACACGGTCCGACCACGGTTGGCCTTTCCGGCCATAAATCGATTCCGCTTTACCGGACACCGAAGGCCTTTCGCTTTTCTTATGATGTGGTGTACTCCAATGTGATGTCCGCCGGTGCTTACCGGGGATACGGAGCGACGCAGGGCATCTTTGCACTGGAGAGTGCGGTGAATGAGCTGGCTGATCAGCTTCATATGGATCCGGTTGTGCTCCGGGAAAAGAACATGGTCCGCCAGGGAGATGTGATGCCGGCTTATTACGGAGAGACGGCGCTCAGCTGTACGCTGGACCGCTGTATGGCCCGCGCGGCAGAGATGATCGGATGGAAGGATAAGTTTCCGTGCCGCGATATGGGCAACGGAAAGGTACGCGGTGTCGGTGTTGCCATGGCCATGCAGGGTTCTTCCATCAGCGGCGTGGACGTGGGCAGTGTGAGCATGAAGGTCAATGATGACGGCTTCTATACGCTTATGGTAGGCTGTTCCGATATGGGAACCGGATGTGACACGATCCTGGCCCAGATTGCGGCAGATTGTATGGACTGCAGTTATGAGGATATTGTGGTTTATGGAACGGATACGGATATTTCTCCGTATGATTCCGGCTCTTATGCTTCCAGCACCACCTATCTGACCGGTATGGCGGTGGTGAAGACCTGCGAGACGCTCCGCGGAAAAATTCTGAAAAAGGCGGCTCAGTATCTGAACTGCAGCGAAGAGGAACTGGAATTTGACGGCCGCAGAGTCCGACAGCTCGGCACCGGCAGGGAGATTTCACTGCAGGATATCGCGAACCGGGCAATGTGCAATAATTCGGATGCTCTTTCTGCCTGCGAATCCAACAGTTCTCCGACCTCCCCGCCTCCGTTTATGGCCGGAATGGCAGAAGTGGAAGTGGACAAGGAAACGGGAGAGATGGAGCTGATCGATTATGTGGCGGTCGTGGACTGCGGTACGGTGGTGAATCCGAATCTGGCAAGGGTACAGACGGAAGGCGGACTGGCACAGGGAATCGGCATGGCCATGTACGAGAATGTTACCTATTCCGAAAGCGGCCGTTTCATGGAGGATTCCCTGATGCAATATAAGATTCCGACCCGCCAGGATGTAGGAAATATCCGGGTGGAATTTGAGCCGAGCTATGAGCCGAACGGTCCGTTCGGGGCAAAATCCATCGGCGAGATCGTGATCAATACCCCGTCTCCGGCAATTGCGTCGGCAGTGCGCCATGCGGTTGGTGTAACGGTCCGTGAGCTTCCGATTACGGCAGAAAAGCTCTGCCGCGGTATGCATCCGGAATATTTCAAATAAAAGCTTCCAATAAATGGAAAATCAGCGGAAATCGTTACAATCTCTTGCATCTCATCTGAAAAAGATGTATACTGGATTCAGTCTATGAGGCACTGTCAGTCAGGAGGGATTGCAATGATTGAAGCAACGAGCTGCGGCGGTGTGGTTATATTTCGAGGTAAAATTCTGGTTTTGTATAAGAATTATAAGAACAAGTATGAAGGCTGGGTTTTGCCGAAGGGAACTGTAGAAGCGGGAGAGGAATTTAAGGAAACAGCTCTCCGGGAAGTAAAGGAGGAGACCGGTGTCAGTGCATCCATTATTAAGTATATTGGAAAGAGTCAGTATACCTTCAACACCCCGCAGGACGTAGTGGAGAAGGATGTTCACTGGTATCTGATGATGGCGGACAGCTACTACAGTAAACCACAGCGGGAGGAATATTTCGTAGATTCCGGGTATTACAAATTTTATGAGGCGTATCATCTGCTGAAATTTTCAAATGAAAAGCAGATTCTGGAGAAGGCTTATAATGAATATCTGGATTTGAAGAAAGCGAACCTTTGGGGTTCCAAGAAGTATTTCTGACGGCAGAATAAAAGAAAAATGGAACAGGTGACGAACGGCACTGCAGACCGATGGGATGCAGTGCCGTTTGTGTCTTTTGCGGCCGGAATTTCCGGCAGACGATGTGTCCGGTTATTGAGGGGGATCTTTGGCAGAGTCGTTTTCCGACTGCCTTTCATAACGTGC
The DNA here is from genome assembly GCA_051878975.1 of Candidatus Caccovicinus sp. Lineage (GTDB taxonomy): Bacteria > Bacillota > Clostridia > Lachnospirales > Lachnospiraceae > Caccovicinus. The sequence goes on from JBJELD010000098.1 coordinate 18,198, forward strand.
CAGAATGTAATGAAGATTTTCTTCAAAAAAGCGGGAAAGCTTCTGCATATAACGGAAAAGGTCCTGTTCCATTCCCTGTTCCATCCACTCCCGCATCATGCCGCGCATGGCATAGCGGTAGAATCTGGACATAAAGTCACGGTCCTCTTCGGAAATGTCAAATTCACTGGCTTCCTTCTTCAGGTAACCGGAAATATAGATGTCCAGCACCCGGAGAAGATATTTTTTCAGATATTCCTCCGCACTGGAATGGTAGAGGTGATACAGTACCTTTTTATGCTCCTGGATAAAGCGGAAATACCGGGTCAGTGTATGGTCCCAGTTCCCGTCCTTCTGGCTTTGCTCCAGAATTTTGCGGACCTCCTCCTCCAGAAGCTGCTCCAGCAGATTGTAAATATCATGAAAGTGATAATAAAATGTATTCCGGTTTACGTGGCAGTCCTCCACCAGGAGGCGAATCGTGATCTTATCAAAAGGCATCTGCTCCAACAGACGGAGCATGGATGCCATGAGCGCCAGTTTTGTGTCATTCGCCATTCGGTTCAGCTCCTTCTTTTTGTGCGGCTTCAGCTTTTTCTGTGGCAGCGACAGAGATTCCGTTTACGACCACATTTTCATCAATTCCGATTACCAGGCAGCGGCGGCCGTCAATGATGCGCGTTTCGACCAGATCGGCGCAGTCCGGAGCCACCTGAATCGTAATGCTTGGGGTTTTGATTTCAAATTTTCGGGTGTTTGCCACATTAGAAACAAGAAGAGAGGCCTTGGCCCCGGCGGCTTCATCGAAATTATGGTCGAAGCTTTCCATTTTTTCTTCGTCTGCGCCGCTGGCCTCCAGAAGGTTCCGGACTTCGGCTTTATCCAGCGTGAGCGGTTCCGGATCGTCTTGCCTTTCTTCAATCAGCTCGTTCAGACGTTCATGAATGTTTCGCACCAGCTCGTAGTCACAGGTTTCCCCGAGGGTTTCTTCTACCAGCATATTGAAGGTTTCCTTCTGGTCGCCGGCGGTCATCGGTATCGGGCAGCCGGAAAGAGTCTCTACAAAGGCTTCGTGCAGGTCCTCGCTGTTTTTGGAATAATACAGGAAGCTGTGGATATCTGTGCTGCGGTCATGGAAGGCAGGGAACAGGAAACCGCGGTCCGGCATTTCTACAATCCAGTCACGGGTCCGGTTCCGGAAGCAATTCCCCTCTGTATCATAAGAAAGTCCGGCCTTGGAAAGCTTGACCGGGCAGATGGCGCAGAGTATGTAATCAAATACTTCATCGGAAGCGTCGAACATTTCCAGATTGTCTGAGGACTTTCCTGGAATATCATACAGCGCATGGATCAAAAGAATCAGATAATTTTCCCCGTAGTCGTAGTTTTCAATGATTTTATCGTAAAACTGTTCCAGGAGTGCCGGGTCCTCCAGATGGCTGGTCCGCAGCTGCAGAAGGAAATGCTGGCCGCCTCCCGGCAGCTCGGAATCCAGAGGGAAATCCATATTCAGCAGATGTTTGCCGATGGTTCCGGACAATGTTTTCCGGAAAATCTCAAAATATTTAAATCGTTCCTCCTCCGGGAGTGAGAGAAAAGCATCGACCATTTCGGTTTTCTTATTCTTTTCTCCGTCCACATAGCAGCCACAGATACGGGTGATGGCGCAGTTGTCCGGAGTAAATTGTTTCTTGATTTCAGATACTTCTTTTTTGTTCATGTTGTAACAACCACCTTTTATATATTAGTCAGATAGGAAAGCGATACCGCTATTATACCCGAAAATTGATTTTCAGACAAGAACGCCGGCACAGGATTTGCAGAGCGGATAAAGGAAGTGCCGGGCTGCGATTTATTATTTGCAGTCAATCAGCGGAGGAATGGCAGGGGAGTGACATTTGACGGAAACTGTGATATGGTTATGGAAGGATTTCTGAAACAGGAGGGAATGAGCAATATGCTGACAATTTCACGAGATAATGTGGTGGACTGTTTGAAAGAAGGCCAGAAGCCGGCGGCCTGCTGCGAAAGCGGGGATACGGTGGTATTTGAGACGCGGGACTGTTATGATGACAATGACATTACCGAGGAGCTTCCTCTGGGAAGCAAAGGGGCGGATGGTCTGGAAAATCCGGCTACCGGTCCATTGTTTGTGCAGGGCGCACAGCCGGGCGATGTGCTGAAGGTGGAAATTCTGGATATCCGGCTGCGGGAATACGGAATTATGCGGACGTCTCCTACAGACGGCGCCTTTCATCATTTATATGAGAAACGGACTGCAAGACGTTTTTATTTTAAGGAGAATCCGGAGAGCGGAAAACAGGGGATTCTGTTTGATGAGAAGCTGTGGATAGACTGCGACATCATGATCGGTGTGATCGGGACGGCTGCGCCGGGAGAAGGAGTACTGACGATTACGCCGGGAACGCACGGCGGAAATCTGGACTGCCGGAAAATTGGAAAGGGAACCACCTTGTATCTTCCGGTTCATACGCCGGGGGCGCTTCTTTCCCTGGGCGATCTGCATGCGCAGATGGGAGACGGCGAGATGATGATCTGCGGCCTGGAGACAGCCGGAGCGGTGACGGTCCGGGTGACCGTGCTGAAACAGGAGCCGGCCGGTCCTTTGAAAGAGGCACTGCCGTTTCTGGAAACCGATGACCAGGTGATGACCATACAGTCTGCCGGATCGCTGGACCGGGCGGCAGAAGAGGCTGCACAGAAAATGGAGCGTTTTCTGACGAAAGCAGCAGGACTGGATGATGTGAAGGCCGGAATGCTTTTATCATTAAAAGGAGATCTGGTGATCTGCCAGATCGTAAATCGGCTGAAAACAGTTCGGTGTGAACTGCCGAAAACAATTCTGGAGACGTATGGCGTGAAGCTGCCGTAAAGCTGCCGCAGAGCCGGAATCAGGAACATGATCTGGTAAGAAGAACACGAAAAAAGAACTCCCATCGGATAAAAACGGGCGGGAGTTCTTTCGGTTTTCTGCAGATGAATTGGTTGTTCTACGAGATTTCACGGAGCTGGTCCATAAAGAAGGAGATGACCTGCTTTCTGGTTACAATGCCGATAAACATGTTACGGTCATCTACTACCGGGACAAAATTCTGATTCAGTGCTTCTGCGAACAGTCTGGCCAGATCCACGTCAATCTTTACGGCGGGATTTCGGTCCGTCCGCACGATCGTTTTTAAGGGAAGGGACTGCCCTTCTTTGTCTTCATCCTTTCCGTCCAGGAAAGCCCAGAGAAAATCGCCCTCACTGACGGTTCCGCTGTAGGTTCCGTCCTCGCGGATGACCGGAACGGCCGTGTAGCCGCTGGTTCGAAGCTGGTCCATGGCAGAAGCCAGAGAGGTATTCTCCGATAAATACATGGTTTCACTTTTTGTGATTAGCAGCTGGAAAACGTTCATCTTTTTTGTATCCCCCATTGTTGGCTGATAGTTTGTACGCGTACATCGTAGCAGATTTTTACAGACAAAACAAGCGATAAAACAGCTTTTTCCCTGAATTCACAGAAAATTCATAGGATATTAAGAAACGGAAAAGTACAGGAAAAATCCGGGATATAATCAGCGGACAGCCTTCCGGGAAAAGTCAGTGGTAACCAGTTTTTCGTAGGGGACCCTTGCAGGCAGTTCGCCGCCTTCTTCCAGAATATTTTCCAGAAGCCGGAAGCTTTCTTCTTCAAAAATCGTGTTTTCCTTCCAGGTGTTCTGGGACTGATATCGTTCTACGATTTTGGTCAGAGAGTTGATATCGGTTTCCTTGAACTGAGGATGGATGGTCTGCGCGATTTCTTCAGCGGAATGGGAGTTTACATAATCAAGGCCTCTCTGGACAGCATTGGTAAATTTCTGAATGATGTCCGGGTGAGCCTCCAGATAGCTTTTTCTGGCACAATATGCCGTGTAAGGTACATATCCGGATTCTTCTCCGAGGGAGGCGACTACATATCCGTTTCCCTCTGTTTCCAGGGAAGTAGCAAAGGGTTCGAATTCAACCGTATAATCGGCGTCGCCGGAAGGAAATGCGGCGGCGGTCAGGCCGAAGCTGATGCTCTGATCGATGGTGAGATCGGCGGCGGGATCCAGTCCGTGTTTTTTCAGAATATACTCAAAAACCAGCTCCGGCATGCCACCTTTTCTTCCGCCAAGCACTTTTTTGCCGGCAAGATTTTTCCAGTCAAAATATTCTTCCGGCCGGCGTCCTACCAGGAAGTTCCCGGCACGCTGGGTGAGCTGGGCAAAGTTGACTGCGTAGTCCTGGGCACCGTTGGCGTAAGTATAAATGCTGGCCTCTGATCCCATGAAGCCGATGTCAGCATCGCCGGAGACCAGGGCGGTCATGACTTTATCTGCGCCGGCTCCATTTACCAGGGTCAGGTCAATGCCTTCCTCTTTAAAATATCCAAGCTCAATCGCGGCGTATTGGGGCGCGTAAAAGATGGAGTGAGCGACTTCATTTAAGGTGACTGGTGTCAGACCCTCTGCTGTGCCGGAGGAGCGGCAGCCGGAAAGGAGCAGAACGGACAGTGTGATAAGCGGCAGAAAAAGCGGCAGTCCGGAGAAGGGATGTGTTTTGATGCGTTTCATGGAATTCCTCCTGTGGAAAGGTTTCTACTTGCATCTTATTGAAAAAAAGCAGAAAGGTGCCTGGCCGAAGCGAGAAAGCGGTTGCATTTTCGCGGAAAACCGCTTATAATTCACATTAACTGTATTTCTATGCAAACGAAAAGAAAAACAGAAAAGACAGCCTGACTGATGCGAGGAAGCACCTGCGGCTGTCTTTTGTGCAGAAAAAAGGAGGAGATCGAAGATGATATCATTATACGACGGCGGCGTGTATCTGGTAAACGGCTCAGAAATCGTACCGGAAGCAGATGCGGCAAAGGTAAAGGCGTTAACCGGCAGAGAGGCAGTAAAAGATGAGGCCAGAAAGGGTACCATTGCATATTCCATTCTGGAAAATCACAATACCTCCGGAAATATGGAACATCTGAAGCTGAAATTTGATGCCATGGCTTCCCACGATATCACGTTCGTAGGAATCGTACAGACCGCCAAGGCTTCCGGCATGGAAAAGTTTCCGATTCCGTATGTGCTGACCAACTGTCATAATACACTTTGTGCGGTAGGAGGCACGATCAATGAGGATGACCATATGTTCGGACTGTCTGCTGCAAAGAAGTACGGCGGAATTTATGTTCCTCCTCACATTGCGGTCATTCATCAGTATATGAGAGAAATGATGGCCGGCTGCGGCAAGATGATTCTTGGTTCTGACAGCCATACCCGTTACGGCGCACTTGGAACTATGGCGGTAGGTGAAGGCGGCGGCGAGCTGGTAAAGCAGCTGCTCTGCGACACTTACGATGTGGCCTATCCGGGCGTGGTGGCGATTTATCTGACCGGTCGGCCGATGCCAGGTGTGGGACCGCAGGATATTGCACTGGCTATCATCGGAGCAGTATTTAAAAACGGTTATGTGAAGAATAAGGTAATGGAATTCGTGGGACCTGGCGTGGCCTCCATGAGCACCGATTATCGAAACGGCGTAGATGTTATGACGACAGAGACCACCTGTCTGTCTTCTATCTGGAGAACAGATGAGGATACGGAAAGCTTCCTGGCGCTTCACGGCAGAGGCCAGGATTACCGGAAGCTGGATCCGGCGGATGTGGCTTACTACGACGGCTGCGTTTATGTGGATTTAAGCACGGTAAAGCCGATGATCGCACTTCCGTTCCATCCGAGCAACACATATGAGATCGATGAACTGAACGCAAATCTGGGTGACATTTTGCGGAGCGTGGAGAAGGAAGCCGAGAAGGTAGGCGGCGGAAAAGCCGCTTTTACGCTGACGGATAAGATTGTGGACGGAAAGCTTCAGGTTCAGCAGGGAATCATTGCCGGCTGCGCAGGCGGCAATTACACCAATGTGATTGAGGCGGCTCATGCATTGAAGGGTCGATCCTGCGGCTTTGATGAATTCTCCCTGGCAGTTTATCCATCTTCTCAGCCGGTGTTTATGGATCTGGTTAAGAAGGGTGCCGTATCGGATCTGATGGCAGCCGGTGCGATTATCCGGACAGCATTCTGCGGACCTTGCTTCGGTGCAGGCGATACACCGTGCAACAATGGATTAAGCATCCGCCATACCACCAGAAACTTCCCGAACCGGGAAGGCTCCAAGCCAGGAAATGGACAGATGGCGGCAGTTGCTCTGATGGATGCACGTTCCATTGCGGCAACAGCGGCAAACGGCGGTGTTCTTACCTCTGCTCTGGAATTCGACTGCTGGGACGATGTACCTGCTTATGAATTTGATCCGACTGCTTATGAGACCAGAGTTTATCAGGGCTTTGGAAAGGGTGATGAAAAGAAGGAGCTGATCTACGGTCCGAATATCAAGGACTGGCCGGAGATGAGTCCGTTGGCAGACAATATTGTGCTGAAGGTGTGTTCCAAGATTATGGACGCTGTGACCACGACGGATGAGCTGATTCCGTCCGGAGAGACCTCCTCTTACCGGTCCAATCCGCTGGGACTGGCGGAGTTTACTTTGTCCAGAAGAGATCCGGAGTATGTGGGACGGACCAAGGAAGTGGACCGTCTGGAGAAGGCGCGCGTGAAGGGACAGAATCCGGCCGAGCTGGATGCCGAGCTGAATACCGTATTTGACCGGATCCATACGATTCCGGGACAGGAGTCTGTTCAGATTCTGGATACGGAAATCGGAAGCATGGTTTATGCGGTAAAACCGGGCGACGGCTCTGCACGCGAGCAGGCAGCAAGCTGTCAGCGTGTGATCGGCGGTCTTGCAAATATCACAAAGGAATATGCGACCAAGCGTTATCGTTCCAATGTGATGAACTGGGGGATGCTCCCGTTCCAGATGGAAGAGGAGCCCGAATTTGGTGTCGGAGACTATATTTATGTTCCGGGTATTCGCAGGCTTCTGGACGGCGATCTGAAGGATATCAAGGCATATGTGCTGGGTGATACAGTAAAGGAAATCCGCCTTTATATTGCGGATATGACACCGGAGGAGCGGGAGATTGTAAAAGCCGGATGTCTGATTAATTTTAACCGGAACCGAAATCGAAATCAGTAGACTTTCAAACTTTAGTGTGATAATATATAGGAAGAGATTGAATACCAGAAGGGGATTGATTGTAAAATGAATAAAAAGATTAAAACCGAAGCGGTAGATCATCTCTTCCAGGCTATTTTGACTTTGAAAAGTCCGGAAGAGTGTTATCTGTTTTTCGAGGATGTCTGTACGATAAATGAGCTGCTTTCTCTGTCACAGCGTTATGAGGTTGCCAAGATGCTGCGGGAGGGAAGCACCTACCTGGAGATTGCAGAACGGACCGGAGCTTCGACGGCTACGATCAGCCGTGTAAACCGTTCCTTGAATTATGGAAATGACGGCTATGATATGGTATTTAAGCGTTTGAATCCGGAAGAACAGTCAGATACTTAACAATCAGAAGAATGAAAGGAAAAGAAAGACATTCGAGACAGCCTGTAATATACAGGAAAGCTGTTTCGGATGTCTTTTTTCTCTGGTGACCCTACTTTTTATGACGGTCTGATGTCGGCGGTTCTTCGGCCCGCATCTGGTCGGTCAGTGCCTCAATCATCTGTGTTTTCAAATATACATCAAAAGAAAGCTCACAGATAAAAGCGAAAAGCTGCAGGTATTCGGAAGAATCATCTCCGGTCTGAAAAATGGTTTTGGCCTGTTCAAATTTATAGGCAACGTCTTTTTTCAGCCGATCTCTCTGTTCGCTTTCCAGAGAAAATACCTGTTCATAAATATCCTCCAGGGACAGGCCTTCTGTACCGGCAAAATGTTTGCTGATGATTGGCTTAAATAACTGTTCAATATCGTGAAAGGACAGTACATTTTTGAAATAGTAGATGAAGATCAGCATCAGCATATGCTCTTTGGAGTACTTTTTTTTGATCGGAGGAGGAAGAAGATTGTTCTTGGCATAATTGTTGATCATGGTCTTCGTCAGTACCTTGTCTTCCGGATAGCGTTTCATATCCTTCAGATGCTCCTCCATAAACGTTGTGACCTGATCCATATATAGCTGAATATTGGGGATTTCATCTGGCTTGATATAGGAAAGACTGTCGAGATGAGACAGCAGTTCCTGAAGTTTCTCTTCATTTGTCTTCATGTTTTTCACCTCATATTACATTATATAGTATTCAAAACTATATGACAAGAGGGAAAAAGGGAAAAAGAAGGGAAAATGACATAGGAAAATCTTTGACGGAATGAAGGGAGTATAGTACAATGATTAGGCAGCGCCTGAAAACGGACAGGAAAAAAGAGAGAAAAACAGGCATTTTTGAAAAAGGCGGTTAAACATGATGAATATATACGAAACATTGAATGAAAAGCAGCAGGAGGCCGTTTGCTGTACGGAAGGGCCGCTTCTTGTTCTTGCAGGAGCCGGTTCGGGAAAGACCAGGGTCCTGACACACCGGATTGCTTATCTGATTGAAGAAAAACGGGTGAACCCATGGAATATTCTGGCGATTACTTTTACCAACAAGGCGGCCGGTGAGATGAAGGAGCGTGTAGAGCGGACGGTTCGTTTTGGGGCCGACAGCATCTGGGTCAGCACCTTCCATTCCACCTGTGTGCGGATTCTGCGCAGACATTGTGAAAATCTGGGCTACAGCTCCAGCTTTTCCATTTATGATTCCGATGACCAGAAAACGCTGATGAAGCAGGTGTTGAAGAAGCTGGATGTGGACACCAAGCTTTATAAGGAACGGGCGATGCTGGGCTATATTTCCGGAGCGAAGGATAAGCTGATTACTCCGGAGGATTACGAGCTGAGTGCAGAAGATTTCCGGCAGAAGAAGGTTGCCCTGATTTACAAGACCTATCAGAAAGAGCTTCTGAAGAACAATGCTATGGATTTTGATGATCTGATTGTGAAAACAGTGGAGCTTTTTCGGAATTGTCCGGACATTCTGAATCATTATCAGGAGCGGTTCCGCTATATTATGGTGGATGAATATCAGGATACGAATTATGCTCAGTTTAAATTGATTGAACTTCTGGCGGCAAAATATCGGAATCTCTGTGTGGTGGGAGATGATGATCAGTCTATTTACAAGTTCCGCGGTGCAGATGTGGGAAATATTCTGAATTTTGAGTCTGCCTTTCCCGGCGCCCATGTGGTGAAGCTGGAGCAGAATTATCGTTCTACCGGAAATATTCTGACGGCAGCCAATGAAGTAATCCGCCACAACCGCAGCCGGAAGGATAAAACGCTTTGGACGGCCAACGAGGAGGGCTGCCTGGCAAAGTACCGGCAGTTCCAGACGGGAGAGGAAGAAGCCGATTTCATTGCCGGGTCTCTTCAGGAAATGCATGAGAAAGGAAGGGACTGGAAGGACATGGCGGTTCTGTACCGGACCAATGCGCAGTCCCGCCTTCTGGAAGAGAACTGCATCCGAAAGAATGTGCCGTATCTTCTGGTCGGCGGCGTCAATTTCTATCAGCGCAGGGAAATCAAGGACATTCTGGCGTATTTGAAAACGGTTGCCAATGGTGTGGATGATCTGGCCGTAAGCCGGATCATCAATGTGCCGAAGCGGGGAATCGGCGCGGCTACGGTGGGCAAGCTGGCGGCCTTTGCATCGGAGCATGACATGCATTTGTATGACGCGGCCAAATATGTACGGCAGGTACCGGGAATCGGAAGGGCAGCTTCGAAAATAGAAGGTTTCACTGCTCAGGTGGAGGCGCTGCGGTCCATCTCGGAGGATCCGGAAAAGAGCATTGCGGATCTGATTCACGCCATTCTTGAAAATACCGGCTATCAGAAGGAGCTGGAAGAGGAAGGAGATGTGGAATCGGAAAGCCGGATGGAAAACATTGAAGAGCTGATCAGCAAGGCGGTCAGCTATAGTGAAGATGCAGAGCATCCGAGTCTGGATGAATTTCTGGAGCAGGTGGCGCTGGTGGCTGATGTGGACCGGATGGATGAAAAGGAAAGTCGGGTGACGCTGATGACGCTTCACAGTGCAAAGGGCCTGGAGTTCCCGGTTGTTTTTCTGGCCGGTATGGAGGATGGGCTGTTCCCAAGTCAGATGTCCATCAGCTCCGATGACCGGGATGCGGTGGAAGAGGAGCGGCGTCTGTGCTACGTGGGCATTACAAGGGCACGGGAGGAGCTGATTCTGACCGGGGCGAAGCTGCGGATGGTGAATGGAGAAACCAGGTATTCCAAGACCAGCCGTTTCATTGAAGAAATTCCGAAGGATTATCTGGAACAAAAACGGCAGGAGCCGGCATCCGCCAGATGGTCCTCCGGCTTCGGGGATGACACCGGGCTTCCGTGGGCCGATTCGGAGAAGAAGGGCAGCGTCAGTTCTTTTGGACCGGGAAGTCATTCTTATCACAGCCCTTATGCATCCGGCATGGCCGGGACCGGAATATTTGACCGGGGTCCATCCGGCCGTCCGAAGTCAACGGAAGCGGGCTTCGGAAAGACGTTTTCAGTGGCAAAGGCCGATCACCTGGATTACAAAGAGGGAGACCGTGTCCGCCATTCACGGTTTGGAGAAGGCATGGTCAGGGAAATCAAAGACGGGAAAAAGGATTATGAAGTGACGGTATGCTTTGACCGTTGCGGCGAGAAAAAAATGTTTGCATCCTTTGCAAAGCTTCAGAAGATCGAGTAGGATATCCGAGCGCAGCAGCTGAGAGGCGGGAAAGGAAAAACGGGATTGCAAAAAATGGAAAAACGGGATTGCAAAAAATGGAAAACCGGAAAAATTGTATGAAATTTCCGAAAAATAGGATAGTAAAATCTCTGAAAAAATGATATACTTACTCTAAGCAGAAGGAAATGCAAAGCACGTGCAAGGCGTGCAGAAAGGACGTGGAAAATGAATATGAATCGGTTTGATGCAATGAGCAGAGAGGCCAGAGACCGGGTAGAAGAGATTATGAATTCCACCAGATTGAACGAGTTTTTACACAGAACAGAGGAAGAGGAGAAGAAGAAAACCTGTATTCTCTGGATTCTGGCGATCATCGGTGTAGTGGCAGCAGTAGCAGTGATTGCATACGGTGTATATCGGTTCTTCACTCCGGATTATCTGGAGGATTTCGAAGATGATTTTGATGACGATTTTGACGACGACTTCTTTGAAGACGAAGAGAAACCGGCAGACAAAAAGGAAGAGTAAATGGAGAAGGCTTCCGTTGATTGAAGAGTAAGTAAGCATATGCCTCTGGAAACAGAGGCATATTTATATTGTTTATGAAAGTGCCGCCGGACTGCGGAGGCGGGACAGGAAAGCAAAGGGCAGTCATTTTTCACGTTATAAGAAACATTGTAAGAGACATTTAGGAGACAATACATGAAAAAAGGTGATATTTTTGAAGGAACCATCGAGAAAGTGGAGTTCCCCAACAAGGGAATCCTGGCTGTGGGAGAAGAACGTCTGATCATCAAAAATACGATTCCGGGGCAGAAAATCCGTGCAGTTGTGACGAAACGGAGAAAAGGAAAAAGCGAGGGTCTGGCTCTGGAAATTCTGGAGAAGGCGCCGAAGGAGAGGACAGAAGGGATCTGCCCGCATTTTAATCAGTGCGGCGGCTGCGTGTATCAGAGCCTTCCCTATGAGGAACAGCTGAAAATCAAGGAGGAGCAGGTAAAAGGACTGCTGGATTCGGTCTGCCCGGAAGGCAGCTATGAGTGGCAGGGACTGAAGCCCAGCCCGATCTCAGGCGGCTACCGGAATAAGATGGAATTTTCTTTTGGTGATGAATTTAAAGGCGGTCCGCTGGCACTTGGCATGCATAAGCGGGGCAGCTTTTATGATATTGTGACGACCGGAGACTGTCGGATCGTACATCCGGATTTTTGTCGAATCCTGACAGCGACGAGAGATTATTTTGCGGAAAAGAACGTTCCTTTCCATAAAAAGCTGCAGCATACCGGATACCTGCGCCATCTTCTGGTACGCAGGGCGGTAAAGACAGGAGAAATTCTGGTAGATCTGGTGACCACCACGCAGGTGGACTGGATGGACGGAGAGGGAGAAGAGCAGAAGCTTCTGGGGGGATGGAAAGATGTGATCGGTTCCCTCGAGCGGGAAGGAAAGCTGGAAGGGAAACTGGCAGGCATTCTGCACACGAAGAATGATTCTCTGGCGGATGTGGTGCAGAATGATCACACGGATATCCTGTACGGACAGGATTATTTTTATGAAGAGCTTCTGGGACTTACATTTAAAATTACGCCGTTCTCGTTCTTCCAGACCAATTCTCTGGGGGCCGAGGTTCTGTATGAAACCGCGCGGAGTTATATTGGAGAGACCAGAGACAAGGTGGTGTTTGATCTGTACAGCGGTACCGGAACCATTGCGCAGGTACTGGCGCCGGTAGCCAGCAAGGTCGTGGGCGTAGAGATCGTGGAAGAAGCTGTGGAGGCAGCGAAAGAGAATGCGGCGATGAACGGTTTGACCAACTGCGAATTCCGGGCAGGGGATGTACTGAAGGTGGTGGATGAGCTGGCGGATAAGCCGGATCTGATCGTGCTGGATCCTCCGCGGGATGGAATCCATCCGAAGGCGCTTCCAAAGATCATTAATTCATTTAGGTGTGAAAGAATAGTATATATTTCCTGCAAACCGACCAGCCTGGTGCGGGATCTGGTACCGCTGCAGGAGAGTGGCTACCAGGTGATGAAGGCCTGTGCGGTCGATATGTTTCCTGGAACGACTGGAATTGAGACGGTATGTCAGTTAGTTCTGAGAAAACCAGTGGTACATGTCAACATAGATGTGGATGTAGAGGAACTGGTGCAGGACAAAAGGGGGGCTGGCGACCTATGAGCAGATTAAAGCGTATGTGCTGGAGCATACCAGCTTAAAGGTCAGCAACCTGTATATCGCACAGGTGAAGCAGAAGTGCGGTATCATTGAGCGGGAGAATTAT
>JBJELD010000099.1:0-6289 GCA_051878975.1 Candidatus Caccovicinus sp.
GAAAACTTTCAATATCTCGATATGGGTATATTTGTCCATATTTTGAGTGGCAGAAAAGGTTGAAATATTATCAGTTTATGAAAGAAAAGCTTGCCTTGGCGCAGCGTGTCCTGATCGGGATCGGCGGAGAGTGGAAGATTCAGGGGAGTCTTCTGGATGAAGGAAACCTTGAAGTAAAAAGGGCCTATGATGCATTATATGAACTGGTGAAGGACAAGGATTATTTTATTGTGACGACGGTGACGGACGGCGCAATTTATGATACGAAGTTTGAACGGGAGCGATTTGTGGCGCCCTGCGGCAACGTGCACTGGCGCCAGTGTTCGAAGGCCTGCACCAGGGACATCTGGGAGGAGGGTGAGGTGCCGGATGACATTTGCCCGCACTGCGGAGCGCCGCTGACCGGAAATACCATTCAGGCGGAAGCTTATATTGAAGAAGGTTATCTTCCGATGTGGAAAAAATATCAGCTGTGGCTTTCAACCACGTTAAACCGTGAACTGACGGTTCTGGAGCTGGGCGAGGGCTTCCTTACGCCTACCGTGATCCGCTGGCCGTTCGAAAAGACGGTATTTTTCAATAAAAAGGCCTGGATGTTCCGGGTGAATCAGGAATTTTATCAGACGACAGAGGAAATCAAGGAAAAGGCAACGGCCGTGGCAGAGAATTCAGTGAAGTTTATACTTTCAGAATATGAAGGGAAGCCATTTTAAAAAATGGAAAGGACGGAAACGCGCATGATAGCAATTATTGATTATGATGCAGGAAATTTAAAAAGCGTGGAGAAGGCGCTGATTGCGCTGGGGGAACAGCCGGTGATCAGCCGGGATGCAGAAACGATCCGGAAGGCCGATAAGGTGATTCTTCCGGGAGTTGGTTCATTTGGAGATGCCATGGGGCGGCTTCATCAGTACGGCCTGGTTGATGTGATTCATCAGGTCGTGGAGCAGGAAACCCCGTTCCTGGGCATTTGTCTGGGCCTGCAGCTTTTGTTTGAGCGGAGTGAGGAGAGCAAAGGCGTGGAGGGACTCGGCATTCTTCCGGGTGAGATTCTCAGAATTCCGGACTGTCCAGGCTTAAAGATTCCGCATATGGGCTGGAACTCTCTTGAGATCCGCCCGGAGGCAAAGCTGTTTCGGGGAATCGAAGACGGCGCTTATGTGTATTTTGTTCATTCCTATTATCTCAAGGCGGCGGATGAATCAATCGTAGCGGCTTCGACCGAGTACAGCACACGGATCCATGCTTCGGTGGAACGGGGAAATGTGTTTGCATGTCAGTTCCATCCGGAGAAGAGCAGCGACGTGGGACTGAAGATTCTGAAAAATTTTATTGAGTTATAGGAGGCGGTCATGTTTACCAAACGAATTATTCCATGTTTAGACGTAAAGAATGGCCGGGTTGTAAAAGGTGTAAATTTTGTGGATCTGCGGGATGCAGGCGACCCGGTAGAGATTGCTGCTGCCTATGACCGGGCAGGAGCGGATGAACTGGTATTTTTGGATATTACCGCAACCTCCGATGCCAGAAATACCGTAGTGGATATGGTGCGGAGAGTGGCGGAAAAGGTATTTATTCCGTTTACAGTGGGCGGCGGAATCCGCACGGTGGAGGATTTCCGGATGCTTTTGAGAGAAGGTGCGGATAAGATTTCCATTAATTCTTCTGCCATCAACAATCCGAATCTGATTTCCCAGGCGGCGGACAAGTTCGGAAGTCAGTGTGTGGTGGTTGCCATTGACGCCAAGCGCCGTGCCGACGGCTCCGGCTGGAATATTTATAAGAACGGAGGCCGGATTGATGTGGGAATTGATGCGGTAGAATGGGCCATGAAGGCAGATCAGCTGGGGGCGGGAGAGATTCTTCTTACCAGCATGGACTGTGACGGCACCAAAGCCGGGTATGACAATGAACTGACGGCTGCAATCGCCGAAAATGTGTCGATCCCGGTAATTGCTTCCGGAGGCGCCGGGACAAAGGAGCATTTTTATGATGCGCTGACGGCAGGAAAAGCCGATGCAGCACTGGCGGCCTCTCTGTTCCACTATAAGGAGCTGGAAATTCGGGACTTGAAGGAGTATCTGGACGGCCGCGGGATTCCGGTCCGCCTGTAGAGTCATAAAAAACGAAAGAGAAAGAAGGAAAACCATGGCAGCAATTGATAATGACTGGCTGGAGCCGATGAGCGGAGAATTCCGGAAGCCTTATTACCGGAAGCTTTACAATACGGTGAAGCACGAGTATGAGACCAGGCAGATTTTTCCGGCTCCGGACGATATTTTTAACGCATTTGCATTTACGCCTCTGCATAAAGTGAAAGTAGTTATTTTGGGGCAGGACCCGTATCACGGCGACGGGCAGGCACACGGTCTGTGCTTTTCCGTGAAGCCGGATGTAGAGATTCCGCCGTCTTTGGTGAATATTTATCAGGAGCTTCAGGATGATCTGGGATGCTATATTCCGGACAACGGCTATTTGAAAAAATGGGCTGATCAGGGAGTGCTTCTTTTGAATACGGTGCTGACTGTACGGGCCCATGCCGCAAACTCCCACCGGAATATCGGATGGGAGGAGTTTACGGATGCGGCGATTCGGGTGCTGAATGAGCAGGATCGTCCGATCGTGTTCCTTTTGTGGGGACGCCCTGCACAGGCGAAAAAGATCATGCTGAACAATCCGCAGCATTTGATTCTGGAAGCGCCGCACCCAAGTCCGCTGTCGGCATACCGCGGTTTTTTTGGCTGCCGGCATTTCAGCAAGACGAATGATTTTTTAAGAGGACACGGTCTGGAGCCGATTGACTGGCAGATCGAGAATATCCGAAAGCAGTAGCCAAAAAGCGCACCGGTTTTGTGCAGCAGGATATTGAACGTGGAATTCCTGCTGCCGGTAAAGTGGTGCAGGAAGGTTTTGGAGGAAACGATGAACATTGTAGAAACTTTGAAAGTAATTGTACAGGGTATTGTGGAGGGTTTTACGGAGTGGCTTCCGATCAGCAGTACCGGACATATGATTCTGGTGGATGAGATCATCCATATGGATCAGCCGAAAGCGTATCTGGATGTGTTTTTTGTGGTGATTCAGCTGGGGGCCATTCTGGCAGTTGTACTTTTGTATTTTGATAAGCTGAATCCTTTTTCGCGCAGAAAAAAGCCGGCGGCAAAGCGCGCAACGTTGATTTTGTGGGTGAAGATTCTTGTAGCCTGTATTCCGGCGGCCGTTTTGGGGCTTTTGTTGAACGACTGGATGGATGAACATCTGATGAATGCCTATGTGGTATCCGCTATGCTGATTCTTTACGGTGTGCTGTTCATTCTTCTGGAAACAAGAAATAAAAATGTTACATTCCCGATTCAGAAAACCGGTCAGATCTCTTTTCAGACCGCGCTTTGTATCGGCCTGTTCCAGCTTCTTAGCCTGGTGCCGGGAACTTCCCGCTCCGGCGCTACGATTCTGGGGGCCATGATTCTGGGCTGCTCCAGAAGTGCGGCTGCGGAATTTTCCTTCTTTCTGGGAGTTCCGGTCATGTTCGGAGCCAGCCTGTTAAAAATCGTGAAATTTTTCCTGAAAGGAAACATGTTTACCGGCCCGCAGGTATTTTACATGCTGCTGGGCATGGTGGTCGCATTTCTGGTGTCGGTATATTCCATCAAGTTCCTGATGAGCTATATCCGGAATCATGATTTTAAATTCTTTGGTTATTACCGAATCGTGCTGGGAATTATTGTGATCGCGTATTTTGGGATCACAGCGCTGGCGGCGTAAATGCCGCCGGTATTACAGGATTGCTGGAAGGCAGAACTCCTTTTGTGGGTTCTGTTTTTTTATGTTAAAGGGAAATCCTTTGGCTTCCTTATGTCGGAAAAGAAGGTTAAAAAAGAATCTCAGAGTCTCTTCTTACCCGGATCTGAAAGAGGATGTTTGGTCGGCCGCAGGGCCGGAGGCAGGAGAGACTCCGAAAGGATACAGGCATTAGCTGCGGGGCAGAGAGGGGGTCAGGTCTACACCAGCCCCTCTGCAATTTCGTAAATCAGCCGCTCGGAATCTTCCCAGCCCAGACATGGATCGGTGATGGATTTGCCGTAACAGCCGTCGCCGATCTTCTGTGCACCGGGTTCGATGTAGCTTTCGATCATCAGCCCCTTGACGAAATTCCGGATTTCCGAAGCATGTCTGCGGCTGTGCAGCACTTCTTTCGAAATACGGATCTGTTCCATATATTTCTTGTTGGAATTGGAATGGTTCGTGTCTACGATGCAGGCCGGATGCTTTAAATTGCCTCGCTCGGTGTAAAGCTGAAGCAGCAGCTCCAGGTCTTCAAAATGATAGTTCGGAATGCACTGCCCATGCTTGTTGACGGCGCCGCGCAGGATGGTATGGGTCAGCGGATTGCCCTCGGATTTTACCTCCCAGCCGCGGAAAATAAAGTCATGCGGATGCTGAGCGGCATAGACAGAATTCAGCATAACGGATAAGTCGCCGCTGGTCGGGTTCTTCATTCCCACCGGAACGTCAATGGCGCTGGATACCAGACGGTGATACTGATTTTCCACAGAGCGGGCACCGACTGCCACATAGGACATCATGTCAGACAGATAACGCAGATTGTCCGGATAAAGCATCTCATCTGCGGTGGTCAGTCCGGTCTCTCTTAAGACGCGCATGTGCATGTGCCGGATAGCCAAAATACCTTCCAGCATATTCGGCTTTTTCTCCGGATCCGGCTGATGAAGCATGCCCTTGTAGCCTTCACCGGTGGTTCGCGGCTTATTGGTGTAAACGCGCGGGATGATAATCAGCTTATCGGCAACTTTTTCCTGAACCTTTGCAAGACGATTGACATAATCGCAGACGGAATCTTCATTGTCGGCTGAACACGGACCGATAATCAGAATAAACTTGTCACTTTCCCCGGTAAAAACCTTGGCAATCTCGGCATCACGCTCTTTTTTGATGGCAGCCAGCTCCAGGGGAAGGGGATACTGCTCACGAATTTCCGCCGGAGTGGGCAGTTTGGTAATAAATTCGAATCCCATTTTATACCTCCAAAAATTCAATAAAATCTTAAGTAATGTAAGTTATTTGTAATTTGACCTAATGCCATTGCTTCATTATAATATAGAAACAGGCAGATAGCAATAGGTGAGAAGAAAAAAACTTTATGAATTTAAAGCGTTCAAGCGCCGATGCAAAGACAATCGAGTTGACCTGTCTGTAAGTTCGTGGTACAGTTATCTGAAAACGGGAGAGAACAGTTCCCGGGCAGGATAAGGAGTACTGGAATATGGAAAAGGGAATGGGAAAACCGGAAGCAGGAAAAATGCGGCTCGGAATGGCGGTGACGTTGCTCGGCGGAATCTTCTGGGGATTTTCCGGATGCTGCGGACAATATATGTTTGAGAATCAGTGGATTGACGCAAAATGGCTTGTAAATGTCCGGCTGCTTCTGGCAGGAGCGATCCTGTCAGCAGCAGGTTTTTTACGGGATGGCCGTCATCAGCTGGATATTTTCCGGAGCCGACAGGATCTGACCCGTATGGTGGTGTTTGCACTGGCGGGAATCACGTTGAGCCAGTATTGTTATTTTATGACGGTTCAGGCATCGAATGCAGGTACGGCGACCATTCTGCAGTATTTAAATCCCAGTATGATTCTGGTGCTGGTATGCCTGAGGGATCAGCGCCTGCCGAGGCCGATGGAGGTAGTGGCCATTGTTCTGTCGCTGGGCGGAACCTTTGTGCTGGGAACGCACGGGGATATCACGCAGCTTCATATAGCCGGGGATGCGCTGTTCTACGGTCTGCTGTCCGCAGTGGCAGCGGTGCTTTACAGCATGCTGCCGGGAGATCTGATTCCGCGGTACGGAATCTGCCAGACTCTGGGGTTTGGAATGATTCTGGGCGGGATCTGTCTGCTGGGCTTTGTCCGGCCCTGGGAATATGCCATCAGCTGGAGTCTTCCGATGCTTCTGGCGCTGGCCGGAGTAGTGGTCCTGGGAACCGCGGCTGCATATGGCATGTATCTTTGGGGTGTCAGCCTGATCGGACCGCTGAAAGGCGGGCTGCTGGCCAGTATTGAGCCGGTGGCGGCTCTGGTGATCTCTGTGATATGGCTGAAAACGAAAGTGGAGACCATGGATGTGCTGGGCTTTGCGATGATTATGACAACCGTGCTTCTTTTGTCCTGGAAGAAGGAGGAAATTTAAGTAATTCAATATGTTGACGAATATGATAAAATGTGTCTAAATATACTCAAAGAGATTAGAAGTTTGCTATGAATATCTAATGTC
>JBJELD010000100.1:0-6266 GCA_051878975.1 Candidatus Caccovicinus sp.
TTACTTCTGGTCAAATCATAGGTTTTCTCTTTGTTCGCTCTTTGTTCAGCCACTATCTTCTCGTACTTTATTTTTCCAGATCACACAGAACAGAAGCAGGATCCGGGAGCCGTGGTTCGCATGAACTATGACATAAAAGTACGGGTTGGCAAAAGTCTGGGAGCTTATACTCAAAAATGAGTAAAACATAAGAATCACCGTACCTACAGATACTCTGGTAAAATATCGGTTTTTCTCAGGTTCTCGCCGCTTCGATCGGCGCCGACCCGCTACCTTTTTAGGGTGTCCCAAAAATGTCCGACCCTTTTTATGGCTACCGAAAGTGCCGGATAACGAGCTTAAAATTCAGCCGATTACCATTTTTCGTTCCACCAGAAGCAATGCCGTTCAAACGATCCCTTTTAGGGACTGCGAAATCTGCGGATACGAATCACAGAGACACAAGAGAATAATCCAGTTCCGGCTGCTCCTGCTGCCTGTTGCGACGTCGCAACTCATTCTATACTTTGCTCGCCTGTTCTCGGTTCGCTCTTGCTTCAAGCCGTTAAAATCGAATCTGAATATCGAACGTTCGCTTTTTACCCGAGCGTTCGGAACGTTGTATTTTCTTGATCTGAAAGCATAACAGAATGTTAGCAAATGTTAATATCTCCGATACCTGTACAACCTTGACAATTCTCAACATCATCACTGTTACCTCTTTTCCATCATCACGCGCGTTATCATGTCAATAAATACGGGGTCGTGGAAAATGTGGATTACAAGGCTATTAGTCAAAAAAGACTAACAGTATGACCATTATACAAAAGAGATCACGGATGTAAGGCAGGAGAAGACAGATCTTCTTACTAATATTTCTCATATCACCTCAATAAACGGCAGCAGATCCGGCCGGTACTTCTCCAGCAGCTCTTTTTTAAGCTCCCAGAACAACGTGACACTCGGTTCCATGCCAGCCAGTTCCATAGCATGAACGATTTGCCGGTTAAGCGGCGTCGGCAGCAGGAACCGGGAATAAAACCCATGTTTCAATGCATTCTTGTTGCCGAATGGAGCTCCATGACCAACCGCATTCTGATTGCCGACCGGAGCACCTCCATGATTCCCAATGGCATTCTTATTTCCTGGCTGCCCGCCTCTCTTTCTCTTTACCTCCACAACATGACCTCCTGTCTTCATCTGTTTAATGTTGAAAAGCTGATCCGGGAATTTTTTATGGATTTAAGTGGGGCGTCCGTGTCCGGAACATTCCTCTATTTCCTGATACTTCCCGGGGGGATACCTGCCGATCAGCAGCACTTCATGGTTATTTCTCGGGCTTCGCTCGGGGTTCAATCGATATCTCCACATGCTTCCTTTTCCTTCTGCTTCTCCAACTCCCACCGGTCAATCATGCTGAGCGCTTCCCGCTCTGTGCTGCTTGTCCAGGTGTGGTTAAAATTACCCACACCGCCACCAATCAACGCTCTGGAATAAAGCCGTTCTGCTTCCGGATCACTTCCGGCTGTTTCCCTTCCAGGCTGTCAACCATATACCAGAGAACCGCGCTCAGCTGCTCTTGCTGGAGGCGTTCTGTCACATCCGCTTCCAGGTCCGTGCTGTCAGGCACAAAATCGCCCACTGTAGCGTCCTCTCCGCCGTCAGCACCGGTCACAGGGCTGTCCAGGTTTCCCACCTTGGCCATGCAGGCGCTTTTCCGGATGTGCTGGATATGTTCCAGGCTAAAGCCAAAATAGGCGGCACATTCATATTCTGACGGCTCGCGGCCGTACTCCCGCATGAAGGAATGCCGGAACCGGTCATACTTGCGCACCTGGTTCATGCAGTTTACCGGAAGCCGCAGGCAGGAGCCGTCCATCTGCAAATAACGCTGCATCCTCTGCCTGATCCAGCTCTCCGCATAGGTCAGGAACTTATAACCGGCAGCAGGGTCATATATTACGGACTGCTATTTTGCGCCTGTTTCTCACAGGCATACCTCGCTTCAACACAATCGGTCACCCAAAAGCATTGGAGGCTCGCTACAAGACTCACTGGCGATTACCTTGACCAGACTTTCACTGGCAAGCTGATAACAGCTTTCAGAACACACAACTTGCACCCGTTGGAAACGTGCGCCGTCCGGAATGGAACGGCGGCGATTGTCATGAAAAAAACATGGAACTTTAAGAGGAAATTAAAACACGGGAGAGAAAAATCTGGTACAATAAGAAATATGATCAAACTAGATGGAGTACAAAGCGCTTATGGAAAAGTGTCCGTATTGTGGAGCGGAATCGTTTACGGTGGAAACCGTCAACCAAGTGGAACTGAAAAAATGTCGGCATTGTGGTGCGTTTTTCGAGGATGTAGGAAGGGAGTTTCCCTATCAGTCTTTTACGCCTGTGTGTGAACGCGATGCCAGCGGAAAGTATCCTTTCTGCCCGAAATGCGGCTGTAAGGAGATTCGATACCTGTCGCTGGATGAATGTATGATCAGGGGGAATCTTTTTGCTGCGGTACTAACCGGGGAGCCTTTTGAAAGAAATTCTTTACTGTGCGGCAGATACGAATGCCAGAATCCACAATGCCGCCACAGGTGGAATTAGAGTGGTATTTGGTGTGAAAGGGAGGAGAACAGGTTGAAAAAGAAGCATAGGAAGCTGGTGTTATTGGCGGCGGCGCTGGCGGTGCTTTCCGGGTGCGGTTCCGGTCAGACAGCAGAACCGGCGCAGGTATCAGAATCGGAAAGTGAAGCCGCGGAAAGTGGCACTGCAAATAGTGAAGCCACAGAACGTGAAGCTGCGGAAAGCGAGAGCGCGGAGTGTTCGGTCGGTGAAGAAAAGCCAGAGGAAGCAACATCGGAGGAAACGGTATCGATTGAAACAGCATCCGGTGAATTGCCGGGGGTGAGCATGACCCTCCTGGAGACTTCCCGGACCGGCGCCGTGGTTTCTTTTCTGAATACCACCGATTTAAACATAGAATACGGAAATGATTATGACCTGCAGGTTTTTGCCGACGGAACATGGAACAGCCTGCCGTATCTGGTTGAAAATTGGGCAGTTACATCGATGGCTTATACCATGCCCAAAGACCAGCCGGTAGAGTGGCAAGTTGACTGGGAAGCTTTACAGGGCAGATTGGAGCCGGGGCGCTACCGCCTGATAAAGCCGGTTATGGATTTTCGTGGCACAGGGGATTATACGAACTATGAACTGGCAGCCGAATTTGAAATCGAGGCGAAAATCTTAGACAAACCGCCGTCCTTGCCTTATAGGACTCCTTATCCAGCACCTATGCGAAGTTCGAGGTAGCCGCTCAGTTTTCTCAGGATCGGGGCGGCTATTTCTGTGTCTTGTCATTATCTTTGCGTTCTATAGCGTATCCGACGCTAAAGTAGGCCAGCCCGAAGCTGAACACTGCCAAAAGACCTTCAATCGTAAACACAGTTTTTTTCATTTACTTCTGTTATCATTCCTTCAAAGGTATGGCTGACCACCTCAAGCCGAATGCTTTCTACCGTCCGCTCAGGACCGCCGAAATAGACGGTTACCGTTGTTTCCTCCCATAGTTAAGGAGATCCAGCAGCTGTTCCTTTGTCTCCCCTTTGCGCCGGAAGCCGCCAGCGCCAAAGAAAAGTACAAACCGGCCGGCGAATACAAATCGTTTCCATCGGATTCCTTCAAAATCTCTGACGCCGTGTCATAGGAACAAAAAGACTGCCGGAAGTTCTCTCCACCTCCCAACGTTCCTCGTCATCCTTATACTCCTTCACCGGGTTATGCAGGCTCCGTCAAGGTTTTTACAGAACCTGTCGGTTCCGTCTGTATCCTGCCTTTCTTTTCAATTCCACAAGCTGAAATCACGCCTGCAAGTAGTAATACTGTCAGATAATACTTTTTCTTTTTCAATGAACTTCCTCCCCGTCATTTTTTCTACTTCCATTCTGATTCCACAAATCCCAGCGCCTCGATATTTTCTGCCGTAAATTGCTGATAAGCCGGCTGGATCAGCCTGGCTTCTCCCATGCACTCCGCCCTCCATGCCTCATATGCGGGGCCGTCAACCGCTTCCCCGTTTTCGTAATCGTCTTTCCAATCATCCGACATCAGATAATAAACCAGCCCGTCTCCGTCTGCGTCAATTTCATCTGGAAAGCCCTCCGCTTCCAGGCTCTTGTCCCAGCCCTCCATACTGCCAAATCTTTCATAAACATCCATTTCTGCGTTATAGCGGTAAAAATTCTTAGGCCAGATCCGTCCCCCCTTCCCCTGATTGTGAGACCAGTCCGCCTGGGCGCTGCCATTATCATAATAACAGATGCCTGGATATTCTGACAGTTCTGTATAACATTGGCCGCCGCCACTGTCCAGAACATATTCCGCCTTTCCGGCCATGCTCACGGTATCGCTCCAGCAGATCAGAAGTTCCTCCCTGCCATCTCCGTCCACATCGCAGATGGCAAATTTATTCTTTTCCGCCATCTCGACACCTGTATATTCCAATTGGTGTCCATCGGGAAGAACTCCCTGCCTGTATATATCCCATAAAGCCTTTCCATAAGCTTCCGGCAGTGTTTTCTCTTCCAACTGCCGCTCCCAGTATAATGTTTCATCCATGCAGCTCATTGTCAGATACTGAATGCCATCCTCTGTCACAGGGATGATCTCAAATTGGGTAGGGCTTCCTCCGCTTCCTTCCGGAGCATAAGGCTCTGTATCCGCCAGAAGACGTCCGTCCCCTTCTTTTACGGTTCCTTCCCCGCCGTAATTAATGGCAATATAAAACCGAAAACTCCCATCCGGACCGATCTCCATCTCATTCCCATAATGGATTCCTGTGCCCCACATGGATTGCAGGCTGTCATATTCCTTAAGATTTTTCTCTGTCTTCTCGGCCGCCAGACGCCATTTTCCTGCCAATGCGGCCACAAGATTTCCTTCTACAGTAACCGCAGGCGTTTCTTCTTTATTTTCTTCCCAGTTCTCTGGCAGCCAGATTGTCTTGCCTTCCGGCTGCCTCATCGTAATCAAAATCTGATCTCCGTACTCGAACTGATACGCCACAACAGTCGTTCGATCTTCCATCCATTTTATCGTTCCTGTTCCATGAGCCAGATTCAGTAGATACTCTGCCGCCTTATCGGAAACTGTCAAAAGGACTTTATATGCCTCTTCTTCTGCCAGTTTTTCCAGTGCATCTTCCCATCCTTCGCAATCCGTGCAATAATCCATGGGCGTTCCGCTGATACCTCCACTGTACGCATCCGCAAAATCTCCTGCCGAAACAATCGTATCATACGTCACAAAGCTGTCCTGATATCCATACCAGCGTCCATCCTTCTGTTTCCAGCTAACGCTCTGCTTCCAGACCCAGCGGTGAGGATTGGAGGTCATTGGATAATAAGTAAACAGGGTCTTTTCTCCCTCTGTCTCCATTGTATACAAGTAATCCATGGGCCATGGACTGGACCATCCGATTGCAATATAATCATCCTCCGGTCCTGATTGGACAAAACCCATTACATAAAAATCATCCCTTCGTTCCGGGTCAAACATTTCCCAGAGCGCATCCCCGTCTCTTGTACAGAATGCATCGGCCCATGCCTTTGCCGCTGTCTGGAGATCCGTGCCGCTTTCTGTGTTTTGTGTACTTTCTTTTATAGACATTGTGCCAGTATCAAAAGTGTCAAAGTAAACTGTTTTTTCAAGTCCATTACCTTGTGTATAAGTAAAAATTACATTATATTCGCCTTGCTCCGATAATGTTGGCTTAGAATCGCTGTATATCCAGGTAGCTTCATCAAAATAATTCCAGTTACTTTCGCCGTTTATCATATTATCAATCAAAATCCCTGTTTGACCATATTCCAAACTAATAAAGCCATATGCCGTATATTTTCCACTTTCTGATTGGCATAGCATAACGATAGCGTCCTTTGACATATCTTCTACCTTATCATTGTAATCCTGGGCATTATTTAACCCATAGTCCTCTATAATCCTATCCATAACCTTCCATGGGGAAAGTTGTTCGGACTCCATTTGTGATGCGTTCCTTTGCTCATTTGTTTCAGACGCGTCTGTATAATTGGTGTTAGTCGCTTTGCTGCATCCGATCATAAAAAATACCGTCAATAAAATCCAAATTCTCGTAAATAATTGTTTTTTCAATTCACTACCTCCAAAACTTCCAATTTTTCATTATTACTCAAACTTCACACCTGAAAAAGTGCCGATGCGCCTGGAAAATTCAATAAATGCTGGCAATAAAATAGCATGAAA
>JBJELD010000101.1:0-30116 GCA_051878975.1 Candidatus Caccovicinus sp.
ATGATACATGGTATTCTGAAATACAGTATCGGCGGTCACGAACTGTGGATTACTACAACTACCATAGGGATGCTGGTTATTTCCATTATCCTTCTGGTCCTGGCGTTCATGGCAAAAAAAACCATGGAACGCGCAACAGATGTGCCGGGAACCTTCCAGAATATTCTGGAGCTGGGCGTAGAGATGCTGGAAAAGATGGCGCAGGGAATCTTGGGTTCAAATGCCAGAAAGTTTGCAAACTACATTGGGACTATCTTTCTTTTCATTTTGTTCTGCAATCTGAGCGGCCTTTTGGGCCTGCGGGCGCCGACAGCAGACTTTGGAGTTACGTTTCTGCTGGGTATGTTTACCTTTGCAATTGTCCAGTTTCAGGGCATCAAGAATCGGAAGCTGCGGCATTTTACCAGCTTATTTGAGCCGATTCCGCTGCTGTTCCCGATCAACCTGATCGGCGAAGTGGCAAATCCGATTTCGATTTCGCTCCGTCTATTTGCAAACTTATTATCCGGTGTCATCATCATGGGATTGTGGTACGGAATGCTTCCGATTTTTGTGAACATCGGTATTCCGGCAGCGCTGCATGTGTACTGTGATTTGTTCTCCGGATGCATTCAGACATATGTATTCTGTATGCTGACCATGGTATACATCAATGACAAGATGGAGTAGTTTCAACATTCACTAAATAATCTAGGAGGAAATTAGTATGAATTTTTCAGGACAGGATTTTATTTACGGTTGTTCCGCAATTGGTGCTGGTCTGGCGATGATCGCCGGTATCGGACCTGGTATTGGTCAGGGTATCGCTGCTGGTTACGGTGCGTCTGCAGTAGGACGTAACCCGGGCGCAAAATCCGACATTACTTCCACCATGCTTTTAGGACAGGCAGTTGCCGAGACCACCGGTCTGTACGGCCTGGTTGTTGCGATTATCTTAATGTTCGTAAAGCCTTTCGGTTGATTGGCCCCGCACAGAAAATCGTAGCGCAGGAGAGGAGGCAACGTCTTGGACGAATTTTTAAGAATTATTGGATTTGACTGGCAGTTAATCCATGATGCGGTATTAACTGGCATCAATGTTTTCATCCTGTTCTTTGCGCTGTCCTACTTGCTGTTTAATCCGGTGCGGGACTTTTTGGAGAAGAGACGCCAGAAAATTGCAGGAGAACTGCAGGAGGCGGCCGACAACAAAAAGACGGCACAGGAATTAAAGGCAGAGTATGAAAGCAAGCTGAAAGAAGTTAATAAAGAGGCAGATGCAATCCTTGCAGAGGCCAGAAAGAAAGCCCAGATCAAGGAGGCAGACATTCTGAGCGAGGCAAGGGCGGAGGCAGCCAGAATCATTGAGCGGGCAAACCGCCAGGTGGAGCTGGAGCGCAAGAAGGCTCTGGATGATATGAAGCAGGAAATCGTATCGATCGCGTCTGTAATGGCCGGTAAGGTGGTTGCTGCTTCCATGGATGCAAAGATTCAGGACAGCCTGATTGATGAGACATTGAAGGAGATGGGTGAGAGTACATGGCTAAGCTAGTATCAAAGGTATACGGCGATGCCCTGATGGAAGCCGCCCTGGAGCGCGGGGAGCTGGATTCCTTGTATAAGGAAGCCGGAGCCCTGGCAGAAGTTTGGAAGGAGAACCCGGAATTTGCGGCGCTTCTGGACAACCCGAAGGTTGTGAAGGAAGAAAAGCTGGCGGTTCTTGACAAGGTTTTCCGTGACCGGATTTCCCTGGATATGCTGGGCTTCCTGACCACAGCTGTGGAAAAGGGCAGGCACAAGGAGATTCCTTCCATCCTGGAGTATTTCATCGGCCAGGTAAAGGAGTACAAAAAAATCGGCATTGCCTATGTGGCGAGCGCCGTGGCTTTAAGCAGCGCGCAGAAGGCGCAGGTAAAAGAACGGTTATTATCAACCACCTCCTATGTGGAGTTTGAGATTCACTATACGGTTGACCCTTCGCTGATCGGCGGTATGGTCATCCGGATTGGTGACCGGGTGGTGGATTCCAGCATTAAGACCCAGCTTTATAATCTTGAGAAGGAACTCATGAAGATTCAGCTGGCGTGATGGTTTGTTTTACATTAACAAAGAAAGAAGGTGCGAACCTTAGTTATGAATTTGAGACCAGAAGAAATCAGTTCGGTAATCAAAGAGCAGATTGAGAAATATTCTACCAAACTGGAAGTATCTGATGTGGGTACCGTGATTCAGGTGGCAGACGGTATTGCCCGTATCCATGGTCTGGAAAACGCAATGCAGGGTGAACTTCTGGAATTTCCGGGAGAAGTTTACGGCATGGTTCAGAACCTGGAGGAGGACAATGTGGGCGCCGTGCTTTTGGGCGACTCTTCCGCAATCAGTGAAGGTGATTTGGTAAAGACGACCGGCCGAGTAGTTGAGGTTCCGGTAGGTGATGCGTTGACCGGACGAGTGGTGAATGCACTGGGACAGCCGATCGACGGCAAGGGACCGATTCAGACCGATAAGTTCCGCCGGGTGGAGCGTGTGGCTCACGGCGTTATTGAGAGAAAATCGGTAGATACTCCGCTGCAGACCGGTATCAAGGCGATTGACGCCATGATCCCGATCGGACGCGGTCAGCGTGAGCTGATCATCGGCGACCGTCAGACCGGCAAGACGGCGATTGCAATCGACACGATCATTAATCAGAAAGGCCAGGGCGTACATTGTATTTATGTAGCCATCGGCCAGAAGGCCTCCACAGTTGCCAATATTGTGAAGACCTTAGAAGAATTCGGAGCTATGGATTATACCACCATCGTGGTATCCACCGCTTCCGATCTGGCACCGCTTCAGTATATTGCTCCGTATGCAGGCTGTGCAATGGGCGAGGAGTGGATGGAAAACGGCGAGGATGTACTGGTTGTTTACGACGACCTGAGCAAGCATGCGGCGGCATACCGTACGCTTTCCCTGCTGCTGAAGAGACCGCCGGGACGTGAGGCATATCCTGGTGATGTATTCTATCTGCATTCCAGACTTCTGGAGCGTGCTTCCCGGCTTTCCGATGAGTTGGGCGGCGGTTCTCTGACCGCACTTCCGATTATCGAGACCCAGGCAGGCGACGTTTCCGCATACATTCCGACCAACGTAATTTCTATTACCGATGGTCAGATCTATCTGGAGACCGAGATGTTTAATTCCGGATTCCGTCCTGCAATTAATGCAGGTCTGTCCGTATCCCGTGTAGGCGGCGCGGCGCAGATCAAGGCAATGAAGAAGATTGCAGCGCCGATCCGTACCGAGCTGGCTCAGTTCCGTGAGCTTGCTTCCTTCGCACAGTTCGGTTCCGATCTGGATGCCAGCACCAAGGAGCAGCTGGCACAGGGCGAGCGGATCCGTGAGGTATTAAAGCAGCCTCAGTATCAGCCGATGCCGGTTGAATATCAGGTTATCATTATCTTTGCGGCAACCAGAAAGTGCCTGCTGGATATTGAGACTTCCGATGTTCTGAATTTTGAGAAGGATTTATTTAAGTTTATCGATGAGAAGTATCCGGAGATTCCGAAATCCATCCGCGAGCAGAAGGTTCTCACTCCGGAGATGGAAGAGCTCTTAATGAAGGCAATTGCTGAGTGCAAGGCACAACGATAGAAGGCAGGTGAACCATCATGGCATCCATGAGAGATATAAAACGAAGACGTGCCAGTATCCAGAGCACGGAGCAGATTACCAAGGCCATGAAGCTGGTTTCCACGGTTAAGCTGCAGAAGTCCAAGGGAAAGGCAGAGGAGTCCGCTCCCTACTTTAACCTGATGTATGATACCATTTGCTCTATCCTGCGCCGCTCCGGAAATATCGAGCATAAATACCTGCAGGCAGGTGCGTCGAAGAAGAAGGCAGTTATTGCCATCACCTCGAATCGTGGTCTGGCAGGCGGATACAACAACAATATTATCCGTCTGATCACTGGAAACGAAGTGCTGACGCCGGAGGACACCATTGTGTATGCCATCGGGCGGAAGGGCCGTGACGGCCTGGAACGGAAGGGGTATACCATCAAGGTGGATTATTCGGATGTGATCAGCGAGCCGATGTATCAGGATGCATCCGATATTACGTTTGAGCTGCTGGATGCATTTGCGCAGGGAGAGATCGGGGAAATTTACCTGGCTTACACCTTCTTTAAAAATACGGTGGTCCATGTGCCGACGCTGATTAAGCTTCTCCCGGTTGAGCCGGAGCTTTCGGACGAGGCATTGAGCCATAATGAACTGATGATGAACTATGAACCAAATGAGGATGAGGTGCTGAATGCCATCATCCCCAAATATATGAGCAGCCTGATCTACGGTGCCCTTCTGGAAGCGGCAGCCAGTGAGAACGGCGCCCGTATGACCGCCATGGATTCCGCAACCAGCAATGCGGAGGAAATGATCGGAAAACTGAGCCTGCAGTACAACCGTGCCCGCCAGGGTGCGATTACCCAGGAGCTTACAGAAATTATCGCCGGAGCCAACGCGATCAATTAGCGCCGCCCGGCAGGAATATGATGCAGGGGTTCCTGCAGAAGAAATCAAAAAAGGAGAAACAAGATGGCAGAACAAAACACAGGTAAGATCACTCAGATCATCGGTGCTGTTTTGGATATCAAATTCAGCCAGGGCCATCTGCCGGAAATCAATGATGCGATCAACATCACGATGAAGGACGGCAAGAAGCTGGTGGCAGAGGTATCCCAGCATCTGGGTGATGATACGGTTCGTTGTATCGCCATGGGACCGACGGACGGTCTGGTAAGAGGCACGGAGGCTGTTGCAACCGGCGCACCGATCACCGTTCCGGTAGGCGAAAAAACGCTGGGCCGCATCTTCAACGTTCTGGGCGATCCGATTGACAATAAGCCGGCGCCTGAGGTGGAAGAGCATCTTCCGATCCACAGAAAACCGCCGACCTTTGAGGAGCAGTCCACCGAGACCGAGATCCTTGAGACAGGAATCAAGGTCGTAGACCTTCTGTGTCCTTATCAGAAGGGTGGTAAGATCGGTCTGTTCGGCGGCGCCGGTGTAGGCAAGACCGTTCTGATTCAGGAGCTGATCCGTAATATTGCAACGGAGCACGGCGGCTATTCCGTATTCACCGGTGTAGGCGAGCGTACCCGTGAAGGAAACGATTTATACTACGAGATGAGTGAATCCGGCGTTATCAACAAGACCACCATGGTATTTGGTCAGATGAACGAGCCGCCGGGAGCCCGTATGAGAGTGGGCCTGACCGGTCTGACGATGGCAGAGTATTTCCGTGATAAAGGCGGAAAGGACGTGCTGCTGTTTATTGACAACATTTTCCGTTTCACTCAGGCAGGTTCCGAGGTATCTGCGCTGCTTGGCCGTATGCCTTCTGCAGTAGGTTATCAGCCGACACTGCAGACGGAGATGGGTGCTCTTCAGGAACGGATTACTTCTACCAAGAATGGCTCCATCACTTCCGTACAGGCAGTTTACGTGCCGGCGGATGACCTTACAGACCCGGCTCCGGCAAACACCTTCGCTCACCTGGATGCAACCACCGTACTTTCCCGTTCCATCGTGGAGTTAGGTATTTATCCGGCTGTTGACCCGCTGGAGTCTACCTCCCGTATTCTGGATCCGCGTATCGTAGGTGAGGAGCATTACAAGGTTGCCCGCGGTGTGCAGGAAGTGCTTCAGAAGTATAAAGAGCTGCAGGATATTATCGCCATGCTGGGTATGGATGAGCTTTCTGAGGAAGACAAGCTGACCGTATCCCGTGCACGTAAGATCCAGAGATTCCTGTCGCAGCCGTTCTTCGTAGCCGGACAGTTTACCGGTATGGAGGGACGTTATGTGCCGCTGAACGAGACGATTCAGGGCTTTAAGGAGATTCTGGAAGGCAAACATGATGATATTCCGGAGAACCTGTTCTTAAATGCAGGTAACATTGATGACGTTCTCGCCCGTGTGAAATAGGGGGGAAGGCTATGGCAGATCTCTTTAAGTTAAGAATCATTACCCCGGATAAGACCTTTTTTGAAGGGGATGTTCAGATGGTGGAGCTGAC
Organism: Candidatus Caccovicinus sp.; assembly: GCA_051878975.1. Classification (GTDB taxonomy): domain Bacteria; phylum Bacillota; class Clostridia; order Lachnospirales; family Lachnospiraceae; genus Caccovicinus. The sequence continues at coordinate 6,040 of JBJELD010000101.1, forward strand.
CACCACGGAAGGACAGATCGGTATTTATGCCAGACATATTCCGCTGACGGCGATCATCGCTCCCGGCGTGCTGAAAATCCATGAGGACAGCGAGGTAAAGGAGGCCGCTTTGCTGGCCGGCTTTATCCAGGTCCTGCCGGATGCCGTGACAATTATGGCAGAGGTGGCTGAGTGGCCGGATGAGATTGACGCAAACCGTGCTATGGAAGCGAAGATCCGTGCGGAGCGGAGATTGAAGGACGGAGGTTCGGAGATCGACACCGCCCGTGCCGAGATGTCGCTGAAGCGTGCTCTCGTGCGACTGGAAGTGCACGGTTAGAACCGAATCCGAATAAGCAGACTGGACTCTGCCTTTCGGACCGCATCCGGCGGGCCGAAAGGCAGAGTTTTGCAAAAAATATTCGGCAATCTCTTGTAATTAAAGGGGAAAAGCGGTATAATATGGCAGGTAAGGGCTCGTAGCTTAGCTGGGAAAGCGCTGCGTTCGCAACGCAGAGACCGAGGGTTCGAATCCCTTCGGGTCCATTGTAAAAATCCGGATTCTGTGACGAATCCGGATTTTTTTCATACAGATAGGGTTGCTGTGTACAGGAATTCATGATACACTAGGCATAACTGTTTTTTATTCTTGTTAACCAGTTTAAACCATAAACTTCATAATATTAAGGAGAGATGAAAATGGAGATTACAAACGACATCAGATATGTGGGTGTAAATGACCATGACGTGGACCTGTTTGAAGGCCAGTATGTGGTCCCGAACGGCATGTCTTATAATTCGTATGTCATTATGGACGAGAAGATTGCCGTTATGGATACAGTAGATGCCCGTTTTAAACATGAATGGCTGGATCAGATCGGTGCGCTGCTCGGCGACCGTCATCCGGATTACCTGATCATTCAGCACATGGAGCCGGATCATTCGGCCAATATTGCAGCATTCATGCAGATCTATGCGGATACCACCATTGTATCCAGTGCAAAGGCATTCGCCATGATGAAACAGTTCTTCGGAACCGATTTCGCGGATCGGAGCATTGAGATCAAGGAAGGAGATACGCTTCCTCTTGGAAAGCATACTCTGTCATTTGTTGCTGCTCCGATGGTTCATTGGCCGGAGGTTATGGTGACGTATGACACCTGCGACAAGGTGCTGTTTTCGGCAGACGGATTCGGAAAATTCGGTGCTCTGGATGTGGAAGAAGACTGGACGGATGAGGCACGCCGGTATTATATCGGAATCGTCGGAAAATACGGCGCACAGGTACAAAAGCTTTTAAAGAAGGCAGCCGGACTGGACATTCAGACCATCTGCCCGCTTCACGGTCCGGTTCTGAAAGAAAACCTGGGCTATTATCTTGGCCTGTACAACACCTGGTCCTCCTATGAGGCGGAGTCGGAGGGCATTGTCATTGCCTATACCTCGATTTACGGACATACCAAGAAGGCAGTTCAGGTTCTGGAAGACAAACTCCGCGCAAAGGGCTGCCCGAAGATCGTAGTGCATGATCTGGCCCGCACCGATATGGCGAAGGCTGTGGAAGATGCGTTCCGTTACAATAAGCTGATTCTGGCTACTACCACCTACAATGCAGATATTTTCCCGTTTATGAGAGAATTCATTGAGCATCTGACGGAGCGGAATTATCAGAATCGCACCGTTGCTCTGATTGAGAACGGTTCCTGGTCTCCGCTGGCTGCGAAGGTCATGAAAACGATGCTGGAGGGAAGCAAAAAGCTGACCTTTGCCAATACGTCTGTCCGCATCCTGTCTGCTCTGAATGAGGAGAGCAGCGCACAGCTGGAGGCACTGGCGGAAGAACTCTGCGTAGATTATATTGCTCAGCACGCGGATACTGCCAATAAGAATGACCTGTCTGCCCTGTTTAACATCGGATACGGCCTGTATGTGGTGACTTCCAATGATGGGAAGAAGGACAATGGTCTGATTGTCAACACGGTATCTCAGGTAACCAACACACCGAACCGGATCGCGGTTACCATCAACAAGGCTAATTATTCCCATCATGTGATCCGTCAGACCGGTGTTATGAACTTGAACTGTCTGTCCACGGATGCGCCGTTTAGTGTATTTGAAAACTTTGGCTTCCAGAGCGGAAGAACGGCGGATAAGTTTGCAAACTGCAAACCGCTGCGCTCCGACAACGGGCTGGTGTTCCTTCCGAAGTATATCAATTCCTTCATGTCCCTGAAGGTGGAGCAGTATGTGGATCTGGATACCCACGGTATGTTTATCTGCAGCATCACAGAGGCCAGAGTGATCTCCAGGGTGGAGACTATGACCTATACCTATTATCAGAATTATGTGAAGCCGAAACCGGAAACGGAAGGCAAGAAGGGCTTTGTCTGCAAGGTATGCGGATATATCTATGAAGGTGACGAACTGCCGGACGATTTTATCTGCCCGCTCTGCAAGCACGGAGCCGCCGATTTTGAGCCGATTTCATAGTGCTTTGAGGATCAAAAAGAAAGGCGAAAACCGGAATGAAAGGTTTTCGCCTTTTTTCTTGGCAGACAGGACACAAAAAATTCACAAATTTTATTAGCACTCACTATTGACGAGTGCTAATAAAAGTGCTATAACATAATCAGAACAAAGGAAAGGGAATCAAAAAATTCCCCAAACATCCCGGTTCCAGGAAACAAGGTAACAACGCCAAAAAGTGATTGTATGAAAAGGAGAGATGATTTATGTTGATGCCTAGTATTTTTGGAGAAGATATGTTTGATGATTTTATGAGAGATTTTCCGTTTTTTGATGACAGAGAAGAACAGAAGCTGGAAAAGAAGCTGTACGGCCGCAGAGGCAAAAACTTAATGAAGACCGATATTAAGGAAACGGATGAAGGCTATGAGCTGGAGATGGATCTGCCCGGATTTACCACCGATGAGGTAAAGGCTTCCCTGGAGAATGGCTATCTGGCCATCAGCGCCGCGAAGGGGCTGGATCAGGATGAGCAGGACAAGAAAACCGGCAAGTACATCCGCCGCGAACGCTATGCCGGCGCCTGTGAGCGTACTTTCTATGTAGGGGAAGAGGTTACGGAGGAGGATATCAAGGCAGAATTCCGGCATGGTATCCTGAAGCTGTTTATTCCGAAGAAGGAAGCGAAACCGGCAGCAGAAGAGAAGAAATATATTTCTATTGAAGGATGATACGTTCAAGAAACCTGTTTATGAAAATACTTTCCGGAAAGAGAGGACCGTCAGAGAAATCTGGCGGTCTTTTTTGAATATAAAAGTTTTCTGATTTTTCTATGATATAAAAAGCTCCCTGACCGATTGTACAAAAATAAGAACTGAGGCAATTTAATGCACTAAGTTCATGGACATTATGACAAAAATGTCGTATAATAAAGAAATAAGAAAAACTCGGCAGACAGAGGGTACTGTCGTTTTAGGAGGAGGAAACAAAATGGCAAAAAATGTAATTGTTGGTCAGTCCGGCGGCCCGACTTCGGTTATCAATTCCAGTCTGGCTGGTGTATTTGAAGCAGCCTGCCAGCGTGGCGCGGAGCACGTATACGGTATGCTTCATGGTGTTGCGGGACTTCTGGAGGGGCATTACGTAGATCTGAAGGAAAAGCTGAAAACACCGCTTGAGATCGAACTGTTAAAGCGTACGCCGTCCAGCTATCTTGGAAGCTGCCGTTACAAGCTGCCGGATTGGAATACACCGGAAGGGGAACCGGTGTATGCGCATCTGCTGGAGATCTTAAATCAGCTGGATATCGGATATTTCTTCTACATTGGCGGAAATGACAGCATGGATACCATCGGAAAGCTGGCAGATTACGGCGCACATGTAGGAAGCGACATCCGCTTCATGGGTGTTCCGAAGACCATTGATAACGATCTTTGCGTGACCGATCATACGCCTGGTTACGGCAGTGCCGCAAAATACATCGGCAACGTGATGAAGGAAATCATCCGTGATGCAAATGTTTACGGTACCAAATATGTAACGATCGTGGAGATTATGGGACGTAACGCAGGCTGGCTGACTGCTGCTTCCGCACTGGCCAAGGGCGATGACTGTGAAGGCGTTGATATGATCTGTCTGCCGGAGGTTCCGTTCAATGTAGACCGTTTTGTTGAGAAGGTTGCTCATATGCAGGAGAAGAAGCCAAGCATCGTGATCGCAGTTTCGGAAGGCGTGAAGCTGGAAGATGGACGTTATGTCTGCGAGCTGGCGGATGATGTACATGCAGTTGACGCGTTCGGACATAAGGCATTGACTGGTACCGCACGTTATCTGGCAAATACGGTTGCACGTCGTCTGGATACGAAGACCCGCTGCATCGAACTGGCTACCCTGCAGCGCTGTGCAGGCCATATGACCAGCCGTACCGACATCACCGAAGCTTATCAGGTAGGCGGCGCTGCCGTGAAGGCTGCCTATGAAGGCCATACCGGCGAGATGGTTGCACTGAAGCGTATTTCCAATGCACCTTATCAGTGTACCACTGAGCTGCATCCGATCTCTGAGGTTGCAAACCTGGAGAAGAAGGTACCGTTAGAGTGGGTAAATGAAGATCACACCCAGATGCGTCAGGAGTTCATCGATTATGCAATGCCGCTGATCCAGGCAGAGCTGACTCCGATCTACATCAGCGGTCTGACCCATCATATTTATCTGCCGGAAGCATAAGCATGCATCCCCAGCGGGCCGTGACAGTGTCACTTTAAAAAATTAAGCGGAACAGGATAAAAACCAGCACGTCAGCAGGAAAAACATTTTTTAAACGAAGTTTCGTCATTTCCTCCATTGACAATTGAAAAACAATCAGTTTATAATCGGTGCAATGGCAATGACGGAGAGAAGTAGCGCATCTTATCGTTCCCAGTGAGCGGAGGACAGTGAGAACTCTGCAAAGTGAATTTGCGTGAATAACACTCTAGCAGCTGCAAACAGAACGTCCGGCCGGAGACCGGATCAGTAAGGGAGCCGTGCGCTGTACGATATACAGCAAGGTTTTTCAACCAGTGAGAGACTGCAAGACAGTAATTCAGGTGGTACCGCGGACATAAAACTGTTCGTCCTGAGCGTTTGTTCAGGACGGGCAGCTTTTTTATTTGTTTCTTTTGTTCTTATCAGCTGCTCCTCCTGTACAGAAAACTCGAAGAACGCACTGCATGAAAAACGGCTGCAGTGCAGGAAACCGGAATTAGGAGGTAATTATGAACACATCAAACATTTACCGCAACCGAACATTAGATCAGATCAGCGAAAGCGATGTAGGGGCATCTCTGAAGGTGGCAGGATGGGTCGAGAACATCCGGGATCACGGCGGCGTATCCTTTATTGATTTACGGGATATGTACGGTGTTCTTCAGGTGGTTCTGCGCGACACCACTCTGTTAAAGGGGATTGTTAAGGAAGACTGTGTTTCCATTGAAGGTGTGATGGAACATCGTGATGAGGAAACCTACAATCCGAAGATTTCGACGGGAACGATTGAGCTGGAGGCACATTCTGTAACGATTCTGGGACGGGTGCGTCAGCCGCTGCCTTTTGAGGTGATGACTTCTAAGGAGACCCGTGAGGATCTGCGTTTGAAATATCGCTATCTGGACTTAAGAAACAAAAAGGTGAAGGACAATATCATTTTCCGCTCTCAGGTGATCAGCTTTCTGCGCCAGAAAATGACGGAGATGGGCTTTCTGGAGATCCAGACACCGATCCTCTGTGCATCCTCCCCGGAAGGTGCAAGAGATTATATTGTTCCTTCCCGGAAATATAAAGGAAAATTTTATGCGCTGCCTCAGGCACCGCAGCAGTATAAGCAGCTTTTGATGGTGTCCGGATTTGACAAGTATTTTCAGATCGCGCCGTGTTTCCGCGACGAAGACGCACGGGCGGACCGTTCTCCGGGCGAGTTCTATCAGCTGGATTTTGAGATGAGCTTTGCGACGCAGGAGGATGTGTTCCGCGCAGGAGAGGAAGTGCTGACAGCCGCCTTTAAGAAGTTTGCACCAGAGGGCTTTGCGGTGACGGAGGCGCCGTATCCGGTCATCAGCTATAAGCAGGCCATGCTGGAATTCGGCTCCGATAAGCCGGATTTGAGAAACCCGCTGCGCATCGTGGATGTGACGGACTTTTTCCAGCGCTGCAGCTTTAAGCCGTTCCATAAAAAGACGGTCCGGGCAATCCGGGTTCACGCGGAGATGTCCAAGGGCTTCCATGAAAAGCTTCTGAAGTTTGCGGTTTCCATCGGCATGGGCGGCTTAGGTTATCTGGAAGTAGAAGAGGATATGAGCTACAAGGGTCCGATCGATAAGTTTATTCCGGATGACATGAAGGGAGAGATTGCCGAGATTGCCGGACTGGTTCCGGGCGATACCCTGTTTCTGATTGCAGATAAGGAAGAGCGGGCGGCACTGTTGGCCGGACAGATCCGAAATGAGCTTGGAGCACGTCTGGACCTGTGCGAGAAAAATGCGTACCGGTTCTGCTTCGTCAATGACTTCCCAATGTATGAGTATGACCCGGAGGAGAAGAAGCTGATCTTTACGCATAACCCATTCTCCATGCCGCAGGGCGGTCTGGAAGCGCTGGAGACGAAGGATCCGCTGGATATTCTGGCTTATCAGTATGATATTGTCTGCAACGGCATTGAGCTTTCTTCCGGCGCGGTGAGAAATCATGATCTGGATATTATGGTCAAGGCCTTTGAGATTGCCGGATATACGGAAGAAGAGCTGAAGGTAAAATTCGGAGCGCTGTACAATGCGTTTCAGTTCGGAGCGCCGCCTCATGCAGGTATGGCCCCCGGAATTGACCGTATGATCATGCTACTCCGGAATGAGGAGAACATTCGTGAGGTCATTCCGTTCCCGATGAACGGAAATGCGCAGGATCTGATGTGCGGTGCGCCGGGTGAGGTAACGGAGACCCAGCTGCGTGAGGTTCATATCAAGGTTCGTCAGTAAAAGAAGCAGGAAGAAAGATCCCGAAATATAGAAATACAAAAAAACCGCCTATGCAGACGGTTTTTTTGTATTGTGTGAGTAAAAAGAAAAATATTCTTCTGGGGCGTGTTCCTGATCCGGCCGGGAAGAGATATCGGAAATATCAGCGGAGCTGTTTAATGTCTGCTGCTTCTCTTCGATTTCCTGTTCCTCAAGGGAATGGAAGCTGCCGGAATTTAAAAAAGTATCCAGTTTTCTGGTGATGGTCCATCCAAACAGACCGAGGGCTAAAAATGAAAGGATTAATATCAATGCCTGCGTCATACTCATCACTTCCTTCATGACTTTTTTGCGTCTTTTCTTTGTGATTTCATTATAGCATGGAGAGGATAAAGAAGGGGTTAAGCTTGCGGAAAACAGATTAAGATTGTATAAAGATGATTCATGGGGGACGAAGGTGTGTTATACTGGAAAAAGGATGTCTCAGTCCCGACATAACGTGGATGAAAGAGACAATTGGAATAGAAGGAAACGTGGGGAGATGGAAATATGGATTTGGATCAACGGGGCAAAAGCCGGGAAATCATGACCTGCATTTCGGCGGCGCCTTCCAGCGAGAGGGTAATCCGGGCTGCGGCGGAAATGGCATCCTTTTTTCAGGACGGTTTTACCGCCCTGTTTGTAGAAACCGGAGATACGCAGCGGCTGAGCCGGGAAAGCCAGGAACGGCTTCGCCGGAACCTGAAGACGGCGGAGGAGCTGGGAGCCAAGATCGTGACGGTTTATGGAGATGACATTGCGGAGCAGATTGCGGAATATGCCAATGCCAGTGGTATTTCCAAGGTTGTGGTAGGACGCATGAATCACCGGACACCATTTATTATGCAGCTGCTTTCCGGGACGGATGACCTGGCGGTGCGGCTGGGTAAGCTGGCGCCGGAGCTGGACATTTACATTATTCCGGATCATCAGCCGGAATACCGGCCGACCTGCTGGGGCGGCCCAACGGGAATCGCGGCTCTTCGGAGAGCGCTGTCGGTTTCGGCTTTGAATCTTGGGAAAATGCTTCTTATTCTAACTGCGCTTTCTCTTTTGGGAACGTTGTTTTTTTCCATTGGATTCGGGGAGATCAATATTATTCCGCTGTATATTCTGGGCGCTCTGTTTACCGCGATCTGGACCTCCGGAAGCGGCGTGTCGGCACTGTACGCATTTTTCAGCGTGGTTATTTTTAATTTTCTGTTTACAGAGCCGAGGTACACGCTGCGGGCGTATGATGCCAGCTATCCGATCACGTTCTGCGTCATGCTGTTTGCCAGCTTTCTGATCAGCTCGCTGACCGGACGGGTAAAAGAGCAGACGAGACAGGCCGTGCAGAAGGCTTACCGCACGGAGGTCCTGCTGGAGACCAGTCAGATGCTTCAGAAGGCCAGAGGACGCCGGGAGATCCTGGATACGGCGGCGGAACAGCTTTACCGTCTGCTGGAACGGCCGGTCTGGGTCTGTGAGCCGAAAGAGGACGGAAGCATGAAAGAGCCGTCCGGATACCCCAGGCGGCAGATCGGAGAAAATGAGGGGCAGCTTTCCGAGGAAGATCAGCTGGCGATCCGTCTGGTCCTTGACGACGGAAAGCCGGCCGGTGCGCATACCGGCCGCTGCCCGCAGGTAAAATATATGTATCTTCCGGTCCGGGGACAGAGAAAGGTCCTGGCTGTGCTGGGGATTGCCATGGACCGGTACCCGGAGCCGGGGGCCTTTGAAAAGAACCTGATGCTGGCCATGGTGGACGAATGCGGACTTGTTCTGGAGAAGGAGCTGCTGAATCTGGAAAAGCAGGAGATCCAGGCCAAGGCACAGCAGGAAGCGCTGCGTGCAAACCTTCTGCGGGCCATTTCCCATGATCTCCGCACTCCGCTTACCAGCATCATGGGAAATTCCGCAATTCTGATGGAGTCTCCGAAGCTTCTGGATGAGAAGAAAAAGCAGCAGATCTATACGGAAATTTATGACGATGCCAAATGGCTGTTTAATCTGGTAGAAAATCTGTTGTCCGTGACGCGGATCGAGAACGGAACCATGCGGATGAAGCTGGAGCCGGAGCTTCTGGAGGAGATTTTCCAGGAAGCCGGTTCTCATCTGGACCGGAAGGCCGGACTGCATAAAATTGCCATCTGTCCGCCGGAGGAGCTGATTCTGGTGAAGGCGGATGCAGGTTTGATCATACAGGTACTTGTAAATCTGATCAATAATGCGGTAAAATACACACAGGCGGGGTCGGAAATCCGGATCTGGGCAAAGGAGGAAGCGCCGGCGGATATGGAAGCCCCGAAGATGGTACGGATCTTTGTGTCAGATGACGGACCGGGGATTGCGGATTCGGAAAAAGAACGCATTTTTGAGATGTTTTATACCGTCGGAAATGCCAGAGGAGATGGCCGGAGAGGTCTGGGCCTGGGTCTGGCTTTGTGCAAATCGATCGTAAAGGCCCACGGCGGCTCCATTCAGGTGGAGGACAATCATCCGAAAGGGACGGTATTTTCCTTTACGCTGATTGAGGCGGATACGATTGGACTGACGGAGGAAAGCGGAGGATTATATGAATAGACCGAAGATACTGATCGTGGAGGATGATGCGGCGGTAAGCAACCTGATCGCCACGACGATGGAAACCCAGGGCTACCTGTTTCAGAAAGCAAAAAACGGAGCGGAAGCAATCATGGGCGCGCTGTCTTATCGGCCGGACGTGATGATTCTGGATTTGGGACTGCCGGATATGGACGGTGTGGAGATTATCCGGAAGGTCCGCGGCTGGTCCAATATGCCGATTATTGTGGTCAGCGCCAGGAGCGAGGATTCGGATAAGGTGGAGGCGCTGGATGAAGGGGCGGATGATTATCTGACCAAGCCCTTCAGTGTGGATGAGCTGCTGGCACGTCTGCGGGTGGCACTCCGGCGGGTCCGGTCGGATGCGGATACGGTCATTAAGGAGACGTGTCTGTATGAAAATGGAGAACTGAAGATCGATTACAGTGCAGGCGTGGTATACCGGAACGGGGAGGAGATCCACCTGACCCCTATTGAATATCGGCTGCTCTGCCTGCTGGCAAAAAATACGGGAAAGGTACTGACTTACAACTATATTCTGAAAGAGGTATGGGGAAGCTCGATGGCTTCCGACACGCCGTCTCTTCGGGTGTTTATGGCAACCCTGAGAAAGAAAATTGAGCCGGTTCCTTCGGAGCCGCGGTATATTCAGACGCATATTGGGGTCGGATACCGGATGCTGCGGCAGGGATAGGCAGACCGGAAAAATTACAGGAAGGAAACAAAACAGATCATGAAATCGCTGGTATTGGCAGAAAAACCTTCAGTGGGACGGGACATTGCCCGGGTGCTGGGCTGCAGGAAGATGATAAACGGAGCCATTGAGGGAACGGAATATATTGTCACCTGGGGACTGGGGCACCTGGTAACGCTGGCGGACCCCGAGGACTACGATCAGAAATATAAAGAATGGAAGCTGGAGGATCTTCCGATGATGCCGGAGACCTTCCGGCTGGAGGTGATCCGGCAGACGGCGAAGCAGTATCAGGCCGTCAAGGCCCAGCTGTTTCGGAAGGATGTAGGACAGATCATCATTGCCACCGACGCAGGCCGGGAAGGTGAGCTGGTTGCAAGACTGATCTTAAAAAAGGCAGAGTGCAGAAAGCCGTGTAAACGGCTTTGGATCTCGTCGGTGACCGACAAGGCCATCCGGGAGGGCTTTGCCCATTTAAAAGACGGGAAGGAATACAACAATCTGTATGACGCGGCCATGTGCCGGGCGGAAGCGGACTGGCTGGTGGGAATTAATGCCACCCGGGCACTGACCTGCCGCTACAATGCTCAGCTGTCCTGCGGGCGCGTTCAGACGCCGACACTGGCCATGATTGCGGCCAGAGAAAAAGAAATCAAGGAATTTGTTCCGCAGCCCTTTTACGGTCTGCAGGCCAGATGTCAGAAACCTTCGCTGGTTCTGACCTGGCAGGAGGAGAAGTCCGGCAGCTTCCGCTCCTTTGACCGGGGACGGATGGAAAGCCTGCAGAAACAGCTTTCCGGCCGGGACGGAACCGTGGAGCATGTAAAACGAACACCGAAAAGGGTGCATGCGCCGCTGCTGTACGATCTGACGGAGCTTCAGCGGGAGGCAAACCGGAAATTTAATTATTCAGCAAAAGAGACATTGAATATCATGCAGCACCTGTATGAGAATCACAAGGTGCTGACCTATCCACGAACCGATTCCCGGTATCTGACGGCAGATATTCTGCCGACCATCCGGGAGCGTCTGCGGGCCTGCGGCGCAGGACCGTATAAACGGTATGCCGGCCAGCTGGTGAACAAGCCGCTGCCGGAGAAGCCGTTTTTTGTGGATGACCGCAAGGTGTCGGATCACCATGCCATTATCCCGACGGAGCAGTTTGTGCAGCTGGATCATATGACGATTGACGAACGGCGGATCTATGATCTGGTGGTCCGCCGGTTTCTGGCGGTGCTTTACCCGGCTTATGAGTATGAAGAGATCCATCTTTCGGTGAAATGCGGGCAGGAGCATTTTACGGCCCGTGGAAGGCGCGTAAAGCAGCTGGGCTGGAACGTGGTTTATTCAGAAGACCGGGCAGCCGGCTCCGGCTGGGAAGAAGACTGGGGAGCTGGGGAGGATGCAGGGGAGGATGCGCAGGCGGAGACGGTTCGGGAGCAGGAGCTGCCGGAGCTGAAGGCCGGTGACCGGCTCTGCGGCCTTCGCATTCTTCTGACGGAAGGAAAGACGAAGCCGCCGTCCCTCTTTAATGAGGCCACGCTTCTGTCTGCTATGGAGAATCCGGTGAAATATCTGGATCGAACGGATGAAGCGGCGGCCCGGACCATGGCGCGGACGCTGGGGGAGACCGGCGGCCTGGGAACCGTGGCAACCAGGGCAGATATCATAGAAAAACTGTTCTCCGGTTTCCTGGCGGAGAAGCGGGGAAAGGAAATCGTTCTGACTTCCAAGGGACGCCAGCTTTTAGAGCTGGTCCCGGAGGATTTAAAGAAGCCGGAGCTGACGGCCGACTGGGAGACAAAGCTTTCTGAGATTGCACAGGGAAGCCGGAAGCGGGCGGCATTTATGCAGGAAATCCGGGTTTACGCAGAAGAGCTGACTGCGCAGATCAAAGCCGGAGAGGGAACCTTCCGGCATGACAACCTGACGAACACGAAGTGCCCGGCCTGCGGAAAGCGCATGCTGCTGGTAAAAGGAAAAAACAGCGAAATGCTGGTGTGTCAGGACCGGGAATGCGGCCACCGGGAAACCATTTCCCGGATCTCCAATGCCCGCTGCCCGAACTGCCATAAAAAGATGGAGCTGCGGGGAAAAGGCGACGGTCAGATTTTTGTGTGCAGCTGCGGCTATAAGGAAAAGCTGACGGCATTCCAGGAACGGCGGAAAAAGGAAGGCGCCGGAGTGTCGAAGAAGGATGTGGCGCGGTATATGCGGGCGCAGGAGAAAGAAACGAAGGAGCCGTTGAACAATGCTTTTGCAAAGGCACTGGCAGGGCTGAAGCTGGAAACAGAGGACAGGACATGAAATTTATTTTTGACAGAGGAAACGAAGGAATCCGGATTCTGCGGTGTTTCGGATATGACGGAAACGTTGAACTGCCGGAATCGATCGGCGGGGTGCCGGTGACGGAAATCGGCAGTTACGCTTTTGCGGAAACCCTGCGGGGGGCGGCTTTGGGGCCGCTTTATCAGGTGGAATGGACAGGAGCAGAGTCTAACGGAGAGGGGACGGTTTGGAATGGATGTCTGGCATCTGCAAAGACACTGGAGGATGGAACACCGGCAGTCTGCGGAGATCGCCTTTGCTCCGTCCGTTTTCCGTCGGCACTGAGACGGATCGGAAGATATGCGTTTTATAATTGTGAAAAGCTGGAACGTCTGACTCTGTTTTGTACGATCCGCGATCTGGGCGCCGGGCTGTTTACGGGCTGCTATGGGATCAGCCGGTTGGATGTGACGGTGATTCCGGGTGAAAAATCCTGTCTGAAGGAGGTTCTGTCTGAGCTTCGGCAGACGCTGCGGCTGATTTATCGGAATGAGCAGGGCAGGATTCAGGCCAGACTGTTGTTTCCGGAGTTTTTTGAGGAATCCGTGGAGAATACACCGGCCAGAATTTTAATGCGGGAGATGCATGGCTGCGGACACATGTACCGGAATGCATTTGTGAATACGGATTTTCAGTTCCATACGTATGATCGGCTGTTCCCCCATGTGCAGGTGCAGGAAAAGCCGGAGCTGGTGACCGAGCTGGTGCTGGGCAGACTGCAGTATCCCTGCCAGCTTTCTGAGGAGGCGGCCAAGCATTATGAGGAGTATGCTGCTTCCCACGGAAAAGAGATCGTTCAGGTTGCACTTCAGAATCAGGAGGAGCAGCTGCTGCGTTTTGTGGGAAATGCCGCCTGGTGCGGGGAGGCCTGCATGGAGCAGATGCTTGAGGCGGCCGGAATCCGCGCTGACCCGCAGGCGATGGGAATTCTGATGGATGTTCGGAATCAGAAGAGAATGGCTGTCGGAGAAGAGCATACGCCGGTAAAAAAACGCAGGAGGTTTGAATTGTAGAATGAAAGAACAGACAAAAGACAACAGACGAAGCCGGAAGGAGGTCGCAGAACGGTACGTTCTGTTTCTGATCAGCTTATTTTTTTCCGCCCTTGGCGTGGCTGTCACGAAAAGAGGAGAGCTTGGTGTATCGCCGATTTCTTCTGTGGCAAACATTCTCAGCCTGAAATTTACCATGCTGTCTCTCGGCAACTGGCTGATCGTGTGGAATTGTGTCCTGATTCTGGGGCAGATTCTTCTATTGAAAAAAAAATTTCAGCCCATTCAGCTGCTGCAGATTCCACTTTCCTTTTTATTTGGGTATTTTACCGATTTCTGTATGTGGCTGACTTCTTTTCTGACGGTTTCCGGTTACGGGATGAGGCTGTTTCTGATTTTTGCCGGAGTGGTAATTCTTGGCTTTGGCGTGGCGTTGTCGGTAATCGCAGATGTGATCATGAATTCGGGTGAGGCATTTGTCAAGGCCCTTGCCGATACGATTCATAAAGAGTTCGGAAACGTGAAGGTAGGGTTTGATATCAGCTGTGTGCTGACATCAGTGGTGCTTTCCCTTCTGTTTTTTGATTTTACGCTGGTGGGAACCCGGGAGGGAACCATTATTTCAGCGCTGTGCACCGGAGTTATGGTAAAGTTATACTGCCGGGCGATACGGGAGCCGATCGATCGGTTTTTGCAGGCAGAATATTGAAAGGCAGGGAGCAACATGCAGAAATTACAGGAAACAATCTTATATTATCATACCGGCGAGGAGGGCAGCGACCGGAGGGTTCGTCTGCTGAAAAGCGTGATGGTCCGCCTGGGAATCCGGATCCGGAATGTAGGACCGGACCAGGTTCTGGAGAAAGTCGGATATCTGGCAGGAATGCCGGGATACGACGGAAGGGAAGAAACGAAAACAGAGGGGGCTGACCATGCTGCGGAGGGGAGCACGCTTCCGGTGATCAGCGAGGATGTGCTGGTGCTTCGGAATTTTACCAGCGGGAGAATGGATTTTCTCTTTTACAGCATGAGAAAGGCCGGTGTTCCCAAAATGAATCTGAAAGCCATTGTCACGGAGCATAATGCAGACTGGTCGTTCTATCATCTTTATGAGGAGCTAAAGGAAGAACATGAGCGGCTCCATCCAGCAGAGGAGGCCGGAGAATGATTGACCCAACAAGGCACAGACAGCTGGAGGAGCTGGATCAGGTCGGTCTCTGCACAAAAATTCTGTCCATGTCCAGGAATGAACTGTATCTGAATATGCGGTTTTTGGACGTTTCTCTGAGCAGCCTGGGATTCGAGGCGCAGTGGGGCCGCAGAGGCATTGCCACAGACGGTTTTGTTCTTTATTACGGGCCGGAATTTCTGACTGGTCTGTATCGGCAGGGGCGCGTGATGGTAAACCGGGCGTATCTGCATATGCTGTTTCATTGTTTGTTCAGCCATATGGATACCAGAAACGGGAGAGCGCTTCGGCTGTGGAATCTGGCCTGCGATATTGCCATGGAGTCTGTGATTGACGGACTGTATCAGAAATGTGTGCATAAGCCGGCGTCCATGTTCCGCAGGGAAACGTATCTGCGGTTCAGGAACAGCGGACTTGCGGTGATGAACGCGGAGGGAATTTATAAAAAGCTGAAGGAAATGCCGTTCTCTGAAAAACAGCTGGAACGGCTGGAGCGGGAGTTTTACGTGGATGACCACGATCTCTGGGAGCAGGAGATGCCGAAAAGCCAGCTGATCCGCCGTCAGAATCTGTGGAAGGATAACCGGGAAAAAATGCAGACCGAGATGGAGGCCGCCGGCTCCAAAGAGCAGTCGGAGGACAGCCGGGAGCTTCTGGAGCAGGTGCAGGTGGAAAATCGGGAACGGTATGATTACCGGGCCTTTTTGAAAAAGTTTGCCGTGCTGAAGGAGGAGATCCAGGTGGATCCGGATTCGTTTGACCCGGTGTTTTATACCTACGGTCTGGAGCTTTACGGCAACATGCCGTTAGTAGAGCCGTTGGAGACCAGGGAGATTTACCGGGTGGAGGATTTTGCCATCGTCATTGATACCTCCATGTCCTGTTCCGGACAGCTGGTCCGGCGGTTTCTGGAGGAGACGTATTCGGTTCTGTCTGCCTCGGGAAGCTATTTCCGGAAGGTCAACATTCACATTATCCAGTGTGATGAAAAAATTCAGTCGGATGTGGTGATTGCCAGTCCGGAAGAAATGAAAGCGTATATGGAAAACTTTACAATTTCCGGGCAGGGAGGCACCGATTTCCGTCCGGCCTTTGAATATGTAAGCGGACTTTTGGCAAAAGGAGAGTTTCATCACCTGCGCGGTCTGATTTATTTTACGGACGGAAAAGGGATTTACCCGGTGCAGAAGCCGAATTATGATACGGTGTTTGTGTTCGTGGAGGATCAGTATTCCGATGTGTCGGTGCCTGGCTGGGCAATGAAGCTGATTCTGACGAAGGAGGAACTGGGAAGAGAAGTTTCGGCGGATGGAAGTAAGGCCGCAGAGGAAGCCGAGCGGGAGAGACGAAAGCCGGAGGAATCGGAGCTGGAGGCAGAAGAAATACCGAAGGACGGCATGCAGTGGTAGAGAAAATATAGAGGGAGAAGCAGCAGATTATGAACATCAAGCGGGCAAAGGAAGAAATCAAGGACACCATTGAGGCGTATTTATATAAAGATGAATTTGGCGAGTATGCGATTCCGGCGATCCGGCAGCGGCCGGTTCTTTTGATCGGACCGCCAGGTGTGGGCAAGACCCAGATTATGGAGCAGGTGGCAAAGGAATGCCGAATCGGATTGGTGGCTTACACCATTACCCATCATACCCGGCAGAGCGCGGTGGGCCTGCCTTTTATTGAGAAAAAATCCTACGGAGGCCGGGAATATTCGGTTACCGAGTATACCATGAGCGAGATTGTAGCTTCCATTTATGACAAGATTGAGGCTGCCGGCCTGAAAGAGGGAATTCTGTTTATTGACGAGATCAACTGCGTGTCGGAAACATTGGCGCCGACCATGCTTCAGTTTCTGCAGTGCAAAACCTTTGGAAATCATCGGATTCCGGAGGGCTGGATCATTGTGGCGGCGGGAAACCCGCCGGAGTACAACAAATCGGTGCGGGATTTTGATGTGGTGACGCTGGACCGCATCAAAAAGATTCTGGTGGAGCCGGATTTCGGCGTCTGGAAGGAATATGCCAGCCAGGAAAATATGCATCCGGCTATTCTCTCTTATTTGAATGTGAAGAAGCAGAATTTCTGCCAGATCGAGACGACTGTGGACGGAAAGCTGTTTGCAACTCCGCGAGGCTGGGAGGATCTGTCCCGGTTGATTGAAGTTTACGAAAAGCTGGGAAAAAAGGCGGACCGGGAGGTCATTGTTCAGTATATTCAGCATCCCAGGATTGCCAGGGATTTTGCCAATTATCTGGAACTTTATTATAAATATGAGAATGATTATCAGGTAGATGAGATCCTTTCCGGTGTGATCAAGGAGAGTCTCTGTGACAAGGTGGCAAAGGCTGCTTTTGACGAAAAGCTGAGTCTTGTGGGTCTTCTTTTGTCCCGTTTAAGCAGCCGGTTCGGCGAGGTGCTTCGTCAGGAAGAGGTGATGGGCCGTTTGATGGCGGTTCTGAAGCGCTTCCAGAGCGGCGAGGGCTCCGCGGGCAGCCGGATGGCTGCACTGTTTGCTGAGACAGAGGCAGAGTGGGAGGATTTAAAGAAGAGAGAGCTTCTGACGAAAAAGGAGGATGGCATTTACCGCAGGCTGTTAAAGGAGCTGTCGGATTACCGGACGGCGGTCGGCGAGTGGGAAGCGGGCCGGGAGGAGAATACGCTGCAGCCGGAAGAAGCGTCACAGCCGGATGGATGGGAGTTTGTGCGCGGGAAATTTGCCTCGGACAGCGATCGGTTTGAAGAGGAATTTGAAGAGGCCTCTCAGATGCTGGAGCATGGATTTGATTTTATGGAGGCCGCGTTCGGGGACAGCCAGGAGATGGTCATTTTTGTTACCGAACTGAATACCAGCTTCTACTGCGGAAAATTCCTGCAGGAATACGACTGTCCGAGATATTATGAGTATAATAAGCGGCTGCTGTTTGACGATGCGGAGCAGGAGCTCCTGGCCGGGCTGTAAGTGCCTGCATGTTTCTGGAGCCGGGAATGTTATGACAAAACGATATCAGGGAAATCATAGAAGAAGACCGATCTCTTTCACAGAGGTCGGTTTTTTTGAATTAAGCGGAATTCGCCACCTGATCGTTTAACGTTGGCTTTACATCAATTTAAAATCATCTGTTTGTTGCAAAATATACATATGTTTATTAAAATGTATGTATGAGCAGCGAGTCCAATATAAAATACAGCCGATCTGGCGCCGCAGACAGAGATTGACCACAATGGGGCAGATTCCTGGTTTTTGGTTGCGCATATGAAAACCAGTGATGATCATGAGTACTCTTTTCTGATTCATGGTCTGAACCGAGGCGTTGGTGACAATAAGGTGACGGTTTGCATTGCCGATGTCTCTGGTGGGCGCTATATCAGCCAGATTACGAATGTGTGTGATATTTCTGGAAAAGACAATGGCGTTGAGTTCAAAAACCAAGAGCTGCACTGGACCATTTCTGAGCAGTCCATGCATGTAAACGCAGATGTAGAAAATGGAAAATATGTGATTGAGCTTACCGCGGAAGGGGACAGCACGGTATTTGCATATAATTCCAATGCGCTTATTCCGCTTTTTGGAAAAGAGATTCAGAATATTCAATATTCATTCCCGAACCTCGAGATGCGGGGAAGTCTCACAATAGACGGGGAAAAACAGGAAATTACAGGGGAAGGCTGGTTTGACAGACAATGGGGACCACTTCCGTTTGGCGAAATGCTGAATGGTAATGCGAACTGGTTATGGATTGCCGCACTCTCCCCGGAGGGGATGTATTTCATTGCGCCGGCTGATGCTTCCGTAATTGACTCCAGCTCCGAACCATGGGTCAGCGAGGAGAGTGGGAAACAATGGCTCTCTCATTGGAAAGTAAGCATTCCTGCATTAAACGCTGATTTAGAAGTAAGCATGACTCATCTTGGGCAGGAAATTTTCTGTGCAACGGATAAATTGCCGATTCCCAATATAGAGGCAGCGGTTAATATGAACGGAACCTTCCAGGGAAAAACGCAATGGCGTACTTGGGCCGCGAAAACGCAATGTTTTTGCGGCCAATTTGTTTTGCGCTGTTTCTGCATATTGAGGAGGTAATTTTTATGCATAAAGAAGAAGGATCGAAAGCGATTTTTAAAGAAGAGCCTGTTTCCAAAACGGTACTGCGGAATGTAATCCCCGCAATGCTGTCCTCGCTTATGATGTTGATTTATAACATGGCAGATACATTTTTTATCGGGCAGACACACAATGACTACATGGTAGCGGCAGTTTCACTGGCCAATCCGGTTTTTCTTGTTTTTATGGCGATCGGAACGCTGTTCGGTGTCGGCGGTTCTTCTGCAATTGCACGGGCACTTGGTGAAGGACGCAAGGGCTATGCATGCAAGGTATCGGCATTTTGTACATGGGCCGGCGCTGGAGTCGGCCTGCTCTGTATGCTGCTGATCTGGATTTTTATGGATCCCATTCTCGTTCTGCTTGGTGCAAGTGCAGACACTGCAGAATATACCCGCACGTATTTAAGTCTGGTAACGATTGGCGGCGTGTTTTCCGTACTGGCTGGCTGCTGGTCAAATATCATCCGCGCGGAGGGGAACCCTTCTGCCGCAATGTGGGGAAATTTGCTCGGCAATGTGATCAATATCATTCTTGATCCGATTCTGATTTTTACGTTCCGGATGGGGATCGCGGGAGCGGCCATTACGACGACGATCGGAAACATGGCAGGAACGTTTATTTATCTGTCTCATATCCTGTGGGGAAAATTTACGCTCAGCATTCGGCTGAAGGATTTTTCGGTAAAAAATAATATTTGCAGAAATGTTCTGGCGATTGGAATTCCGGCCGCATTGACCAGCCTTTTCATGAGCCTTTCTCAGATATTTGCAAATGGTCTGATTTCTGCATACGGTGATATGGCACTTGCTGCATATGGAATTGCTGCAAAGATCCGGATGTGTTTTGCAATGCTTGGAAATGGTATGGGGCATGGCGTGCAGCCTATCCTGGGATTTTGCTATGGCGCAGGGGAAAAAAAGCGTTTTCAGGAAATCCTGCGTTTTTCCATGGTCCTGTCGCTGATTTTGTTCGCCTTTTTTATGGGTTTATGCATGGTATTTACAAAACCGCTTGTGACCCTGTTTCTGACGGATGATTCTGCCCTGGAGTACGGAATTCGGTTTACAAGGATGATACTTTTGTCAGCTTTCTTTATAGGTACGTTCTGTATTCTGATGAGTACCCTGCAGGCCGTCGGCGCGGCAAAATCTTCTCTTTTTGCGGCTGTTTCCCGTCAGGGAATCATTTATATTCCGCTGCTGTTTATTATGGAAGCGGCTTTTGGAGTGATCGGACTTGTGGCTGCACAGCCTTTGGCAGAATTTATTTCGCTTTTGATTGTTATGGTTATGGTTGCCGTTGCTGTAAAAAGAATGACGCCAAAGGCAGCATGATTGATATCCATAGAGAGGTTCTGAGAAATTTGCATCCGGCAGTGGTGGATAACGCATGTATAAAATCTGAAGGATGGGGAAAACTTCCGGATAGAAGTGATAAATTTGGTTAAAGGAGGTTTTCCTTATGAACAGAGCATTAGACGGAACTGCGCTGACGCTCAGCATTATCGGCGCTGTAAACTGGGGATTGATCGGATTTTTTAATTTTAATCTGATTGGGTTCCTTTTCGGAAGCAGCTGGCTGGCAAGGATTATTTATGCCATTGTCGGTTTGTGCGGTCTGTATCTGTTTACCTTTTATGGAAGGTCGGGACAGACGGCAGAATAAAGGGCATATGCCCATTGGCTTCTTAAATGTATTGGTCTCAGTCAACCAGCGAAGTGATGAGCTGGGAAGCGGACCATAACTGGAAGGCTGCTTTCGGGCGGCCTTTTTGTGGTT
This sequence comes from Candidatus Caccovicinus sp., assembly GCA_051878975.1. Taxonomy (GTDB): domain Bacteria; phylum Bacillota; class Clostridia; order Lachnospirales; family Lachnospiraceae; genus Caccovicinus. The sequence goes on from JBJELD010000101.1 coordinate 26,660, forward strand.
GCTTATTGTACCAAAAGGGAAAAAAAGGTATAATGAGGAAAGAATATGCCGATGGGAAAGGCGAAAGGAGAAAATACGAAAATGAGCAATAAAGTGATCTATATCTGCTTCCCGGGGGGAAAGCATAAAGTGCTGACCATGAGCTATGACGATGGAAAAAAAGAGGATCGGAGGCTGGTTGAAATCTTCAATCGTTACGGAATCAAGGGAACCTTCCATATCAATTCCGGTTTGTACACGGATAATGAGGGGCTTCCGCGGATTCCGGCAGAAGAGTGGAAGGAGCTGTACCGTGGTCATGAGGTATCCTGCCATACGGTGCTGCATCCGACGATTGCAAGATGTCCGATCGAGCAGGTGGCGCTGCAGATTTTGGAGGACAGAAGAAGTCTGGAGCGTGCGGTGGGTTATCCGGTCCGTGGACTTTCCTATCCGAACGGTTCCTACAGCAAGGAGATTGTGGAGCTGCTTCCGAAGCTGGGAATCGAGTACAGCCGTGTGGTGGGGAATACGGACGATTTTGCGATTCCGGAAGATTTTCTGACCTGGAAAGCGACCTGTCACCATAACCATAATCTGCTGGAGAACGGCCGGCGTTTTGTGGATCTCCATAAAACTCAGTATTTATACATGATGTATGTGTGGGGCCACAGCTATGAGTTTCGCCAGGATCATAACTGGGAGCTGATCGAGGAATTTTGCCAGATGGTATCCGGAAAGGAGGATATCTGGTATGCAACGAATATTCAGATCGTAGATTATATGAAGGCAGCCAAGGCGCTTCAGTTTACGGTGGACGGAGATCTGGTACATAATCCGTCTGCATGCAGCGTCTGGATTCGCGTGGATCAGAAGATTCTGGAAATCCCGGGCGGTGCGGCTGTTTCCATTTAACATGAAGAGGGGGCCGGCATATCATAAATACCAGGAGGGAGATCAAAATGAATGGAACCGTGAAAATTTTATTTGTTACGGATTTTGTCTGCCCGTACTGCATTGTCGCGAAAGAGGCGTTAAAGCAGGCAGCCAGGGAACTGGGTCTGAAGCTGGAATGGAAGCTTTGGCCCATGGAACTGACGGAAGAGCCAAAGGAACGGGTGGATACTTATCACGATCCCGTGCGGCGGGAGCGTTATAAGGTGTTGGAGAAACCGCTGCGGCAGCTGAGGCTGGATGCAAAATTTCCTCCGGCAGTGGTTCCGCGCCCATATACCCGCCTGGCATGGGAGGGCTGGCATTTTGCAAAAGAAAAAGGTCTGGACGGCCTGTACAGTGATCTGGTGTACCGGGCGTATTTTATTGACGAGAAGGACATCGGAGATCTTGCGGTACTGTCGGAGCTGGCCGGGCGCGCCGGACTGGACCGGGAGGAATACCAAAAGGCGCTTCAGGACGGCACATACCGGGCGGCAGAAAAGCAGGCCACGGATTATTCGAGAAATACCATGCAGATTAAAAGTGTACCGACCATTTTTTTCAATGGGCAGAAGGTTCGGGTGACGGAATATACAAAGGAAGAAATGATGCGGCTGCTGCAGCAGGCGACAGAGCAGGCAGATACGGCGGACACAGACTGTGCATACGGCGCAGCCGGTGCCGGCGGATTTGGCTGCGGGCCGGATGGCTGCGGGTTTTAAAGGAGTGAACCGGTCTGTGTATCTGATCGTTCCTGTGAAGGAAGAGAAGATTGTTCTGCGTGTATTTGAGTATGGTTGTGGTCATGCTATGAAAACACGGAACGGGGAATAGCGGCTGAGATTTCCGAACCTGATGATTTTGTATCTTTGTGAGGCAGAGAAGGTGCCCAATCATCTGGAATTGACGATCGAGTTTGATGACCAGGGAACCTATGTTTATCGCGTGCCGTTATGGAAGTATCTTCGGATTCCATTAGAGGAACTGAACCGCCGCAAGCATTGAAAATATCGGTTACAAATGATATAGCAGGCAGTATCGATGGGAATGTTGCTGCAGAAAATATGGACTGGACCATGAGTTTGCGGTTTCCTGTATCCGACAGTATCTGGGCGTTGACAAAGTACCGATGCTGCTGACGAATATTCAATGCTGTAAAAATCGCACAAAAAGTCGGCCTATATTTCCGGAATTAATGTTACTGGTAATGCAGGCAGGATCGATTGGAAAAGGCATATATGGTATGCTTATTTTTCATCGGTCTTTTTTTGTTGTCCGGGACAAGTCAACAGGGGAATTCCCAACGGAGCAGAGACGATGATTTTGGCAAAATCGGTATTGAAGCAGGTCGGTGGAGAGGCAAACGTATCTCATCTGGAACATTGTTCTACACGTCTTCGTTTTTCGATTGTAGATGCAGGCAAGGTAGATAAGGATGCGTTGAAAGCAATTCCCGGAGTTATGGGAGTGGTCAGCAGCGGAAATCAGCGCCAGGTCATTATTGGAAATGACGTGATTGAGGTATATAATGAGCTTTTAAAGCAAGGAAGCATTAATGCGTTTCAGATTGATTATAGTCCGGAAGTTTTCCGAGGGCTCGTGTTTGCATTCGAAGCTGCACTGGTGTTTCATGTGGTACTGATCGGAATGCCCTATTTGTTCCGGAAGGCGATAAATCTGACGCCGGTGGAGCAGGCTTCTTTGTCCTATCCGAATTCAGGGGAAATTTTGATTCCGCTTGTGGTAAGTAAACATATCGTTCAAAAAATCACGGACAATTATGCCTACAAGTGTTTTGTCGGCTGCGACGTATTTTTCTTTTATAATATCAGCAACTTATTTCATATTCTGTTTATAGTATTCTGGAAATGGGTAATACTATTACTGATAAACTGAAATATATTTGACGCGCGTCAAATAAAAATATATAATTATAATATTTAAAAGATTGCGGGAGTACGTAGTATGGAGCAATCCGGTATCAGAGGGGGCAAAATACCTTTTGCCCCCAACATCATTTAAAACACTAAATTTTGGACAGAGGTGACGAGAATGCAGCAGAAGGTAATTGCAGAGAAGCAGGATCTTACATATCTTAAATGGTCTCATGCAAGAAATTCCAGTGGTACAGCCGGGACATTTTTAAAATCCCAGTCGGTGGTGTCTGGAGAAAAAATATATTATAAGTTATCTAATTTTGACAGTGAAAAGGGAATTGTTGGTCATGAATGTGTGAATGAAATCATTGTTGATCGTTTGCTTACCATTTTGGGGGTAGAACATTTAGAATATCAGCTTATACATGCAGATATAGAGATGGATGGAAAAATCTATGATACATGGTTGTGTGCATCAAAGGATTTTAAGAAAAGAGGAGAAACAAAATCTGCACTGGATAATTATTATCAGATTAACAAAAAATCTGATGAATCCCGTTATGAATTTTGTGTTAATAATGGGTGGAAAAAATATATTGATACTATGTTGGCGGTAGATTATCTGATATTAAATAGAGATCGTCATGGTGCTAATATAGAGGTGC
>JBJELD010000102.1:0-29628 GCA_051878975.1 Candidatus Caccovicinus sp.
TTACCATCTTTCATTATTCATCAGGCTCCGCCTGTTTCATTCCGCTTTCCTGTGCGCGGACTGCTAAGCTCTGCGCATTTTACGGTTCAAAACCATCCGATTTTTATTTTGATTTTCTCTATCGACACTCACATAAAATAACAGATAAAATCCCAGGAAAGCAAATACAATCCTGGGATTTAAATTATTTCTTGACTCTCTTATTCTGTCTGATTATCGATTCTCACTTCGTCTCTTGAAAATAACTAACCCTAAAATTCCACAGGCAGATACCGCAAAAATCACAGTCTCCAGCATCATTCCACGATCACCCGTTTTTGCAAGGCCATCAAATGGGGTAGGTTCCAGTTCGATCACTGGCTCATCCGGAACAGAAGGCTCTGTCGGTTCTGTACTTGCAGCACTGGTCGGAGTCGGATCTTTCCGGCCGCCGCCACCGCCGCCGCTTGAACTACCGCCGCCGCTCGAATTATTTCCTCCGCTAGTATCGCTGGTATTTTTCGGGCGGGCAACAACCTCATACTCCCATTCATTCGTCTCCGGATTGACCATCGGAAGCTTAATCAAATATGGCGTTATTGTCACATTATCTGATACTCCTTTGTTCTGACAAATCAAGTAAACCGCACTTTTTAAATTTGTAAATTCAACTTTGCCGCTCTCAGTCGCCTTCGTTGCTGTCGCCGCTATCTTCTTTTCCTCTGCATAGGCTTTCAGTTTCTTAGCCGCCTCCAGCATTTTGGAAGAATCCTCTCCTTCCAGAGAAGCCCCTGAAGCAGAATAAAGATCTGAAATTACATATTTTCCTTCTTCACCGCTCCAGACTCCTACTTCATAAAGAGAAATTGAAGCTTTCTTGCTGGCTGACTCAAGATCGATCGTCAGACAGATCTTCTTACCCTCATCAATATTCCCCGACGCAAACGTTGTCTGGCAAAAGCTGGCCATCATCAGCATCACAGATGTGAAAAGAGCCGCCGCCCTCTTCCAATTAATCATTTTCTTCATGGCTTTCTTCCTTCTTTTCTGTTATATTTTGAGAGTTACTGAGGTTCTTTCTCTTTGAAGGTGACGTACTGAGCAGCAACCAGATCAATACAATGATAAAAAGCGGCGCTGCCACAAATGGCATTACCAACACCGGATCAAGCTGATACGCATCAGAAGCAACGTAGACCTCCAACTTTTGATCGTACTCACTGCGTGCTCCCCGGACAAGCATTCGGTGGCTGTTTATCCCGTAGGGTGTACAGGTAACCAGCGTGCAATAGTCCTTCCCCTCCTCAATGTTCAATGCTTCGACTTCATTTGGCAGAACTACCAAAAGCTGATCTACCGTATACTCCAGAGTTCTTCCCGCAATATGAAGATAAAAGACATCTCCCACATTCATTTTATCCAGGTTAGAAAAGAGCTTTGCCGACGGCAGCCCACGATGTCCGGATAATACCGAATGGGTGCTTTCCCCACCGACCGGAAGGGAACTTCCCTCCAGATGCCCGATTCCTGCCTGAAGAACAGCTTCTGACGTTCCATGGTACAATGGCAGAGAAACCTGAATGGATGGAATCTCAATATATCCCATAACCCCATTTCCAGTCAGATTCAGCTGCTGATTGTACTCCTCCTCTTCCTCCGGCGTCATTTCATAACGGTCAGCTTTTGAAAAAAGCCTCTGATTGTAGGCAACCGCTTCCGCCCAGCACTTTTCTTCATCCTCCCGACTTACTTCTGCCAACTGCTGCTCGTAGTTCATGATTACCCGGCTCTGATGCAGGGAATTCCAATAGTCGCTTACTACAGGATACAGCAGTAAGGAAAGACCTATCAAGAAAAGCAAGCTTAATAAAATTGTCGATAAATGTTTCTTCATAGACCTCTCCTTACTGCTGTATCTGGAGAGGCCAGAAATCTGACCTCTCAGATACAGCGGTATTGCTATGCTACATTTCTGACTTTACGTCATATCAATCTTACAGATCCTTTGCAGACATTCTGCGCTTGGTAACTAACAGGATGCCAGCACCCAGCATCAGGATCAGACCGGATACGGTAAAGATAGTCGTACCGATGCCACCGGTGGAAGGAAGCTCGCTGCCAGATTTATTTTCAACTTCAATATGAACATATCCAGCATTTTCCAACTCCTTTCCGTCATCATCTGTTTCTGCAATAATAGTAGCTCCGCTATTTTCATCAACAGACCAGTTCGCCTTTTCACTACCCTGCTTCTGACCATTAAAGGTAATCGTAAAAGCAATAGGAGCCTTTAATATATTATAGCCTTCTGGAGCAGTAACCTCAGTTAACTCATAACTACCTGCCGGCAAACCTTTGAAGATCAAACTACCCTCAGCAGTAACAAACGCCTGTGCGTCAACTGCATCGGTTCCTGTAGTTGCAAAGGTATATGGTGTCTCGCCAACAGAATATTTCTGATAATTTCCCTCCGCATCAGGTTCTACATATAAATATGCATTTTCATCATCAGGTGAGACCGTTGTATATGCACCACTCTTTAATTTATAATAAATGCCCTCGCCATCTTCAACATATTTAATTCCTTCTGGCATTACAACAATATTTAATTCACCATTCTCTGACTCTAATTTAAACTCAGCACCAGCTAATGATACCTTATCATTGCCACTTAATCTATATTTGTCAATCTTTACGCCAGTTACATATGTAAAAACTTTATGAGCAGGAGTCTCATTCTTCTGATTTGCATCATTCGGGTCACTGGAATACTCTAACTTAACCTCATTAATATTAGCCTCTACACCAACTTTTGCACTTATGTTTAAAGTTGCCTGATAGGTAATAACAATCGCCTGTCCTGCTGTATAATCTACAAAATTGTGAAAATCAATTACAATAGTAGTCACACCTGTAGTACCATCAGTCTGAACATCAAGTGAATAATCATTTGTCTCATTATCACTATCCGCAGTTTTTTCTGTACCACCAACCATAACTTTTAAAGAACCCTCTTTATAAGTCAAACCTTCTGCCAGAGTATCCGTTACCTTATAAGAATAGCTCGTATATCCCGTCATCTTCGGAACTTCAGAAGTAATCTCATAAGATACCGTATCTCCAATTGCTGCATTATTGACAGTTACTTTATTAGCACCTTCAACAATCTTTTTATCTATAGACGGAGCATCTGCCTTTACCGTTACGCTGGCACTCGGCTTTGTAGTCGTTAATGCGCAAAGTGCAGTTACGGAATCGTTATCAGATTCTTCAGTATTCGTCGCAGTACCAGCAACAACGTAGTAACCTGCGGTATCTAATTCAATCGTTGCTGATGTTTGTCCTGCTTCAACAGTTGCCGTTCCAGCTGAAGCAATACTATTATCCTTGATATAATTATATACTGCGACAGAAAAAGCATTCAATTCAACAGAATCATCACCCATAGTTTCAAGCAATGCAACTAAATTATTTTCGCCATCGTCCGCATCACCCTTATACTCAACATTATTATATGTGTAGGTAAACTCCGTAAAATCAGATGTCAACTCATATGAATATGCTGTCTTATCACTATTATATGTTACATCAAACATTTTGTAGGCAGTATAAGTATTGCCTTCAATAGATACAGACGTGTCCACGTCTTTGCTAACAGTAATGGAATAGCCACCATCCGCATACGCCGGAGCTGCCATAGCGAGGATCATGATTACTGCCATCATAATACTCAATAACTTTTTCATTCTCTTCATTGTCATGTTTCCTTTCTTTTCTTTTTCGTTTTTGATTTTTTTAATTACTTAATATATTTTAAGTCCTTTGACCTCCTTTCAAAGTTCTTCTATACATCAAACCGAATGCCATTAAAATGGCCAGTCCGGCTATTGTATACGGAAGCGTACCGCTGCCTCCAGTACTCGGAAGGATTGTTCCTGCTGTATTTTTAATCTGTAAAGTAATGACATTTGTGTCAGAATCTACAATGACTTCTGCCATAGCACTTTCAGGTGTTACAGTAATTGAAGTACCATTCGAAGCAACCGTAAAGCCAATCGGAACTGTCAGCTTCTGGAATCCGTTCGGAGCACTTGTCTCAACCAAACAATAGGTTTGATTCCTTACCAAGCTGTTAATATTAAACGTTCCATTTTCATCTGTTTCCAGGCTTACGCTGTTTACTTTGTTCCAGTAAGCATTCTCCATTCCAGGTAATCCAGAAAATTGCACAGAAGAATCATCTTTCACAGACACTTTTTTATACAAATCAAACTTCGCACCAGATAAAGGCTCTGTCATATCATTTGCATTTACTTTCTGCACAGCAATGCCCAGTCCATCAACTTGAATTACAGGATGCTTATAATCTTCCGAATATGCCTGATCTCTTGTGAAATATGAAACCGTTGCACTCGCATTTGAATGGAATCCCGGCTGCTTAGAACTTGTTATGTTGCTGCCATAATCTGTAGCATCCTCGCCAGTTACACCATTATAACCTGTAGAATCACCATTTTCCTTATTTGCTCCCCATTCATCAAATGAAGTCTGTGTAATCTCCACATTAAATGAAACCGTATATTTATATTCCTTATCCAATGCGTATTCTGGATTAAATACTACCTGTAAGGTTCCTGTACTGCTACTACCCCCTTCTGAACTACTAGCTGGTGTATAGGTAACCGATTGAATAATATTCATGTCAACATTCTTATCATAATTTTCATAGGTTGCCTTTCCTATTCCATTCGTTCCATCATCAGCTACAGCTTGCCAAATAATTGTTGAATCTGTCGAATCATCCACCTTTGTTTTCGTGATTACCAAATCAGGTGATTCTGCATACCATTCAACATACTTACTTATCTGGTCAGTAATCGTAACGTTAGTCGCCTTGTTTCTAATAAAATAGTCCTGTAATATCTCAAACAAGCTATCAGCAGAATCCGCAGTGTAGGAACCTCCTCCATTTCTAACCATATAAGCTAATACACCATACTCATCTTCACCTGCAAACATAATATTGGCAAAAACAACACCAGGATTATATTGAACAAACTCATCAAAGCATGCTTTTGTTGCATTAATCTCATCATTAGTAGTGGAGCTACCAGATCCTGTTCTATAAAGCGAATTGTTATTACCTGCCTTCCATCCTAAATAATCATTATATGTTGCAACCGTAGAATCATTTGAACTTTTTACAACATATTTTGTGGGGGTTCCATCAGTTAAAAACAACACCATTTTTGCATGTCCATTAGTTGCCACTGCAGGATCATTTATCATATCTGCAGCTTTCCACAAACCAGCCATGTAATCTGTTCCATAGCCATCCTTTCCACCAATATTATTCGTATCACCGTTTGAGTTATTGTTAACTTTAGTAAAAGTGCTACGCCAATCTTGAACAATTCCTGATTCGCCAGTAGTAAACACGCCTTTACCAGACACCGACGCAAACCAAACAATCGAAATTTGATTTTCTTCATTTAAATTTAAAAACTGTTCTATAAAGCTTGGCTGACTACCATATCCATTCAACAAACGCTCCACCGCCACATCTCTTGCAGTATTATCACTTGAAGAAACAGGATCATCCATACTGCCTGACCGGTCTACCACAATAACTAAATCCATCGGTGCATCCTGACCAGTTATATCCAAATACAATCTGTATAAATCATCACCACTCACACTGGTATCCGGATTGCTCTCATTATCCCCAAGATAATCTATCGTTTTGGCGTGCTCCAGATTTCCGCCACCACCTCCGATTTCAATATCAATTGTCTTAGTATTCGTTATAATAATATTTTTTCCGGTTGATTCGTCCTCCATAGTGACCTTTTTATAAAGAGTGTAGTTCGTTGCAGAAGTCTCATTTTGAACAATCGTTCCATTACCATTCATATAATATTTAGCAAGCAAACCAGAACTACTAATGTGCCCATTATTATAGGTAATATCACTGCTCCTATAGCTGTCAGTCTGGAATTTACTATTGTTATTGTTGCGCCTCAAATATCTACTCGTCCCAACATTTTGAAGTACAAAATCACTTCCGCTTGTTGTTGCCTTCCACTTCTGGTTATCCGTAACGCTCTCAATATACTGCTCATACTCTATTCCGTCCACAGTAATACTGTTATTCAGAATACTAACAGATGTAGCTGATAAATTGCTCGAATTAGAATTAGTGATCGCATTATTATCATATACAATTAAAAACTCATCACCATTGCTGAAATTCGTAGCCGGAACCCACACTTCCTTTGTTCCTGCGCTCTGCTCTGTGTAACTGGTAATATAACCGGGTACAGAATCTTCTCGAACCGTATACTGAATTTCCTTACCCTGATCATCTTTTAATGGAAGTTCAGGAAAACTGCCACTCCACGCATTACCCTCATTCAGTGTTAAGGTATTCTTTTCTACTTCGTTTGCTAATAAACGAATCGTTACATCATCATGTGTTACTGCTTCACCATTATCAACCCACCGCTTTATCACTGTAACAGATGTAGTAGTTTCCGCATCCAGCGGCATCACATCTCCCGTAGCATATGTAGAGAAGTGATTCGTCTGGATCACCAGTGTTCCGTCTTCTTCACTGACCGCATTCATATCGTTTACCTGAGCGGTTTCTCCATCTACATGGTAGACAACTTTCGCTGCACCTTCCTTCGTTTCCGGAAGATTGGTAAAGGTCACATGAACCGGTTCCTGAGGCTGGATCTCCTCGCCGTCGTTCAGGATCGTGATATCCCACAGACGCATTCCTTCAATGCTCTGGTTCGCCTGTCCGGCCTTTTCCTGGATCAGCTTTTCAGCTGCTTCCGCTTCTTCACCAGTCAGTTCTCTTACGGACAGCTCCAGATTGCCCGTTCCCGGGAATGCCGCATTCGGTGCAGTCAGTGTTACCTTCACGCCGTCATCTGTCACAGCCGTTAAGATGTACTCGCCTTCTGCCAGCCAGTTCAGGGTTGCCACCGGCCGCTTCAACGCATCGCTTCTGGAATTGCTGCGGCTGTAGCCTACACCGGCGTACAGCTCCAGACTGGACTCGATCCGGAGGCCATCCGAGAATTCATCTGTTTCCTCGTCTGTGGTTTCCTCTTCGGTATCCTCTGTTGCCTGTGCATCGCTCGCAGATGCAGTTTTCATTGCCTCGCGTCTTTCCTTTTCTTCTTCCAGTTTCCGGTCAGACTGCTCGGTATACCAGAGCAGAAAGCTTCTGGTATCAGACGGACTTGCGGTCATATAAACCTCATCCTCGTCTTCTTCCTCTTCTGCCTCATTGCTTTCTCCCTCCAGGAAGCTGAGATCAGCTTCATCCACCAGAGTCAGCTCAAAGGATGCATCCATGCCCGGATCCAGCGGGAACCAGTAAACTGCCTGGTCTGCCTTATCCGTCTTCTGACGATGCAGAAGAATCATATTTCCATTATCATCTGTGATCTCACAAATTCCGCTTTCAAATTCAAAATCATCGCTCAGTCCGGCCTTCTTCGAATTCATAACCAGGCTGACGATCTTGGACTCCATCGCGTCCTCCGATAAGGAAGCTGTTACGGTTACAGGAACCGCATCTCCGACATAAACATCTTCTGAATCTACTTCTACATTCAGTTCTGCAATGCCCTCAATCTCCAGTACCTCTTCACTGAGCCAGGTCAGAGTCAGCTCGTCGCCGTCCTCCAGCTTCTCCTCACACGCTTCCAGATCCTCTCCGGAGGTGTAGGTGATCTTCAGAGTCAGCTCATCTCCAAACTCTGCTTCGTCCAGTTCCTCATCTTCGTCCGGATCCAGCAGTTTGACGGTACTTCCCGCTCCGGATGCCGCTGCGCTGCCTGTTCCGCCTCCTGATGATCCTGCGGCTCCGACTTCTTCTGCTTCTGTTTCCTTTTCAGGAGCGGCTTCTGTTTCCGCAGTTTCCCTTACCGCCGTTTCCTTCTCATTTACCGTTTCGGTTTCTTTCGAAGCCTCTGCTTTCTCTGTCTCAGAAGGCTCTACCGCTTCCGGCTCATTCTCGGAGCGTTCTGCTTCTGTATCAGAAGGATCGGCTTCTTCTGCCTCCGCGTCAGAACCATTTTCTTCCGGTTCCGCGTTTTCTGCATCCTCTTCCTGCTCTGCTGCCCCGGCTTCTTCTTCCTTCTCTTCCGGCTCCGCATCCGGTTTGTCGTCTTCAGCCTCTTTTTCCTCCGCCGCGTCCTTTTCCGCTGCGTCGTCCTTTTCTGCTGTATCCTCCTTTTCATCCGGTTCATCAGCTTCAGCCTCTTTTGCCTCCGCCTGATCCTGAACCGCCTGAACCGATGTTACATCATGCAGAGAAACCTCTGCTTTCACAAAATCCTTCGTCTCAGCATTGCTTGAAGATGCTTTCCTGACTGCATCGCTTGCAGTCGCGATCCTCGATGGACCAAACACAGAAACACAGTTAAGAGAAAAAGCAGCCTTTTCTCCCTCTTTTAATAAGAACCAGTAATTGGTCGTCTGCTCTTCCTCATCCGTTTCACGATGCAGCTCCAGCTCCCGGTCATCCTCCAGCTCAATGACTGTAATGCCTTCTTCATCAAACTCATACTCATCCGACAGCATTGCACCGTTTTCTTCCATGGAAATCAGGAAAAAGGTTTCTTCCTGCTCCGGCTTTGCCGCTGCCGTCACATCTACGGTCAGGATATCCTCGTATCCAGCCCGCACCTTGTCTGCTGTCAGCAGCATCTGCTTTTTCTCCTGGCTGATCGCTGGCTGCAGCAATACTCCATAAACAGAAAGAACCGTAACAATAGAAAGTGCAACTGCACTCATTACAATGTTCTTTCTCTTTTTGCGGTTGTCCAAATGCCTCCTGATGCTTCGCTTTAACCTTGTATTCACAGCTGTCCGTGCTCCTTTCTATCTGATTCTGCCGATTCTGTTTAGCGGCCATACTCGAAATTCTACTTTACCTACAATAAATTCATCTGCAATACTTCCGATCGCCGTGGTACGGCTGTCCACCGAGGTAGCCCGATGGTCCCCCAGTACGAAAATCCTTCCATCCGGCACCTGATAGGGGAACGTAATATCACATTGCCCCAGACTCTTTTCTGTCAGATAGGGTTCGTCCAGTTCCTGATCGTTCACATAAACGGTTCCATCTTCGCTGATCTTGATCCAGTCTCCCGAATTTCCGATCACCCGTTTCAAAAGGATTTTATTATTATAATAAAATGCTACGATGTCTCCTCGTTCGAAGTCTGCATTTTTTATTGCCAAAACAATCTGGCCGGATTCCAGTGTGGGTTCCATGCTGGTTCCGCACACCTGCAGGACCGGGAGAAACATTGTCGCAACAAGAATTGCGATGGCCGCCACTACAATCAAAACATCTATGGTTCCGCGCAGTGTCTTCCGGTATTCATTTCTCCGCCGCATCCGCCTCAACTCAGACTGAACTTGAACTAAGGATGGCTCCTCCAGCTCTTTCCTAGGCCTGTCTCTTCTCATGCTCTTTTCCTTCCCATGCTTTTGTCCTGCCGATTCCTCATTCATTTTCCTGGTCTGCTGTTTCTTCTTCTATTTCTTCTTCTGTTGTTTCTTCTTCTGCTGCTTCCCGATTCAGTCTCGCAAGATTTTCCAGATATTGATCTGCTGCTGCCTGAGCTGCTTCAAAGACTCCGTTCAGCTTCAGGGCCGCCTCTGCGATCGAACCCGCATTTTTTATCAGAATATCGCGCTGCTTCAGTTCCTTCTGGAGTCTGTTGACCTCTGCTGTCAGTCTTTCATTCTTGTTTCCCATTTCAAGCAGCAATTCCAAAAGATCTGTTCGGCTTAATTTACGCAAATCTCTACTTGCCATGTCTTCCTCTATACCATCCTGTCATATTTCTTCTGTCTTTTCCACTGCACTGTCAATCAACTTAATCAGTTCTAATGCACTGCGGAATCCCTGTTTTCTCTTTGCTTCCACCCAGGTTACTTCCCCTTGCCAGGTTGCATTCTCACTGTAATTAATCTTTATAAGGAATGTTCCCTTGCTTTTTTCCTTCTCCTGCGGTTTTCCTTCACCCATAGTCACTCCGTCCCCTTTATCTGCCTCAAGTTTCTCTCTATCGCGATCCGTCGCTGAATGCTTCTCCAGCCTGCGGCTTTGCTTTCCTGTCTGTCAACGTAGATAACCATTCATCCGCCAATCTCCATAGTATACCCAGGATTTTCTATCTGTTCCTACTTTACCAAATTTACAATCATTTCATTTATCATTTTTTGTGATTTTTTTGTGATTATTTTTGATGATCTCGATGTGTTTTCCATTTGATTCATTTCAAGATTCCATAATATGGAAATTCGATATTCTGACAGGAAAAGCAAACCTGCATGTGCCCGGCAGCGGAATTTTTACAGCAAAAAAATAACATCCCACCCTGCATGCTCCATCATGCAGAATGAGATGTTTCTCTTATAACCGTATGTTTTTCTGATTTTCTCTATAATATAATCTATTATTTTTCAGCCTGCGTTCCTTATAAATCCTCTTCCAGATCCTCCGACAGATCCGCTAAGGAAACCACACTGTAGGTCAGCTCAGCCCGGGGACCTTCCATTCCTTTCAGGCGCTGACTCACTCTTCGGAACACGCCGTAACAGTCCTCCTGCTGAACGCCTGGCAGCAGAATCAGGTACTGGGACAGGTTGTACCGGGTATATACGTCGCCCCTCCGCAGGGAGCTGCGGATCGCCTCCCGCATAGCCTCAGAACGCTTTTGAAGCTTTTCCCTGTTCTCAATCAGCTTACCCTCATAATCCACCAGCGTACACAGCATCATGAAGATCGACTGACCGCTCCGCTCCATACTGCGGCTCATCACCCAGTAAGAATCAATAAAGCTGGGATAAGAGCAGTAATATGCTCCGTTCCGGTCCAGGGACTTCTTGGCATTCCGGATTTCCCTGCAGATCTCCGTGATCTTCCCCGGATATCCGGTCAGCTTTCGGCTCATCTGCTCATAGCATTCCATCATCTTGTCCGAAGGCGGAAGCCCCATCTCATCGGAATAAAGCCGCACCGTCCTGTCATAAAGCTGATAGGCATCCTTGTATTCGCCCATGCAGAGCAGGCTGTCGATCTGATAGACCTGCCAGTCCTCAAAGGGATAGATCTCCGCGGCCCTGCTGTATACGCGGTACATCTCACTATAATCCTTCTGTTTTTTCAGATACTCGCCTACCCAGACTGTGCATCGGATGAAAAGCTTCTTTAAATGAAAGCTGGCCGTCGTGACCCAGATCTCATTGGAAATATCCGGAAGCAGCTCGCCGTGATACAGCTCCAGAGCCTGATTATAATACCGGTACGTTTCCTTCTCATCCGTCTGCTGCTGGGCCAGATCTGCCAGACGCTCAAATTCCACCGCGTCTACCTCCACCGAAATGGCGGAATCCGGCAGATAAATGCCGCCGCTGCGCACCAGATACGGTCCGGCCGGAAGCCCTACCTTCGGCATCTGCTGACGCATCTGATAGATCAGATTATTAAAGCTGTTGTTGGAATTCGCAAGCTTTTCCCGGTCAAACAGACTCCGCATCAGCTCTTCCTTCGCAATGCCCTTATCCCCCTGAAGCCAGACCAGCTGGAGAAGCTGAATAAACTTTGCCGTACTGTTTTTTCCGAGAACGATTTCTTTTCCTTCATAATTTAATGTAAAACAACCAAGCATTCGGACCTTCAAGATCCCGCCTTCTACTGCTTCCATCTTCATCCTCCCCTAACTCTGGCTTTATTATAAGTGACGCTGACGAAAAAGTAAACGGTTTTAGACGGATTATTGCCCTTTCTCCAAAATTTCAGCAAAATGTAAGGAATGACCGTAAAACGTAATATTTTTTACATAAAATGCACTTGACAAAGAAAAACCCCAGGTTTCCTCTGCCCTTCAGAGGATTCCTGAGATTTTTAAAATGTTCCTTATTTCTCGGACTTATTAAAAATATCCTTCCATTTTGGCTTCTTTTCTTCCTCCGATCGGACTCCGGTCATGGCCTCGTCAAACTTTCGGAGCGCTTCCTTCTGAGCCTCATTCATCCGCTCCGGCACCTGGACAACCAGAGTGACATAATGATCACCGCGCAGATTCCGGTTCCGTAAGGACGGAACGCCCTTGCCCTTTAAGCGGATCTTGGTATCCGTCTGGGTACCCGGCTTTACGTCGTACTCCACCTCGCCGTCCACCGTCTTGATCCGGATCGGACCGCCCAGCGCCGCTCTTGCAAAGGAGATCGGCACGGTGGAGAAGATGCTGGTATCCTGACGCTTGAAGATCGGATGCTGGGAAACCACAGCCTCTACCAGCATATCGCCGCGCTCGCCGCCGTTCCGGCCCGGCTCGCCTGCGCCGGCCAGACGTACGCACTGGCCATTGTCAATACCGGCCGGAATGGATACCTTGAATTTCTTTCTGGTGGTCTTGTATCCGGTGCCGTAGCAGTCCGGACATTTCTCCTTGATGACCTTTCCTGTGCCGCCGCAGTCCGGACAGGTCTGAACATTCTGTACCTGACCGAAGAAGGACTGCTGAACATAGGTGATCTTTCCTTTTCCGTTACATTTTGTACAGGTAACCGGCGATGTACCTGCCTTGGCCCCGGTTCCGTGACAGCTGGAACACTCTTCCTTATAGTTGGCCTCAATTTCCTTCTCGCAGCCGAATACGGCTTCCTCAAAGGTAATGCGGACAGAACCCCGGACATTGGCTCCGCGCATCGGGCCGTTGTTCGCACGGCCCCGGCTGCTGCGTCCGCCGCCAAAGATATCTCCGAAGATATCTCCGAAAATATCGCCCATATCCGCACTGTTGAAATCAAAGCCTCCGAACCCGCCGGCTCCGCCTCCTGCTCCGCCGTCGAATGCCGCATGACCGAACTGGTCGTACTGCTGCCGTTTCTGCGGGTCGCTCAGGACGCTGTATGCCTCCGAGGCCTCCTTGAATTTTTCAGCGGCAGCTTCATCGCCCGGATTCGCATCGGGATGGTATTTTTTTGCCAGCACACGATATGCCTTCTTTATGGCGGCCTCATCAGCATTCTTCGGAACACCTAAGACCTCATAATAATCTCTTTTCTCTGCCATAATGCTAATCCTCTCTAACCTGCAATGGGGGCTTGCGGAAAGCCCGCAAATCCCCCTTTATTCTGCAACTTACAGTTTCTATATTTTATACTTCTTTGAAGTCGCCGTCAACTACATCATCGCCGTAATTGGAACTGCTCTGGCTGCCGGCTCCTGCTGCGCCGCCCATATCCGGACCCGCCTGGCCAGCTGCGCCCTGAGCCTGCTCGTAAACCTTTGCGAACAGCTTCTGTGCACTGTTCATCAGCTTCTCCTTGCCGGCCTTGATTTCCTCTACCTGCGCATCGGTCATCTGGTCAACCGGAGCCTTGTTGATTGCTTCCTTTAATGCATTTAAATCTGCCTCAACGGCTGCCTTATCGGATGCATCGATCTTGTCTCCTACTTCTTCCATTGCCTTCTCGGTCTGGAATACCATGGCATCTGCGTCGTTTCTTGCATCGATTGCTTCCTTCTTCTTCTTATCCTGAGCCTCATACTCAGCCGCTTCCTTGACAGCCTTCTGGATATCGTCATCAGACATGTTGGAACCGGAAGTAATGGTGATGTGCTGCTCCTTGCCGGTACCTAAATCCTTGGCGGATACATTTACAATACCGTTCGCATCAATATCGAAGGTAACCTCGATCTGCGGAACGCCTCTTCTTGCCGGCGGGATACCATCCAGACGGAACTGGCCTAAGGTCTTGTTGTCCCGTGCAAACTGACGCTCACCCTGTACTACATGGATATCAACGGCAGTCTGGTTGTCAGCTGCGGTAGAGAAGATCTGGCTCTTCTTGGTCGGAATGGTGGTGTTTCTCTCAATCAGTCTGGTTGCCACGCCGCCCATGGTCTCGATGGACAGGGACAGAGGCGTTACATCCAGCAGCAGGATATCACCTGCACCGGCATCGCCTGCCAGCTTGCCGCCCTGGATCGCTGCACCGATGGCTACGCACTCATCCGGATTCAGGGACTTGCTCGGCTCCTTGCCGGTTAACTGCTTTACCTTATCCTGTGCGGAGATCATACGGGTAGAACCGCCGACTAACAGGACCTTGCCCAGCTCTGCTGCGGTGATGCCTGCATCTCTCAATGCGTTCTGTACCGGGATTGCCGTTCTCTCGATCAGATCATGAGTCAGTTCGTCAAATTTTGCTCTGGACAGGTTCATATCCAGATGCTTCGGGCCTTCTGCGGTAGCCGTGATGAACGGCAGGTTGATGTTGGTGGTCGTCGCGGTGGACAGCTCCTTCTTTGCCTTCTCTGCTGCTTCCTTTAATCTCTGCAGAGCCATCTTATCGTTGGAAAGGTCTACGCCCTCTGCCTTCTTGAATTCACTGATCATCCACTGGGTGATGGCATTATCAAAATCATCGCCGCCCAGACGGGTATCGCCGTTGGTGGAAAGTACTTCGATTACGCCGTCGCCGATCTCGATGATGGAAACATCGAAGGTGCCGCCGCCTAAGTCGTATACCATAATCTTCTGCTCTTTTTCATTGTCCAGGCCGTATGCCAGTGCAGCTGCGGTCGGCTCGTTGATGATACGCTTTACATCCAGGCCGGCAATCTTGCCTGCATCCTTGGTTGCCTGACGCTGTGCGTCGTTGAAGTAAGCCGGAACCGTGATAACTGCCTCACTTACCTTCTCGCCCAGGTAGCTCTCTGCATCTGCCTTCAGCTTCTGAAGGATCATAGCGGAAATTTCCTGTGGGGTGTACTTCTTGTCATCAATGGATACCTTGTAATCGGTGCCCATATGTCTCTTGATCGAAGAGATGGTACGGTCTGCGTTGGTAACTGCCTGACGCTTTGCCGGCTCACCTACCAGACGCTCTCCGGTTTTTGTAAATGCAACAACAGACGGGGTCGTTCTGACGCCCTCTGCGTTTGCGATAACGGTTGGCTTTCCGCCTTCCATAACCGCTACACAGCTGTTGGTCGTACCTAAGTCAATACCAATAATCTTGCTCATAGTTTTTTCCTCCTATATAAAATCAAATCAATGAAAATGTTATCGGATATGCTTCTCCGCTGCCTGCTCCCTGTCAGTTTGCAACCTGTACCATGCTGTGGCGTACCACGCTGTCCCGGTACATGTAGCCCTTCTGAAGCTCCTGGGAGACGATGTTCTCACCAAAATTCTCATCTTCGATATGCATCACTGCGTTGTGGAAGTTCGGATCAAATTCTTTTCCGACTGCCTCAATCGGGGTTACCCCCATATCCTCCAGAGTCTTGGTAAACTGCTTGTAGATCTTTTCCATTCCTTCTGCAAAAGGCGTTCCTTTTGCCTCCTCGGGAATCGAAGCCAGACCTCTCTCAAAGTTATCGACAATCGGAAGGATCTTTTCAATAACATCCTTGGCTCCGATCTCATACATGGCGGATTTTTCCTTCTCCGTCCGTTTCCGGAAGTTGTCAAACTCTGCCATGGAACGCTTCAGCCGGTCTGTCAGCTCCTCGATCTTCTCATCCTTCGGGTCCTTCTTATCCTTCTTCCGGAAGAAACCCTTCTTTTCCGGGGCGCCGTCTGCCTGCGCGCCGCCTTCCGGCTCTGCACCGGCGTCTGCTGTGCTGTCCGTCCCGGCCTCACCGGCGGTATCCGTCTCCGGAGCCGTTCCGGCTGTGTTTTCCTCGTTCTGACCGCCCGGTGTCTCCTGGGTCTCCCCGGCTCCCTCTTCTGTCTGATTATTCTTTATTGTCTCTTCCACGTTTTGATCACCTTTCATTCTAACTGTCATCGCCTGACGGCGGTTTGTTAAAGGCTGTATCCAGCTGGTTCATCACATTCCGCAGCGTGCTGACTACCTTATCATAGTCCATACGCTTCGGACCGATAATGCCGATTGTTCCGCGAAGGCCCTCGCCCAGTACATAATTGGCAGTGACCACGCTGCAGTCCTTCATGCTCTGTACCGGCATCTCGTCGCCGATGTACACCTGAATTCCGGTGCCTGCGGTCTCCTCCCTGGAGTTGACATCGGCAATCAGCTCCTGCAGCCGGTCCTTCTGCTCGAAGGTGCTTAACAGCCGGCTGGCGTTTTCCCCGTCGCTCAGCTCCGGGTACTTGAAAATGTTGGTCGCGCCGCTGGTGTAGATCGGCAGGTCTTCTGCGTCGGCCCGGACCGCCTCTGCAATCCGGTTTAGCACCTGCTCAATCACGTCGCTGTTGACTCCGGCCTGCTCCTTCATCCTGCTGATCACACCCAGATTGATCTCATCAATCGAAAGACCATTCAGGGAACTGTTCAGTACAATGTTCAGATTCAGGATCTCGTCATCACGAAGCGGCTTGGTCAGCGGAAGCATGCTGTTTTTGATAATGTTTCCTTCCATAACCAGCACCAGAAGCAGCTTCTCGGAATCAACCTTGGACAGCTGAATAAATTTCAGCTTGTTCTGATGATACTGAGGGCCGCTGATCAGTGCGGCGTAGTTGGTATTCGATGCAAGCATCTGCACCAGTTTCTTCAGAACCAGCTCCAGACGATCCACTCGCTGAATCATCAGCTCCTGCACCTGACTGACCTCCTGGTCCTTCTCTTCCATCAGCTGGTCTACATAGAACCGGTAGCCCTTATCTGAAGGAATCCGTCCTGCGGAGGTATGGGGCTGAATGATATAACCCATCTCCTCCAGATCCGACATTTCATTCCGGATAGTGGCAGAACTAAGTTTTAAATCGGAATACTTGGAAATGGTCCTGGAACCAACCGGTTCTCCGGTTTCCAAATAGGTTTTGATAATTGCCTTCAATATGGTAACCTTCCTTCCGTCCAACTCCAATTCCATTCCCGCCTTTCTTATTGTTTCCTGATATGAAGCTGCAGGTTCAGATTATTCTCTGCCCTGCTTGTTGTTTCTTGTTAGCACTCAACTATAACGAGTGCTAATTTCTACATAAGTTAATATATTACAATCCATATTATTTGTCAATAGGTATTTTTAAAAAGTTGAAAAATCCTGGAGATTCTGGCTTTTTCTCGCTGGGCAAACCTATATATTATAGGAAGTCTTCCGATTCTGTTTCTGCAGGAGGTCTTTCTTCTTCCGTAATTTTGCCGCCAAAAAGGCGGCATATGATATGTCATATCTCCGTTTTTTTGCCCGTCCTTTTTTTCTGTACGGGAAATTTCGTCCGATTTTATCCGAATAGTTCCGATTTTTTTTGGCAGAATCCGCCAGAATTTCTTTCTTTTCCTCTGTTTCACCTCCTTTTTCGCCGTTCCTGCTCTGCTGCACAGACTTGACAAACGAAAAAAAAGGTGTAAAATAGGCAATTGCCAGTGATTGTTACAAAAGTATTACATATTTTTATTTTGTATTAACTTTTAATTGCTATTTTATACAGCATCAAAACAAGCTGAAAAAAAGACGGTTCTGTATAAAAAAGCCACATTGGAAAGGAAGGATTTTTCATGAATTTTAAGAAAGCAACGAATATCAAAAAATACCTGATAAATACTTTGTTCACCGCAGCGTTTGTGCTGGGCTGCAGCATTACGGCCATGGCCGCTCAGGTGCACGGCAACGTAGATGAGATCCAGGAGGATTCCATCTCCGGCTGGGCATGGAATGCAGAAACGCCGGATGAACCGGTTTATGTAGCGGTCTTTGTTGCCGACGCAGCCGGCAATACCATAAAGGAAGAAATGGTTCTGGCAGATCAGCAGCGCGATGATGTAGCCGCAAGCGGCTACGGCAGCGGGGCCTGCGGCTTCTTGATCCCGATGGACTGGTCGGAGCTTGCAGACGGCACCTATACCGTTCATGTATATGCAGAGGGACAGGTCATCGGCGGCGACCGCCAGTACACAAAGGGACAGCCGCAGCTTCGTTCCCTGGGTGTTTTTAAGACTACCGGCTACTGCCCGTGCCGTTCCTGCTCTGAAGGCTGGGGACGCCACACCAGCACCGGCGCGATCGCCAGTGCAAACCACACCATCGCCGTAGATCCCCGCGTCATCCCGTACGGAACCAAGGTCATGATCAACGGCATTATCTACACCGCAGAGGATAAAGGCGGCGGTGTAAAAGGAAATCACATCGATATTTTCTACAATACCCATGGCGAGACTCAGATTCAGGGTACCCGGTATGCAGAGGTATTTGTAGTAGAGGCTTAAACAGGCGCGAAACGCTGGCATAAAAACAATCGAATAAAAGAAAGGATCCAATGATCGAAGGGAAGGCCCCGGAGCATATGATATGATATCGTATCAACCGCTCCGGGGCCTTTCTCTGCGGCAGTGCAATGACTGCTCTTTAGGCTAATCCAGCAAAAACTCACTCATCACATAATTGCTGACATCGATTCCCCAGTCCGTCAGAAACAGATTTCCGTCCCGTCGGACGAGCAGCCGGTTCTGAACCAGCTTTTCAATGACATTTCCGTAAACATCACTCATGGTAACCCCGAAACGCCGGATAAACCTTGCCGCGGACACCCCCTCCGTCATCCGAAGACCCAGGAACATGAATTCCTCCATCTCTTCCTTTCGGCTCTGTGCATGCACCTTCCCGTGGAGCCGTTCCAGACCGTCCATGGAAAAATCCAGACTCTGATACGTCTGCATGCTGCGCTCGTTGCTGAACCGGCAGCCGTCCACATAGGAGGAAGCCCCCAGGCCGAAGCCCAGATATTCCACGCCGGTCCAGTAGCCGATGTTATGGCGGCATTCAAAGCCCGGCTTCGCATAATTGGAAATCTCATAGCGTTTAAAGCCGGCCTCCTCCAGAAAGGTTTTGGCCAGATAATACATCCGGCGCTCCTCCTCCTCGTCCGCCAGCGGAGGCCATCCACGCAGAGCGTCCGCACGGCCGGCTGCCGGCTTCTCTGCCCGTTTTTCTTCCTTCTCCGGCTTCTCTGCCCGTTTTTCTTCCCCGGTCCCGTAATGACTGCCGAAGGGCGTTCCCTCCTCCACAATCAGGCTGTACGCGGAGATATGCTCCGGCTTCAGCATAATCACCTTCCGAATCGTATTCCGCCAGCTTTCCGCGCTCTGACCGGGAATCGCACTCATCAGGTCCACGTTGATGTTGGAAAACCCTGCCATTCTGGCGCTCTGATAGCTGTTCAAAAAATCTTCAAAGGTGTGAATCCGCCCCAGAAGCTTCAGTTCCTCATTCCGGGCCGACTGAAGTCCTATACTGAGCCGGTTGATTCCCGCCGCCCGGTACAGCGGAAGCTTACCGGCCAGCCGCGTTCCCGGGTTTACCTCAATCGTAATCTCCGCATCCGCCGAAACGGAAAATGCCCGGTACACCGCCTGCATCAGGAGCGTGATCTGCTCCGGTTCCAGAGATGACGGCGTTCCTCCCCCAATAAAAATCGTAACCACTTCATATTCCGGATACCATGGCCCGGAAGTCAGGATCTCGCACCGAAGCTGATCCATATACTCGGCCCTGGCCCGTTCATCTGCCGGAAAGGACAAAAAATCACAGTACAGGCATTTCTGCAGACAAAACGGAATGTGGATATAAAGTTCTAATGGTTTCTTTTTCCTTCCCATCGTTTTTTCAACCGTTTCTTTCCCCTACTTTCCCTTGCCTACTCCTCGTCCAGCTTCAGAACACTCATAAATGCCTTCTGCGGAATCTCTACATTTCCGACCTGGCGCATCCGCTTCTTTCCTTCCTTCTGCTTTTCCAGAAGCTTTCTCTTACGGCTGATATCGCCGCCGTAGCATTTTGCCAGCACATCCTTGCGCATCGCCTTCACGGTCTCACGGGCAATGATCTTGCCGCCCACAGCCGCCTGAATCGGAATCTCAAACAGATGTCTCGGAATCTCGTCCTTCAGCTTCTCGCACATTTTTCTTCCGCGCTCATAAGCGGAATCTGCGTGTACAATGAAAGACAACGCATCCACTTCTTCCTTATTGACCAGAATATCCAGCTTCACCAGCTCAGAGCGTTCATAGCCCTTCAGCTCATAGTCAAAGGAAGCATAGCCTCTGGAGCGGGATTTCAGTGCATCAAAAAAGTCATAGATGATCTCATTCAGCGGAAGCTCATATTTTAACAGTGCTCTGGTTTCCTCCATATACTCCATGCCCAGATACACGCCGCGCCGCTCCTGGCAGAGCTTCATGATCGCACCCACAAATTCCGTGGTAACCATGATCTCCGCGCTGACGATCGGCTCCTCCATGTACTCGATCTCCGTCGGGTCCGGAAGATTGGACGGATTGGTCAGTTCGATCATTTCCCCGTTCTTCTTGTGGACATGGTAAATAACGCTTGGCGCGGTGGTGACCAGATCCAGGTTATACTCCCGCTCCAGACGTTCCTGAATGATCTCCAGATGGAGCAGTCCCAGGAATCCGCACCGGAAGCCAAAGCCCAGCGCAATGGAAGTCTCCGGCTCGTAGAACAGGGAAGCGTCATTCAGCTGAAGCTTCTCCAGCGCGTCCCGAAGATCCGGATATTTGGCTCCGTCTGCCGGATAAAGGCCGCAGTACACCATGGAAGTAACCTTCTTGTAGCCGGGAAGCGGTTCTGCGCAGGGATTCAGGCGGTTGGTAACGGTGTCTCCCACCTCGGTATCCTTTACATTCTTAATACTTGCCGTGATGTAGCCTACCATGCCGGCGCTCAGCTCCTCACAGGGAATGAACTGGCCTGCGCCGAAATATCCGACCTCTACCACATCCGCCTCGGCTCCTGTCGCCATCATACGGATCGGCGTTCCCTTCCGCACGCTGCCTTCCTTGATCCGGCAGAAAATGATCACACCTTTATAGGAATCATACAGAGAATCAAAAATCAGAGCCTGAAGCGGCGCCTCCGGATCGCCTTCGGGAGCCGGGATCTTGTGGACGATCGCCTCCAGGACCTCATCTACGTTCAGTCCGGTCTTGGCAGAAATCCGCGGCGCATCATGGGCTTCAATGCCGATTACATCCTCGATTTCCTCCACCACCCGGTCCGGTTCCGCACTGGGCAGATCGATCTTGTTGATGACCGGAAAAACATCCAGATCATGGTCCAGCGCCATATATACGTTTGCCAGCGTCTGCGCTTCGATGCCCTGTGCCGCATCCACCACCAGGATCGCTCCGTCGCAGGCCGCCAGCGCACGGGATACCTCATAGTTAAAGTCCACGTGTCCTGGAGTGTCAATCAGATTAAAAATATATTCCTGACCGTCCTTTGCCGTGTACACGGTGCGGACCGTCTGTGCTTTAATAGTAATTCCGCGTTCTCTCTCAATGTCCATATTATCCAGAATCTGATCCTGCATCTCCCGCTGAGTCAGCAGTCCGGTCTTTTCAATGATCCGGTCCGCCAGTGTGGATTTACCGTGATCAATATGGGCAATAATGCAGAAATTGCGGATATTCTTCTGTTCAATATTTGCCATAGGTTACCTCTCTTCCTTCATTCTGCCACTGTCAGGCAATTAATAAAAATCATATCATTTTTTTATTTTCCTTGCAACAACATCGTGAAAACTTCTGCCAGTGGTTCCATGGCATTCTGCACCTCCTGATAGGTGTTTGTCTGGGCTCCGGCCTCCACCAGACAGGAAGCCGGTCGAAGATGCTGATTATAGCGAAGTCCCTTTAAATAGATTTTTCTGGCAAATCCGGGAAAATAGGCCTCCGCCTTCAGCTGAAGCTGCAGGCTGAAGCTTAAATTGTCCTCCCGGTACGGATTTTCCAGATAAGGCACCGGACCCTCCGGCGTCTGGCTCAGGCCGTTGAAAAACATGATCTGCGCTGTAGGCTTTCCGTTCACCTCTGTAACCAGGCGGGTTCCTTCCCGCACCCCGTCCCGATGAAGATCAATAATGACCTGAATCGACGGATACGTCTCCAGAATCTGCGTGATTCCCTCCAACGCATATGTATATGCCTTGTTCCGGTCCAGCTTGCCGTCCCGGATATCATAGACCGATTGATCATGATAAACCGAAAATCCGCGTTCCCGGAGAAGCTGCGCCAGGTATTCTCCCACCGCAACGATATTTTCGCCTTCTTCCGAATCCGCAAAGGCTTCCTGGGAATGGGTGTGATAGATCAGGATCTGAGGAAGTGCCGCATCCGCCGTCCCGGACAGCCTGAAATCCCGGGAAAGAAGTTTTTTGGCATCCATCAGCTCCCGCCCGGCCGTGGTAGAGGTGTGAACGCTGTAAAAATGGCTCATCAGGAAATCATAATCCTCCAGCTGGGCAAGCTGATAGGTTTTTCCCGGAAATGCGAAGGCTGACGCCGCCTGCTCCGCTTCCCGGGAGGTTTCCTGCAGAGCCGCCGTCCGGGATTCTGACTGGGATTTTTCCTCTGCCTCGGTTTTTCCGGTCTCCTCTGCCTTTGCGGTCCGGTACGCCGGGTCCGGATCGGACTGCCGGTGCTCTCCCTGCCCCTGATCCGTCCCCTGGCCTTCCCGGAAAGGGGACGGATAAAACCGCTGCCAGATCTGGCAGAAAAAGCTTTCCTGCATAAATGCCAGCAGCTTTTGCGCCGTGCTGCCTTCCGCCTGCTCTGCACCGGACGTTCTCCAGAAGCTTTTTTCTGCCCGGTCAAAAAATGTCCGGGCCTTTCCGGCTGCCAGAAGCAGGGCGAGTGCCAGAAAAAGTCCCAGAAGCGCTTTTCCCGTCAGTCGGGGCAGTGAAAGCCATTTCCCTCTTTTCATGAACATCACCTGCCAAATCCCATTACCATATCTTATGCAGCCGGACAGCTCTTTACCCGCCGATCTCCCTTCTTTACTTTTCCAGAAACGCCTGCTCAATCGCCCGGGAAATCACAACTCCCAGCTGTTCCACCCGCTCCTCAATATCCGGCGGTGTGACGAACATGGAGCCGAACTCCGGCTCCAGAAGCTCCCGCACAAGCGCATACTGCTCCTCCGGCTCCAGACCGCCCAGATAGCGGCCGGCTCCTTTTGTCCTGGTGCCGCGTTCCAGCGCCTGAACCATCGCTTCCATGGTATCCTGCACGATCGCCGCCGCTCCCACCACCGTCGGCACACCGACTGCCAGCACCGGCACGCCCAGACTTTCCCTGGTCAGCCCGCTGCGGTGATTGCCTACGCCGGAGCCCGGTCGGATTCCGGTATCGGAAATCTGAATCGTACAGCCGAGACGACGGACGCTTCTGGCCGCCAGAGCGTCAATGGCAATCACCAGCTGCGGCCTGGTCTCCCGTACCACGCCTTTTAAAATCTCAGCCGTCTCCATACCGGTCTGTGCCATTACTCCCGGTGCGATTGCACTGATAGAAGCCATCCCGTGCTTCTCCAGAAAGCCGTCTCCGAACTGCCCGTCATAATGCCGGGTCACCTTAAGATGCTGCAGCACCCTCGGTCCCAGGGAATCCGGTGTCACATACAAATTACCCAGCCCCACCACCAGAAGCCGGTCCAGAAGCCCGGCAGCGTGCTCGTTCTCCTCTTCTCCCTGCTTCGTCAGCTTCCGAAGCTGGCCGGCCAGCTCATCCGCAAGCTGCTCCCGGAACGCTTCTCCTTTTTTCTCCAGTCCCTCCGCCTCGATTGTCAGGTACGTTCCTTTTTCCTTTCCCATAACCCGTGCACCGTGCTCATTTCGGATCTTGACCTCCGTAATCCGGATCTGCTTTTCCTGATCAAACCATTCCCGCAGTGCAACGCCCCGGATCTCGCCTCCGTCACCGGGAAAGCGCTCCTTTTCCTCCACAGCCAGATCTGTGTGAAGCTCCATCCCCTGCAGCCCCCGTTTTCCTGTCCGAATCCGATTCTTTCTTATTTCATGGAGCCGTTTTTCCATGCTCCTTCTCATTGCATTCATCCCATCCATCCTTTCCGTCCTCAAAATAAACCAGCCCGTTTTTCTTTATTTTCTCTCAAAAAAATCAATTTATGTATTGACATTTCAGAGGGTTTTCGGTATCATATAAAAGTATGTTTAACATTGAACTGTCCGTGTCCAGACTTTGATGGAGAACACAAAGAAAAATTCATGAATGGAGGTGCACGAAAATGGCAAATATTAAATCTGCAAAGAAGAGAATTTTAGTTAACGAAACCAAGGCTGCCAGAAACAAGGCGATCAGATCCAAAGTTAAAACGGTTGTTAAGAAGGTAGAAGCTGCTGTTGCTGCCGGTGACAAGGCTGCTGCACAGGCTGCATTATTAGTTGCTACTGCTGAAATTGACAAGGCTACCAGCAAGGGCGTATATCACAAGAATACCGCTTCCCGCAAGGTATCCCGTTTAGCAAAGGCTGTAAACTCGATTGCTTAATTTATAGACATTTTTTTCATTAACCCATAAAAAATCTCCCTGACCCGTGGGTGTGACGGTTCAGGGAGTTTTTTATTACAATCTGTGTTCGCTTTCTCTCATAAAGATGTATTCCGCTACCGAGCGATCGAAAGTCTGGATGTGATAGTACAGCCACTCAGTCACATTCTGGTTTACGCTCTCCACGAATGCGTCGGTCGGTCCTTCTTCCTCCTCCAGCATCTGATGCAGCTCTTCTACGACCTTCTTCAGCTCCTCATGCTTTGCCTGGTGCTCTTTCAGACCCGGATAGCCGACTTCCTCCTGAAGCTTCTCTTCTGCCTGAAAATGATACTCGGTATAATCGCCCAGGAAATCCAGCATTTTCATGGCCTTTACCTTATCCAGATTCTCCTCACAGCACTGCAGCAGATCATTAATCTTCTGAATCAGCTCCTTATGCTGCTCATCGATCATTTTATTTCCTGTGATCAAGTTATCCTCAAATTTCGCGTACATGATAGTATCCTCCTTTTTTATTCTGAAAAATCTGGTTTTATTGTAGCATATTTTCTTTCAATTGACCACAATATTGCATCGAATTATTTTTTACTTTTTTCAGAAGAATGATTCTTCCCGGATCCGTAATCGGCACAGATCAGAAGCTCCACAGCCAGCCGGTCCTGAAGACGACCTGTTTTTACCGCCTCCTCCGTATCCACGCACAGCTGTACATAGGATAGGATCTGCTCTGTGGTGAAGGCTCTGGCCTGAATGATCAGCTTGCCCACCACAAAGGGAGGAAGTTTCAGCCTGGAAGCCATCTCGGACTTCGGAACATTCTTTCCGACCATATCCCGCACCTGCAGAAGCTGGTTAAACTGACGGGCAATGAGAAACAGGATCCGCATGGGCGGCTCCCGCAGAATCAGAAGATCCTCGTAAAGATCCATGGCCTTCCTCGTCTGACGGCCGGAAATGGCGGAAATCATCTCAAAAATCTTATTGGTGACCTGAGCGGTGCAGATATCCTCCACATCCTGCGGCGTGATCACATCACGGCCGAGCGTATAGCTGATCAGCTTTTCCAGCTCGGAGCGGATATTTTCCATATCATCGCCGGTTTTCGAAAGCAGGAGCTCCATGGTCGATCCGGCAATCTTTTTGCCTTCCCTGGCCAAAAGGGAGGCCGCCCATTTTGACAGCTGCGCCGAATCCTGACGCACCATTTCCGCTGCATAACCAACCTTTTTGACCGCCTTGAAGAGCCGGCTCCGTTTATCTACCTCCGATTCCACAAACAGCATGCAGGCCGTATCCGGAAGCTCCGGCAGGTATTCTGCCAGCTCGTCTCCTCCGCTTTTGAACAGGCCGCTGTCCTCGATCAGAATCAGCCGCTTTTCTGCAAAAAACGGCATCGTATCTGCCAGGCTGATGATCTCTGTCAGATTCAGACCCTTCCCTTCAAAATAATGATAGTTCATGGTATCCCCGCCCAGGATGGCTTCCTTCAGCCGGTTCCTATAGCTTTTCTTCAAAAATGCCTCTTCCCCGTAAAGCAGATAGACCCGTCTGAACGTCCGCTCTTTGATATCCTGATTCAGCGTCTGCATCGATATGCCCCTCTCTCTTACCTGCTGGCATAAGCCATCCGGTAAATCTCAATCATTTCCTTTTTTCCAAGCTCCCGGATCCCCGGCAGAGTCCTTGCGCCGAAATTCGTGCATTTTTCCGCCATCTCGTCAAATTTCTCCGGTTCTACCTCCAGCTCCTCCAGAGACACCGGCATGCCCAGCTCCTCTTTGCTGACATGTATTTTTGAAATCGTTCTTATGATTATAGATTATAGGAGATAACCTGCCGTTTTACAACAACGAAAATCCGGCTTCCATTCTCCCTCCGACAGTAGCCGCCGTAGCTCAGTGCTCCGTCCTCCACATGCATCAGGACCGCTCCCAGCTCACCGGTTTTCAGAACCTGGCAGCCCGCCTCCTTCAGACGTTCCAGCGTCTCTTCATGGGGATGACCGTAGGAATTGGCCTCTCCGTAGGAAATCACGGCAAGCTGAGGACGCACTGCCTCCAGTAACTCTTCACTGGTGGAAAAGCGGGAACCATGGTGCGCCGCCTTCAGCACCTGAATCGGCCGCAGCTCCGTTTCCGGTGTCCGCTCTCTTATCTTTTCCTCCCCTTCCTGTCCCACATCTCCGGTCAGAAGCAGATGAAATTCCTCGTAGTCCATCCGCAGAACCAGAGACTGCTGATTTCGGTCAGCGGGATCGATCTCCTCTCCTTTCTCCGGATACAGACAGGTAAACCGGCAGTTTCCGACCTGTACCTGCTCCCCGGCATGCATATAACAGACCCTGGTCCTGCGGTTTTCCGCTGCCAGAATCAGATCGTCATAGCCCGCGTCTTCCATTCCCGCTTCCGGAAGCACCAGACAGTCCACCTGAATGCTGCTTTCCTCCAGAAGATACAAAAGTCCGCTGATGTGATCCTGATCCCCGTGGCTGACAAAGGCAACATCCACATGCGAAATACCCGCAGATTTCAGATAAGGCTCCAGCCGGTTTTTTCCCACCTGTCTTTCGCTGCTGCTTCCGCCGTCTACCAGAATGACGGCCCGTCCGGCATGCTCAGGAGCGCCCCCGTCACATCGGATCACGATCCCGTCCCCCTGTCCCACATCCAGAAATGCCACATCACAGCCCTTCTGCGCTTTCGGAAGCAGAAAAAATATTCCGCCTGCGGTTCCGGCCGCCAAAAGCGCCCATTTTCTCCAGATTCTCCGAAAACGGTTCGTTTCTTTCAAAGAAGAGGATGGATTGGGCAGGCAGATTCCGGCTGCAGCTGCGGCAAGAAGCAGATAATAGCCGCCCAACTGCCAGATCTCTGGTCTCCCCCAGACAACCGGCTGTCCGGGCCATCCGGAAACCATCCTGCACAGCTTCTCATATCCCTCCAGAATATAATGCCCGCACCCCAGCGCCGCGATTCCCGGCGCCGGAAACCAGCTTCCCAGACCGATCGCCAGAAGCCCGGAAAGGAGTACATACCCCATCAGCGGAACGACGATCAGATTCAGGAAAATTCCGTACAGAGGATATTCAAAATTCTGCCAAAGCACGATCGGACCGGTCAAAAGCTGCACAGACAGGCTGATAATCACGGTTTTCTCCCAGTTTCGCTTTACTTCCAGCCCTTTCACCAGCTGCTCCCCCAGAAGGCCGATGCCCAGAACCGCCCCGAAAGACAGCCAGAAGCCGCCGGACCAGAGAAGGAGCGGCTGACTGGCCGAAAGAAGCAGAGCAGCCAGCGACAGCGCAGAAAGCAGATCATAGGTCCTTCCCAGATATTCAGCCAGAAAAGCGGCAAAAAGCATGACCGCCGCCCGCATGGCCGAGCCGGATGCGCCGGTCATCCACGCATAGCTGGCAATCATTCCGCCGGATGCCAGTCCGGATATCCCGTATCCCAGCCCGGCTTTCCGAAGCAGCCGGTAACAACCCATTCCCACCAGCGAGAAATGAAGGCCGCTGACAGCCAGAAGATGAGCAATCCCGTTTCTCTGATAAAGCTCCTGAAGCTCCGGATCCAGCCCTTCTCTCTCTCCGAGAAGCGCCGCCTGAAAAATCCCGGCATCCTCCGGATCGCACAGCGTTTGAAGTGTCCGGCTGAAATGCCGCCGAATCCGGTAAAGCCAATCCGGATACGGGGCGCCATCGCCTCTCCCGAACACGATTTCTGCAAATAACGCCATGGAGATCTGCCGGGAAGCATAGTACTGTCTCCGGTCAAATTCCCCCGGATTCCTTGCTTTCGAAAAACGGCTCACCCGGCCCCACGCCGCAATTTCACTTCCGATCGGAAAGTCTGCCTCCGGAAAGCGTTCCTTCTCCAGATAAATCAGGACCTTTTCAAACCGCTCCGTATCCGCCGTTACCAGATAATACGTTTCTTTTTCCCGGATATCCGACACACACCCCGAAATCTGCACCTGACTCTCCTGCGCGGGAAGCTGTGCTTCCGTCTGTTCCCATGCCCGGACTGTGGCCTTCATCCGGAAATATCCGGCCAGAAAAGTGCAAAAAAGCAAAGATATCCACAAAATTATGCGCATACCGCTGCTTTTTCCTCTGTTTCCTTTTTCTTTGCTCCTGCATTTGCAGACTGCACCTTCGCAGGCGGCAAGTCCTGCATACCCGCAGACTGCAGCGGCTGCCAGGACGACTGCCGCAAAACCGGTTGTTTCTGTAAAAATTCCACTCTCTGCGCGCCACGCAAATACCTCTCCAAGTACGAAGCCTGTCGCTGCTGCAAAAAGCGGCCGTTTTATGATGATTCTCCTCCTGTCACATAATCCATGTTCTGTTCAAAAAGCGTATCCAGGGAGATCCGGTCCCGGAACATCACAGCCGAGGAGCCGTTGACCGAGAACTGAACCCGGTTGACCGTTGTCAGCTGTGTCAGAGAATCCACGATCGAATAGATCGGAATCTCATCGGCAATTTCCAGATTGTTGTTTAAAAATGCGGAGTCAAAATTCAGATAGCACACATTGTCCGTCACCGTGACATTCAGAATCTTGGTCTCCGGCGGAACGGTGGCCTTCAGCCCCTCCCGCTCCGGTCCTTCCAGAAGCTGCTCCACGATCAGCCGCTCCATGGAGGTATTGATGTTATGGATGACCTCCCGTTTTTCTTCTGTCAGCATCCCGCCGGACTCATCCGCAAAATACAGGACCAGCTCCGACCGCTCAAAGGCGTTTACATCGCTGATATTGTCCATAAAATCCGTA
The DNA here is from genome assembly GCA_051878975.1 of Candidatus Caccovicinus sp. Classification (GTDB taxonomy): domain Bacteria; phylum Bacillota; class Clostridia; order Lachnospirales; family Lachnospiraceae; genus Caccovicinus. Next base: position 29,087 of record JBJELD010000102.1, read on the forward strand.
GCGGAAAGCATTCCCACCGGCGTTCCGGAAGAATCCATAAGCGGCTGCTCGCCGCTGTAAATATTCAGGTAATCGACCCCCTCGATCTGGGTCAGCGTCTTGGTCAGCGCCGCCCGGCAGAGAATCTCCTGGCTGGAGCTCATCATCGTGTAATTCGTGTCAAAATACAGATACAACACATTCTGCTCCCACTGAAAATGCTGCAGCTCCGCCTTCGCAATCAGAGGGGATTTCGCATCCAGCTCCGCCGGAACGGTTACCAGCTGGTCATACAGCTCCTGAATCAGCTCCGACCGGTCTGCCGCTTCCGCCTCATAGCTGACCGGCACCATCCTGGTCATTCCCGTGTTCAGATAATAGATCTGATATTCATTGCCCGTCAGATTGTTTCCTGACACCGCTTTTTCCCGGCATCCTGCCAGGAAAATCACCGGTATCAGCAGAACGATCAGGCTCATTTTCCAGCTTATTCTTCTTCCCATGCTCCACCTGCCACTCAAAATATGGACAAATATACCCATATCGAGATATTGAAAGTTTTC
>JBJELD010000103.1:0-5950 GCA_051878975.1 Candidatus Caccovicinus sp.
CCTCCACGATCAGCATTTTCAGCATCCGCATATCGGATTCCTCTATCTGATATAAACTTCGCCTGGCGTCAGTAAACGGGCGGGCTGCTCCTGTTTTCCGGCGCTGATTTGTCTTGCGTTATCGGTATTATACAAAAACTTTATGAACTATAAATGAAATTTTCGTCCGGAAGCAGAAGAAAACGAAAAATGCTGTGAAAAAAATGTGATTTCATGCTGAGTTCATCTTTGATTCAGGTCTTTTTCATGGAAGTATGATAAGGTGTCACCTGACAGGAGAAAGGAGTGAGAGTATGCCAACAGAGCGATTTTTTACATTAAATGAAACCAAAAGAAAGAGAATCTGCGATGCAATCATCTGCGAATATCATAGAACCTCTTACGGGGAGATGCAGATTTCCAAGATTGCACGGAACGCAGACGTATCCAGGGCCAGCCTGTATACCTATTTCCGAAACAAAGAGGACTTGTTTCGATTTGCGCTGGAGCAGATCCGGGAACAAAAGGAAGAAACCGAAAAATTGGACCTGACAAAAGCCAGTGAAATTATTTTGCAGAGATCAGAAGGGAGACAACATGAATAAGAAAATGATCATTGGCGGAGTCATTGTGGCTGCTGCCGCCTGTGCATTGATTTTGCCGAAACTTTTTACAAAAAAGCCATTTGCAGAGGCAGTGGCGGATCCGGTCGTGGAGATTACGCAGCCGGAGACAAAAGATATCATTCTTTCTACCGGGCTGGTCGGAAAGGTGGAGCCGGAGGATGTGGTGTATGTTTATCCGAAGGCTTCCGGCGAAGTGACAGAGGTCTGTGTGAAGGCCGGAGAAATCGTTGAAGCCGGTCAGATCCTCTGCGTTCTGGATACCAAGCAGATTGAAGGAGCCAAGAGCTCGCTGGATTCCGCGGAGCTGGCCCTTACCCAGGCCAAGGATGAGCTTTCCAGGCAGTCCATTCTGTATGCAGGCGGAGGCATTTCCCAGCAGGCCTATGAACAGTATCAGAACAATGTAAAATCGGCCCAGATCGCCTACGACAATGCGAAAGTGAACTATGACAATCAGGTATCCTACAGCCAGATTCAGGCGCCGATCTCCGGTGCGGTGGAGATCTGCAATATTGAAGTGTTTGACCAGGTTTCCCAGGGAAATCTTCTCTGTGTGATTTCCGGACAGAGCGCAAAAATCGTCTCCTTCTCCGTCACCGAGCGGATCCGCAATTATCTGCGGGAAGGGGATTCGATCAAGGTAGAGAAGGACGGAGAGTCCTTTAACGGAGAGATTACGGAGATCAGCTTTATGGCGGATTCGACCACCGGCCTGTTTAAGGTAAAGGCACGGCTGGATCAGAACGTGGACGGCTCCAAGCTGCCTACCGGCTCCATGGTAAAGCTGTATGTGGTATCGGAAAAGGCGGAAGGAGTTATGACGGTTCCGGTGGATTCCGTATATTATGACGGCGGACTTTCTTATGTATATACCTGCGATATGGATACACAGACCTTACATAAGGTCCAGGTGGAGACCGGATTGTATGATTCGGACTGGATTGAAATCAAGTCCGGAATTGACTGGGATACTCAGGTACTGACGACATGGAGTTCCGAGCTTTATGAGGGCGCAAAGGTACGTCTGAAGGGAAGCGCATCGGAACCGGAGAGCGCGGCTGATGGCAGCGCAGAGGCGGTACCGCCGGCAGCACAGTAAAGGGGGCGGGAACATGGGAATTACAAAATTTGTCCTCAAGCGTCCGGTTACCGCAGTGCTGGCCATTGTGTGTCTGATCGTATTCGGCCTTCAGTCGCTTTCTGGAATGTCCATGGAGCTGATACCGGATATGGATATGTCCATGATGATCATTGTTACGCGATATTCCGGCGCCAGCCCGGAGGACGTAAATGAATTGATTACCAAGCCGCTGGAAGATTCCGTCAGTACCCTTTCCGGCTTAAGCTCCATTTCCTCCAATTCCAGCGAGGGTACCTCCATGATTATGCTGGAGTATGAATATGGCACGGATATGGATGAAGCGTATGATGACCTGAAGAAAAAGGTTGATATGGTGGCCAATATGGAGCTGCCGGATGATGCAGATACGCCGTCCATCATTGAGATGAATTCCAATGCAGGCGCCGATATGTCCCTGGTTGTGGACCATCCGGGAAAGGAAAGCCTGTACAATTATGTAAATGATGAGATCGTGCCGGAATTTGAAAAGCTGTCCGATGCAGCGGAGGTGGCGATCACCGGAGGTTCGGAGGAATACATCAAGATCGAACTGATTGATGAAAAGGTGAGGCAGTATGGCCTGACCATGGCTTCTATTGCAGCGGACATCGCAGCAGCGGATATTTCCTATCCGGCAGGAAGCACTATGGTGGGAAGTCAGGAGCTGTCTCTTACCACAAGAATGAAATATGATACCCAGGAGGCTCTGGCGGAGATTCCGCTTACCACCGGCAGCAATGAGATCGTATATCTGGAGGATGTTGCCCGCATTTACCGGGCCTCCGATGAAGAAGACAGTATTGCCCGTTACAACGGCAAGAACACGATCTCCCTCCAGATCAGCAAGCAGCAGAGTTCGACTTCCATGGCCCTGTCCAAGGCGGTGAACAATGTGATCGATTCTCTGACCAGACAGGATCCGGAGCTGTCCATTACCGTAGTCAGCGATAATGCAGATTCCATAACCAGTTCGTTAAAATCGGTGGCAGAGACGCTGATTCTTGCAATTATTATTTCCATGATCATTATCTGGCTGTTCCTGGGCGATATCAAGGCATCCATGATCGTCGGAAGTTCCATTCCGGTATCGATCCTGGTCTGCCTGATCTGTATGGAGCAGATGGGAATGACGTTAAACGTTATTACTTTGTGTGCGCTGACACTTGGCGTCGGTATGATGGTTGACAACTCGATCGTTGTGCTGGAAAGCTGCTTCCGTGTGACGGATGCCAGAAAATCGGGATTTGTGGAATACATGAAGGATGCACTGGAAGGAACCGGCATCGTCGGATCTTCCGTTATCGCCTCAACGGTAACCACCTGCGTGGTATTCCTTCCTCTGGCCATGCTGAAGGGCATGACCGGGCAGATGCTTGGCCCGCTGGGATACACGATCGTATTCAGTATGGCGGCTTCCCTTCTTTCTTCGCTTACGGTCGTGCCGCTGTGCTACATGCTGTACCGGCCGAAGGAACGGGAGAAGGCACCGCTTTCAAAACCGATCGTGCGCCTTCAGAATGCATACCGCAGCGCCATGCGTGTGATCCTTCCGAAAAAGAAAACCGTTATGATCATCTCCGTCCTGCTGCTGATCGGGGCATTCAAGCTGGCCGGCCACCTGAAAATGGAACTGATGGCTTCCGATGACCGGGGAGAGGTAGCAATCAGCATTGAGACCCGGCCGGGTCTGAAAACGGAGCGGATTGATGAGATTCTCAAGCAGGTGGAAGAGATCATCGTGCAGCATGAGGATCTGGAGGCCTATATGACCACCAGCGGCGGAAACGGCATGATGAACAGCGGCGATGCCAGCATTACTGCTTATCTGAAGGATGACCGGAAGATGAGCACGGAGGATGTGGCAAACCAGTGGAAAAAGGAGCTGCAGAATATTACCGACTGCAACATTACCGTGGATGTCAGCGGTTCTATGAGTATGATGTCCTCCTTCGGTGAAAGCTTTGAAACGATCATCAAGGGCGCGGATTACGATGAGGTGCAGGAGGTTTCCAACAAGATCGTTGCGGAACTGATGGAGCGGCCGGAGGTAACCAAGGTACATTCTGATGCAGAGAATTCCTCACCGGTTGTGGAGGTCACGGTAGATGGCGCGAAGGCAAAAGCGGTCGGTCTGACTGCGGCACAGATCGGAAGTACGTTAAACCAGATCGTCAGCGGAATTGAGGCAACTGAGCTGGATATTGACGGCAACAATATTTCGGTTATGGTGGAATATCCGGAAGGAACCTATGAGACGCTGGATCAGGTGTCCGGCATTGTTCTGACGACCGGAGTCGGCGGCTCGGTACAGCTGACCGATGTGGCAGATATCGGATTTAAGGACAGTGCGGCCACGATCCGACGGGAGGATAAACAGTACAAGGTTACGATTTCCGCAGATTATACGGAATTGGCGGATGCAGGAACGCAGATGAAATTAAACCAGGAGGTGGTTCAGCCCAACCTGACGGAAACGGTTACGACCGGTCTGAATTCCATCGATCAGTCGATGAATGAGGAGTTTGCCGCTATTTTCGGCGCCATTGCAACGGCCGTATTCCTGATTTTCGTGGTAATGGCCATGCAGTTTGAATCTCCGAAATTCTCCCTTATGGTCATGGTGACGATTCCGTTCAGCTTGATCGGTTCGTTCGGAATGCTGTGGCTGGCAGACAGTGCCATCAGCATGGTATCGCTGATCGGCTTCCTGATGCTGATCGGTACGGTGGTAAATGCCGGTATCCTATATGTAGATACGGTAAATCAGTACCGGGATACCATGGACCGCGACACGGCTTTGATCGAGGCCGGTGCCACCCGTATGCGTCCGATCCTGATGACCACCCTGACGACCATCATTTCCATGATTCCGATGGCATTTGGCTGGGGAAGTTCCGGCGAGATGACGAAAGGTCTGGCGCTGGTAAATATCGGCGGTCTGACGGCATCGACATTTTTGAGCCTTCTGATGCTTCCGGTATTTTACTGCATCATCAGCCGGACTCCAAAGGAAATGGACAAAAATCTTCCAAAACCGAAAAAAGAGTAGGAACTACCAGTAAAAAGCCGACTTTGATTCGGAATATCAGGAGGAAACAGGATGCCGACGGAACGGTTTGAGCGTTTGTCTGAGAAAAAAAAGCGGATTATCTACCGGGCAGCCGTGCAGGAACTGTGCAGAGGGTCCGGCGATGATTTGAATGTCTCAAGAATCGCGGATGCCGCCCAGATATCACGGTCCAGCTTTTATACATATTTTGCTGGCAAAGAAGATGTGTATCGGATGCTGTTTCGTCAGTCCTGGCAATGGATTCTGAATGTGAATCAGAGAGAATTGCTGGAGTGCGGCGGTGATTTCTGGAAGATGCAGGAGGAGGTCCTGCCGCAGCATATGCAGGCAGGCAAGAAGGATTATGTCTGCAGGCTGGTGTACCAGTCTGCAGAGCATACGATCCTCCCGGATTTCCGGCAGCTGCAGAGAACAAAACAGGAGGAGTATCAGAGACATAAAACCTGGGTCTACAGGCATTTGGACCGGAAGAGCAGAATCTGGTGGAAGGAAAGCGAATTTGATATTTTGCAGGATATCTGCTGGTCACTTCTGTTTGCTGCCGTTCAGGGATGCCTGCAGGGTTCCAGAAATGAACATGAGACAAACGAGCATTTTCGCAGAGAGATCTTACAGTTAAAACGATTTTATCAGAATAGGCTCTCGGAATCTTGAGCCTGCCGACTAAGATTCACCAGTCGGAAGAACCTTGAAAAGTAAATATTATCCAGAACGGATATGACAAGTAATAAATGATGAAAAAATGGCGCACTTTCATAGACCTTGTGCCCGACATGGTTTATAATGGTATTGCTTATGAAGTTAAGCGGCTTGCTCAAAGAGATCTTTTAGCGGGGATGACTTTGGCAAAGCCCACGCATCAAGATGTTGACACATCATGATGGCAAACAGGCGGCAGTACCACATCATTGATGAACGGTATCTGCCGTCTTCTAATTTATAGTCAATTTTTTCCCGTTTGTTACAGCGCTCCGCAGATGTTCTTGCATTATATTCCAGCTTCCATTCAGCACTATCACGAGGTGGATTGTTAAATAGCCTTGGATTGTCTTTTAAAACAAGATGAACATTTCTGCCATACTTAGCATCGGAACAAGGATCTTCGCAAGTGCATTGCGGAGTACCGCCTTTGCAGGTGATTTTTGGGCAACGATA
>JBJELD010000104.1:0-29494 GCA_051878975.1 Candidatus Caccovicinus sp.
CAGGAGCTCATGCGCAAATGTGGTTATCTATAAAAAGTTGTAAAGTGCTGTGAAAGAAAGCAATGTCAGAAAAGTCCGGTTCTGCCGGGCTTTTTTGCTTGTGTTTCAGGTGAAGTGTTGAAAAAGTGAGGAGATGGAGAAGATGACTGGTTTTGGCACGATGTTAAATGTGGCGGGGATTCTGGCCGGAGGGCTGGGAGGAATGCTTTTTGGGAAACGGATGGAAAAACGGTTTCAGGACACGCTGATGAGTGCTGTGGGAGTCTGCGTTCTGTTTCTGGGAATCGGCGGAGCGATGGAGAATATGCTGGCTGTTACGTCGGACGGACTGGAAAGCAGAAAGACCATGATGGTGATCGGCTGTTTTGCGCTGGGGGCACTGCTCGGAGAGTGGATGAATCTGGAGCTTCATATGGAGCAGTTTGGCGAATGGCTGAAAAGAAAAACGAAAAGCGACGGAGATGCCGGTTTCGTGGACGGATTTGTAACGGCTTCCCTGACGGTCTGTATCGGAGCCATGGCTGTGGTAGGAGCCATTCAGGACGGAATCCTGGGAGATTATTCGATTCTGGCAGCCAAAGCGGTGCTGGATATGATCATTGTTCTGGTGATGACGGCCTCTATGGGGAAGGGCTGTATGTTTTCTGCTGTTCCGGTTGGAATGTTTCAGGGAATCATGACCTTGCTGGCAAAGCTGATCGAACCGTTTATCAGCGAAGGGGCTCTGGTGAATCTGTCTCTGACCGGTTCCATGCTGATCTTCTGTGTGGGAGTAAACCTGATCTGGGGCAAAAAAATCCGGGTCGCCAATCTGCTGCCGTCCATTTTTCTGGCAGTGATTTGGGCGTTGCTTGCTGAAGGGGCATAAATCTTTGTGCTTGTTCACAGTGGTAAATGAAGAAAACAATGCTATAATAGAAGCATGGAAATGCAAAAAGAGAGTCGTACTTGTTGATTTTATGGAAAACAGGGAGGTGGAGCTTATCAAACTTGTAACGGTTATGGATAATCTGCCCAGTGAACAGAAAGCACTGAAAGCAGAGCACGGCCTGTCTTTTTATGTGGAGACAGATTCGGCCAGGATTTTATTTGATTTCGGAGCAGGAGAAAATGCACTTCGGAATGCAGAAAAGCTGGGTATTCCGCTGGAAAAGATAGACTTTGCAGTAGGAAGCCACGGTCATTATGATCATGCAGGGGGATACCCGGAGTTTGTAAAAGCCGGTCTTTCCTGCCCTCTTGTGACCGGGGAAGGCTATTTTGAAGAAAAGTACGCTCGTGATGGTCTTCATGCCGCCTATCTGGGTACCGGTTTTGGACCGGATTATCTGAAAAAGCAGGGAATTCGTCATATGGTATGCCGGGATATCCTGCCGTTGGCAGAGGGCTGCTGGGCAATTGGTTCCGTGAAACGGGTGTGGGATTTTGAGCAGATTCCGAAACGTTTCCAGCTGAGAGATGGAAACGGATGGAAACAGGATGATTTCAGGGATGAGATCTGTCTGGCTGTGGAACTGCCGGATGGAATCGGCGTGATTTTGGGCTGCAGTCATCCAGGTGTTCTGAATATCCTGGAGACGGTGCGGGAGCGGCTGAAGCGTCCGATCCGGTTCGTGGCGGGCGGGACGCATCTTGTGGGGGCAGATCGGGAGCGAATAGAAAAGACCATCAAAGCGATGAAGGGAATGGGAATCGGGCTGATCGGATTGAATCATTGTTCCGGTTCGCTGCTAAAGGAGATGATGAAGGAAGAAAAAGAACAGAACATAGTATATCTGGGTGCAGGGGACTGTCTGTTCTTGTAGCTCGTTATTAATATTGAGATGGGGATGCGCTGTCAGGGAAAATCTCTGACAGGCGATTTTTTTTGGAGGAAATGAAAAATGAATCAAAATCAGGACCACTCCCGGCTTCAGGCGGCGGGATCTCTGCTTCTGGTCATTGCAGGAAATGTTTTATATGCGCTGACCGTAAAGCTGTTTCTTCTTCCGGCCGATCTGGTAACCGGAGGAACCACCGGTATTGCACTGGCGGCAAATCACTGGCTGGGGATTCCGATCCCTCTGTTTGTGCTGGTGTTCAATGTGGCAATGCTGCTCATCGGCTTTGGAATATTGGGAAAGCAGTTTGCTTTGACGACAGTCGTCAGCACCTTTACCTACCCGGCGGCGCTGGAGCTGTTTGGACGGCTTCTGGGAGAACGGGTGCTTACTTTCGATCTGCTTTTATGTACGTTGTTTTCTGGTCTGGGGATCGGGCTGGCTTTAGGTATTGTGATCCGGGCCGGAGCTTCTACGGGCGGCATGGACATTCCGCCTCTGGTGTTCAACAAGCTGTTTCGGATTCCGGTTTCGCTAAGTCTGTATGTATTTGATTTCTGTATTCTGCTGGTGCTGATTTATACGGTTGTGCTGGACCGCGGTGTGACGGTGCTCTGCGGTGAAGGCGGCTATCTTCAGCAGGAGACGCAGGTAATTTTAAGCGTGATTTCCAATCGGGAGCTTCCGAGGGTAGAGAAGCTGATCCGCAGGATTGATCCGGAAAGCTTTCTGGTCGTCAGCCGGGTCAGCGAGGTACGGGGGAGAGGCTTCTCCATGAGTAAAAAGTATCAGTAAAACACAGCGGCAGCAAAAACGGCTCTGCAGGAAAACCTGCAGAGCCATTTTGCTGTCACGAATCTCCAAGACTTTCTACATAAGTCAGAATGGTCCGGAGTGCTCCGTCAATGCCGCACAGTCCGCTGTTTACGCACAGATCGTAGTCGGTGAGCTGACCCCATTCCTTTCCGGAATAATATTTGTGATATTCGCTGCGCTTTTTATCCACGGCTTTGATCTGCGCACGAATGTCTGCTTCCGACAGATCTTTGTTTAAAAGGGAAAGACGGTGAATGCGGGCATCCAGATCTGCATGAATAAAGATGTCTACACTGTCGCTCAGGATGGCATCTGCGCAGCGGCCTACAATTACGCAGGGCCCCTTGGCAGCCAGATCCTGAATAACCTTGCATTGTGCCTGGTAGATCTTTTCGGTCATGGCGATCTGATAGTACGGCGGAACGACATAGGAAGTGTAGTTCTCAAATACAGGAGCTACTTCGTCGTTTTCCTGCAGAACCGATTCTTCCAGGTTGCTTTCTTTAGCAATCATGGTGATCAGTTCTTTGTCATAAAACGGAACATTGAGCTGGGCGGCAAGACGGATTCCGATTTCGCGTCCTCCGCTTCCGTATGTACGGCTGATAGTCACAACTTTCTTCATAAACAGCGCCTCCTTTTCTTATTTTCACGAACTGGTTCGATACTTTTATTATAGCATTTTTGGAGAAAAGAGGGAAGAGAAGATGAAAGATATCGGAAGTTCTGAGAGAACTTTTTTATCCATCTGGATTCAGCGGCAGAAAGGATTGCAGAACGGGAGAAGATCGGGTAAAATGGGCTGATGAGAGAAAAGAGAGAGGACATCAGACTTATGAAACTGCTTTTTGCACCAATGGAGGGAATCACCGGATGGAGTTACCGGAGAATTTATGAAAAATATTTTGACCATGTTGACCAGTATGTTACGCCGTTTCTGTCCCCGGGCCGGGACCGGTGCTTCACCCACCGGGAACTGCAGGAGATTCTGCCGGAGCACAATGCGGGAATGAATGTGGTGCCGCAGCTGATGACCTGCTGCGGGGAAGACTTTATCTGGGCAGCCAAAGAGCTGAAACGGATGGGATATGAAGAGGTGAATCTGAACCTGGGATGTCCCTCCGGAACAGTCGTGGCCAAGAAAAAGGGCTCCGGTTTTCTGGCGTACACGAAGGAACTGGAGGAATTTCTGGATCAGATCTTTTCCGGGCTGGATATGAGGATTTCGGTAAAAACCAGGATCGGAAAAGAGGATCCGGAGGAATTTTATGAGCTGCTTCAGATTTACAACCGGTATCCGATATCGAATCTGATCATTCATCCGCGGGTGCAGAAGGAATTTTATAAGGGGACGCCTCATATGGACAGCTTCCGGATGGCGCTGAAGGAGAGCCGGAATCCGGTGTGCTATAACGGCAATCTGTTTACGGCTGCGGACTGCAGGCGCTTTGCGCAGGAATTTCCGCAGGCAGAGCAGATCATGCTGGGACGCGGTCTGATTGCGAATCCGGCCCTCGCCGGACAGGTGCGGGCTGCGGACGAAAAAAAGGTGTCGGAAGGTCTGGCGGCAGGAACGGAGAAGGAGACACTGAAGCGGTTTCATGATGAGCTTCTGGCGCAGTACCGGGAGGTGCTGTCCGGAGACCGGAATGTCCTGTTTAAGATGAAGGAGCTCTGGTCTTACCTGATTACATCCTTTGCAGACAGTGAAAAATACGGGAAAAAGATCAAAAAAGCGCAGCGGATGACGGAATATGAGCAGGCGGTGGAAGCATTGTTTGCAGAGAGAGAGCTTCTGGCAGATTCTGATTTCCGGGGATGAGCCTTTCCGGGCTTTTTCGGAAAGGATATGAAAATACCCATAGACGAATCGGATGAAATGTGCCATAATTTAGGGCAGAGTGTATTTTGCTCAAATAATTCTGACATAGGAGGTAGTGGGAAATGGCAGGCAAACGTATTATTCAGGTAGAGGAGAAGGTCCCTGTAAATATGCTGGTTCCGCTGAGTATTCAGCATATGTTCGCCATGTTCGGTGCATCGGTGCTGGTTCCGTTTTTGTTTGGAATCAATCCGGCCATCGTACTGTTCATGAATGGTCTGGGAACGCTTCTCTTTATTTTTATCACGAAAGGAAAGGCTCCGGCTTATCTGGGTTCCAGCTTTGCGTTTCTTGCTCCGGCGGGAATCGTCATTGCAAATTTCGGATATCCTTACGCGCTGGGCGGATTTGTGGCGGTTGGCTTCTTCGGATGTATTCTGGCCTTTATCGTGTATAAATTCGGAACGAAGTGGATCGATGTGGTACTTCCACCGGCCGCGATGGGACCGGTTGTGGCTCTGATCGGTCTGGAGCTGTCCGGAACGGCTGCCAGCAACGCAGGTCTGCTGGACGAAGTTATTGATCCGAAAAATGTGATTGTGTTTCTGGTGACTCTTGGAATTGCGGTATTCGGAAATATCCTGTTCCGTGGCTTTTTGTCCGTGATTCCGATTCTGATTGCGGTGATCTGCGGATACATAGCGGCGCTGTTCTGCGGGATTGTGGATTTCTCGGAGGTGGCGGCAGCTCCGTTTTTTGCGGTTCCGAATTTTCAGGCGCCGAAGTTTAATATTGAAGCGATTATGATTATTCTCCCGGTGATTCTGGTTATTACTTCCGAGCATATCGGGCATCAGGTGGTCACCAGCAAAATTGTGGGGAGAGATCTGTTAAAGGATCCGGGGCTGCACCGTTCTTTATTTGGTGATAATTTTTCTACCATGTTGTCCGGTCTGATCGGTTCTGTGCCGACGACCACCTATGGGGAGAACATTGGAGTGATGGCGGTTACCGGCGTTTACAGTGTGTATGTCATTGCGGGCGCGGCTGTGCTTTCTGTGATCTGTTCGTTCAGCGGGAAGCTTTCGACGCTGATCAGCACGATTCCCGGTCCGGTAATCGGCGGAATTTCGTTCCTGCTTTACGGCATGATCGGAACCTCCGGTCTGCGGATTCTGGTGGATTCCAAAGTGGATTACGGAAAATCCAGAAATTTAAGTCTGACATCTGTGATTTTTGTGACCGGTCTTTCCGGAATTGCGCTGAAGATCGGGAACATCCAGCTGACCGGCATGGTTCTGGCCTGTGTTGTAGGTATGGCGCTGAGCCTGGTGTTCTATGCGCTGGACAAGCTTCATCTGACCAATGATCAGGAAGACTGATCGAAACCTGTTTCGAACCGGCTGCGGATTTTTCGCAGACCGGTTCTTTTTGGAGGTTGTTTGTTTCATGATAGGAGGAAGAAGAGATGAATCAGGATTTGACAGTTGGAAATCCGCGGACTGTATTGTGGCGCTTTTCCATCCCGATGTTTATCAGTGTGATTTTTCAGCAGCTGTACAATATTGCGGACAGTGTGATTGCCGGAAAATTTGCCGGCGAAGATGCGCTTGCGGCGGTTGGCGCTTCTTATCCGATCACCATGATCTTCATGGCGATTGCAGTGGGCAGCAACATTGGCTGCTCGGTGGTGATTTCTCAGCTGTTCGGCGCGAAAGATTACGCCAGAATGAAAACTGCCATTTTTACCACGCTGTCGTCATCGACGGTGCTTTCCCTTTTTCTGACAGCGGCAGGGCTGGCGGGAAGTGCGGGGCTGATGCGGGTGATCAATACGCCGGAGAATATTTTTCAGGATGGTGCGCTGTATCTGCGTATTTATATTGGCGGCTTCCTGTTTCTGTTTCTATATAATGTGGGCACCGGTATTTTTACCTCGCTGGGAGATTCCAGAACGCCGCTGTATTTTCTGATCGGCTCTTCACTGGGAAATATTTTTCTGGATGTGCTGTTTGTTGCGGTGTTTCAGTGGGGCGTGGCCGGTGTGGCCTGGGCCACCTTTCTGGCACAGGGAATCGCCTGTATTCTGGCGCTGTGTGCGCTGGTGGTTCGCCTGAAGGGCATTCGTGCAGAACAGCCTTCTGCTGTGTTTGACCGGGAAATGTTCCGCCGGATCAGTGCGGTGGCTGTTCCCAGTATTCTGCAGCAGAGCTTTATCTCGGTCGGAAATATTTTTGTGCAGAGCCTGATCAATTCCTTTGGCTCATCGGTGATCGCCGGATATTCGGCAGCAATCAAGCTGAATACCTTCGCGATTACCAGTTTTACTACTTTGGGAAACGGCGTATCCAGCTTTACGGCCCAGAATCTTGGCGCAGGAAAGCAGGAACGGGTAAAGGCCGGCTTTCAGGCCGGCCTGATGATGGCGGTGACGATCGGAATTCCGTTTTTCCTTGCGTTTTTTGTGTTCGGAAAACCGATGATCCTGTTGTTTATGAACCGGGAAAGCGGTACCGCGCTGGAGACAGGCGTGCAGTTTCTGCGTGTAGTGACACCATTCTATTTTGTAATCATGATCAAGCTGATTGCAGATGGTGTTTTGCGGGGGGCGGCTTCCATGAAGCATTTCATGATTTCCACCTTCAGCGATCTGATCCTGCGTGTGGTTCTGGCGTATCTGTTTGCTGTGCCGTTCGGCATACTTGGAGTATGGCTGTCATGGCCGGTCGGCTGGCTGGTGGGAACGATTCTGGCCTACGGATTTTACCGGTCCGGCTGCTGGAAATGGGAGCCGTAGGTTAATCAGAAGCCTTCCGGGACTTGAAGAACATGGCGGCTGCGGTTCCGATGATGATCAGATAGCCCAGGAAGCTGTACCGATCCGGAAGCTGGCCGAAAAATACCAGCCCGAGCAGAGCGGAAAAGGGAATCTGGGCGTAGTCATATACGGAGATCTCTTTTGCAGGTGCGTAGCAGTAGGCGGCAGTGATTCCGAACTGTCCGCCTGCGGCTCCCAGCCCGGCACCAAGAAGTATCAGGACCTGGGTGAAGGTCATGGGCTGATAGGAGAACAGCAGGAAGGGAAGCAGCACCAGGCAGGAGAAGCCGGAAAAGAAAAAGACAATAAACGGGCCTTTTTCGCCGCGCAGCCCCAGCTTGCGAACCAGCGTGTAGGCCAGTCCTGCGCTCATGCCGCCGAGAAGGCCGATCAAAGCCGGAAACAGGTTCAGGTTCATTCCCGTCGGCTTTACTACAAACAGCGTTCCGATGAATGCGCAGACCAGAGCCAGAATCTGATAGAGCTTCAGCCGTTCTTTCAGAATCAGATAGCTGAAAATGATGGTGAAGAACGGAGACAGCTTGTTCAGCATGGAGGCATCTGCCAGCACCAGGTGATCAACCGCATAGAAGTTGCAGAGAATCCCCAGCGTACCGAAGGAGGAACGGAGAATCAGAAGCGGAAGATTTTCCTTTTTGTAGGTGAGCGTTTCTCCGTTTTTGCGTATGATCAGGTACGCAAAGAAGACTGCGACCAGATTGCGGAAAAAACTTTTCTGGAAGGAAGGCAGGTCGCCGGAAAGCCGGACGAACAGGTTCATGACGGCAAAGCTCAGGGAAGAAAGAATGATGCAGAGAATGCCTTTGTATTTGTCAGATAAAGCGTTCATGATGGGTTTGGTGCTCCTTTCGTTTCTTTTGTATCTGGTTTTGTGTAATACTTTCCCTGCCAGGCATCCCGCTCTTTAAAGCGGCGGGCGAGGGAGTTTAAGACCAGCCGTTTGTTGGCACTCCAGGAGGGGGCCAGCAAAAGTGCCTTTGGCCCGTCGCCGGTCAGACGGTGGATCACGATTTCCGGCGGAAGCAATTCCACACAGGTAATCACTAAATCAAGATATTCCTCCATGGAAAAGATGGGGAACGGATTTTGTTCATACTGCAGGGCAAGATCCGTTCCTTTTAATATGTGCAGAAGCTGCAGTTTGATTCCATCGATGGCAGGCTGGAAACTGCCGAGGTAACGGACGGACTGGAGCATCTGTTCGTTTGTTTCTCCGGGAAGTCCAAGAATCAGGTGAACTATGACGGTAAGACCGGCGGCCTTCAGCCTCCGGACGGCATCTTCAAAGCAGGAAAGCGCATAGCCGCGTCGGATTTGGACGGCAGTCTGCGGATGAATCGTCTGCAGCCCCAGCTCGACCCACACCGGCTTTTTGCGGTTCAGCTGTGCAAGAAGGCGGATCTTTTCCGGTTCCAGGCAGTCCGGCCTGGTCCCGATGGAGAGTGCCTTGATGTCCGGATGGGCAATTGCCTCCGAAAAAATGGCTTCCAGCTCGGAAACCGGCGCGTAGGTGTTGGTGAAGGACTGAAAATAAGCGATGTACGGGCCGCCGGCTGCCTTTTTGGCCACCCGCTCTTTGGCGGCTTCGATCTGAGCGGTCACGCTGGGAAAATCTCTTCGCTTTGCAGCAAAGTCTCCGGAGCCGCCTTCGCTGCAGAAGCTGCAGCCGCGGCTGCCCAGGGTGCCGTCACGGTTTGGGCAGGTCATTCCTGCATCCAGGGAAAGCTTGTAGATTTTGACAGCTTTTCCGGGTGAGCCGGGATCAGAAAACTGTTCTTTCAGCCAGCTGTCCAGCGAGTGGTAGGGTTTTCCGGCCCATTCCTTTTTTTCTGTCATGCGGTCCGCTCCTTTCTGCGGTTTGTTCGGTTTGATCCCCCTATACTATACACCAAATTTCAACAAAAAGGATAGGTTTTTGTACAATATTCTATTGTTGCCTTCAGAAAAGTTTGTTATACTTACCCTGAAATTGTTCCGAACAGCCGCATCTGCCGGATGCGGCAGAGGATAAATGGAAATGGGGAAAAGGAGAGGATCGAATTATGAAGATTCAGGAGACTTTGCAGCTTTTAGAGAGCAGCGGCAGCAGGCAGCTGATGACAAAGCTTTACGGGGCAGACCAGGAGGAAGCGAATGTAGTGCGCTATCAGGAACTGGTAAAAGGCTTTGAAAAGGTATTCGGTGACCGGGATGTGCTGCTGTTTACTTCTCCGGGCCGTACAGAAATCAGCGGAAATCACACCGATCATAATCATGGAAAGGTTCTTGCGGGCAGCATCAATCTGGACTGTGTGGGCGTAGCTGCAAAAAATAACAGCAGAAAGGTCCGCATTATCAGCGAGACTTATCATCAGGATTTTACCATTGATTTGGACGATCTGGCTCCCAGTGCCAAAATGGCCGGAACCATTGATCTGACGAAGGGACTGTTAAAGGGCTTTCAGGAGGCCGGATATGAGATCGGCGGCTTTGACGCATATATGACCAGCAATGTGATCAGTGCGGCCGGTGTCAGCTCTTCTGCTTCCTATGAGATGCTTCTGTGCGCGATGCTGAATACATTCTTTAATGAAGGAAAGATGGATACGGTCGCTTACGCGCATGTGGGAAAATACGCGGAGAATCATTACTGGAACAAGGCATCCGGTCTGCTGGATCAGATGGCCTGTGCGGCAGGCGGTCTGATTACCATTGACTTTCAGGACCCGGCAGCTCCGGTGGTGGAGAAGATCGATTTTGACTTTGCATCTGCCGGCCACAGCCTGATTATTGTACAGACCGGAAAGGGCCACGCAGATTTAAGTGCGGATTATTCTTCCGTACCGAATGAGATGAAGAAGGTAGCAGCATATTTCGGCCGGGAGGTTCTGGCGGACGTAGAGGAGCAGGATGTGCTGGATCATCTGAAGGAGGTCCGCGAGTATGCAGGGGACCGTTCTGTGATGCGGGCTTTCCATTTCTTTGAGGAGAACAAGAAGGTGGAGGCCGAGGTGGCTGCACTGAAGGAAGGACGCTTCCAGGATTTTCTGGCCAATATCACGGCTTCCGGAAATTCCTCCTGGAAATGGCTGCAGAACTGTTACACGAATTCCAACTATCAGGAGCAGGGAATTTCCGTTGCGCTGGCATTAACGGAGCTGTTCATTGCTGAAAAGAAAAAGGGTGCGTGCCGGGTTCACGGCGGCGGCTTTGCGGGCGTGATTATGGCAATGCTTCCAAATGAACTGGTGGATGAGTATGTGGCTTACATGGAAAAAGAATTGGGTGAGGGCTGTGCCTATAAGATGAGCATCCGTCCTTACGGTGCGGTATGCTGCAATCCGCTTATGCAGTAAAAAATCTGCGGTGTGAGTGATTCTGAAGAGAAATTGACGGGAAACTGTCAGATATTTTTAATAAACTTTCTTTTTGAATGTGGTATGATAGTCTCATGAAACAAAAGCGGGAAGGCTCCCGTGTAACTTGTCTGATTGCAAAATGAGGTGATGACTATGATGAACCAGTTAAAGAAAGGTTGTTACGAAGTGATTTTGTCCATCGGCGGCTATCGTCTGCAGGAGTGGACGCTGGAAAACCAGCGGAAGAAAGAAGTTCGTCGTCTGATCCGTGAGAGCCAGGCGGTCTGAACTGTAAGATAGCTTTGAAAGAGAGCTGAGATCATAAGGGGCTGTGAAAAATGGAGTTGACGAGGAAACTCCATTTTTCCAGCCCCTTGTTTAAGCATTTAATTCAGTTCGGCCATTCTGGTTACGGCAACGTAGATATGAGAAATCCGGTACCAGGTCCGGAAATCGATCACGCCGGTCTGGGGAAGACCGAAAATTGACTGAAAGGCTGTCACAGCAGCTTCTGTGGCCGGGCCGAAAATGCCGTCGGGGGAGACGCTTGGAATGGAGGTATAAACGGTTGCGATGGCATCCAGCTGCTCCTGTACCTGACGGACCTTCGGACCGGTGGAGCCGATCGTCAATTCGTAGCCCGGCCAGGAAGCCGGGATTCCGGAAATTTCTTCGGCAGTGTTGATGTAGATGGAATCCCCGTAAAAATGCCGGAGGATCTGGATGGCGCTGTATCCCTCCTCCCCCAGCCGGCAGGAACCCCACTGCGTCATCCAGTCCGGGCATTGGACCCGTTTGCCGTCACAGTACTGAGTCAGAATCGGCTGCCGGACTCCGGGCCTGGACAGATAATTGTCAAAAATTTCATCAACGACCAGGTCAATGCTCTGGAAAATATTCCTTCCGTAGATCCATTTGTGATCGAAGGCGGTCGAGGAGGTGATAGTGAAATCATATCCCTGATTCCGGTAAAATTCCGTGTAAACACGATTTAACGTGAAGGACATGATGGCCAGCACATTGGCGATGATCGTGGATTCCGGCCAGGTGGAGTAGATTTCACTGGAGGCAACATTTTTAATATAATCCCGGTACGGAACGTAGTAATTGGGGGCAGAGCGGTCGGAGGGAACGCCGTCATGCACCACCACGGTCTCCGGCACCACGACCCGGCTTAAGACAATTTCTCCGCTTTCTCCGACCGGTTTGATTTCCGGCTCTGCGATTTTTGGAGGATAGATGCCGTAAAGGGTATGATCCGGGATGACCACGGCGGATTCAGAAGGCAGACCCGCATCCCGCGGCGTCAGAGCAGCAGGCTGAAGCGCCGTGGCGCCGGAAAGGATTTCTGTGCCGGAGATGGAGAGCGGTTCAAATCCCGGGGCCTCAATCTGCAGATCGTATTCCGCGTAGGGGCGCTCCTCGGTAGCGGCGGCAGGATCCAGGCTGATGTCCTCCGGCGGAGCCGGCAGAGAAACCTCTTCAGTCTGTCCGGAACTGTTGGTGTGAAGCTGTTCCAGAATGCGGCCGTTTTCTCCGGTCTGCGAGATGCGGACAATGGCATTCTGAATTGGAAAGTTGTTCTGGATGGAAACGACATGGACCTGAAGAAGGCCTCTGTCCCGGGCAGCACGGTTTCCGGAAGGCTGAGGGGAAGACGGGGCTGCAGGCGCCGGTGTTTCCTGCGCACGAAAGATCGTATTCATAATTTACTCCTGTTTGGGTGATTACTATAAATATAAGCAGAAAAACGGGAATCATGAGCCGGATTAAATAATCTGAAAATAACAAAAATAATTAGGAATACTAAAAAATATTTATTGTAAAAAGCGGTTGAAAAATGCAGGAAAATAATATATAATCTTTTCAATTTGGGCTAATGTAAATCTGCATTAGAAAACCCACAAAATTACAATAAAGAAAGGATAGGTACCCCACATGAAAGCATTCCTAATACTGGAAGATGGAACGGTATTTACAGGCACCAGCATCGGCTCTGCAAGAGAAGTGATCAGCGAGATCGTATTTAACACTTCTATGACCGGTTACCTGGAGGTTCTGACTGATCCATCCTATGCCGGACAGGCAGTTGTGATGACTTACCCGCTGATTGGAAACTATGGCATCTGCCATGAAGATATGGAATCATTGAAACCCTGGCCAGACGGCTACATTATCCGTGAATTATCTCGAATCCCCAGCAATTTCCGAAGCGAGGACACTATCCAGCATTTCTTAGAGGAACACGACATTCCGGGCATCTGCGGCATCGATACAAGAGCCTTAACCAAAATTTTAAGAGAAAAAGGCACGATGAACGGCATGATTACCACGAAAGAATACGATGATCTTTCCGAACCGATTTCCAGAATGAAAGCATACCGTGTACAGGGTGTGGTTATGGCTACTACAACAAAGGAAAAGTATGTCCTTCCCGGCGATGGCAAAAAGGTTGCACTTCTGGATCTGGGCGCAAAGAAAAATATTGCACGTTCTTTGAATCAGAGAGGCTGCGAAGTGACCGTTTATCCGGCGGACACGAAGGCAGAGGAGATTCTGGCTTCCGCTCCGGACGGCATCATGCTGAGCAACGGCCCCGGAGATCCTGCAGAAAATGTGGGGATCATCAAAGAGATCCGGAAGCTTTACGAATCCAGTGTGCCGATTTTTGCAATTTGTCTGGGCCACCAGCTGATGGCACTGGCTACCGGCGCTTCTACTTATAAATTGAAATACGGACACCGGGGCGGAAATCATCCGGTAAAGGATCTGGAGACCGGAAGAGTCTACATTTCTTCCCAGAATCACGGCTATGCGGTGGATGCTGCTACCCTGGATCCGACGGTGGCAGAGTCGGCGTTTGTCAATGTGAACGATGGCACCAATGAGGGCCTGAAGTATGTGGGCAAAAATATTTTTACGGTACAGTATCATCCGGAAGCGTGTCCGGGACCGCTGGATTCCGGATATCTGTTTGACCGGTTCTTAAAGATGATGGAGGTGAACGAATAATGCCGAAGAATCCTGATATTAAAAAAGTTCTGGTAATTGGCTCCGGCCCGATTATTATCGGTCAGGCTGCTGAGTTTGACTATGCCGGCACCCAGGCCTGCCGTTCCTTAAAGGAGGAGGGTATTGAGGTCGTTCTGTTAAACTCCAACCCGGCGACGATCATGACCGATAAGGATATTGCGGACCGGGTATATATCGAACCGCTGACCACGGAGGTGGTAGAGCAGCTGATTTTAAAGGAAAAGCCGGACAGCGTTCTTCCTACTCTGGGCGGTCAGGCAGGTTTAAATCTTGCCATGGAGCTGGAGGAGGCCGGATTTTTAAAGGAAAACAATGTCCGTTTGATCGGCACCACGGCTCAGACCATCAAGAAGGCAGAGGATCGTCTGGAATTTAAAGAGACCATGGAGAAGATCGGGGAGCCGGTTGCACCCTCCAAGGTCGTGGAAAATGTTCAGGACGGTATTGAATTTACCAATTCCATCGGCTATCCGGTGGTGCTACGTCCGGCCTATACGTTAGGCGGAAGCGGCGGCGGCATCGCGCACAATGAAGAAGAGCTGATTGAGATTTTAAGCAACGGCCTGCGTCTGTCCCGTGTGGGCCAGGTGCTGGTAGAGCGTTGTATTGCAGGCTGGAAGGAAATCGAGTATGAGGTAATGCGTGACGGTGCAGGCAATGTGATTACCGTCTGCAACATGGAGAACATTGACCCGGTCGGCGTACACACCGGCGACTCCATCGTGGTAGCTCCTTCTCAGACTCTGGGAGATAAGGAATATCAGATGCTGCGTACCTCCGCGCTGAATATCATCACGGAGCTGGGCATTACCGGTGGCTGTAATGTGCAGTATGCGCTGCATCCTACCAGCTTTGAATATTGTGTTATCGAAGTAAATCCGCGTGTAAGCCGTTCTTCCGCGCTGGCCTCCAAAGCGACCGGCTATCCGATTGCAAAGGTGGCGGCCAAGATTGCGCTGGGTTATACGCTGGATGAGATCAAAAATGCGGTAACGAAGAAGACCTATGCAAGCTTCGAGCCGATGCTGGACTACTGCGTGGTCAAGATGCCGCGTCTTCCCTTTGACAAGTTCATCAGTGCCAAGAGAACACTGGGCACTCAGATGAAGGCAACCGGTGAGGTTATGAGTATCTGCACCAATTTTGAAGGTGCCCTGATGAAGGCGATCCGTTCTCTTGAGCAGCATGTAGACTGCCTGATGAGCTATGATTTTACCGATCTGACCGATGAGCAGCTGGATGAGATGCTGCATAAAGTGGATGACCGCCGAATCTGGGTGATTGCCGAGGCGCTGCGCCGCGGTGTTTCCTATGAGAAGATTCATGAGATTACCAGGATCGACATCTGGTTCATTGACAAACTGGCCATTCTGGTGGAAATGGAGCGTGCTTTAAAGGCGGCGGGAGAAGCAGTAAAAGCCGGAACTCCGGCCAGAGAAGCGCTGTCTGTGGACCTGCTGAAGGAAGCAAAGCGGATTGAGTTCCCGGACAACGTGATTGCCCGTATTACCGGAATTCCGCAGGAGGAAGTAAAGGCTATCCGTTATGAAAACAATATCCGGGCGGCTTATAAGATGGTGGATACCTGTGCGGCGGAGTTTGCGGCAGAGACGCCTTATTATTACTCGATTTTTGACGGGGAAAATGAAGCGGTTTCCACGCATGACCGGAAGAAGGTTCTGGTGCTGGGTTCCGGCCCGATCCGAATCGGCCAGGGTATCGAGTTTGACTTCTGTTCTGTACACAGCACCTGGGCGTTCAGCAGGGAAGGCTATGAGACCATTATTGTAAACAATAACCCGGAAACCGTAAGTACGGACTTTGATATTGCAGATAAACTGTATTTTGAACCGTTGACTCCGGAGGATGTGGAAAGCATTGTGGATGTGGAGAAGCCGGACGGAGCGGTGGTGCAGTTCGGCGGCCAGACGGCAATCAAGCTGACAGAAGCGCTGATCAAGATGGGTGTGCCGATTCTTGGAACGGCTGCGGAGGATGTAGATGCTGCAGAAGACCGGGAGCTGTTTGATAAGATCCTGGAAAAATGCCGGATTCCGAGACCGGCCGGAGAAACGGTGTTTACCGCGGAGGAGGCAAAGGCGGCCGCACATCGTCTGGGCTATCCGGTTCTGGTTCGTCCTTCTTATGTACTGGGCGGACAGGGCATGCAGATCGCCATTAATGATGAAGATATCGATGAGTTCATCGGCATCATCAACCAGATTGCGCAGGAGCATCCGATTCTGGTTGATAAGTATATTATGGGCAAGGAGCTGGAGGTGGATGCCATCTGTGACGGCACCGATATCCTGATTCCGGGTATTATGGAGCATATTGAGCGGACCGGCGTACATTCCGGCGACTCGATTTCCGTATATCCGGCTTATAATATCACGGAAAGCAATGTAAAAACGATTGTGGATTACACGGAGAAGCTGGCGCGTGCGCTTCATGTGAAGGGCATGATTAATATTCAGTTTATCGTAGACGGTGAGAATGTGTACATTATTGAAGTCAATCCGCGTTCCTCCCGTACCGTGCCATATATCAGCAAGGTAACGGGTATCCCGATCGTTCCGCTGGCTACGCAGATCATCTGCGGCCATACCATTCGCGAGCTGGGCTATACGCCGGGACTGCAGCCGAATGCAGAGTATACGGCAATCAAGATGCCGGTATTCTCCTTTGAGAAGATCCGCGGCGCGGACATCAACCTGGGGCCGGAGATGAAGTCTACCGGTGAGTGCCTTGGTATTTCCAGAACCTTCAACGAGGCGCTTTACAAGGCGTTCCAGGGAGCCGGGATCAAGCTTCCGAAGTACAAGAACATGATCATCACGGTGCGTGACCAGGATAAGGAAGAAGTGATTCCGATTGCAAAACGATTTGCAGCGGTTGGATACAAGATTTTTGCGACGAAGGGAACGGCAAAAGCACTGAACGCAGCCGGAGTCAAGGCCATTCCGGTCCGCAAGCTGGAGCAGGAATCCCCGAACATTCTGGATCTGGTTCTGGGTCATGAGATCGATCTGATCATTGATATCCCGCATCAGGGCGCCGAGAGAAGCCGGGACGGCTTTATTATCCGCCGGAATGCAATCGAGACCGGGGTAAATGTGCTGACTTCCCTGGATACGGCGGCAGCATTGGTGACCAGCATGGAGAACAAAGCGAAGGAACTGACGCTGATCGATATTGCGACGGTAAAGAACGCGTAAGAGAGACAAAAAGCAAGCCATACAAAAAAGTATGGCTTGTTTTATTTCAGTGCGAAGGTCCCGCTGCCGAAAGGGCTTTTAATTAAAACCGTAGAATTTCCGGGTGATCTTATAGCAGACGCTGAAGATTTTTCTTCCGCCGGCTCCAGGCAGATTAACGCCCTGCCCCAAAAAGCCCCATCGGAGACGGAGGTAAAGCGGGAAGTTTTTCCGGCGCAGATACTGCCACAGCTCTTTTTTCTTCTGGAAATTGGCCGGGTCATTGGACTGGATCGCCAGCATGGAGGAGATGGTCATCATGATCTCCAGATACTGGATCATATAATGACGCAGCTTGCGAGGCTGAATCTTCATGACATTGTAATAGCCAAGCATCAGCCGGGTAACGAAAAACTGCTGATCAATGCGGCCGATCATGACCTTTTCATTGACGGACTGATCTTCACGGCCGATGAAATAACGGTAAAAGTTCACATCCAGATAATACATCTTCCGCACATGCGGCAGCGGCTGATAGACGAAGATGTTGTCCACATAAAAGGTATGCTTCGGAAGCTCCAGACCGCAGGCGCGCAGCATTTCCGTGCGGTAAATTACCGAATGCATCAGAATATACTGGCCGGTCATGAAGAAACGGACATCTTTCCAGCTGAATAATTCGTTTTTCGGGAAAGCTGTGCGGTAGTTCATGACTTTTTTTCGTTTGGCCCCCTGTTTTTCATAGACGAAGTTACTGACCAGCATGTCCAGAGTATCTTCCTCAGATTCCGGCTTCTCATATTGGCGGAGAACCGCCAGGATCTGCTGGAAGGCTTCTTCATTTACCCAGTCATCGCTGTCCACTACCTTGAAAAAGGTGCCGGAAGCATTGCGCAGGCCGGTGTTGACTGCCTCACCGTGTCCGCCGTTTTCCTGATGAATGGCCTTGCAGATCGTCGGATATTTTTTTGCATATTCATCTGCAATTTCCGGTGTCCGGTCTTTGGTGGAACCGTCATCTACGATCAGGATTTCCACATCCTCGCCGCCGGTCAGCAGGGTCTGAATACAGTGTCTCATATAATTTTCAGAATTGTAGCAGGGAATCGCTACAGAAAGCAGTTTCACAAAATTAATCCCCTTTCTTTTTTGTTTCTGCCTTTATCATAACATGGAGCTGAAATTTTTTCCATAGAGATTTTCACGACGATTGTGGGTTAGTAGTTGCTTTTTTCAATTTCAAAAGCTATAATATTTTTATATTTTTTCGAATGACAATCTGGAAAGTGAGAGGGAAAACAATATGGCAAAAAAACGTATCGTAATGGCCCTTGGGCATAATGCATTAGGAACCAATCTTCCGGAGCAGAAAGCTGCGGTGGTAAATACGGCAAAAGTAATCGCAGATTTTGTGCAGGATGGATGGCAGGTGGCTATCGTCCACAGCAATGCTCCTCAGGTGGGCATGATTCATACTGCTATGAATGAGTTCGGCAAGCAGCATGACGGCTACAGCAAGGCGCCCATGTCGGTGTGTTCTGCGATGAGCCAGGGTTATATCGGCTATGATTTACAGAACGGAATCCGTTCTGAGCTGGTGAAGCGCGGCATTTATAAGCCGGTCTGCACAGTGCTGACTCAGGTCATGGTGGATACTTACGATGAGGCATTTTATACGCCGGTTAAGAGGATTGGCCGTTTCATGACGGCAGAGGAAGCTGCAGAGGAAGAGGCAAAGGGAAATTACGTGGTAGAAGAAGCCGGAAAGGGCTTCCGCCGGATTGTCGCTTCTCCGAAACCGGTAGCGATTGTGGAGATCGATGCGATCAAGGCGCTGATGGATGCCGATCAGATGGTCATTGCCTGCGGAGGCGGCGGAATCCCGGTGATGAAGCAGGGATATAATCTGAAGGGTGCCAGCGCGATTATTGAAAAGGATCTGGCCAGCGGTCTTCTCGCGAAAGAGATCGACGCGGATGTGCTGATGATTGTGACCAGTGTGGACAATGTCACGTTAAATTACGGTACAGCGGATCAGAAGCCGATCAGTCATATGACGGTAGAAGAGGCGAAGGAATTTGCGGCAAAGGGACATTTTGAATTTGCATCTATGCTGCCGAAGATCACGGCTTCTGTGGATTTCATTGAGAACGGAAAGGGACGCAAGGCGATTATCACGTCTTTGGATAAGGCAAGAGCGAGTGTGGCCGGAAAAGCCGGAACGACAATCGAATAAAACGGGATCCTACTGGTCGCGTGTATGAAACATGCGGCAGAGCAGCCTGAAAGGGAAGCTTTGCCGCATGTTCTTTTTGCATCAGGAATCCTGCAAAGCCGGATATTTTGGAGAGGACATTTCGAAGGTCAAAATCGGAGAAAACGCAGAAAATGCGAGGGAAAGGAAAAGAACTTTTGAGCTTTTTTCAGAAACGATCCCGGCCGACAGAATACGAAAATGGATTTTGCACAAAATAAAGAAGGAAAACAAAAAAAATTTAAATATTTAACGAAAAATTCACAAATCAAATAGATTTATTAACATTTTGTTAACGCTATTGAGTATGGAAAATAAGTGTGCTATAATCGCTTCTTGAAAAATAGATATAGTGAAGGTTCAGTTTGGTTTCCTGGGGGGCAGGGCGGTATTATGAAACAATTATTTCGAAAATACAAACATGTTTGGATTCTGGGCTATGGATTTATCTATCTTCCGTGGTTCCTTTATCTGGAACGGACAGTCACGACGAATTACCACGTGATGCATGTGGCGCTGGATGATTATATTCCGTTTAATGAATATTTTATTATTCCCTATTTGATGTGGTTTGCCTATGTAGCGGTGACGATCGGCTATTTCTTTTTTACCAGCCGGGAAGAATATTATCGTCTGTGCGTGTACCTGTTCAGCGGTATGACTATCAGCCTGATTGTCTGCACGTTTTTCCACAATGGTACGGCATTCCGGCCGTTGGTGGATCCGGATAAAAATATTTTCTCGTATATGGTTGCAGCCTTGTACAAGACGGATACCTGTACCAATGTATTCCCGAGTATCCATGTTTATAATTCGATCTGCACCCATGTGGCGATCTCGAAGAGTCCGAAGCTGCGTGAATACAAATGGCTGCAGCTCGGTTCCTTTGTGCTGATGGTATCCATCTGCATGGCGACGGTTTTCCTGAAGCAGCATTCGGTGATCGACGGCATCGGAGCATCCATCATGGCGTACGCTCTGTATACGGCAGTTTACGGAAGCAGCGAGCTTCTGGCAGAAAAGAAGGTTACCCAGAAGGTGCTGGGATAAAAAAGAAAGATGCAGAAGAAAAGAATCTCGTTTCGGCGGGGTTCTTTTTTGTATAGTAAACCTGCATGCGCCCGGCGCCAGCGGCGCGCTGCCGCAGTATAAAAGTTTGGCGGGCGCATTTGGTGTATCTGAACGTAGTGCCGACTGTTCAACGCGTGACGATCATGGTAAAAAAAACGATAAACTAAGCGTTGACGTGATGAAAATTGTATGATATGATATAGAAAACGATTTCTAAGAGGTGGAGACAATGCCAAAGAAAAAAAGTGCGACGATTAAAGATGTTGCAGCCATGGCGAATACATCCATCACCACGGTTTCCCGTGTGCTGAGCGGTTCTGATTATCCGGTCAAGGAGGACTTGAAATCTGCGATTCTGGCTGCGGCAGAAGCTCTGAATTATAAACCGAATGTGTTCGGACGGCTGCTCAGAGGAGGAACCAATAAACAAATTGGCGTGGTTCTTCCGTCGATTACGACTCCGTTTTACAGTCAGCTGATTGCAGCGGTACAGAAAGAGTGTATGGATAACGGATATGTTCCGATTTTATACTCTTCCTATAATAATCTGAACATGGAAAACAATTATATCGAAATGCTGATTCAGTCCAGAGTCTCGGGCGCGCTTCTGTCTTTGATTCACTGGAATGAGAAGATCGGAAAAATGCTGGATGAAGCGGATATTCCATATGTATTGTTTGACCAGCCGCACCCCTCTGACGGAGGCGGATCCATTGATTTTGACTTCCATTCAGCAGGAAAGATGGCAGCGGATTATCTGATTCAGGCAGGACACCAGGAAATTGTGTTTGCGAGCGGCCCTGTGGAACGTCCGTCCCGAATGCTTCTGCTGGAAGGCTTCCGCGAAGGCGTGAAAGAGCAGGGACTGATCTTGGAAGAAAAACAGCTTATTATTTCCAACAGCAGCAAGAAGACCGGGGCCAGCGCGATGAAGGATTATCAGTGCGGGCAGGAGCTGGGAAAAATGATTCTGGAGATGGAGTATATTCCTGATGCGGTTTTTACGGTTAATGACATGATGGCGATCGGGATCATCAAGCAGATGGAGACGAATGGGGTTCATGTCCCTGCTGATCTTTCGGTGCTGGGATTTGACAATATTGAGTTTGGAGAGATGATTGTACCGGCTCTTTCCACGATTTCTCAGTCCGCATACCGGACGGGAGAGCTGGCAGCCCGGTTGTTGTTTGATTTTCTGGACGGCAAAGTGCAGCTCAATAAAAAAATTATGCTGGAACCGATTTTAATTGAACGGGAATCCGTAAGGAAAAAACATATCAAGATAAGGAGAGAGAAACATGAAGGAGCAAATTTATGACAAAGTCAGGCTGAAGGTACTGGCAGACCGGGATGAAATGGGGAAGGAGGCGGCGAGGGAGGCAGCAGCGTGCATGAGGAGAATGCTGAGTGAGAAGTCGGAAATCAACTGTATCTTTGCGGCAGCACCTTCTCAGAACGAATTTCTTGCCGCACTGATTCAGGAGGAGGGAATCGACTGGAAGCGTGTGAATGGTTATCACATGGATGAATATGTCGGATTTGAAATCGGTCATCCGAATTCCTTTAATGGATTCTTGACCAATGCAATTTTCGGAAAGGTGCCGTTTGCTTCGGTTCATTTGATTAACGGCGCGAATGATGCGGAAGAAGAAGCCAGGCGATACGGAAAATTGCTGGAGCAGACGCACGTCGATATTACCTTTATGGGAATCGGAGAGAACGGACATATTGCATTCAATGATCCGGAGGTTGCAGATTTTCATGATCCGAAACTGGTGAAGATCGTGGAGCTGGATGAGATCTGCAGACAGCAGCAGGTTCATGACGGATGCTTCCCGATCCTGGAGGATGTGCCGAAGCAGGCGCTTACGGTTACGATTCCCAAGCTGATCAGTGCGGATGAGATTTTCTGTATTGTACCGACGGAGAAGAAACGAAAAGCCGTGGAAGAAGCTCTGACCGGGGAGATCTGTGAAGCATGTCCGGCCAGCATCCTGCGCACCGTAGATCATGTACATATGTATATTGACCAGGATTGCTACTGGAAATGGTTTTCTATAGAATAGAAAACGTTTTCTACATCTTCATGCACCTGACGCGAACGCGTCATCACCGTAAAAAGTCTGGCGGGCGCATTTGGCATACCGGAACGTAGTGCCGCATATTCGGCGGCGGGACTTTTACAGTAGATATCAAACGGAGGAATCAAGATTGAGAAAGCTGAGAAATTTAAACTGGTATTATCTGCTGGGAACCCTTCCCTTCTGCCTGATTCTGACCGGTCTGTCTGTAAGGCTGGCCGGGACTCTCTGGCAGAGGGCAGCTATTCTTGCATTTGGGGCAGCAGCTACGGGGTGGCTTCTGAAAAAGTTCTGGTATCTTCCAAGACCGGAGAAGGAATATGGGGAGATGGAACCAGTAGACATCGGACTTTTGGGAGGTTTCCCGGTTCAGACCTATCTGTGCCCCAAAATGGATCAATACCGTTTTTTGAAACGGAACATTGAAATCATTTCTCCGCTGTTTCGGAAATCCGGAGAGAAAATAAAAATTGCGATAAGTCCGGAGCTGCGGAAAAAAAGCGGGGACGAGTTCATGAGAATTGCGGTTATGAGGGAAGTGATCCGTTATTGTCATGGAGCGCAGGCAAAGGCTTCTCTCGGATTTGTGGTTCCGATTTTAACGGCGGTGTGCCTGGCGGAAGGATATTATGCACTGGGATGGAACCGGATTTTCCCGATTAATGACGGATATATGATGTTTTTCGGTCCGCTGGTGCTGGCTGTGTCCGTGATCCTGTTTTGTCTTGCATGGAATAAGCAGATTTCCCGCATTGATTATCAGCTGGACGATGAGCTGAAGCAGTATTTTCCGAGAGAGAAGATTGCAGACTATATTGAAAAATGGGATTTGCTGCTTCTCCCGGATGAACCGGAATTGATTAACGAAAAAAGCCGTCAGCTGGAGTTGTTTTACGTCAGACAGCGGCTTGAACGGCTGTAGAAAGAACCCATTGGCCAATGGCGTAAAAATATTATTACATAGGAGGTATAGTATGAACTGGTTGGATTATGGAGTCATTATTTTGTTCTTGTTTCTGATGGTCGGGATTGGTCTGTATTCCAAAAAAACTGTGAAGACCGCCGAGGACTTTTATGTAGGCGGCGGTAAAATTCCGTGGTGGCTGTCTGGTATTTCCCATCATGTGACCGGATATTCTGGTGTTGTATTCGTAGGATATGCAGGGATCGCATATGCACTGGGAACGGCGATCTATTTCTGGTGGGCAGTGAATATTGCGGTTGCGGTCGCGGTTGGTGCGGTAGTTGTGGCTCCAAGATGGCCGAGACTGCGTCATGCACTGGGCATCCAGTCTCCGACGGAATATCTGAGAATGCGGTACAGCACAGCCGCACAGGTGATCGTGGCGATTTCCGGTATCTTTTCCAAGCTTCTGGACGTTGGTGCAAAGTGGGCTTCCATTGGCATCCTGGTGACCGGATTCACAGGACTTCCGTTATGGATCGGTATTTTGTCTTCTGCTGTTGTTGCACTGTTCTACATGTCCGTAGGAGGTCTGATTGCAGACCTATGGACGGATTTTGCACAGTGGGTGGTTCAGACCCTGGCCGGCTTTATCCTGTTCTTTGGAACCATGAATTATATCAGCACGCATCTGGGGATGGGATTATTTGAAGCGTTTAGAGCACTTCCGGCAGGAAACATTACCATGTTCCAGCAGACGCCGGGACAGGGCTCTGCTTTATGGACATTGTTCTATTTTATTATTGTATTCTTCAGCTATAATGGCGGTACCTGGTCTCTGGCAACCCGTTTTATCTCTGTGAAGGATGCAAAGGAAGCAAAGCGCTCGGCTTTCTTGAGTGCGGCGTTATATCTGGTATGGCCGATCATCGTGTTCATCCCGATGTGGCTTGGACCGTTAACCGTTCCTGGATTGTCTCAGTCGGAGGCTTCCAATACGTTATATGCTACAATCAGCATGATGTTTCTGCCCCACGGCATGATCGGACTTTCACTGGCAGCCATGTATGCGAATACGTTGTCCATGTGTACTTCGGACTGCAATACGATTTCTGCGGTTCTGACACGTGATATTATTCCGATTTTCAAGAAAAAGGTGCTGACCGATGAAAAGACTGAGCTGTTCTATGCGCGTCTGACTACTATACTGTTCATGGCCGTTACGGTCGTGATCGGACTGATGAATGAATCCTTTGGCGGTGTTGCCAGTCTGATCTTGTCATGGTTCTCTGCTTTGCTGGGACCGACTGCAATCCCGCTGATTCTGGGACTGTTCCCGGCATTCAAGCATTGTGACGCGAAAGCAGCAATCTGTTCGACCTTTGCCGGATTTGGGGTATTCGTTCTGACAAAGGCAGGAATGCTCACCATTCCTGCGGATTTTGCGACGATTGCTCCGACGGCCGTTACGTTTGCCGTTTATTACGGAATCGGTCTCTATAATCAGCATGTGGCAAAGAAACAGGTTCCGGAAGATGTGGAAAAGCTGATGGTTCAGTTAGGGCGTGACTGATCTTAAACAGGAAAGGCGCAGGCGCCGCGGAGGAAGTTACGGCGCCTGTGAACAGGAAAGCATATGAATAAAGAGCAAATGAGAAATTATTATGCGGATCTTCTGCAGTACAATTTTATTCCGTACTGGTCAAAATTTGTTGATTTGGAATACGGGGGAATTCGCAACTGCATCAACAATTACGGGGATCAGCTGCTGGCAGAGGATAAATTTACCTGGTCGCAGGGACGGTGGCTTTGGATTCTCGGCCGGGTCTACTGTTTGGCAAAACAAGGGGTGATGCCGAAGGTGTCTCTGACAGAGCTGGAGACCTGGATGAAGGGCACCTGGGATTTTCTTACCAGATATTCGATTTATGGAAAGGATATCTGCTGTCATGTGCTCAGCAGAAGCGGAGAAAAGAAAATAGATGAACGGACCGGACGTTTTGATGCCAGCATTTATGCGGACTGCTTTGCCCTGATTGGAATGTCCCAGTATGTGAAGGTGATGAAATACCGGGAAGGCTATCCCCAGACTGAGCGGCTGTATCGGAGCATTGTAAAAAGGATCGAGGAAAATAATTTTCTGACGGAACCGTATCCAATCCCGGAAGGCTATACGATCCATGGAATTCCGATGATTTTGATCAATACGATCCAGGAATATATGCTGATGAAGCAGAAACTGGGCATGGATGTGTCTGGGGAGGAGGCGTATGTCAGAAAAAAGGTGAAGCAGATTCTGGATGAGCTGTACGACGGAAATGGCCATATCCGAGAGCATGTCAGCGGAACAAAAGAATCGGGCGAATATATGCTGAACCGGCACATCAATCCCGGCCATACCATGGAGGATGCCTGGTTCTGGATCGAATTCTTGGAGCAGTTCGGCGGACTGGAGGAATACCTGCCGGAGATCGTTAAGATTGTAAAGACGACCTTCGCGCTGGGCTGGGATCCGGAGTACGGCGGCCTGCTTCGGTTCGTGGATGTGGAAGGCGGAAAACCGAAAGGTAAAAAAATCGGCAGCGCGTATGAGGAGCTGATTGATAATACCTGGGACATGAAGCTTTGGTGGCCGCATTCGGAACTTCTTTATCTGTTCCCGAAGCTGTATGCAGTAACGAAGGATGAGACATTTTTGATGTATTACGAAAAATGCTTCACCTATGCGTTTACCGTATTTCCGAATTCGGAGTTGGGGGAGTGGATTCAGATTCGTCAGCGGGACGGCTCACCGGAGGATAAGCTGGTGGCGCTTCCGGTCAAGGATCCGTTCCATATTATGAGAAATTTTATTAAAATTGTGGAGCTGTGCTTATGAGAATGTTGGGAACCGCAAAATGCAGAATTACTCCAGAAAAGCCGCTGCGGCTATGCGGCTTCGGATTCCGAAGGGACGTCTATTCTGCGGTAAGAAAAGATATTTTTGTGAGAGTGTTTGACATTCAGGAGGAGGGCCGGAGAGCTGTGCTGATTTACGCAGATCTGCTCTGGTGGAACACGAAATTTGTCTGCCGGATGAAGCCGGTGCTGGAGACACGGTGCGGGGTGAAGCCGGATCAGGTGCTGTTCGTGGCCTCCCATAATCATTCCGGCCCAGGAACGGGCGACACATTTATTCCGCTTCTGGAGACAGAAGACAAGGAATATACTCGATTCCTGGAGGAACGGATCGTGGAGACCGTCCGGGAGGCCGGAATGAATCTGGAGCCGGTTGCGGCAAAAAAGGCAGAAGGATCGTGCAACCTGAATGTATATCGAAGGGTGAAGACTGCGGAAGGCATTCAGATGATGCCCAATTATGAGATAAAACCGGACCGCAGGCTGACGGTGCTGAGCTTTTACCGGATGGATGGGTCTTTGAAAGGACGGATCCTGCACTATGCGTGTCATGCCAATCTGTCCAAGGATAATGAACTTCATCCGGATTATCCGGGATATGCGCTGGAACAGTCTGATCAGGAGTATCCGGGAAGCGTATCGATGTTTCTGCAGGGCTGCACGGCCGACATGAGGCCGAACTGTGTTCTTGGAAATCAGTTCCGTCCGGGAACGGAAGAAGAGGTGCAGGAATTTGCGCGGATGTTTTATCAGAGTGTACAGTCAGCTCTTGCATCGGGTGAAACCGAACTGGGAGCGGGCATGAAGCTCTCTTACGAGCGGACGGAACTGGAGGTAGAGCAGGAGTTTGAACCGGGAGAAGTGACGGTCAGGCTGGAGAGCGAGGAGGAGCCGGTTCGGTTGTGGGCCCGGAAGATTCTGGAGAAGAACCTTCCGAAACAGGAAATATTAGAGCTGTCTTTGCTGCAGCTGGGCGGACAGTATTGCTATTTCTTTAATGCGGAGATGACAAAAAGCTACGCGGAGATGGCCAGGAAGATGCATCCCGGCGCCATCTCCAGTGGCTATACGAATGGTATGATCGGCTATCTCTGCTCGGCTGAGCAGATTCAGGCGGGCGGTTATGAACCGAGGGAATCGGCAATTTATTTCGCGGTGGCGGGGACCTATGCGCCGTCCGTTGAGCAGAGAGTTGAGAAAGCCATGAAAGAAATCGAAGAACGATGACCGTTAATCAAAAAATGTTTGTCAGGAGGCTTATACAATGAAGGAAGGACTTTTAACTGATTTATATTATGATGAAATCCGAAAAATGATCGAAGAGATCCGGTCAACAGAGCGGGAATCCATCCTGAAAGCGGCCCGGATGGTGGCAGATCAGGTGAAGCAGGACAAAAAAATTTTTGTCTTCGGACCGGGAGGACATTCTAATTTGGCGGCGATGGAAGTGTTTTTCCGCGCAGGCGGTCTGATGCACATTGATGCCATGCTGAATCAGGATACCATGCTGAGCAATGGAGCATTAAAATCCATGCAGGCAGAACGTCTTCCGGGATATGGAAAAATTGTTGTGGAGGATTATGATATAAAAGAAGGAGATCTTCTGTGGATTGTCAATGCGTACGGAATCAATTCTGCCACGATCGATGCGGCTCTGACGGCAAAAGAACGGGGAGCGAAAGTCATCGGTGTCAGTTCAAGGGAGCATGCCGAGAACTGTCCGAAGGATCATCCTGCCAGACATCCGTCGAAAAAGAATCTTCATGATATTGTGGACTGCGCGGTAGACTGCAAGGTGAAGCTTGGTGATGCCACGCTGGAAATTGATGGATTTCCACAGAAGATCGGCGCTCTGAGTACCTATGCAAATGCCTATGTGATGAACTGTATTTCAATTGAAGCCATTAACATGCTGGTCAATGAAGGTGTGAATCCTCCAGTATGGAGGAGCGGAAACTGCCCGGGCGGAGACGAATGGAACAATCAGTTTATTGAGCGCTTCAAGGGACGCATCCGCTGCCTGTAATCGTGCAGCGGCAGGAGGAAATGCCTATGAGAACATTATTTAAAAATGCCAGACTCATCATGCCTGCCGGGATTTATGACGGAGAGGTTCTGGTAGAAGGAAAAACGATTGCTCAGGTTGCACTGGGCGGAGCAATCGATGAGACGGCAGATGCAGAAATCGATGTGGGGGGACGGTATTTGTCACCGGGATTTATTGAAACCCACTGTCACGGTGCTGGCGGTTTTGATTTTATGGATGGCAGTGCAGAAGCCATTTACGGAGCGTGCAGGGCGCATTACGAACATGGAACAACCTCGATTCTTCCTACCACGATTACAAGCACGAAAGAATCTCTGCTGGAATTTGTGGACCTGTTTAATACGCTGGAGTTGGAAAGAGAAAAGCATCCGAATATCCTGGGACTGCACCTGGAGGGTCCGTATTTTGCCATGAGCCAGAAAGGTGCACAGGATCCGAAATATCTTCGCAACCCGGAGCCGGAAGAGTACGAGGAGGTATTGAGGCGGACGGACCGGATCCGACGGTGGTCTTTTGCGGTGGAACTGCCGGGGTCGAAGGAATTTCTCGCAGTGCTGAGGCAGCATGGAATTGTCAGCTCTCTTGCTCATTCTGACGCTACCTGTGAGGAGGTCTTCCGCGCTTATGAAAACGGAATCACGGCGCTGACCCATTTTTATTCCTGCATGACCACGGTAAAGCGTGTGAATGCCTTCCGGGTGGCAGGAGCCATTGAAGCGGGGTATCTTCTGGATGATCTGTATGTGGAAGTGATTGCGGACGGATGTCATCTGCCCAAGGAACTGCTGCAGCTGATCTATAAAATCAAAGGGCCAGACCGGATCTGCCTGGTTTCTGACAGCATGCGGGCTGCGGGGATGCCCGACGGCGAGTATATTCTGGGGGGCAGGGCAGACGGAATGGTCTGCATTAAGGAGGATGGCGTGGCAAAGCTTCCGGACCGCTCGGCTTTTGCTGGAAGCGTGGCGACATCGGACCGTCTGGTCCGCACCTTCTGGAAGCTGACCGATGCACCGCTTTATCAAGTGGTTAAGATGGCATCGTATACGCCGGCAAGAATGCTGGGGATTGGAAATCGAAAGGGCTCCATCGGCGTCGGAAAGGATGCGGATCTGATTATTTTTGATGATGATATCCGAATCTCTTCCGTTATGGTTCGCGGCGAGCTGGAGCAGCTGACAAAATCGTTTTCCTGAGAATAGGAAAAAGCCGAGAAACGAATCCGTTCCTCGGCTTTCATCAGTAGCGGAAATTGGACTTGAACCAACGACACCGCGGGTATGAACCGCGTGCTCTAGCCAGCTGAGCTATTCCGCCAGATATATGGGGCCTACAGGGCTCGAACCTGTGACCCTCTGCTTGTAAGGCAGATGC
>JBJELD010000105.1:0-29177 GCA_051878975.1 Candidatus Caccovicinus sp.
AGCCTATTTCAAGGCTTTCAGCAATTTTTCCTTTATGTAACTGTCAAACTCCCGTGACCAAGGATCTGGGAACGGTTCTGGTAGGCCGTCAGGCGGTGGAGGAAGGCCTGATTGACGAGGTGGGCGGAATCCGGGAAGCCCTTAAGAAGCTCCATGAGATGATTGAGGAGAGAGGTTGCAATTTCAGCTGAATTTTTGTATACTGTCAATAATGGGTAATTTTCGATTACCCGGTTAACAGATACAGGAGGCTGAAATTTCGTGGCACAGGAAAGTAAAAAACAAAAAAATGCCGGCAAAACCAAAACGGGCAAGCAGCAGAAAAAACAGGAGACCGTTCAGGAAGAGGTACCTGCATTTTTACAGGCAGAAGTGATGATCATTCTGTCCTTTGTTGCTGCGGTTCTTTTGTTTTTGAGCAATTTTCATCTATGCGGTACGGTAGGAGAATTTTTTCGGAGCGTTCAGCTGGGCATGTTTGGCTCGGTGGGATATGTATTTCCGATTTTTCTGTTTGTGGGAACCAGTTTTTATATGTCCAATACGGGCAACCGGAAAGCTGCCGTGAAGCTTGGCGCTGCCGTTGCGGCTGCGGTTGCCGTCTGCGGCCTTGCACAGATGTTTGCGGGTGTTGCACTGGATGAGGGAGAGCACGTTCTGGTATTTTACCAGGAATCCAGTCTGACCGGAAAGGGCGGCGGTCTTCTCGGCGGCCTTCTGGCCTTTGGCCTGTATTCCGTTGTGGGGACACTGGGTGCGTATCTGATTTTTCTGGCCGTGCTGGTGATCTGCGGAGTCTGTATTACGGAGAAATCCGTGGTATCTGCCGTAAAAAAGGGAGGAGACCGGGCTTATCAGTATGCACGAGAGGACGCAGCGCGCCGGATGCAGGAGCTGGAAGAGCGTCAGGAGGAGCGGAAGCGGCTCCGCGAGGAGAATGTAGTGCGCGGAGTGGATTTAAATTCCACCAAGATTGAGGCAGCTCCGTTTCCGGCGGAGCCGGCTGATTCTCTGGAGGGCCTGACGCAGAAGCTGTCCGCAAAGAGCAGAAAAAAGAAGCCGTTTGAGGAAGAGCTTTTCATGGAAGAGGAGCTGCTGAAGGAGGAAGAAAAGCAGCAGGCTGCCGATGTTTTTTCCGGCCGGATTGCGATTCCGCCGGAATATGCGGAGCCGGTTCCGTTTGAGGAGGATCAGCCAAAAGAGGAAGAGCCGGAAGAAAAAATCATTTCGTTTACCAGAAAAACCACTGGAGGAAGAGAAGCTCTGTATGCGGAGCGGGAGACGATAACGCTGGAGGAGCTGGAGGGTTCGCGTTTTGCGGAGCCGATTCCGGAGGAACCGGCGGTTTTGGACAGATCAAAGCCAGAGGCGGAGAAACCGTATGATTTTCTCGAAGAGCTGGATGCGGGCAGGTCTGCCGTTTGGCAGGATCCGTCTGCCGGAGCTGCTGCCTCGGCGGTTCCGGAGGGAGAACCGGTCCGTGCCAGCTATCAGGAAGAACCCTGTGCAGCCGGTGTCAATTATGACCGTATTTTTGTACCGGAGGAGCCGAAGCGCGTGGTGACTGCGACCGGAAAGGTCATTGAGACAGAGACAGAGCTGCTACATAAAAAGATCGAGAAGAAACGCGAGGAGGCGGCAGAGGGAAATACGCAGGCTTCGGTCGGTGCAGAAGTGAAGAAAAAAGAAGAAGTCGTGAAAAAACCATATGTATTTCCGCCCACCAGTCTTCTGAAAAAAGGAAACCGGACAGCCGGTTCCTTCTCTGAACGGGAGTACAAGGAAACTGCCATCAAGCTGCAGCAGACCCTGCGGAATTTCGGCGTGGGTGTAACGGTAACCAACATCAGCTGCGGCCCTTCTGTCACGCAGTATGAGCTTCATCCGGAGCAGGGCGTGAAAGTCAGCAAGATCGTCGGCCTGGCGGATGATATCAAGCTGAGCCTGGCGGCCGAGGAGATTCGGATCGAGGCGCCGATTCCAGGCAAATCCGCAGTTGGAATCGAGGTTCCCAACAAGGAGAATTCCATTGTGTATCTTCGGGATCTGCTGGAGACGGATAACTTTAAAAACAGCAAATCCAAGCTGACCTTTGTGGTGGGAAAGGATATTTCCGGGCAGCCGGTGGTGGCAGATATTGCCAAAATGCCGCACCTTCTGATTGCCGGTGCGACGGGCTCCGGTAAGTCTGTGTGCATCAACACGCTGATCATGAGCATTATTTATAAGTCGGACCCGGAGGATGTCAAGCTGATCATGGTAGACCCGAAGGTTGTGGAGCTGAGCGTGTACAACGGTATCCCGCATCTTCTGATCCCGGTTGTGACGGATCCGAAGAAGGCATCCGGCGCTTTGAACTGGGCGGTGGCAGAGATGATGGACCGTTATAAAAAATTTGCGGAGCGGAATGTCCGTGACCTGAAGGGCTACAATGAAAAGATTGCAAATCTTACGGATGTGCCGGAGGATCAGCGCCCGAAAAAGCTTCCTCAGATCGTCATTATTATCGACGAGTTGGCTGATCTGATGATGGTGGTGCCGGGGGAAGTGGAGGATGCCATCTGCCGTCTGGCACAGCTGGCCCGTGCGGCCGGAATCCATCTGGTAATTGCAACGCAGCGGCCTTCCGTAAACGTTATTACCGGTCTGATCAAGGCTAACGTTCCGTCCAGGATTGCCTTTGCCGTGTCATCCGGCGTGGATTCCAGGACGATCATTGATATGAACGGAGCGGAAAAGCTGCTTGGAAAAGGTGATATGCTCTTTTATCCGTCCGGGTATCCGAAGCCGCAGCGTGTACAGGGTGCTTTTGTTTCCGACCAGGAGGTTTCCCGCGTGGTGGAATTTTTGACCGATCAGGGACTGACGGCGGAGTATAATCAGGAGGTGGAAAGCCAGATGATGGCCGCTCCTTCTGAGACAGCACCGGGGGCAGACAGCAGCCGCGACGAATATTTCGCCCAGGCCGGCAAATTTATTATAGAAAAAGAAAAAGCATCCATCGGCATGCTTCAGCGTGTCTTTAAAATTGGTTTCAACCGTGCGGCCCGAATCATGGATCAGCTGGCAGATGCCGGCGTGGTCGGTGAGGAGGAAGGCACAAAGCCGCGGAAGGTACTGATGACGATGGAGGAGTTTCAGCAGTTTTTAGCCGGCGGCAAGTGATTCGCATGGCTTAAAGCATCATAGGATAAAAAGGAGGATACATATCATGAAAACCGATATTCAGATTGCCCAGGAGGCATCCATGCTTCCGATTCGGGAGGTAGCAGCATCTTATGGGATTACGGAGGATGACCTGGAGCTTTACGGAAAGTACAAGGCGAAAATTACGGATGAACTTTGGGAGCAGGTGAAGGACCGTCCGGACGGAAAGCTGGTTTTGGTAACCGCCATCAATCCGACCCCGGCAGGAGAAGGAAAAACCACGACTACCGTCGGACTGGGCCAGGCTTTTGCAAAGCTGAACAAGAAGGCTATCATTGCCCTGCGTGAGCCGTCTTTAGGTCCGTGCTTCGGCATCAAGGGCGGCGCAGCCGGCGGCGGCTATGCCCAGGTGGTTCCGATGGAGGACCTGAACCTTCATTTTACCGGTGACTTCCATGCGATCACTTCGGCCAATAACCTGCTTGCTGCACTTCTGGACAATCATATTCAGCAGGGAAATGCACTGGGAATCGATACCCGTCAGATTCTCTGGAAGCGCTGTCTGGATATGAATGACCGTGTGCTGCGGAATGTGGTAGTCGGGCTGGGTGCAAAGGGAGACGGCTTTGTGCGGGAAGATCATTTCGTAATCACGGTTGCTTCTGAAATCATGGCAATCCTCTGTCTGGCGAATGATATGAAGGATTTGAAGGAACGACTGGGACGGATCATTGTGGCCTACAACTACGCAGGAGAGCCGGTGACGGCGGCGCAGCTGAATGCAGTCGGCGCCATGGCAGCATTGCTGAAGGATGCGTTGAAGCCGAATCTGATCCAGACTCTGGAGCATACCGGAGCGCTGGTTCACGGTGGTCCCTTCGCCAATATTGCGCACGGCTGCAACAGTGTCCGTGCGACAAGAACTGCATTAAAGCTTGCCGATATTACCGTGACGGAGGCCGGCTTCGGCGCTGATCTGGGTGCGGAGAAGTTCTTCGATATCAAGTGCCGGATGGCAGGGCTGAAGCCGGACGCAGTGGTCCTGGTTGCGACCGTCCGCGCTCTGAAATACAACGGCGGCGTTCCGAAGAATGAGCTGGGCCAGGAGAATCTGGAGGCACTGGCAAGGGGTATCGTGAATCTGGAGAAGCATATCGAAAATCTGCAGAAGTTCGGTGTTCCGGTAGTGGTAACCTTAAACTCCTTCACAACTGATACCGAGGCGGAGTATGCCTTTATCAAGAAGTTCTGTGAGGACCGGGGCTGTGAATTTGCACTTTCTGAAGTATGGGCAAAGGGCGGCGAGGGCGGCATCGCTCTGGCAGAGAAGGTTCTGGAGACCCTGGAGAAGAAGGAGAGTCATTTTGCTCCGATTTACAAGGACGAGGCCGGCCTGAAGGAGAAGATCGAGACCGTTGCAAAGGAAATCTACGGTGCGGACGGCGTTACCTACGCTCCGGCAGCGGAAAAGGCATTGAAGAAGGCTGAGGAGATGGGCTTTGGAAATCTGCCGGTCTGCATGGCAAAGACTCAGTACTCTCTGTCGGATGACCAGACCAAGCTTGGACGTCCTCAGGGCTTTACCATCCAGGTAAGAGATGCTTATGTTTCCGCAGGTGCAGGCTTTGTAGTGGTTCTGACCGGAGCCATCATGACCATGCCGGGACTTCCGAAGAAGCCGGCAGCAGACAATATCGACGTAAATGAGAACGGCGTGATCACCGGATTGTTTTAGGCTTCCGGCAGATTGCTGTTTAATATGACAGGAAGGAAGTTTTCAAACTTTATGGCAATAAAAGAGTGGCTGCAGAATATCAATTATAAGCTGGTGCAGGGAAGTCTGGACACAGAAGTTTCTGAAGTGGTCTATGATTCCAGAAAAGCCTGCCCGGGAGCCGTATTTGTGTGCATGAAGGGAGCCAATGTGGATTCTCATGATTTCTGCGCGGCGGTGTATGAGGCCGGTGTGCGGGTGTTTGTGACCGAGCACGAGGTTTCTCTTCCGGAGGATGCTCTGATTCTCCAGGTGGAAAACGGAAGGGAGGCGCTGGCACATCTTTCTGCCGCCCGGTTCGGGTATCCGGCTGAAAAGATGATTACCATTGGTGTGACCGGAACGAAGGGTAAGACCACCACAACGCACATGATCAAGGCGATTTTGGAGGCCTGCGGAAAAAAGGTGGGCATGATCGGTACCAACGGCGCTTATTTTGCCGGAGTGGCAGAGCCGACCAGAAATACGACACCGGAATCCTATCAGCTTCACGAATATTTTTCCAGAATGGTGGAAGCCGGCTGCCAGTATATGGTGATGGAGGTCTCCTCTCAGGCTTTCAAGATGCACCGGACCGATGGAATCCGGTTTGATTACGGCGTGTTTACCAACATCTCTCCGGATCACATCGGCCCGAATGAGCATGCGGACTTTGCAGAATATCTCCTGTATAAATCCAGGATCTTCCAACAGAGCCGGGTGGGCATCGCCAACCGGGATGATGAACATTATCCGGAAGTGACCGGACAGGCGTCCTGTCCGGTTTACTCCTACAGCCTGGAGGAAAACAGCGGAGCGGATTTTTGTGCTGAGCAGATCCGGTATGTGGCAGAGTCCGGCTTTGTTGGTCTGGAATTTGATATACGGGGCCGGTATGAGGCGGATGTGAAGGTCAATATTCCGGGAAGGTTCAACGTATCCAATGCCATGGCGGCGTTCAGTGCTGCAAGCTTTCTGGATCTTCCGAAGGAGCAGGTATGTCATGCGCTGGAGCACCTGTATGTGAACGGCCGGATGGAGATTGCCTATGCTTCCGAAACCTGCAAGGTGATCATTGACTATGCACACAATGCGGTCAGCATGGAGAGCCTTTTAAAGACGCTGCGGGATTATCACCCGAAGCGCCTGGTGGTGGTATTCGGCTGCGGCGGAAACCGTTCCAGGGATCGCCGTTATTCCATGGGGGAGATTGCCGGAAGGCTGGCGGATCTGAGCATCATTACCGCAGACAATTCCCGGTTCGAGAAGGTGGAGGATATTATTGCCGACATCAAGAGCACGCTGGTTCCGACCGGCGGTGCCTATCTGGAAATTCCGGACCGGCGGGAAGCCATTACCTATGCGATCACCCATGCGCAGAAAGGCGATATGATTGCGGTAATCGGCAAGGGCCATGAGGATTATCAGGAAGTGAACGGTGTGCGCACGCATTTCCTGGACCGGGAAGTGGTGGACGAAGCGGTTCGGAATCTGAAAAACGTGCAGGAAGAGGCGTAGGCAGGACGAACCGGAACGAAGCGCAGAAAAGAAAGAGTGAGAGAAAAGAAAAGGCCGTCCGTCCGGACGGCAAGATGGAGAATAGAATGGAACATGTAACAGCAGGAGAACTGGCCCGGGCAGTCGGAGGCAGTCTGCTTGCCGGAGATCCGGACCAGCTCATTGAACATATCAGCATTGATTCCAGAACCATGAAGGGGAACGATTTATTCGTTCCCCTCATTGGGGAACGGGTGGATGCCCATCGCTTTATCGGCCAGGCCTTTGAGGCGGGGGCAAAAGCCGTGCTGACCAGCGAGCATCAGCCTGCAGAGCAGGAAGGAAAAAAGCGGATCGTGCGGGTGACCGGACAGGAGCCGCAGGAATTTGATGCAGAAAACGGACTGGTCTGGATCCTGGTGTCCGACACGAAAGCAGCTCTCCAGGCCATCGGTGCCTGGTATCGGGACCGGCTGACGCTTCCGCTGATCGGCGTGACCGGAAGTGTGGGAAAGACCACGACCAGAGAAATGATTGCGGCTGCCTTGTCGGCGGGATACCGGACCTACAAGACGCCGGGAAACAGCAACAGTCAGGTCGGTGTGCCGATTACGATTTCTGAGATTTCGGCGGAGGATGAGATCGGCGTCATCGAGCTGGGAATGAGCGAGCCGGGCGAGATGCACCGGATCGCCATGGTGGCAAAGGTCGATCAGGCCGTGATGACGAATATCGGCATCGCTCATATTGAGCAGCTTGGTTCCCAGGAAAATATCTGTCGGGAAAAGCTGCACATTCAGGACGGCATGAAGGAAGGCGGCTGTCTCTATGTAAACGGAGATGATCCGATCCTGAGGACGGTGAAGGCGAAGGAAGGCTGCCGGACCGTTTCCTACGGAACGGCACCGGACTGTGATTACCGGGCTGTGGAGATCGGGGTGAAGGAGGGCCATCCGGTCTTTACCGCATGCTGCCGGGCGACC
This sequence comes from Candidatus Caccovicinus sp., assembly GCA_051878975.1. Classification (GTDB taxonomy): domain Bacteria; phylum Bacillota; class Clostridia; order Lachnospirales; family Lachnospiraceae; genus Caccovicinus. Next base: position 7,381 of record JBJELD010000105.1, read on the forward strand.
GGAGAACAGACGCAGGTCAAGCTTCAGGTATTTGGCCGGCATATGATCTTAAATGCCATGGTGGCACTGGCCGTGGCAAGGGAAAACGGAATCCCGATGGAAGCTGCCGCAAAAGCGCTGGAGGAGTTCCGCGGCTTTCAGGGACGCCAGCAGATTCAGACGGTCCGCGGTATCACCGTGATTGATGATTCTTATAATGCGAGCCCGGTGTCCATGAAAGCCGGAATTCAGGTTCTGTGTGATCTTCCGGCAGCGGGAAAACGGGTGGCTGTGCTGGCGGACATGAAGGAGCTGGGACCGGATACGGCAGTCTATCACCGGGAAATCGGAAGCTTTCTTTGTGGAAAGGGCATTGATCAGGTGCTGCTTTTTGGTGAGCTGGCAGCGGAGATCGGAAAGCAGCTGGAACGTGAGGAGCAGAAAAGCGGCCGGCAGACGGATGTGCAGCAGGAAGGCACGAAGACGGAAACGAGGACGCAGGTGCGTTATTATACGGACAGGGAAACGCTGGAGCGGGATTTGAAGTCCGGATTACAGAGCGGCGACTGTGTGCTGTTCAAGGGCTCCAACAGTATGGGGCTCGGCGCGGCTGCCGCAGCATTGAAGGAAGGATAGTATGGCGGAATATGCCGATATTATTATTGATATCACACATGAGAAGGTAGACCGGCCCTTTCAGTACCGGATTCCGGACCATCTGAAAGGACAGATTCAAGTGGGCTGTCAGGCAGAGGTCCCTTTCGGAAAGGGAAATCACATTCGGCGCGGATATGTGGTGGGACTTTCCGATCAGGCAGATTACGACCCTTCCAGAATCAAGGAGATTGCTGGGGTTCATGCAGGCGGTGTGTCTGCAGAGTCCCAGCTTATTCAGGTTGCCTGGTGGATGAAGGAGCGCTACGGTTCCACCATGAATCAGGCACTGAAAACTGTCCTTCCGGTCAAACAGGCGGTCAGGCAGCAGGAAAAACGCTGGATCCGATGTCTCGTCGGAACGGAGAAGTTAAACGAGCTGATCGAAGAGTCCTCCAGGAAGAAGTACAAAGCAAGAGAACGGCTGTTAAGGACGTTTCTGGATACAGAGGTGATTCCTTACGAGGCGGCGGTTCATCAGCTGAATCTCACCAGAGCCTCTCTGAAGCCATTGGAGGAAAAGGGCATTCTGGCGGTGGATTCCCGGGCGGTTTACCGGAATCCGGCAGGCTTTTATCTGGAGAAGAAAGCGGCTGAAAAGCCGGAGAAGATTCTCTTAAATGCAGAGCAGAAGGCTGCCGCCTCTGATATCTGCCGGCAGTACGGCGAGGGGGTCCGGAAAACCTATCTGATTCATGGCATCACCGGAAGCGGCAAAACGGAAATTTACATGGAACTGATTGATTATGTCCGGAGTCTGGGAAAGCAGATCATTCTGCTGATTCCGGAAATTGCCCTGACCTATCAGACGGTCCTGCGGTTTGCCAGACGGTTCGGAAACCAGGTTTCTTTTATCAATTCCCGTCTTTCCGCCGGAGAGAAATATGATCAGTTTGAACGGGCAAAAAACGGGGAAATTCAGATTATGATCGGTCCGCGCTCCGCGTTGTTTACGCCGTTTCGGGAGCTTGGCCTGATCATTATTGATGAGGAACATGAAAGTGCCTATAAAAGTGAGATCACACCGCGCTATCACGCCAGGGAAACGGCCGAGTACCGGGCGCATTTAAGTGGTGCAAGCCTGGTTCTGGGTTCGGCAACGCCGTCGCTGGAGGCCTATACGAAAGCGGTGCACGGTATTTACGGCTATTATAAAATTTCAAAACGGGCAAAGCACAACAGCATGCTGCCGAAGGTTCAGGTGGTGGATATGCGAAAAGAGCTGAAGGACGGGAACCGGTCGATCTTCAGCGGCACACTGCGTGCGCTGATGGAAGAAAAGCTGGAGCGGAAGGAACAGATCATGCTGTTTTTAAACCGCCGCGGCTATTCCCGGTTTGTATCCTGCCGCAGCTGCGGGGAAGCGGTGAAATGTCCTCATTGCGATGTGACGCTGACGCTTCATCAGGACAACCGTCTGGTCTGTCATTACTGCGGCTATCAGAGGATGAGACCACAGGCCTGTCCATCCTGCGGTTCCCCGTATCTGGCACCCTTCGGGACGGGAACACAAAAGATTGAGGCGATGGTCCGGGAAGCCTTTCCGCAGGCCAGGGTTCTCCGGATGGATCTGGATACCACCTCAAAAAAGGGCGGACATGAAGCGATTTTATCTGCTTTTGCGGAGCATGAGGCGGATATCCTGATCGGCACGCAGATGATTGTCAAGGGCCATGACTTTCCGGCGGTGACGCTGGTAGGTATTCTTGCGGCTGATCTTTCGCTGTATTCGCCGGATTACCGGTGCGGAGAGCGGACCTTTCAGCTTCTGACGCAGGCGGCCGGGAGAGCCGGGCGGGACGAGAAGCCGGGGGATGTGGTGATTCAGACCTACAGTCCGGAGCACTACTGTATCCGGACCGCAGCGGCACAGGATTATGAGTCCTTCTACCGGCAGGAGATGGCGTACCGGAAGATGCTTCATTATCCGCCGGTCTGCGTGCTGATGACGCTGATGATCGGTTCTGCGCAGGAGGAGATTGCCGGGCAGGCCATGAAAACCGCTGCGGCTGCTGCGGCCTCCTGGGGGATTCCGGTAATTGGTCCGGTGCAGGCTCCGGTTTATAAACTTAATGATATTTACAGAAAAATTTTATATATGAAGTGTGAAAACTATGATATACTAATTAAAATCCGGACTCAGATCGAACAGGAGTTAAAAAAAGGCGGCTGGGAAGGACGGACGGCAGTACAGTTTGATTTTTCATAAAAAGAAGCAGTCCGGAATGGGAGACAGGGAAGGAGCAGGAAAGCATGGCAGTAAGAAAGATTCGAACCATTGGAGATGAAATTTTAAGAAAAGAGTGCAAGCCGGTGAAGGCAGTGACGCCTCATATTCAGGAACTGATTGAGGATATGTTTGAGACGATGTATGAGGCAAACGGCGTGGGTCTGGCAGGACCGCAGGTAGGGGTGATGAAGCAGATCGTAGTAATTGATGTGGAAGACGGCAATCAGTATCTGCTGATCAATCCGGAGATTTTAGAGACGGAGGGCAGTCAGACCGGCTATGAGGGATGTCTGAGCGTTCCGGGCAAAACCGGCATTGTGACCCGGCCGAACAAGGTGAAGGTCCGGGCCTATGATGAGAATATGGAAGCCTTTGAGCTGGAGGGCGAAGGGCTTTTGGCCCGTGCGATCTGCCACGAATGCGCACATCTGCACGGGGAACTGTTTGTGGATCTGGTAGAAGGAGAACTGGAGGATATGGACGCTGCACCGGATGCGGAAGAAGAGTAAAGAGGGATTCGAACGATATGAAAATTGTTTTTATGGGAACGCCGGATTTTTCGGTTCCGGCACTGGAGGCGCTGGTAGCCGGCGGCCATGAAGTGGCGGCAGTGGTTACGCAGCCGGACAAACCGAAGGGACGAGGAAAAGCGGTGCTGATGACACCGGTCAAGGAAAAGGCGCTGGAGTACGGCATTCCGGTTTATCAGCCGGAAAAGATCCGGAAGGACGAGGCATTTCTTCAGAAAATGGAAGAATTAAAGCCGGATGCGATTGTGGTGATTGCCTTCGGCCAGCTTTTGCCGCAACGCCTTCTGGATATTCCGAAATACGGATGTATCAACATTCATGCTTCTCTTCTTCCGAAATACCGCGGCGCAGCTCCGATTCAGTGGGCTGTGATCGACGGAGAGAAGGTGACGGGAATCACTACCATGATGATGGGACCGGGACTGGATACCGGCGATATGCTGGAGAAGACGGTGATTCCGATTGAGGAAAAAGAGACGGGAGGCAGCCTGCATGACAAGCTGAGTGCCGCAGGCGGCCCGCTGATCCTTTCTACACTTGAGAAGGCGGAGAAAGGAACGCTGGTGCGGATCCCGCAGACGGAGGAGGGCACCTGTTATGCAAAGATGCTGACGAAATCGCTGGGCGATATCGACTGGAGCCGGGAAGCGGTGCAGATCGAACGTCTGATCCGCGGCCTGAATCCGTGGCCCAGCGCATATACCTCTCTGAACGGAAGGACGCTGAAGCTCTGGCAGGCGAACGTTCTGGCAGACGAGTATGAAGGCGTTCCGGGACAGGTCGTAAAGGCCGGAAAGGAAGCACTGCTGGTAAAGACCGGAAAGGGAACGCTGAAAATTACGGAACTGCAGCTGGAAGGCAAGAAACGGATGGATGCCGGCGCCTTCTTAAGAGGTTGTCCGATTGAAGAGGGGACGGTATTTGAAAGGAGACAGTAAAGATGTATTACGGCGGATATGGTTTTTACAGATTTGACTGGACGTATTTTCTTGTTTTGATCGGTGTAGTGATTTCCATGGCGGCATCCGCCAAGGTAAATTCCACGTTTAACCGGTATTCCAGGACCTGGGCGCGCTGCGGCATGACCGGCGCTGAGGCGGCCAGACGGATTTTAAACTCACAGGGAATTTATGATGTGGCTGTGCGGGAGGTTCCGGGAAATCTGACGGATCATTACGATCCGCGGACAAAAACGGTGAATCTGTCCGCTTCTGTGTATGGTTCTGCATCCATTTCCGCTATCGGAGTGGCGGCACACGAATGCGGTCATGTGATTCAGGATGCCAGGGAGTATGTGCCCTTAAAACTGCGGGCGGCACTGGTGCCGGTTGCCAATTTCGGAAGCCAGCTGGCCATGCCGTTAATCCTTCTTGGTCTGATCGTCGGCGGGCTGGGTTCCACGATGGTACAGATCGGTATTCTCATGTTCAGTCTGGCGGTGCTGTTTCAGCTGGTGACGCTGCCGGTGGAGTTCAATGCTTCGGCCCGGGCGCTGCGGATTCTGGGTGACAGCTGCATTCTGACGGACAGTGAGGTCGGCCAGGCCAGAAAGGTGCTGGGAGCGGCTGCCCTGACTTATGTGGCAGGTGCGGCGGCTGCGCTTCTGCAGCTTCTGCGTCTTGTACTTCTGTTTGGCGGAGGACGGAGAAGAGATGACTGATGCGGCAAATGCAAGAGAACTGGTCCTGGATATCCTGATGGAGATTCTGGAAAAGGGCGGCTTAAGCCATGTGGTTCTGCGTCAGGCGCTGGAAAAATATCAGTTTCTGTCCAAGCAGGACCGTGCCTTTATCACCCGGGTGACGGAAGGTACGCTGGAATATCTGATTCAGATCGATGAGGTTCTGAATCGGTATTCGAAGATCCAGGTCGAAAAAATGAAGCCGGTGATCCGCACGATTCTCCGGATGTCGGTATATCAGATCCTGTATCTGGACCGGATCCCGGATTCAGCTGCCTGTAATGAGGCAGTCAAGTTGGCGGTAAAAAGACGGTTTACCGGCCTGAAAGGCTTTGTAAACGGTGTTCTCCGCACCATTGCCCGGGAGAAGGAAGAAATCCGGAAAAGCTTTTCGGATCCGGCAGTCCGGTTCAGTGCTCCCGGCTGGCTTTATGCCATGTGGAAGGAGGAGCTGGGAACGCAGCAGACGGAACAGGTGCTGGAGGCTTTTCTTAAGGAGACGCCGACCACGGTCCGCTGTAATCTGAACCGGGCCTCCAGGGAAGCGATCCGGGAAAGCCTGGCAAGGCAGGGCGTTTCGGTGGAGGAGTCTCCCTATTCGGACAAGGTGCTTCAGATTTCCGGATATGACTATCTGGAAGGGCTGGAGGCCTTTTTGCAGGGCTGGATCCAGGTGCAGGACTTAAGTTCTGTTTTTGCAGGCGATGCCTGTGCACCCCGCAGGGGCGATTATATTCTGGATGTCTGTGCCGCACCGGGCGGGAAGAGTCTTCATATGGCGGACAGGCTTGAAGGCACCGGAATGGTGGAGGCCAGAGATCTGACCTGGCAGAAGGTGGAGCTGATCGAGGAGAATATTCGCCGGACCGGCTTTTCCAACATCCATGCCAGGGCAGCTGATGCACGCGAATTTGATGCGGAATCTGAGAAAAAAGCGGATATTGTGCTGGCGGATCTGCCATGCTCCGGCCTGGGCATCATCGGAAAGAAACCGGATATCAAGCTGCATATGACACCGGAAAAAATGGAAAGTCTGGTGTCTCTTCAGCGTGAGATCCTTTCAGTGGTCTGGCAGTATGTTAAGCCGGGCGGGACGCTTGTATACAGCACCTGTACCATTCACCGGGCGGAAAATCAGGAGAATGTGGACTGGTTTCTGGAACATTTTCCTTTCGAGCGGGTGGATATCCGCGGCAGATTCGGCAGTCTGGTAAAGGCGGAATCCCTTCAGGAGGGCTGGATGCAGTTCCTGCCGGGGCAATATCCCTGCGACGGATTTTTTGTGGCCGTTTTAAGACGGAAGCGGGAAACAGGATTGAAATAAAGAGGAACAAAACACAGGAATGGAGCAGGTAAGATGGAAATGGAAAAGCGGGATATTAAATCGCTTACGATTGAGGAACTGAAGGAGGAGCTTGTGTCCATGGGATTTCAGGCTTTCCGTGCAAAGCAGATCTACCAGTGGCTTCATGAGAAGCTGGCAGTCCGCTTTGATGAGATGAGCAATCTTTCCGGAAAGATGCGGCAGCAGCTGGATGAAACCTTCCAGATCGTCAGCCTGAAGCCGGAAAGGATTCTGGTTTCCAAAATTGACGGAACCAGAAAGTATCTGTTTTCTCTTCCGGACGGCAATATTATCGAAAGCGTGTGGATGAAGTACAAGCATGGAAATTCGGTCTGCATCTCCTCTCAGGTCGGCTGCAGGATGGGCTGCCGTTTCTGCGCCTCTACTCTGGACGGTCTGGAGCGGAATCTGCTCCCTTCCGAAATGCTGGATCAGATTTATCAGATCCAGAAGGATACCGGGGAACGGGTTTCCAATGTGGTGGTGATGGGCTCCGGAGAGCCGATGGACAATTACGACAATCTGGTTCGCTTTATCCGCCTGATAAGCGGGGAGGGCGGCCTGAATATCAGCCAGAGAAACATTACGGTTTCTACCTGCGGCATTGTGCCGGGAATTCGGAAACTGGCGGAGGAAGGGCTGTCGGTCACACTGGCACTGTCGCTGCATGCGCCGAATGACGAGGTAAGAAAGACCCTGATGCCGGTTGCGAACAAGTACAGGCTGAAGGAGGTGCTGGAGGCCTGTCATGAGTATTTTGAGAAGACCGGGCGGCGTCTGACCTTTGAGTACAGTCTGGTAAGCGGCGTGAATGACAATCTGGATGAGGCCAGGGCACTGGCAGCGCTGATCAAAGATCAGCACGGACATGTCAATCTGATTCCGGTGAATCCCATCAAGGAGCGGGATTTTGTACAGTCGGATCAGACTGCGATTCAGGCGTTTAAAAATCTTCTTGAAAAAAACGGGATTAATGTTACTATAAGAAGGGAAATGGGCCGCGACATCAACGGGGCCTGTGGACAGCTTAGGAAAAGCTTTCTGGAACAGCCGGAAGCATGACGGAAAAAGAGATCAGAATTTGGAGGGGGTGATTCGGTGCAGGCAGCAGGAAGAACAGATCGTGGAATGGTCCGCAAAATTAATCAGGATTCGATCTTTACCTCGACGGCTCCGGTAGGGCCGCTGCCGAATTTGTTTTTGGTGGCAGACGGGATGGGCGGACACAATGCAGGAGATTTTGCTTCCCGCTTTGTGGTAGAGCAGCTGACAGAATATCTGAGGGGCATGCCTTCCGATGTGACCGAAATTCAGGCGCTCCGTGAGGGGATCCAGGCAGCGAATCGTCAATTGTATGAAAAATCTTTGGAAGATGTGCTGCTGAGCGGCATGGGCACAACGTTGGTTGCCGCTACATGCAGCGAGAATGTGCTGTATGTAGCAAATGTGGGAGACAGCCGTCTTTATGTGGTCGGAAAGGAGATCCGGCAGATTACCCGCGATCATTCTTATGTGGAGGAAATGGTAGCGCTTGGACGGATGGACCGGGAAAGTGAGGATTACCGGAGGAATAAGAACATCATCACGCGGGCTGTTGGTACATCCAGAAAGCTCAATATTGACTTTTTTGAAACAGAAATCAACAGGGGAGAGATCGTGCTCCTCTGTTCAGACGGTCTCTCCAATATGGTGGAGAATGACCGGATACAAAAAATCGTGAGAAACGCCCCGTCTTTGGATGCGGCAGTCCGGATCCTGATTGACCGGGCGAATGCAAACGGCGGACAGGACAACATTTCCGTTGTGCTGGCAGACCCGAACGGAAGCGGGGTGAGGCCATGCTGAGACCGGGAACGTATCTGCAGGAACGCTATGAAATTATTGAAAAAATCGGCTCCGGCGGCATGGCAGATGTCTATAAAGCCATGTGCCATACGCTGAATCGTCTTGTTGCAATCAAGGTGCTGAAGGAAGAATTCAGCAGCGATGAAAAATTTGTCAATCGCTTTAAGCTGGAGGCTCAGGCAGCTGCCCGGCTTTCTCATCCGAATATTGTAAATGTGTTCGATGTCGTGGATGAGGGGGATATCCATTACATTGTGATGGAGCTGATTGAAGGAATCACCTTGAAAAGCTACATTGCAAAGAAGGGCCGGCTGGAGGTCAAGGAATCCATCGGAATTGCTATCCAGATGGCACAGGGCATGTCGGCGGCCCACCAGCAGAATATTATTCATCGCGATATCAAGCCGCAGAACATCATCATTTCCAGGGACGGCAAGGTCAAGGTGGCCGATTTCGGAATCGCCCGGGCCGTTTCCTCCAACACACAGGATCGGAATGCGATCGGCTCGGTTCATTACATTTCTCCGGAGCAGGCAAGGGGAGAGCCGGTAGATGCCAGAAGCGACATCTATTCACTGGGAATCACCATGTTTGAGATGGTGACCGGACGTCTGCCGTTTGACGGGGAGAACACGCTTACGGTGGCGATGGCTCATCTGGAGAACCCGATTACCCCGCCAAAGGAGTGCAATCCGGATATACCGGAAAGCCTGGAGCAGATTATTCTGAAGTGTACAGAGAAGAAGCCGGAGGACCGCTACAGCTCGGCAGAGGAAGTGATTTCCGATTTACGGCGTGCGCTGATCAAGCCCCATGAAGGTATTGGGGGACTGACGGAGAAAAGAGAGACGAAGGAGGAGTCGGCAGAGAATGTTTCAGAACCGGAAAGGGGAGGGTTTTCTCCGGAGAAGCCGGATGAACGTGAGGAGACAGACCGGCGAAAAGGAAAAAGAGGCGGTTCGTCTGATATCAGTCATCAGCTGGAGAGAATCTTTTCTGCAGTGGGCATTGTAGCAGCGATTCTGGTTGTGGCGGTGCTGCTTTTCATTACGCTGCGTCTCGGCGATGTATTTTATTCCGGAAGCGGTCATAACCGTGCGGACAGCGAAAATGCGACCGGCGTGGCGGCGCTGACTACGGCTGCAATTGCGGACGGACAGGTGTACATGCCGAATGTGATGGGATATCCGCAGGAGGATGCCCGGAAGCTTCTGGAAAGCCAGGGCCTGAAAATGACGGTCAGCAGCGTGGAAACCTCAGATAAATATGCGGTGGGCTGCGTAATGGCACAGGAATACCAGGAAGGAACCGTTCTGGAAAAGAATACGACGGTCAATGTAAAGGTGAGCAGGGGAAGCGGAACCATTGATCTGACCGTTCTTGGGCTGGAAGGCATGGAGCTGCAGGCGGCCAAGACGCTGTTAATGGGAAAAAGCCTGGTGGTGACGACGGCGCAGGAATTTAGCGAAACGATTCCTGCCGGCAATGTGATCCGCTATGATCCGAAGACGCTGCGGGACGGCGAGACGGTGACCTTGTACGTCAGCAGGGGTTCCGCACAGGGAATTGTTCCGGATGTGACGGGAAAGACGCCGGAGGAGGCAGATGCAGAGCTTCAGGCAGCCGGTTTTGTTCCGGTTCCCGCCGGAGAGGATTACAGCAGCGAGATAGAAGAGGGGCTGGTATTTAACCAGGCGGCGGAGCCGGGAAGCACGCTTCCGAAGGGAAGCGGAGTTGCGTATTATATCAGTATGGGACCGGAGGAAACCATTATCGGTGCAACGCATTATATCGGCTCGATCAACAAGCAGTACAATTTAAGCCTGGATCTGGGCCCCGGCTTCAGCACAAGCAGTGTTCAGATTGTTATCCGGCTGGTTCAGGAGGTAAACGGCAAGAGTGTGGTGAAAAACCTGATCGAGCCGCGGACCGTAGTAGGCGATTCTGTGATCCCGATTTCCTTCTCCAGGATCGAGGGGGCAGACGGCGTAGAAGAGGGAACGGTGGAGCTGGTGGACTTGGATCACAACAAGGTGCTGGTGTCCTATCCGGTGTCCTTTTTCAAGACGGAAGAGTAGCATATTGAAGGAAAGAGCATGACAGGTAAGATTATCAAAGGAATTGCAGGATTTTATTATGTACACGACGGGCAGGACAAGGTCTATGCATGCAAAGCCAAGGGGATTTTCCGCAACCGGAAGATCAAACCGCTGGTGGGAGATGATGTGGAATTTTCCGTGCTGGATGAAACGGCGCTGGAGGGAAATATTGATGTGATCCTTCCACGCAAAAACCAGCTGATCCGTCCTGCCGTGGCTAATGTAGATCAGGCGCTGGTGGTGTTTGCAATTACACAGCCGGAGCCGAATCTGAATCTGCTGGACCGTTTTCTCGTCATGATGGAACGGTCCCGTGTGCCGGTAATTCTCTGCTTTAACAAGACGGATCTGTGCGGCGACAGCCGGCAGGAGAAGTACCGGGAAATTTATGAAAAGGCAGGTTATTCCGTACGTTTTCTCAGCGTGAAGGAAGACCGGGGGGTGGAGGAGATACACTCCTGTATCCGCGGGAAAACGACGGTGCTTGCCGGTCCCTCCGGGGTGGGAAAGTCCTCCCTGACGAACCGGCTTCAGCCGAAGGCGGAGATGGAAACCGGGGAGATCAGCGAAAAGATCAAACGCGGCCGGCATACAACCCGCCATTCGGAGCTGTTTTATGTGGAGGAGAACACATATATGATGGATACCCCCGGCTTCAGTTCCATGTATGTGGATGATATGCAGCCGGAGGAACTGAAAGAGTATTTCCCGGAATTTGCCCCTTTTGAGGAGGGCTGCAGATTTACCGGGTGCGTTCATATTGGGGAAAAAATCTGCGGGGTAAAAGCGGCTCTGGAAAGCGGAGCGCTGAGCAGCAGCCGGTATGAGAATTATCGGCTGCTTTATCAGGAACTGAAAGAGAAAAGGAGATATTGACATGTATGTATTAGCACCCTCTTTACTGGCGGCTGATTTTGCCAGGCTGGACCAGCAGATTCACGCAGTTGCAGATGCCGGAGCACAGTATCTGCATGTGGATGTGATGGACGGAAATTTTGTACCAAGCATTTCCTATGGAGCACCGGTAATTTCCTCGATCCGGAAATGCTCCGGGCAGATTTTTGATGTACACATGATGGTGGAAAGACCGGAACGTTATATCGACGATATGAAGCAGGCCGGCGCGGATCTGCTCTGTGTTCACCAGGAGGCATGTCTGCATCTGGACCGGACGCTGCATCAGATCCGGGAGGCCGGTATGAAGGCCGGCGTTGCGCTGAATCCGGCTACCCCGGTTTCCACGCTGGACTGTGTGCTGGGAGAAGTGGATATGGTGCTGATTATGACGGTGAACCCGGGCTTTGGAGGCCAGAAATTTATCCCGTATACACTGGAAAAGGTCCGGGAGCTTCGCAGAAAGATTCAGGAACGGAACCTGAATACCGATATTGAGGTAGACGGCGGGATCAGCCTGAAGAACATCGAAACGCTGCTGGAGGCCGGCGCCAACATTTTCGTGGCTGGTTCTGCGGTCTATCAGGGAGACGCAGCCGCCAATACCCGTGCATTTATGAATATTCTGAAAAACTATGAGGAGTCGGTTTTATGAAAAGCTGTCTGATTATTACCGGCGGAAGACTGGATCTGTCTTTCGCCGGTCCTTTTTGCAGTACGCATTCGTTTGACCGCCTGATTGCGGTGGACGGCGGTCTGGAGGCGGTCAGGGCGCTGGGACTTGTGCCGGACATGATTGTAGGAGATTTTGACACGGTATCCTCTCCGGTTTTAGAGGAATTCCGAAAAATTCCCTTTATTGTGTGGGATGTTCACGATCCGGAGAAGAATGAAACGGATACAGAGCTGGCGCTCCGGAAGGCGGCGGCCTGCGGCTGCACGCATATCACGATTCTTGGGGCGACCGGAGGCCGGTTTGACCATATGCTGGCCAATGTGTTTCTGCTTTACGGCTGTCTGCAGCAGGGAATCGAAGCATGCATAGTCGATGCTCAGAATAAAATTTTTCTGATTGAGGAATCCCATACCTTTTATCGGGACCGGCAGTGGGGAAAATATATTTCTTTTCTGCCGCTTCTGGGAGAAATCCGCGGTATCACGCTGACTGGTTTTAAGTATCCGCTGACGGATTTTGATCTGGAGGCAGCCAGCAGCCGGTGCATCAGCAATGAGCTGGAGGGGGAGACCGGACGCATTACTTTCCGGGAGGGCGTCGCAATCTGCGTGGAATCCAGAGACTGAACGGCTCCGGCCCCGATTTTCGGTTCTTTTCGCATGGCGGAGCAAACTGGTCTGGTCAAAAACTTATAAACTGGCTATTTTTGACACTCCACTCCTGTGCTAATATGGTGCACGTACGAGCAGCGGAGGAAAGGAATCCGGAAGCTGCCGGAACGCTACACAAAGGGAGAGAGACAAGTATGGAACAGAAAAATGAGAAAGTGTATAAAATTGCATTGACCGGTCTGATGGCAGCTTTATCTTATGTGGTATTTACATTTCTGCAGATCAAGATTCAGCTTCCGGGAGGAGATGCAACCTCCATTCATCTTGGAAATGCGGTCTGTGTGCTTGGCGCACTGCTGTTAGGCGGCGTGTACGGAGGTCTGGGCGGCGCAATCGGCATGGCGATCGGCGACCTGTTTGATCCGGTGTATATCACCTATGTTCCGAAGACACTGCTGTTAAAGCTATGCATCGGTCTGATTACCGGATTGATTGCTCATAAGCTGGGAAAAATTACGGAAAGCAATGACAATGCCCATGTATTAAAGTGGACGATCTTGGCAGCGGTCGGAGGTCTGCTGTTTAATGTGATTTTTGACCCGTTGGTAGGCTATTACTACAAGCTGCTGATTTTAGGCAAGCCGGCAGCTGAGCTGACGCTGGCATGGAATGTGGCTTCCACCTCCATCAATGCGGTAACCTCCACCATTGCATCCGTTGTCATTTATATGGCGCTGCGTCCTGCGCTGAAAAAAGCCGGACTGTTTTTCCATATCAAGTAAGATGCGGAAGGAATGAAATAACGTGAGCAACTATCATCAGAAAAAAATTGCTATGATTAATGATTTATCGGGATATGGCCGCTGTTCTCTGACAGTGGCTATTCCCATTTTATCTGCCATGCGGGTTCAGTGCTGTCCGGTGCCAACCTCCATCCTGTCCAATCATACTGGTTTTCCGGTCTATTTCTTTGACGATTACACAGATAAGATGGAAGCGTATCTGAAGACATGGAAGGAGTTAAAGCTTCAGTTTGACGGCATTGCCACCGGCTTCCTGGGATCGGCAAGGCAGATTCAGATTGTCGGTGACATGATCCGGGATTTCAAAAGGTCGGAAACAAAGGTTCTGGTGGACCCGATCATGGGAGATCACGGAAAAACCTATGCCACCTATACCCCTCAGATGTGCCGGGAGATGGAGCGTCTGGTCCGGCTGGCCGATGTGGTGACGCCGAATCTGACCGAAGGCTGCATCCTTACCGGCATGGAATATCAGGAAGAAGGCTGGAGCCGCCAAAAGCTGTCCAGGATGGCAGAACAGATCCGGAGGCTGGGCCCTAAGACTGTGGTCATTACCGGGGTGGCTGAACGCAGAAAGGAAGAGCCGGACCTGGTTTATCTGACCAATGTGATTCTGGAGCCGAACGGCCGGATTTCTTTTCAGAAAAGTGCCAAAACCGGCGGAGAGCGGCCGGGAACGGGAGATATGTTCTCTTCAATTGTGGCCGGGGCCATGGTACATGGCTGGGACTTGCGGTCCTCGGTCCGTCTGGCTGCCCGTTTTGTTAAGGACTGCATTCAGAAATCAGAGGAACTGGAGCTGCCGGTTTCGGACGGTGTCTGCCTGGAGGAGCTTCTTGGTGAACTCATCCGATCCTGCCGGAGGCTGGAGAAGAGGGAGGAAAAGCGTCCGGCAGCAAAGTAGCCGGACTGGTCCCTGTACATCACAGCAGTCGGGCGGCCAGAAAAAACGGAAAAGGGCTTTTCTTTCGCAGAAAAATGTGGTATGTTTAAAGGCAGATAATTGAACCGCCTTTCTTTATTTCAGAGAAACGTGCATTCAAGGGAGATACCAGGAGGAAAATCATGTTAGATTTAAAGTTCGTCCGTGAAAATCCGGACATCGTAAAACAGAACATTAAAAATAAGTTTCAAGATGAAAAGCTTCCGTTAGTTGATGAAGTCATCGAGCTGGACGCACAGAACCGTGCGGCAAAGGCGGAGGCAGACAATTTACGCGCGTCCCGCAACAAGCTGTCAAAGGAAATCGGAAAGCTGATGGGCCAGGGCAAGAAGGAAGAGGCTGAGGCAGTCAAGGCACAGGTAAACGCAAATGCAGCCCGCCTTGCAGAACTGGAGGAGAAGGAAACCGAGCTGGAGGCCAAGGTGCTGAAGATCATGATGACCATTCCAAACATCATTGATCCGAGTGTTCCGATCGGCCGGGATGACAGTGAGAATGTAGAGATCGAGCGTTTCGGCGAGCCGGTCGTTCCGGATTTCGAGATTCCGTATCACACGGACATTATGAAGCGCTTTGACGGTATTGATCTGGATGCGGCAGGAAAGGTTGCCGGAAATGGTTTCTACTATCTGATGGGAGACATTGCGAGACTGCATTCTGCGGTAATCGCCTATGCAAGAGATTTCATGATCAACCGCGGCTTTACTTACTGCATTCCGCCTTTCATGATCCGCAGCAACGTGGTAACCGGCGTAATGTCCTTTGCGGAAATGGATGCTATGATGTACAAGATCGAGGGTGAGGATCTGTACCTGATCGGTACCAGCGAACATTCCATGATCGGCAAATTTATTGATACTATTACTCCGGAGGAGCAGCTTCCGAAGACGCTGACCAGCTATTCTCCATGCTTCCGTAAGGAGAAGGGTGCTCACGGCATTGAGGAGAGAGGTGTATACCGGATCCATCAGTTTGAAAAGCAGGAGATGATCGTGATCTGCAAGCCGGAGGAATCTCCGATGTGGTATGACAAGCTGTGGCAGAATACCGTTGATCTGTTCCGTTCCATGGAGATTCCGGTTCGTACACTGGAGTGCTGTTCCGGTGATCTGGCTGATCTGAAGGTGAAGTCCTGCGACGTAGAAGCCTGGTCTCCGCGTCAGAAGAAGTATTTTGAGGTAGGCTCCTGCTCGAATCTGGGCGATGCACAGGCGCGCCGCTTAAAGATCCGTGTAGACGGTCCGAACGGTAAGTATCTGGCTCACACCCTGAACAATACGGTAGTGGCTCCGCCTCGTATGCTGATTGCGTTTCTGGAGAATCATCTGCAGGCAGACGGCAGCGTGACCATTCCGGAGGTTCTGTGGCCATATATGGGCGGAACCAAGATCCTGATTCCGAAACATGCCTAAATAGACAAAACAGGAGATCCTGTTCATTGGGAAGCAATTGTGCGCGAAGGCCGTTTGCTTCCTTTTTGTTTTAGCGACATATCGACCTAATTCAGGTGACAGGCATGTTATACTTGTTAAAAATGTAGAAAAAACTTGGAATGATTGGGAAAAAAGGAGTGTATTTTGCATGAAAAACAAATGGTGGAAGGCAGCTGTCGCTTTGCTGGCAATGGCTGCGCTGGCGCTTCCGGTACACGCAGCGTCCAAAACGCCGATCAACTCGGTGCGGGTGTCTGTATCCGGCGAATTAATCTATGGAACGGAGGTTGGAGAAGAAAATCTGGAATTTGATACAAATTCGAGCACCTACAGCGTGGGCGATTATGAGGTGATGAACGATGCCGCTCTGTGGAAGGCAGGGGATGTGCCGGTAGTCGAGGTTTCGCTGTATGCGGCGGATGGCTATTATTTTAAGCTTTCCCGTGCTTCCAGCGTGCATCTGTCTGGAATGGGAGCCACCTATGTCAGTGCAAAAAAGCAGGAGCAGTCAACGATCCTGGTCATCCGGATGCGTCTGAATGATATTGCAGGTCAGGTTTTGCCGGTGGAGAAAGCATCCTGGGACAAGTATAATAAATACCTTGCCACCTGGGAGGAACCGCAGGGCGCGTCCTCCTATTCAGTAACACTTTACCGGGACGGAGATTCCTTTGGTTCGTCCAAGGAGACCCAAAAGCCGTATTTTGATTTCCAGCGCTATATGACAAGAGAAGGCTCTTATACGTATTATGTTCGTGCAGTCGGCGGTTCGGACAAAACCAAACGAAGCGAGCGGACGGAATGTACGGAAACGGTCAATATAACGAAGGAAGAAGCGGCCCAAAATGCCAGGTTGAATCAGGAAAAACTGATTCAGGAGGGCAAGGCGTTTGAGCCGGGAACGGGCGGCCCTGGTTCAAGGGCAAAGGGCTGGATTCAGGAAGGCGGTCAGTGGTGGTACAGCAACGGAGACGGAACTTATCCGAAGTCCTGCTGGTGGCAGGAGGAAGGCTCCGGAGCCTGGTACCGTTTTGATGAGAAGGGTTATATGCTGACCGGCTGGTGGCAGGATAAGGACGGAAGCTGGTATTTCTTAAGCCTGGATTCCGGACGGAACCGGGGCAGGATGGTCACCGGAAAACAGATTATTCACGGAGTAGAATATGAATTCGGAGAAAACGGAATTCTGAAGGAATGACTTCACAGAAAATCTGCATGCGCCCGGCGGCGGGACTTTTATAGCAAAATGCTGAGATTCGAAGAAAAGGATAGGATACAAGAATCGTACCTATCCTTTCTTTTTTTGAAAAATTACTTGACATTATCAAGTGATTGAGACATACTTGATAATGTCAAGTAATAGAAGTGAATCATTTGTGATTGGAGGATCCTATGAGTAAAAGTCTTGCATATTTTGCTTCAGAGCTGCGAAGAGAGTTTGTCAGCTACTGCAGTCAGAGGCTTCAGCCCTACAGCATAACAACAGGGCTGATTTATCCGATCATCTATATCGGAAAACATCCGAACTGCGCGCCGAAGGAACTGATTGAAATGCTCCATCTGGACTGGGGGCAGGGGCAGCGTACATTGGACCGGCTGGTTTCCGATCATCTGATCCGCCGGGAAAAGAATCCTGAAGACCGGAGAGTCAGTCAGCTGAATCTGACTGAACCGGGCATGGAACTGTTTCGATTCAGTTATGAGCTGATTCGGGCCTGGGATCAGGAAAAGCTGTCTGTTCTGTCACCGGAAGAGCAGGAGCAGCTGAGCAGCCTGCTGGAAAAAATCATGAATCAATAATACGAGAGGAGAACGAATATGTATGATCTTATGTTGAGTCCGATTCAGCTGGGAAAGGTTACTTTGAAGAATCGGATTATTTTTGCACCAACTACTATGGGACTTTCAGACGAGGAGTATCTGAGAAAGATAGAAGCAATTGCAGCCGGAGGATGCGCCATGGTGATGATCGGCGATGTGCCGGTGCTGCCTGCACGCTTCGGCCACAGCCTGTACAGCCGGAAGGGCTTTGCTTTTTATGAAAAGCTGGCGGATACGGTACACAGGCATGGCTGTCTGATCGGTGCACAGCTGCATCAGTCCGATACAAATGTTAAGGGAATGATCAAATATATTCCAGGTGTTTTGATGAAGAAAATTACTCCACAGGAGCTTCGGCCGCTTTTGAATGCGCAGGTATCCCCTTACATTTCATCCATTCCGGCGGCAAAGGTAAAAAAAATTACAGAAGCATTCGGTGAAGCAGCGATTCTGGCCAGAAAAGCCGGGTTTGATATGGTGCAGGTACATGGGGATCGTATGTGCGGAAGCTTCAGTTCCACGGTATTTAATAAACGCAGGGATGAGTACGGCGGATGTGCGGAAAACCGCCTCCGGTTTGCTGTGGAAGCGGTTTCCTCGGTGCGGCATCGTCTTCCGGATTATCCGATTGATTTTAAACTGGCGGTCCGCCAGGAAAATCCGCATTATGGCAATGCCGGAATTCTGGAGGAGGAGCTGGAATATGCAGTGCCTGCGCTGGAGCAGGCAGGTGTGACCAGTTTCCACGTTACGCTGGCCAATCATTCCGAACTTCATGATACGATTCCGGACCGGCGACATCCATATTTCTCTCAGGAGGGGTGTTTTCTGAAATTCTGCGATGAGGTCCGTCGTTTTACCAGTCTTCCGGTCTGTGGAGTAGGCGGTCTGGTGCATCCGGAGTTTGTCGAACAGCAGCTTGCAGGGGGACGAATTCAGCTTGCTGCCATGAGCCGCCAGCTTCTGGCGGATCCAGAGTGGGTGAATAAGGCGGCAGCCGGTGAGACCGGGCAGATTCATTACTGTGTCCGCTGTAATAAAAAGTGTCTGAATGGAATGATGGAGCATCAGGGAGCACACTGCATTTATGAGTGAAAGTGGAAGACGAAAAAGTGACGATTTTAGATAAAATGTATATAAATTAACAGATTGTCATGGTTGGTTTTATGCAAAAATGCGATAATTTTTTACTGAAAATTAAAAAGATGTTAAAAAATTACTAAAAATATTAAAATAATACTGTGTATTTTGCTCAAAACCGGTGATACAATTTATTTATATATATGCAATATGTTCAGAGAGGAGGGAAGATAGGATGAACCGCGTATAAAATTTGTAAGGAGGGAGCAGGGTTATGAATTTATTCAACGCAAAAAGAAAAACAGCTGCAGCGTTGGTTGCTACCATGGTCATGACGAATACGTTTTCGTCTGTGTCGTGGGCAAGTCCGGATTCATCCGGAGATTTCATGGGAATCGATCTGAGCAAATATGATGCTTTTATTCCGGATGAAGATGATGGCTATCAGGGAGATGACGGGTTCAGCGGCAAAAGCAGAACCAGAACCGCAAGTTCAAGTACAGTGGATGATGAGGATGATGAGGAGCTGGCTTCGCCTTCGACTGCAACGTCTTCGACCGCCACACCTTCTCAGGTATCGGTTGCAGCGGCAAAATCCTTTAATCGTAAGGTGGAGTTTGTGGGAACGGACGGGAATGTCCTGACCGGCGATGAACTGAACATTCCGGAAACGGAAGACAGCTTCCCATACCTTAGCATGGGAGAGGGCCGGACCAAGGGAGATATCCGCCTGGAGGATTATGGATACGTTGAAAAAGAGTATTTCCTGAAGGGAAATGCCAATGTGTATGACTTGAAGGACGGCGATCTGGCCACCAAGAGCAGTGCGGAGTATGTAAACCGCGTAATCGTATATGAGCCGGAGGATCCGGCGGATTTCAATGGGGCAGTTTATGTAGATATCCTGAATGCAACCAGCGGTGTGGATCTGCCGGATATCTGGAGACGCAGCTATGACTTCTTTATGAGAAGTGGATACATCTATGTGGGAATCACTTCACGCGGTTCTGCGCTTTCGGATAAGGATACGGTGAAGGCTTTAAAGAGGTTCGATCCGGATCGTTATGATGCGTTGACCTGGGATGTGGACGGAAAATCCGAGAGCGGCTTGTTCTGGGATATGCTGGGACAGCTGGGAACGCTGATCAAGCAGGAAGAGTCGCCGTTATTATACGGAAACCGGTACAGCGGTGAGCTTTATACTTATCTGATTGGCCAGTCCCAATCCGGTTCCTATGTCAATACCTTCAACAATAATTTCGGTCGGTCCAATTATCTTCTGGAGAACCCGGATGAGGTGAAGGACGGAGAAGAGCTGATCGGAAAACCGCATATTTTCGACGGTTTCTTTAACATCGTTGGCGGAATGATGGATGCACCGATCTCAAATCGTCAGTCCGACAGCATTTATAATTATATGTACCGGCAGGCAGAAAAGTCGGATGTACCGTTTATTTTAATGGTAGGAGAAAATGATTACTGCCCGTATCCGGTTCGGGATGATGCAGATGAGGCAAACAACAAGTACCGCCATTATGTTGTGGCAGGCGCTTCGCATTCCTGTAAGATCTTCCTGCCGGATATGACAGATGAGATTCAGTTAAAGGCGGGAAGGGATGCAGGCGAGTATCCTGCGTTTAAGACGGATTCTGAGGGCAGACCGCATACGAACAGCGATCTGAATCTGGATGTATTCGTCAACGCTGCACTGGAGCATCTGCACCAGTGGGGCGCTTACGGCGAGGAGGCTCCGCATGGTCCGGAGGTTGATGATATTCTCGGTTATATGGATGGAGCAACTTTTGTTCCGGATCGTGACGAAAACGGAAACATGTCAACCGGAATCAAGTCTCCTCAGATTCTGGTACCGGTGGCATCCTATTATGGTTCGGCGAACGGCGGCGAAATCAGTGCGGATGGCGGTTCCATGATTTATCTGGATGATGAGCAGCTGGCAAATCTCTACAGCAGCCGGGAAGATTATCTGGAGCAGTATGAAGCGGCCCTGGATGATGTGATTGATGAAGGCTGGATCCTGGAAGAGGACCGTGACAAGATGATGGCACTGGCAGAGTCGGAGCCGATCCTTGGAAACGGCGGCAAGGATGACGAGCGGATCGAGGAGTCCATGTCCGAGCTTCCGGAGGCGGTACAGAAGCAGCAGTTCTTCAGCCTGAAGCGTCTTGTGACCCGTTATTCGGAAGAGCAGTTCACGATGAAGGGCACGGCCAACATGTACGGTGTTCTCCGCAACAATCAGATTTACTGCAGAAGAACCTACGCGCTCCCATATGAGAATTATGCACATGTAGCAGTACCGGACAACTTTACCGGCGATGTAATTCTGGATCTGATTCAGGACGGCGAGCCGGAGAAGGATATTACTCCGTACATGGAGGCAGGAAAGGCTTATGTGGGAATCACCGCAGATCCGGCAGCAGCTGAAAATTATGGTGGAAACTGGGAGATCCCCTATAAGACGGATCAGCCAAGAACCGAATCCGGTCTGGTATGGGATATCATCAGCCAGACAGTACAGTCCATTCGCAGCGATGAACTGTTAGGCAATGTGGATACCTCCAATATCCGCATTCAGCTTGGTGCAGATGAAGCAGATGCAGATATGGCTTATACGTATGACCTGGTATTTAGCCAGTTTGACGCATATGCGGTAGACAGCATCGTTTCTTCCGATGATGCAGAAGCAATTCCGATGAATGATCTGGATAAGAATGTTCCTTCCGAAAAGCCTCTGGCCTGGTACAATGAACTTCAGTATCAGGAGAACGGCGAGGGAGAGCCGGTGATCGGTGCAACTGTAAAGAATATCATTGAAGTTGACGGAAAGTACTATAAGGATTCCAACGGCAATGGCCAGCTGGATGACTATGAGAACTGGAATCTGGATCCGGAAACCAGAGCAGAAGATCTGGTATCCCAGATGACGGTGGATGACAAGATCGGTATGATGGTGATCAACTCCAGAGGCATGGGTATCTACCAGAAGGATCATATTGTTGATTCCACCGGACTTCTGGATGAATCCGAAGAAATCAACGAGAGTGTAGGCAGCGTATTCGGCGCAACCTCTTCCCTGGGCACTACCGATACGATCGAAAAGCTGAAGCTTCGTCACTTTATTTTAAGACAGAATCCGGAGCCGGAGGATATGG
>JBJELD010000106.1:0-5530 GCA_051878975.1 Candidatus Caccovicinus sp.
CGGATGTTGGTGCCGTCAAAGCAGGCGGCCTCGAATACCATAGTCTTTACGTCGTCGGTGATCTTGCTGTTCTCACCGCCCATGATGCCGGCAATGCCGACTTCCTTTTCGCCGTCATTGATCATCAGAACATCCTTGTCCAGCCTGCGCATCTGTCCGTCCAGAGTCTGAAACTCATCTCCGTCCTTCGCGCGCTTTACCACGATCTCATGTCCTGCAAGCAGATCATAGTCAAATGCGTGCATTGGCTGGCCGTATTCTTCCATTACATAATTGGTAATGTCCACGATGTTATTGATCGGACGGATTCCGCATGCAGCCAGACGGCGCTTCATCCATTCCGGCGAAGGCGCCAGCTTGATATTTTTTACCATACGTGCGCAGTAGCGCGGACACAGGTCATGATCCTCCACACGCACATTTAAATAATCATGGATATCCTCGTCATTTCCTGTTTCTTTGACAACCGGCGGATAGAACGGCAGGCGGAAGGTAGCCGCGGCCTCTCTTGCAATACCCACTACGCTGTAGCAGTCCACACGGTTGGAGGTGATTTCGTACTCATGCACAGCGTCGTGAAGGCCCAGAAGCTCCACTGCATCCGCTCCCGGTACACTGTCTGCAGGCAGAATGTAAATTCCGCTCTCCGGCGCATCCGGGTACATCTCCCTGGAAGATCCCAGCTCCTCGATGGAGCACATCATGCCGTTGGACTCAACGCCTCTTAATTTGCCTTTCTTGATCTTGATTCCATCCTCCGGAAGCGGACCGCCGTCGTGTCCGCCGGCCACCTTGCCGCCGTCCAGCACCACCGGAACCTTGTCTCCCTCTTTCACATTCGGAGCACCGGTCACGATCTGAATCGTCCCTTCTCCCACATCAACCTGGCAGATGATCAGCTTGTCTGCATCCGGATGGCGTTCAATTTTTAAAATCTCGCCAACCACAATTTTCTCCAGATTCTTATCCAGGCAGGTATAGCCCTCTACTTTGGTTCCGGAAAGTGTCATCGCATCCGTATATTCCTGAGCGGTCACATTCAAATCCGGTACATATGCTTTAATCCATGCTAATGATGTATTCATGACTTTCTCCTTCTGACTTCAATTTCCGGTCCGGCTTCTCTGGCCGGACGCTGGTTCGGATCATTCGATCTGCGGCGATCCTGCCGGTTTTAGAACTGCTTCAGGAAACGGATATCATTTTCATACAGCAGTCTCATATCATCGATCTCATACTTTAACAGGGCAATTCTCTCCAGACCAACGCCGAACGCAAAGCCGGTGTACTCTTCCGGATCAATCCCGCACATTTCCAGCACATGCGGATGCACCATGCCGCAGCCTAAAATTTCGATCCAGCCGGAACCCTTACAGAACCGACAGCCCTTGCCGCCGCACTTGAAGCAGGTCACATCTACCTCTGCACTGGGCTCTGTGAACGGGAAATGATGCGGACGGAACTTCACCTTGGTGTCCTCGCCGAACAGCTCCTTTGCAAATTCTGCCAGAGTTCCCTTCAGGTCCGCGAAGGTAATGTGCTTATCCACAACCAGACCTTCAATCTGATGGAAGGACGGGGAGTGGGTCGCATCCACTTCATCTGAACGGAACACGCGTCCCGGTGCGATCATACGGATCGGCAGCTTGCCCTTCTCCATCACGCGGGCCTGAACCGGAGAGGTCTGGGTACGGAGCACAATGTCCTTGTTGATGTAAAAGGTATCCTGCTCGTCCTTTGCCGGATGATTGGCCGGGATATTCAGCTTCTCGAAATTATACAGATCGTACTCGACTTCCGGTCCTTCCACAACCTCATACCCCATGCCGACAAAGATTCTTTCCACCTCTTCCAGGGCAACGGTATTCGGATGACTGTGGCCTGCATTGCTCTTCTTGGCAGGAAGGGTTACGTCAATAACTTCCTTCTTCATCTGCTCTTCTCTGGCCTTTCTTGCCAGTTCCTTTCGGCTGGCCTCCAGCCTTTCCTCGATCAGCGTTCTTACATCGTTTACTCGCTGTCCTACCTTCGGACGGTCCTCCGGCGCCACATTCTTCATGTTCTTTAATACGCTGGTCAGCTCACCCTTCTTGCCAAGATAGGCAACCCGGATGTCATTCAGCTTTTCCAGTGCATCGGAAGCCTCGATCTTCGCCAGCGCTTCCGCCTTGATTTTCTCTAATTGATCTTTCATGTCTTCTCTCCTTACCAAACTTACTGTGATGTTCCTTCCGGCTGCAGTGCAGCCTTCTCGGAGCGTTTTGTTTCAGAAGAAACGAAGCCCTCTGAAAAACAAAAAACCCCGTCCCCTCTGACAAAGAAGGGACGAGGCAAAATGCTCGCGGTACCACCCTGATTCCTGCACAAATTCCATGCAGGCACTTCATTCACGCGTAACGTGCGCATCCCGTCACAGCTTACTTGCAGTGTTCTGCGCTTTCAGCCATGCAGCTCCGATGGGAAATTCGATCCTTTATAAGAACCTGGGAAAGCTTTCAGCCAGTGACTCTCCCTCTCTGACGGAAAATAAAGATCTACTTACATCTTCACAGCCTTTTAAATCTGAAACATATTCTAACTGGATTTATAAAAAATGTCAAGTGCGTTTTACTTGACCGCCGGCTTTGCATACTGCTCAAAGCCGGAGCTGAACTTTTCGGTCCCGTCCGGAAATGCCCACAGTGCCTCCACTCCATCCAGCTCTTCCACAAACTTCATTCCCTCCTCCGGCTCCATATTAAATACAGCCGTGGACAGCGCATCGGCTCTTCCGGAGTCAGCGCAGAGAATGGAAACCTGCGTGTAACGGTCCCAGGGCATGAGAAGGTCCGGATGGATGATGTGATGATAGGATTTTCCGTTAACCGTATAATACCGCTGATAGGTCCCGCTGTTGACCAGTGACTGATCCGAAAGCTCCATCACCCGCAGATAGCTTCCGTCACTTTCCGGATCTGGATTCTGGATGCCGACCTCCCATCGGCTCCCGTCCGGCTTGCAGCCGATCGCCCTGGTATTTCCGCCTACATTGACCAGCGCACTGGAAAAGCCTTTTTCCTCCAGGCTGCGGCAGACCATTTCCGTGGCATAGCCTTTGGCCACTGCGCCCACATCCAGACTCATGTCCGGATCCTCCAGGAAAACTGTAGAGGCTTCCCGGTCCAGAATCATTTTTGAAATATCTGTATGACCGGCGGCCTCTTTGAGCTCCTCCATAGAGGGGAGACCGGCGTTTTCCGGATCATCAATTCCTTCTGTCCGGTATTCATGCCAGATGGAAAGTACACTTCCCATGGCAACGTTCATCCGGCCGCCGGTCTCCTCGTAGATTTCCTGCGCCTCCGTAAGAAGATCCAGGATCCGGGCATCCACCTTTACCGGTTTCTGACCGGCACAGTCATTGATGGTCTTGATATTGGCAAGTCCTTCATAATCATGATATATATCATACAGCTGATGATATTCCTCCAGTTCATCATGCAGCTCCTGCACATATCCGGCAAAGGTGTCCTTGTCCGGTGCATATCCTACCACACTGGTCACGGTGTCGAATACCCCCAGAAAGCTTCCCTGATACCGGAACAGCTCCGGTTCCGCTTTCCGGCCGCAGCCGGAAAGAAGACCCGAAGCTGTCAGCAGAACGGCTGATACAAGCAGCACGTTCTGTATGAAAACCGTTCTTCTTTTCATAGTGTTTCCCCGATTCGGCTATTCTGCATTGGCAGCCGCTTTCTCTGCCGCCGTCTGGAAATCTCCGATGGAAATCGTCACACTGGAAGCCAGATCTGCATCTGCCGGTTTGCTGTCTTCATCCACAGCGATTCCGGCCACCTCATCGGCTGTCTTTCCGATCATGTAATTCTCAAAAGCATCCGCCTGCTCATACCACTCCCTGCCGATTCCGGAGGAAGCGCGCATTCCATAATCCTCTCCCAGCTCTCTCTTGGTTTTTACGCCGGAGGTCAGATCTGTCGTGATCCTTCCTTCCGCATCAAACTTCACCGTTCCCTGCGAAGCGTCGATCAGGCTTCCGGTGATTTTTCCGTCTGCGTCAACCGTTACTGCCATATAGGTGGAATATGCCTGACACTGCCCTTCCTTGTCTGCTTCTGCATCCTTGGATTTATTCATATTTGTAACAATCGCCAGACCCAGCTGATCCCCTTCCTGGGTTCCGATTTCCTTCGCATTCTGGATCGCCTTTACTACCGCCTTCTTGTAATCTCCGATGGCAACAGTTACACCTGCGGTCAGATCCGCATCCGTCGGCTTATTGCTTTCATCCACGGCGATTCCGTCGATCTCCTTCGCCGTCTTTCCGATCACATACTGCTCAAAGGCTTCCGCCTGCTCATACCATTCCCTGCCGATTCCGGAGGAATCACGCATTCCGTATTCCTCTCCCAGCTCCTTCTTGGTCTTAAAGCCTTCGCTCATAATGACCTTGCCTTCTCTGGTAAAGCCCATCTTGTTCTGTGCCGTATCCAGCTTGCAGGCTACCACGCGGCCCTCTCCGTCGATCACGACCGCAGCCGCCACAGAATCCACCTGTGCCGTTCCGTCCTTCTCCCCTGCGTCCTTGGATTTTGCCATGGAATGAACCGTTGCAAGGCCGGTTCTTAAGCCTCCGTCATAGAAGGAATCGCTGATCTCTTCTGCTTTTTCTGTTTCTTCCGGAGCCTTAGCTTCTTCCTCCTTTTTCTGGTTCAGCACCGTATTCGGATCAATAACCTCCAGCTTTCCGGCCGCCTGATCCAGTGCCTGCTGCACAGCCTCCATCGCAGCACTGCTGGTCACGGTGCTTCCCGATACCGTATCTACCGTAGCCATACCTGCTTCCACAAATCGCGGAGCCAGCACCTCCAGCGCCGCACCGCCCATCTCCGGAGTCTCTCCTTCACCGGTCAGCTCCACGGATTCAATTCCATTTGCCGATACCGTTACCAGCGCAATGACATCGCCGCCAAAGCCTTCCGCCACACCGACATAGGTGCCCGGCGTATAGCTGGCACTGTTTTTCATCACAGAACGAATCCCCTCATACAGCGGTCCTGAAGCAGCAATCACCCCGGCAGATAATACCACCATGATCCCGGCTCCCGCCAACCCTTTTTGCTTCTGTGTCATATTTTTATCCTCCTATCTTTCTCTGCCGTCCGGCAGAAATAATCTGAATTCATTCGCTTCGCTCACAATAATATGCTTGACTGCGCTCGGCAGTACATAGTCCTTTCATCAGATACTACTAATATACTTTATTGTTAAAATTCTGTCAACTAAAAATATATTCTGTAAAAACCTCCGGTGCGGATGCCTGCTTCTGCAAACATCCGCACCGGAGGTTTTTTCATCCGTCAGCTTACTGCAAACTGACTGTTATAAAGTTCCGCATAGAAACCGCCCTTCTCCAGCAGTCCCTCATGGGTTCCCTGCTCGATAATGTGGCCGTCCTTCATGACCAGAATCACATCAGCCTCCCGGATCGTAGACAGTCGATGCGCCACAATAAAGCTGGTACGCCCCTCCATCA
>JBJELD010000107.1:0-27841 GCA_051878975.1 Candidatus Caccovicinus sp.
TTGTACTCAAAACGTGGAGGAAATGCAAAACTTTTCCGGTTTATCCGGGTTAGGTAATTGCGAAACAGGTTCGGGATATGAGCCTAAATAGTGCTGAAACTTAGGGTTTTAGAATCGTTCTGTTGGCAACATCAATACGTCCGCTTTGTTTCAGCTGGCAAAGAACAGCTTGCGGGAGGAGGCAAAGCGTCTGGCGGAATTTGATCCCAATCTTTATTTTGCTGCCGTATATGATTGTTTTGATGAAAATAATACGGTATATATGGTGATGGAACTGATTCGGGGGATCACTCTCAGGCAGTA
This sequence comes from Candidatus Caccovicinus sp., assembly GCA_051878975.1. Taxonomy (GTDB): domain Bacteria; phylum Bacillota; class Clostridia; order Lachnospirales; family Lachnospiraceae; genus Caccovicinus. The sequence continues at coordinate 304 of JBJELD010000107.1, forward strand.
TTTAAAAACGCAGAATTCTTTGACGGAAGAAGATATCCGGATCATCGGGCTGATCGATTATGGTGCGGTCAGCTCTTTTCAGGAAAAAAGAAACAAAACAGTCATGGTAAGGCAGCGGTTTCAGACGGCAGATCAGTTTGAACATGCATTGATCCGGGATGGGGAATCTGTTGAAAAAATAAAATGTATAATCGTGAAAGAAGCGATCGCTTTAGCAGTGGGATTTATCATCCTGCTGCTTTTTAAATAGGAGAAGTCTGATGGAAGTATCACAATACTCTTCCGGGGACTTCTTTTTGTGATGCAGAAAACAGAGGATTTTGCATTCTGTGTATTCTGCAGGAACGTCAGTCAGGAGGACAGACCAAGGATGAGTACTAATAAAAAACAGGTTTTTTCTCAGCGCGTCTTATACACACCGTCCTCCTTTGCCCGCACATCACTTCTTCATCTGCAGGAGACCGGCACGCTGCAGGCCCTTTATCCGCATACCAGCAGAAGGGGCGGAATTCTTTCTTATTTATTTTTCACAGTTCTTTCAGGAGAAGGAAAGCTGCAGTATGAGGAACGGGAATATGACCTGTGTGCCGGCGATTGTGTATTTCTCGACTGCCAGAAGGAGTATGCGCACAGCACCGGGGATGTGCATCAGCCGGAAAAGGCGATGTGGAAGCTGGAATGGGCTCATTTTTATGGCCCTAATATGGAAGAAATTTATGAAAAATACAGCAGCCGCGGCGGAACTCCGGTGTTTCATCCAAAGGACCCGGACGAATATGTTCAGGTATTGGATAAGCTGTATCAGATAGCAGACTCTTCCTCTTATGTCCGTGATATGGAGATTCACACCAATTTGTCGGAGCTTCTGGTGCTGCTGATGAAGGATGCGTGGAAGGAAGAGGCAGACTTGCCTGTGTTGGACGGCAGTCCGGAAAGCGGCGGGATGACGGAACGCCGTACGGAGGCAAGAGCGGCGGAGCTTCAGAAGGTAAAAGAGTATCTGGATGAGCATTTTACGGAAAAGGTATCTCTGGATGAACTGGCGGCGCGGTTTTATATTAATAAATATTACCTGATGAAAATTTTTAAAAAGCGGTACGGAACCACGATCAATGATTATGTGATTGCATGCCGCATTACGAAAGCAAAGCAGCTGCTTCGTTTCAGCAGTCAGACGGTCGAGGAAATAAGTAGTGAATGCGGGATGAGCAGTGCCGCTTATTTAAGCCGGATGTTTAAGAAAATTGAAGGTGTCAGCCCGGGTGAGTACCGGAAAATGTGGTAATGCATCTGCTGCCGGGGGTATGAGGTTTTAGAAAGGAGAAGAAATTGATGAAAATCCCAACAGAAGAAAAGAAAAAAATGGAAGAAGATTTTTTGAATAAGACGAAAACAAATGCAGAGAAAAGCAAAATCCCGATGCTTAATGTTATGGTTGCCGGGAAAAGTGGTGTTGGAAAAACGACACTTGTGAATACCGTCTTTTCAAAACAGCTTGGAAGTGCAAGCGCAGGCGCACCAGCGACAATGGGGGTAATAAAATACAGTGTTCCGGGATTCCCAATCAGTATTTACGATGTGCAGGGATTTGAGGTCGGAGCGACCAGTGATGCTGTCGTAGATCTTATTCAGGGGAAAATCAGTGAGATGCAGCAAAAAGCGGATCCGGATTGCCTGATTGATGCCGTTCTGTATTGCATAGATCACAGTGGAGCCAGGTTTGAGCCCTATGAAGCAGAGTTCATACGCAGATTAGATCAGGAGTTTCAGATTCCGATTTTTATTGTATTTACAAAAGCATATTTCTTTGACTTGAATCATCCAGAAAAAGATGAATTGACAAATTTTGTAAAAGGAAACCGCTTGAATGTAAAAGGATATTTTCATGTGCTGTGTGAAAAAGTGGCATTTCCCAAGAATCCTCCAATTGAGTCTTTTGGGGTGGATGAGCTTATTGATAAGTTGTTCGAAACGCTTCCGGAGAACAAAGTGCTGGCGCTTTCTTTTGCACGGAAAATCAAGCTGAAGCAGAAAAAGAAAGCTGCATCGAACTGGGTCTGGGTATATGCAGCGGGGAATTTTGTGCTTGGCGCTTCGATTCCGCCGGGGTTCGATATTGCATATTTAGCATCTGTTGAAACAATCATGGCGGCTCAGATTACAGATATTATGTACGAAGGAAGCGATAAAAATATAAAGGATAACATGGTAAAAGCATTGGAAATGTGTGCTGGTCCATTGGTGTCTTCTGTAGCCGGAACACTGGCTTTTGAGGAGACCATCAAGTTGTTGGGGTATGTCGGCATACTTGTAACAGGCGGTGCTTCTGAAGCAGTGGCAGCGCTTGCCGGAGGAATGATTGCGGCAGGTATTACGGTTGCTCTGGGACATACCTGCATATGGATTGTGGAGCAGATGTTGGAAGGAAAGATATCTGCAGAACAGTTGAAGCAGAAAGATCCGGCAGCAATGAAAGAGATGAAACAGCAGATGAAGAGCTTTTATTCGAGTGCGCGGAAACAGATGAAAGAGGATAAGAGATTCAGTAAGGAGAATTTCGGAAAAGCAGCTAAATAGTTTTTTTAAACAGGAGAAGTCTCATGGAAGCATCACAAAGTTCTTCCGGAGACTTCTTTTTGTGATATAAAAAACAGGACAGCTTTTTTGGCTCAGCAGCCAAACGTTCGAGGAAATAAGCGTGAAATGTGAAATGAGCAGCGCCGTTTATTGAAGCTGGATGTTTAAGAAAACGGAGGGAAAGCCAACATTGTGCAAGAAAATCCCCAATATAAGGAATTTTAATCGGAACGGTTTTTTTGTAGCATGATGGTGTCTAAATAAATGGAAAGTAGAGGAGTTTTGTAAATGACGAAAAAAGCGCTTATTACCGGTATTACCGGTCAGGATGGTTCTTACCTGGCAGAGTTTCTGCTGGAAAAGGGATATGAGGTTCACGGCATTACCCGCCGTGCATCGATCTCCAATACTGCCCGCATCGATCATCTGATTGCGAAGCATGCGGTGACTCTGCATGATGGCGATCTGTCGGATTCTTCTTCCCTGATTCGGATTATCGGTCTGGTGCAGCCGGATGAAATCTATAATCTGGCGGCACAGTCTCATGTACAGGTATCCTTTGATGTTCCGGAGTATTCTGGCGATATCGATGCCATCGGGGTTCTGCGGATCCTGGAGGCGGTGCGGATTCTGGGACTGACAAAGAAAACCCGTGTGTACCAGGCTTCGACCTCTGAGCTGTACGGCAAGGTGGAGGAGGTCCCGCAGAGAGAGACCACTCCGTTCCATCCGTACAGCCCGTATGCAGTTGCAAAGCAGTATGGCTTCTGGATCACGAAGGAATACCGGGAAGCTTACGGAATGTTTGCTGTAAACGGAATTCTGTTCAATCATGAGTCGGAACGCCGCGGTGAGAATTTTGTTACCCGAAAGATCACGCTTGCGGCCGGCCGGATTGCAGAGGGACTGCAGGATCATCTGGAACTGGGCAATATGGATTCTCTGCGTGACTGGGGCTATGCGAAGGATTATGTGGAGTGTATGTGGCTGATCATGCAGCAGGAGAAGCCGGAGGATTTTGTAATTGCAACCGGTGTGCAGCATACGGTCCGTGATTTTACGGAAAAGGCTTTTGCAGCAAACGGCATTACAATCCGCTGGGAGGGCGCTGGTCTGGAGGAAAAGGGCTATGATGCTGCAACCGGAAAAATGTTGGTTTGTGTCAACCCGGCATGGTTCCGTCCGACGGATGTGGACAATCTCTGGGGCGATCCGACCAAGGCGAAGACCGTGCTGGGCTGGAATCCGCAGAAGACCAGCTATGAGGAACTGGTCAGAATTATGGCAGAGCATGACCGTGCGCTGGCAAAACGGGAAGCTGCTATGAAGGCTGTTTCGGAATAGAAAGAAGGATACGTAATTATGATGGAGAAAAATGCAAAAATCTATGTGGCAGGACATCGTGGCATGGTTGGCTCTGCGATCGTGCGTGAACTGCAGCGTCAGGGTTATACGAATCTGATTACCCGCACACACGAGGAGCTGGATCTGTGCCGTCAGGAAGATGTGGAGCGTTTCTTTGCGGAAGAGAAGCCGGAGTATGTATTTCTTGCAGCTGCTAAGGTGGGCGGCATTGTAGCGAATCAGGAGGCACTGGCGGATTTCATGTGGTTTAATATGACGCTGGAAATGAATGTGATTCATTCTGCCTGGCAGAATGGATGCAGAAAGCTGGAATTCCTTGGCTCTTCCTGCATTTATCCGAGGATGGCTCCGCAGCCGATGCCGGAGAGCTGTCTCTTGACCTCGGAGCTGGAGAAGACCAATGAAGCCTACGCGCTGGCCAAGATTTCCGGACTGAAGTACTGCGAATTCTTAAATCGTCAATACGGAACCGATTATATTTCGGTCATGCCGACGAACCTTTACGGGCCGAATGATAACTACCATCCGACTCACAGCCACGTTCTGCCGGCGCTGATCCGCCGTTTTCACGAAGCGAAAGAGCAGGGGCTTCCGTATGTGACCTGTTGGGGAGATGGCTCGCCTCTGCGTGAATTCCTGTATGTGGATGATCTGGCGAATCTGTGTGTGTTCCTGATGAATCATTACAGCGGAAATGAGACGGTCAATGCAGGAACCGGCAAGGAGCTTTCCATCAAGGAGCTGACGGAGCTGGTGGCAAAGGTGGTAGGATACGAAGGCGAGATCCGCTGGGATACCTCCAAACCGAATGGAACGCCGCGAAAGCTTCTTGATGTATCCAAGGCGGCAAAGCTGGGATGGACTTACAAGACGGAGCTGGAGGATGGCATCCGTCTGTCTTATGAAGATTTTCTGAATAACCCGATGCGGGCTGAACGATAGATCAATACAATAGCGGGACAAAGGCCGCCGCATGGAAAGCTATGCGGCGGCCTTTGTCAATTTATACGGGAGGAAGAGGAATATGAACATTGTTTTGCTGTCCGGCGGTTCCGGCAAGCGGCTGTGGCCGCTGTCGAATGATATCCGCTCTAAGCAGTTTATCAAGATTTTCAAGGGAGAAGACGGAACTTATGAATCCATGGTACAGCGTGTGTATCGTCAGATCCGCAAGGTGGATGCACAGGCTTCCGTTACCATTGCTACATCGAAAACGCAGGTTTCGGCGATTCATAACCAGTTGGGGGATGAAGTCGGTATTTCGGTAGAACCCTGCAGGCGTGATACCTTTCCGGCGATTGCCCTGGCAACGGCTTATCTGACGGATGTGCAGGGAATTGATCCGGAGGAGTCGGTCGTGGTCTGCCCGGTGGATCCGTATGTAGAGGAGGATTATTTTGAGGCCCTGAAAGCGCTTGGTGAGCAGGCGGATAAGGAAGAGGCCAATCTGGTCCTGATGGGAATTGAGCCTACTTATCCCAGTGAGAAATACGGTTATATTATCCCGGAGGGAAAGGAGAATATCAGCCGCGTTGTGACCTTTAAAGAAAAGCCGGATGAGGAAACGGCAAAGCATTATATCGCACAGGGCGCGCTGTGGAACGGCGGTGTATTTGCATACAAGCTGAAATACGTTCTGAACCGTGCCCATGAACTGATCGACTTCATCGATTATCAGGATTTGTTTGACAAATATGAAACGTTGACAAAAATCAGCTTCGATTATGCGGTGGTGGAAAAGGAAGACCGGATTCAGGTCATGCGTTTTGCAGGTTCGTGGAAGGACCTGGGCACCTGGAACACGCTGACGGAAGCCATGGAAGAGAATTGTGTGGGAGATGCCAGAATGAACGACCGATGCTCGAATGTACATATCATTAATGAAATTGGTGTTCCGATTCTGGCAATGGGAATGCAGGACGTAGTTATTTCCGCAAGTCCGGAGGGCATTCTGGTGTCGGACAAGGAGCAGTCCAGCTATATCAAACCCTTTGTGGATCAGATCGACCAGCAGATCATGTTTGCGGAAAAGTCCTGGGGAAGCTTTCGGGTTCTGGATGTGGAGACCGGAAGCATGACCATCAAGGTTACACTGAATCCAGGACATCGGATGAATTATCACAGTCATAAAAATCGTGATGAGGTTTGGGTGGTGATCAGCGGCAGCGGACGTACCGTCGTGGACGGTATGGAACAGGAGGTCCATACCGGCGATGTGATCACGATGCAGGCCGGCTGCCGCCATACGATTTTTGCTGAGACAGAATTAAAGCTAATTGAGGTTCAGCTGGGTGAGGAGATCACGGTTCATGATAAACAGAAATTTGCACTCGAATATTAAACCGTTTTTGCTGAAGCCCTCCGGTAAGGATTATCTCTGGGGCGGAAGTCGTCTGAATGATGAGTTTGGCAAGAATATTCCGCTGAAGCCGCTGGCGGAGACCTGGGAGTGCTCGACGCATCCGGATGGACCGAGCCTGGTCGTCGGCGGAGAGTGGGAGGGAATGACGCTGGCGGAGCTTTTGAAGCTTCACCCGGAATTTCTCGGAACGCATCCAAGAACCAGAGGGGAGCTTCCGATTCTGATCAAATTGATCGATGCCAGAAAGGATCTTTCGGTGCAGGTCCATCCGGATGATGAATATGCCAGGGAAAAGGAAAACGGCCAGCTTGGCAAGACGGAAATGTGGTACGTGCTGGATGCAGCTCAGGATGCAAAACTGATCTACGGTCTTCATCATGACATGACAAAGGATGCCATGCGCAGAGCTGTCGAGAATGGTACGGTAGAAAAATATCTGCAGAAGGTCCCGGTAAAAAAGGATGATCTGTTTTTTATTGAGGCCGGCACGATTCATGCAATCGGGGAAGGTACGTTGATTGCGGAGATTCAGGAAAATTCCAATCTGACCTATCGACTGTATGATTATGATCGTCTGGATAAAAACGGAAAGAGGCGGGAGCTGAATGTGGAAAAGGCGCTGGAGGTCGCGAATCTGAAAAGCAGCGCCGCTCCGAGGCAGCCGCTTCGGGTCCTGCGGTACCGGCAGGGCTGCGCAGTGGAGCTTTTATGTCGGTGCCGGTATTTTGAGGTGCACCGCATGCTGGTGAATACAGAGCGGTGCCGCAGGCTGGTGGGATATCAGGCAGACAGTGTGTCTTTCCGCGTATTGCTCTGCATCAATGGGTGCGGAACCATGACAGCGGAGGATGGAGATATGATGCAGTTTTTCAAAGGAGACTGCATGTTCTTTCCGGCCGGTTCCATGAAAATGCGGATTCATGGAAAAGCGCAGTTTCTGGAGGTGCGGGGATAATTTCGAGAGGAGATGTTTGTGATGGAAAAGAGAATTGCAGAGCAGTATCAGCTGTGGCTGGAGCGTGCCGCGGCGGACGAGGATATCGTAAGAGAACTGCAGGAAATGCAGAAGGACGAGGCGAAAATAGAAGATGCGTTTTACCGGGATCTGGCTTTTGGAACAGGCGGTCTGCGGGGTGTGATCGGGGCCGGAACCAATCGGATGAATGTCTATACGGTTGCCAGGGCCTCCCAGGGACTGGCTGATTATGTGAACCGGCACTTTAAGCTGGAGAAACGCAGTATTGCGGTCAGCTACGATTCCAGAATCAAGTCTGACCGGTTCGTCCAGGTGGCAGCTGGTGTTTTCGCGGCGAACGGAATCCAGGTATATCTTTACCGGCAGCTGATGCCGACACCGTGTTTGTCCTTTGCTGTGAGAGAGCTGAACTGTGCGGCCGGAATCATGATTACTGCGTCGCATAATCCGGCAAAGTACAATGGGTATAAGGTTTATGGCCCGGACGGCTGCCAGATCACGACGGAGACGGCTGCAGAGATTCTGGGAGAAATCGAGAAGCTGGATATGTTTGCAGATGTCCGGACAATGGATTTTTCAGCCGGATTGAGCGAGGGACGGATTGCGTATATTCCGGAAGAAATTTATACGGCTTTTGTGGAGGCTGTGAAGGGACAGTCGGTACTGGGGGATGCAAAGGCGGACAAGCAGATGGCAATCGTCTATTCTCCGCTGAACGGCACCGGTCTGAAGCCGGTTCTCCGTACCCTGAAGGAAAGCGGCTATACGAACATTACGGTTGTGAAGGAGCAGGAGCAGCCGGACGGGAACTTCCCAACCTGTCCCTATCCGAATCCGGAGATCCGGGAAGCGATGGCGTTGGGCATGGAATATGCAAGAAAATGCCGGGCGGATCTGCTGCTTGCAACGGATCCGGATTGTGATCGAGTGGGGATTGCCGTGAAAAATGCGGATGGAGACTATGATTTGCTGTCCGGCAATGAGACCGGCATGCTGCTTTTGGATTATATCTGTTCCCGCCGTGCGGCGAACGGCACCATGCCGGAGGAACCGGTAATGATGAAGACCATTGTTACGATGGATATGGCGGAACAGATCGCTGACCACTACGGGGTTCGGACGATCAATGTACTGACGGGCTTTAAATTTATTGGGGAACAGATTGGTATGCTGGAGCAAAAGGGGAAAGCCGGTTCCTATCTTTTCGGCTTTGAAGAGAGCTACGGCTATCTGAGTGGCTCTTATGTCCGGGATAAGGATGCGGTAGATGGTGCGTTTCTGATCTGTGAGATGGCTGCTTATTATGCTGCCCGGGGAATCAGCCTGCTGGATAAGCTGAATGAATTGTATGAGACCTACGGTTTTTGTTTGAATACACTGCATTCGTATGAATTTGAAGGTTCTGCAGGCTTTGAAAAAATGCAGAGCATCATGAAGGATTTCCGCGGGGCAATCGATGGCTTTGGGGAGAAGCATGTTGTGAAAGTTCTGGATTATGCGGAAGGGCTGGACGGACTGCCGAAAGCAGATGTTCTGAAATTTCTGCTGGAGGGCAACTGCTCTGTTGTGGTTCGTCCTTCCGGCACAGAGCCAAAAATGAAGACATATATTTCCGTCAGCGCGCAGAGCCGGGAAGCGGCTGCAGAGCAGGAAGAAAAGATCGTCAAGGATCTGGAGCGGTTCTTTGACTAGCGGAGCGGTCCGATCCATTTTTACTGCAGCCGCAGGTGCGGTGCTGGCCGTTCTTCTGGTGCTTTTGTGCAGGGCTGATCCGATCGAGGTGATACAGAGCCGGAGGGAGCCTGGTTTTATTACGGTAGACGATGCGGTCTGCCGAGAAGAAGAGGATGAGGAGGCGCCTGCCGGGGTAAAAAAGGAGTATCGCTTTACGCTCAGCCAGGAGATCGCACATGATACGCATCTGGCTTTTTATATAGTTCACCAGTATGTGGATGTTTTTTTAGACGGACAGAAGATATACAGCCTGCGGGCATCTGAAAAAACCGGGAACAGCAAAACTACCGGAAGCAACTGGGTGATGATTCCTCTTTACCGGGAAGATAGCGGAAAGGAAATCCGAGTGGAAATTACGCCGGTATATGAAAGCTTCCGCAGCAGAGAGGTCATATTTTTAATTGGATCCCGGCTTGCCATTTACAAAGATCGGTTACGGAAGGATCTTCCGCAGCTGATTCTGGGTTCCATGGCGGTGCTGGTCGGTCTGATGTTTCTGGGGGTGGCAGGCTACAGTATGCTCAGAAGGCACAGAAGTCAAAATCTTGCTTCTCTGGGCCTGTTCTCCATCATGATGGGGATCTGGAAGCTGACGGACACGCGGTTTACGCCGTTTCTTGCAATGGACAAGCCGGTTTTTTTGTTTCATTTGTCGGTTCTCATGCTGATGCTGGGAATGATTCCGCTGGTGAAGTGGATGGAGGAATATTTCAGCAAAGACTGCTGCCGTGTCCTGGACGGTTACTGTGCTGCTGCGGCGTTGGTCTGTTTGCTCCAGCTGCTGCTCCAGCTGCTCGGGATCCGGGATTTGCGGGAAACTCTGTTGGTTACTCACATTATAATCGCGGTCGGCGTTGTGATCATAATCGGAAGCACGATCTATGATCGGATCAGGGATCGGGAGGAACGGAAGCTGTTTCGGGGAAGCAGACTGGTACTGATCTGTGTGGCCGGTGTGGTGGCGGACATGGCCGCGTTTTATCTGAAGGGCAATTCGTCCGGCCTTGTGTTTTCTCTGCTGGCCTTTCTTCTGTATATTGCGTTTATGGAGATTGATACCATGTTCCATTACAGCGAGCAGGAGCTGCGGCTGGCAGAGATGGACAGACAGCTGGCGGAGCAGGAGCGAAAGCTGACAGAGAGGCGTATCACAGCCATGCTGAGTCAGATCCGGACCCATTTCATTTTTAATGTGCTTACAACTATCAGCGGATACTGCAAAATTGATGCAAAAAAGGCGGATGCGGCGTTGATTCGTTTTGCACGATATTTAAGGAAGAATATCCGTTTTATCGAAGAGGAGGGACTGATTGATTTTTCTGTGGAGCTGGAGCAGCTGGAGGATTACGTTGCGCTGGAGCAGCTCCGGTTTCAGGATATGATCGTCTTTGAAAAGGATCTGGAGACGACTGCGTTTCAGCTTCCGCCGCTTACGCTTCAGCCTATCGTGGAAAATGCCATTAAGCATGGGCTTTCGGAGCATGGAAGGAGCGGGACAATCTGGCTTCGGACCATGCGGGATCCCGGAGAGATTATCATAACAGTCGAGGATGACGGAGCTGGTTTTGTGCCGGAGGCATGTGCGAAGAAGGATTCTGTGGGACTGAAAAATGTGCGTTATCGTTTGGAAAGCATGATGGGAGGAAGGCTGGAGCTGGAAAGCGCGCCGGATAAGGGTACCAGGGTTACGATCCGGCTTCCGGTCAGGGAGACAGAAAAATGAGGATAATTTATGTAGATGATGAAAAGACGCTGCTGGAAAATTTCCGGCTGACGGTGGAGGAGCTTCCCCTGGTGGATACGCTGCAGCTGTTCAGGACGAGCGAGGAGGCAATCCGATGGGCAGAGAAAAACCCGGTGGATGCAGCTTTTCTTGATGTCGAGATGCCGTCAATGAATGGGATTGAGCTGGCCAGACAGTTAAAGCAGATCGACCAGAATATCCGCATTATTTTTGTAACCGCATTTGAACAGTACGCGCTGCAGGCCTTTGGGGTAGAGGCCATCGGGTATCTGCTGAAACCGTATTCGCAGGAAGAGGTGGAGCGGGAGTTAGAGAAGGCATATTATATCCGGCCGCGGCCAAAGAAAAGGGTCGAAATCTACACGATGCCCGATTTGCTGGTCAAGGTAGACGGAAGACCCCTTCCCATCGGCCACACGAAGCAGGAGGAGCTGCTTGCTCTCCTGATTGACCGGGGAGAAACCGGCATCAGCGGCGGGGATGCCATTGCCTGCCTCTGGCCGGATAAAGCAGCTGGAGACAGTATTTACTGGGTTACCATGTCCAGGCTGAAAAACATCCTGAGCAAGGCTGGAATCGATTTCATTATCGGTACGGAGGGAAAAAAGAAATTTATCCGCACGGATCAGGTGGAATGTGATTTATATCAGATGCTGGCCGGAAATATCCGGGCAGTTTCCCGGTACTCCGGCGCCTATCTGCAGCGGTTTTCATGGGCGGAGGAACGGAATGCACAGCTGAGCGAAATAAAGAGGGAGAGCCTTTGGAATGTAAGGTTTTTGAAAGGGTGAATGTGTTATACTGTTGGAAACTGTCAATCAGAAGCTTCTGGAAGACGGGAAATGCAATGAAAAGAGGAGTGACAGGCATGACAACATTACTGATTATGGCAGCTGGAATCGGCTCACGTTTCGGCGGCGGCATTAAGCAGTTGGAACCGGTTGGAATGCATGATGAGATTATCATGGATTATTCCATTCATGATGCAGTTGAAGCTGGATTTGATAAGGTAGTATTTGTAATCCGAAAGGATATCGAGGCGGATTTTAAGGAACGGATCGGAAATCGTGTGGAGGCAGTCTGCAGGAAGCTGCATGTAGAGACTGCCTATGCGTTTCAGGATCTGAATTCTGTCTCGGCAAATGGCTTTCTCCCGGAAGGGCGCACAAAGCCCTGGGGGACCGGACAGGCGGTGCTGGCTGCAAAGGATTTGATTCATGAACCATTTATGGTGATCAATGCCGATGATTATTATGGAAAAGAAGCGTTTTGCCGGATGCATGAATGGCTGGTGCAGGAGCATGAGGATTCTGCCATTGCCATGGCCGGTTTTATTTTAGAGAATACCTTGTCGGAGAATGGCGGCGTGACAAGAGGGGTGTGTAAGCTTGCGGATGGTCATACGCATATTACGGATGTGGTGGAGACCGCCAATATTGTCCGAACGGAGGATGGAGCCGAAGCAGACGGAAAGAAGCTGGATCCAAAGTCTTATGTTTCCATGAATATGTGGGGATTTCCGGCAAAGGAGGGCTGTGAGCCTGCGTTTATGGCCGTATTGGAGGAGGCCTTTCAGTCTTTTTTTGAAAACGAGGTGCCTTCCAATCCTCTGAAAGCGGAGTATCTGCTTCCAACCTTGATCGGCAGTCGGCTCCGGGAAGGAACGTGTACCGTAAAGGTGCTGGAGACCAGAGACAGATGGTTTGGGGTTACCTACAAGGAAGATAAGGAAGCTGTGGTAGAGAGCTTTAAAAAGCTGATTGCGGATGGTGTGTATCCGGAGGATCTATATTCTGATCTGCAAAGGGAAACAGGCGTTTCAGCATAACCGATCAAATGAGGAGAGGATGCCATGAAAAAGGTATGGGTGAGATTATCAGCAATCATGGTTTTATGTATTCTGCTGGGGTGGGCATATCCGCTGATGTCATTTGGTGCAGAGCTGAGTGATCTTTCCGGGAATATTACCGAAATGGTGCTGAATTCTTCCAAATGGACGTACGGAGACAATCCGGTTTCTGTGAAGGTTATGGAGGGCGAAGCGGTTTATACACAGATCGTGGCGTACTATACCAAGACTCAGTGGCGGGAGCTGCGGGGCGGAAAGGGCAGTGTGGAGCTGAAATACCGTGTGCCGGAGGGAGTCGAGATCCGCAAGCTGGAGAGCAGTCTGGTGGCAGAGGTAGAGGGAAAGGAAGAAAAAATCGGAGAACTGAGCCGCGGCTCTTCGGATTCGGAGCTGCTCATTCGGGTTACATCGGAATATGCGGAGAGAATGGAAGCGAATGACAACATTGAAATCCGTATGGAGGTTCTTCTGGAATTCCAGAAAGGAATCCATGACCTGGGAACGCAGTTTGTGGTTACGGCAGACAGCAGCGGCAGTTCCAGTGCGCGATGGAATAATTATATGGTCCGCCTGAATAAGATCGATGTGGAGTGGGAGTCGCAGCTTCTGGGAGATGCCTGCTTTGAGCTGAGCGTACTGGAACAGAAGGAGCGGGCGACCGGAGAATACCGGATCATTGAAGTGACGGACCGCACGTTTCTTGCCAATGATACGTTTCTTGTATCGGAAAACCGGCTGGTGACTGTTCCGAATCAGGCGGCGGAGCTGTGCGGCATGTTTGAACCGGGAAATATTTACCGTCTGACAGAGGTACGCTCACCGATCGGATATCTGCCTATGCAGGAGCCGGCGCTGTTTGCGTTCTGCCGGTATTCGGATACGGAAAAACAGGGGACGCAGAAGCGGCTGGAGGAGCTGAATGAAGAATACCGGGCGTGGTATGCGGAATTTAACGGCAAGGTAGCGGTATTTGAGGAGGCGAAGGGAGGAAGCGGAATTCTTTACCTGAAAAACCGAAAGGTGCCGTCCTTGCAGATCCGGAAGCTGGAAAAGGAGACGGGACAGCCGATGTCCGGTGTTCGTTTCCTTCTGAAGGCGAAGGCTGCAGAGATGGATTATCCGGCCGAACAGTACCTGAACTGCGGCGGTAACTGGAGCTATGATTCGGAGAGCGGTCTGCTTACATGGGAGCTCTTAACTGATCAGAACGGAATCTGCAGCCTGCCGGCCGGAACGCTGCCGTATGCAGCCAATGGGATTTATACGCTGGAGGAGACCGTGCCGGCCGGTTATGCCGGTTTTGGCGCAGGGAGAACAAAGGAGATCACATTTCGCCTTGTTTCGGACGGAACGCTTCAGATCCTGTCAGGGGATTGTGAGGTCGGAACCTGGGATCAGGGAATGGAGCTGATCGTCCGGAACAGCCGGGCAACCATGCTGGAAATCAATAAGGTCAATCTGTCGGATGAAGTACTGGAGGGAGCAGAATTTGCATTGTACGGGCCGGATAAAACGGATTCGGAAACCATGACAATCAATGGAAAGACCTGGTATCTTATGGGAACGGAGACTACCGGAAAGGACGGGAAGGCGGTATTTTATGATCTGAGCTATCAGACTTATTATCTGGTTGAGAAAAAGGCGCCTCCCGGCTACGCAGTGCTGGCCTCTCCTTTCCAGGTCAATCTGACCGAAGAAGGAGAACAGAATGGAGTTACTTCGGTCAAGATCGTAGATAAGGTTGATCTGGTGATGCCGGATATGGGAAGAAAAGGAAAGCCTTTCTGGATGGCTGCACCCATCGGGATCGCTGCAGGCTGTGCGGGGCTGATTCTGACAAAAAGGAGGAGACGATCAAGATCATGAACAGAATGCGGAAGTTTTTTCATTCATCCCTTTTTGCAGTCCTTTGCTTCCTTCTGTTATTTGGAAACGTATATGCGGGCCCGATTCCGGATCTCCCGGATCAAAAGGAAGGAATTCTGGAATTAAAGCTGAAAAGCCTGAACGAGGAAGAGCTTCCGGCAGCCGATGTAAGTTTTCTTTGTTTTCCGGTAGGCAAAGTGGCAGATACTTCCGGCGAGGAGGTACAGTATCAGCTTACGGATTCCGAGTTTGCCGGGCTTCTGGGCCTGGAGGGAGTCTGCGGCCAGACGCTGCTCTGGGAAACGATCAAGCAGAAGGATGCAGAAACCTTTGAAGCGTATGCCGGCAGCCATTCTGGTATTCGGACGGAGAAAACGGACAGCAGCGGTCTGACCAGCGTAAAGCTTTCAACCGGCTTATATCTGGTGCTTTTTGATCAGGTGCCGGACGGATACCGGAAGGGGATGCCGTTTCTGATATCCATGCCGATGCTGATCGAGAGAGAAGGAACGGCGGTATGGACGTATCAGATGCAGGTTTCACCGAAAATGGAGGAGGAGACGGAGCCGGAGGAGCCGGAAGGGTATGGTGCGGCTGCGCTGACCAAAACCTTTCAGGGAAAGCCGGCGGAGGACAAATCCATTTATCAGAGCGTAACTTTCCGACTGGAGGACAGCAGCGGAAATCAGGTCCGCGCAATCAAGGAGGGAGATGGACGGTACCGGGCTGTGGCGGAAGAGCTTGGGGAAACGGAACTTCGTGTGGGAAGTGACGGACTTCTGATCGTGCGTCATCTGCCGAACGGAAGTTATACCTTTACTGAGCTGACAACACAGGAAAAATATCAGCTGCTGGCCGATCCGGTTCAGGTCACGATTGCAGATGCAACCTCTGCGTTTACGGTCGATAATAAGAAAAAGTCTCTTGTCCCGTTTACCGGAGGCAGCGGAACTGCTTTTATTACCGGGGTGGGTACGGTGCTGCTGGTCGTTGGCGTGTTTGTCCTTCTGACGACCGGAAAAAAGAAACGCAGAAAAAAGGGCCGCAGAAGACCGGGTGACAGGAATGAGAAGAAGACATAAGAGAATGCTGGCGGCAGCAAGCGTGCTGGCAGGATTGTTTCTGATGGGATATCCTCTGCTCGGACAGTGGAAGGAAGGGCGTCATGCCCAGACGCAGATTCAGAAATATGAAACCGGCCTGCAGGATCTGGCGAAGGAGAAGCTGCAGGCAGCCAGAGAAGAGGCGGAGGATTACAACCGGATGCTGGGAGATATCCTGATCGGCAGGATGGCTGACTTTTCGATTACGGAGATGAATGCCCGCTATGAGGAGCTGTTGAATGTCAATGGGGATGGAATCATGGGATATGTTTCCATCCCCAAAATTGATGTGACGCTGCCGATCGACCATAAGGAATCTACGACGGCGGCATGTCATTTGAAAAATACCTCGCTGCCGGTAGGAGGCAGCAGCACACATGCGGTGATTGCTGCCCATACAGGGCTGTCTTCTTCCAGGCAGTTTACGGATCTGACTTCTCTTGAGATCGGAGATGTTTTCTACATTTATGTTCTGGATGAAAGGCTGAGCTATCAGGTAGATCAGATCCTTGTGGTGGAGCCCACGGAAACCTCCAGTCTGATGGTAGAGAGGGGAAAGGACTGGGTCACGCTGCTGACCTGTACGCCGTATGGGCTGAACACTCACCGCCTTCTGGTGCGCGGAAGCCGGATTCCGAATGAAACGGCATCAGAGATCGGACGGAAGACGGAAGGAAGCGGCAGGAGCGAATGGATGAGGCAGTACCGGAGATGGCTGCTGCGGAATCTGATTCTGGTTCCGGTTTTTCTGTTCCTGATCGTGTATCTGTACTGTACGCGGAGAAAATGGCTGCGGTGGCTTCGAAGAAGGCTCAGAAAGAAAAAACAGACGAAACGCAGAGGGAAGCATCGGTCGAGAAAAAGAACGGAAGCTTCGGACAGGAGGAGACAGCAATGATTAAACTGATAAGAGCGTTGGCTGTGGTCTGTATACTGGCAGGCGGGCTTCTGGTGCTTTATCCCTATGCGGTGCATTGGCTGGAGCGCTATCGGGGAAGGACAGCGGCGGCCGGTTATGAACAGCAGTTTTGTGCGGAGCAGCGGCAGGAACAGAATGAAGAAGAGCTTCGGAGGGCAGAAGAGTATAACCAGAGACTGGCATCGGCCGGGACGTATTTTTATGATCCCTTTACGGAGGAGCAGCCAGAAGCAGAGGAGTATCTGGCTTTGCTGAATGCAGACGAAAACGGTCTGATCGGATACCTGGAGATTCCCTCTCTTTCTCTGAATCTGGCAATTTATCATGGTACGTCGGACGATAAGCTGAAAAAGGGCTGCGGTCATCTGGCCGGTTCTTCCCTGCCCGTCGGAGGCTGTCCGTCCCACGTGGTTTTGTGCGGTCACACGGGTCAGCCTTCTGCTCGGCTGTTTACCGATATTGATCAGCTGGAAAAAGGAGATACATTCAGTCTTCTTGTTTTTGGACGCCGGCTGGAATATGAGGTGGATTCAATACAAAAACTGCTTCCGGAAGAATTGGAGGAAGATCCTGTGCTGGGAATTCAGGAGGGGCAGGATCAGGTCACGCTGTTGACCTGTACGCCATATGGAATTAATTCTCACCGGCTTCTGGTACATGGGCGAAGGAGAGTACAATGAAAAAACGATATAAAATACATTTCCTGGCATGTTGCCTGCTGATGCTTCTGCTTTTGCAGGAAACAACGGCGCTGGCAGGTGCAAAAAGTCTGACACTTAGTCTGGGGACAGACGGAAAGGGTGTGGAAGTCGCCGTATATCAGGCGGCAGTTTCCGGAAAAAACGGATATATCCTGGCTGAAGACTTTGCAGAAAGCGGCGTGGACATCAATGACAGCGATACTGCGCAAAAGCGGCAGCAGATGTCGGAAACGCTGCAGAAGTGGATACAGGAGAAACAGCTGACACCGAAAAGCCGAAAAAAAACGGATGCGCAGGGGCAGGCGGCATTTTCTTTAGAGGAAGCCGTCTATGTATTCCGGCAGGTATCCGGTTCCGGGAAAATGGAAGCATTTCTGCTGTATCCGGAAGATTGGGACAATCAGGTGAGCCTGCTGGTTCAGCCCAAATACGAACCGGACAAGCCGGACGAGACAAAGCCGGATGAAACGAAGCCGGATGAGACAAAGCCGGATGAAACGAAGCCGGATGAGACGAAGCCGGATGAGACAAAGCCGGATGAAACGAAGCCGGACGAGACGAAGCCGGATGAAACGAAGCCGGATAAACCGGGATCGGAGGAAAACAAGCCGGACAAACCGGGATCGGATAAAACAAAATCGGACGGGTCAGATGAGCCAGGGACGAATAAGCCGGGTTCAGGAAAAACGGAGTCGGATCAGACGGTTCCGGCAGACAGCGGAACGGAGGAAGTTGTGCTGGATACGACTCTGCCGGCTGCGCCGCAGGCGATGGTGCAATGGATCAGCAGTTTTTTGCCGCGTACCGGTGATTCTTCGCATCCCGCCGTTCTGATTGGTATTTTTCTCTGCTCACTGGGAGGAATTTTGCTGTGTCTTTATAAGAGAAAGAAGAAATAACAGAATATGATTTGTCCCTAAGGGGAGCTAGAGAGGCTGATTGCCTGTTACAGGAAGCACTGCAAGGGGATAGGGGAGAAATTAGTTCCATAAATAATAAGATTCCGCTGTATAGGAAAGAAATTTTCTGTACAGCGTTTTTTTGAACAGAAAAAAGCCAGCATTGTACAAAAAAACAGCAGGATAAGATATTTAAAACGGAAACCGGATGTTTAAAATAATAAATTATCATAATCAGATTTACATAATATCGGAAAATTATTCCAGAAGGACGAATAAGTGAGGCAGAAGGATGGAACAGAGGCATTTGATAACAGAAAAAAATTTGAAGCATATGAAACGGACTGAACTCCTGGAGCTTGCAGTAAGACAGGAAAAGGAACTGAAAATGCTGCGGCAACAGGCAGGGCAGACCGGCGGAGAATTTGAGGATGGCGCGTTGGACCATTTGGATGCAAAACTGAAACAAAAGAGATACCGGAAAGATTTTTTCAGAACTTTGATGGGAACAGTCAATACTCTGGTTGTGGCGGGTGCACTGATGGTGCTTTTGTCTGCGCTGATGGTGCCGGTATTTCAGGTATATGGAAGCAGTATGGAGCCGACGCTGCAGGATGGAGATGTAGTTGCGGCGGTCAGGAGCAGTCAGTTTACTCCGGGGGATGTGGCTGTATTTTATTACAACAATAAAATCCTGATAAAACGGGTGATTGCATTACCGGGGGATGTGGTGGCAATGGACGAAAGCGGAAGAATTACCGTGAATGGGGAAATGCTCTCAGAGCCTTATGTAGCGGAGTATGCGTTGGGAAATTGTGATGTCACGTTCCCACTGGAGGTGCCGCAGGGGAGGGTATTTGTCCTGGGGGATAACCGCACTGTCTCAGTGGACAGTCGAAGCAATATCGTGGGATGTATTTCAGAGGAACAGCTGATTGGAAAGTTAGCGGTGAAGATCTGGCCATTAAAAAAGCTGGAAATATTTCAATAAAGTGTTGAGTGACAATGAAAAGAAGTATCAGGAAATTTTTGGCAGTCATTCTGGCAGTCACATTGACTGCCATGGAATGCAGTATCGGTCTTTTTTCGGCAATGGCCGACAGGAAAACGGATGCAGTGTTTGAAATTCAGGGCGAGGAGCTTTTGAAGCTGGCACAGGAAGCGGTGGAGGATGCGTATGCGTTGACTGAAAAGGATTTTTCTTTTACGGATGGGGAAACGGAAGCGTTCTCGGATTTCTTTTTTGAAAATGACACGAAAAAGCTGTACGAAATCTGTTTGGAGACGGAATCAGCCGTCAAAGATGTGGAACTGCACATTTTTATCCGGGTACCCTGTGATGCAGACAGCACTTATGAGCTGACAGGGAAGGAGGAGCTTTTGTTCCTTTTTGTGAATGAAAGAGAGGATACGGTCCGGTGCAGTGCAAAGATCGGATCCTGCAGAGGCGAAAAGGAAACGTTTCTGACAACGAGACGAATTACAATGAAAAGCTTTGACGAGGCATTTGGGGATGGATCGGAAGATTCGGAATTTTATGATGCATCGCGTTCAGATGCGACGCCATCCGGGGCAGCGCGGTCCGTTGTGTTTACATCCACACCCTCCGATGCAGCAATGTCGTCTGATATGGCATCACCGCCGGATGCAGCAGCGACAGGTGCGACGCCGGCCGACAACCGGCCTGTGGTATCGGTTCTGGTTGGCATGGACGGCTGCACGACTGCGCGCGCATATCGGACATCCCTGTCCTTGCTTCATCTTATGGAAGTGAAGAAAACAAATACGGAGCAGCGGACATGGAGCTATGAGGATGAACTGGTTTCTGCAGAAGTGAAGCTGCCGGGAAATACCAAGGTTCCGGAAGAGGCCGATTTATATGTGGAGCCGATTACGCCGGAACATGAGGATTATGAGGCTTTTTGTGGACAGACACGGGAAGTGATCGGAGAAGAAGTATTTATGGCGGCGCTCTATGATATTGGTTTTGAAATTCAGGGGGAACATCTGGAGGTGTCTGACAAGGCGGAAGTTTCATTCCGCATGAAAAATGCGCCTTTGATGACTGACCAGCCGGATCAGGTGCAGGTGGTTCATTTTGCAGATGATGGATTGGAGCTTCCGGTACCGACTAAAGTGGAGATGGAGGAGGAACGGATCACGGAGGTTTCTTTCTCCATGAATGGATTCTCCGTGATTGCGCTGGCAGCCAGCGGGCGTGGCATGACTTATTATGAACGGCATACAGCTGCGTCTGTTGATGAGCTTGCAGGTACCTGGCTGATCGTCAATACGAATAATGGAAGCAATAATTACCTGCTGACAGCAGATACTGTTTCCGGTCAGAGCGGGAAACTTGCATCAGCGGCTCCGACAGCTTCGGCAGACCGGGCTTATTTGTTTGGCGACGGCTGGTGCGAATGGACTTTTGTGCGGGCGGGGAGCGGCAGCTATTATATTTATACAATCGTAAATGGAAACAGACAGTACCTGAACATCAGCGGAACCAGCATCAGTACCTCTGCAAACCGGCAGGTTCTTTATGTGGAGGTGAATGCTGCCGGACAGGTGGAGCTGTATTCAAATGGGTATTGTGTGAACCGCTACGGGAGTACGAATTATTTTGGCGGCTGGTATACCGGAAATGATGGGAACAACTATCAGACACTTTACCGGGCGAGTGAGACCAGCGGGAGCATGCTTTTTTACAGCTTGACGCTTCCGGCTTATACAAGCAGCGGCTCCTGGGCGGATGGGGAAGTGGCATTGCCCGGTGATCTGCAGGAGATAACGGAGAGCGAAACTCCGCTTTTTGAAGTAAGCGGAAAAAATGAAACGGTCGGACGGTATATTTTTGTCCCGAATCTGTCGGATTCTTCCGGGAGCAGTCAGCTTTCGCGGGCTTACAAAGAAATCCAGGAGCTGTATGAAAATAATGGGCTGCCGTATGGGAGAGAGTTCCTGTTCCGGGGATGGAGCACGATGGATGCAGAGGGCAATACCGTTTTGATTTCTGCGGAAGCAACGGTGTGCAGCACAGAGGACGGCATTCAGGTGAAGGAACCGGATGGAACCAAATACCTTCTGCCGGATGGCAGTACACTTACCGGAATTTGGCAGCAGTATTCAGATATTGTGACCTTTTATGTGAATTATACGGGAACGGTGCTGGACACGGAAGGAGATGTGGCGGGAAGAAATACCAGTGACTTTACAGATATGGTGGCGGCCGGTCATGTATATTATGGGTCCACTACAGTGGGAAGTGACAGCAGCTTTGCGACGGAAGTGAATCAGGAAATTGTCAGCTGCATTGGTGACGGCACGCATATTCCGGATGGGGCCACGCATATTGTGGTGGACATGCTGGTGACAACGAAGCCGGAGGAGGCGGAAGAGGGGGATCAGATTATTACGCTGGGCAGCAGCCAACGGCCGTACTTTTTCCGGAAAAATGGCTTTAATGAGGATGCAGTAGAAGAACGGGTTCTGACTTTTATCCATGATAAGCCGCTGAGCATTAAAGTCATTACAGGCCGGGACAGCAATGGAAATAATACATATATTACCCTGGATGCCAATACGGTGGATGCTTATCATTTTTCCATGCGCTGGTATGTGCTGAAACCGCAGCAGGATGGCTGGCACATAGATGGTGTTGTAGTGGCAAAGACCGTGGAAATGACGGTTACCAAGACGTTTGAAGGGTTATCAGACACCGAAATCAGTAATTTGCTTAACGGAAATTTCAGTATTGATGTGATTCAGCAGAATTCCGGAAGCACCTATCTGAGGCTGCGGAAGGCGTCAGAGGAAAATGGAGTCGTCACGGATATAGAAGGCAATCATGTGACCGGAAAGTATACGTATTCTTACGACAGTCAGACAAAAACAGCGATCTGGAAGGTGCGGTGCTTCCCGGGAGAATTGTTTACGATCCAGGAAAGCGGTTATACGGTCAGCGGAAAAAGCTGTTCGACCGCCATTGTCGTGGACAATGATACCAGCAGCACCCGGTATGATAATACGATTACTGAAGAAATCGGATATGCTGCTGATCGGACGGTTTCATTCTATGATGTCTATATTGATAATCCGGTATTCAGTGTAAAGAAGGTGGACAATGAAGGAAAGCCGCTGCAGGGAGCGGAGTTTACCCTGACATATGGAACAAGCTACAGTCAGAGCCGGATTACAGATGAAAATGGACTGGCAACGTTTACGGGACTGAGTGCAGGAAGCGGAACCGGGCTTATGGTTACCAGAAATTATACTCTGCGCGAAACGCAGGCGCCGGACGGCTATTCAACTACGTCTGCTCTGCCTCTTACCGTTAAAGTAACGCGGCAGAGATATGGAAGCAAAGGCTCCTATTATTACCGATATACGGTTTCAGTGAATGATCAGAGCGGCGTGTATTATGAAAACAGCGGTTATGTCATTATTCCGTATGAAATCGTGAATGAACCTGCGCCGGATACGATAATTGTGGAGAAATATTTTTCCGGAGATACGGAATTTTCGTCCGGAGATATTGAAAATCTGAAGGATTCTTACCAAATTCGGGTTTCTGGTGATGGGGAAGAGCATATTCTGACGTTAAAAAATGCAAATTCGGTATCGGCAAATGGGTATAAGTATACCTGGCGGATTCCAAAGCTGACAGCGGGCAGGACCTATGTGGTTTCTGAATCCGGATACGATCTGGGTGGGTACGGGAAGTATCCGGTCTGCACGATAACAGCGAGTCAGAAGCACGGCCTGACCGGCACTGCTGAGCGCATAGAGGTTTCGGTAAATGCTGCAGAGAAGACGGCATCTGTGACATTGGAAAAAAGTGGAGAGGTGGATGTGCTGTCCATCACAAACCAATATTCTTCGCAGTATGCGCTTCAGGTGGACAAGGTGAGTGATGATCCCGGGAGCAGTAAAATTCATCTGGCCGGTGCAGTATTCGAATTGTACGGTCCGTTCGGAGAAACTGTTAACAGCGCAAAAGCTTATGATTATATTGATGGCAGCGGAGAACGAAAACGATATTACTATATTGGCAGGATTGGTCCGACCGATGAGCATGGTCTGACGGAGTTGTCCGGAATGATAAAATACGGGAGCGAGTATCTTCTTGTCGAGACCATCACGCCGAAAGGATATCAGAACAAAGGACCGGTTACCATACGGGCAGAGAATTACAATATCATAAACGGCGTACTCCTTTTGGAGATTGTAAATTCCAGAGGTGTGATGCTGCCGTCTACGGGAGGTATGGGAATTTCCATATTCATATTCACAGGTTTCTGCATGACAGCCGGTGCAGGCCTGTTATATATAGAAAAAGAATTAAAAAGAAAGAGGAGAAAAGCATGAAAAGAATGAAACGTTTTGCCAGCTTTCTGCTGGCGGTGATGATGGTACTGATTATGGCAGTACCGACATTTGCAGAAGAAACCGGTACGATTACGGTTTCCAATGCGGTTCCGGGGCAGACCTATACGATCTATCGGATTTTTGATCTGGAAAGCTATACCACAGGAAGTTCAGAGGGAGGAATGGTTGTAGGAGCTTCGTATGCCTATAAGGTGAATAACACCTGGAAAGACTTTGTAACGACTGGCGCAGGAAAAGATTATGTGTCTGTTGATGCGCAGGGCTATGTAAGCTGGAAAACCGATGCAAAGGCGGCTGACTTTGCCAAATTGGCGCTTGCATATGCGCAGGAGAATTCAATCACAAGTCAGGGCAGCAGTTCTGCTCCTGCAGCAGCAGAAGGACAGACGACTTCAACGTTAACATTTGAACATTGTGCGTTGGGGTATTATCTGCTGGATTCCTCTGTTGGTGCATTATGTTCTCTGGATACGACGAATCCGAATATCACGGTGCAGGATAAGAATGGACAGCCTACCATAAATAAGCAGGTTCAGGAGGACTCTGACAATCAATGGAAGAAAGAGAATGATGCTTCTATCGGTCAGACGGTAAATTTCAGAAGCTCTGTAAAGGTACGTGCGGGTGCGCAGAATTATGTTGTACATGATCAGATGTCAGAAGGTATGACTCTGGTGGAAGAGACTGTGTCAGAAGGAGTAACACAGCCGAAAATTGAAATTAAGAGAATCAGAGATGGGGGAGAAATGGTTGTTGATGGGGACAATTATACTGTAAACACAAGCCCATCTGATGGATGTACGTTTGAAATCAGTTTTACAGAATCGTTCTGCAGCAGCCTGGCAGCGAATGATGAAATTGTTATTACTTACAGTGCTGTACTAAATGAAAAGGCCGTTACCGGTACTGCGGGAAACAAGAATACAACCTGGCTGACCTATGGTGACAATAATACCACAGTTTCTAGTACAACCACTACATATACATATGAATTTGATCTGGTGAAAACGAATGAGAATAAGAAAATTCTGACCGGTGCAACATTTAAATTGTATGATGCTTCAACCGGCGGCAATGAAATTCTGGTGGTAAAAGAAGCAGATAATGAATATCGTTTGGCCAAGGTTGGGGAAACAGGAGTTGAGATTGAGGCCGGAAACGTTGTGATCAAAGGTGTTGATAATGGTACTTATTATTTGGAAGAGACTGCAGCTCCTGCCGGTTACAACAAGCTGAGTGGGCGGACAGGTATTACGATCAGCGGAGCAAACAACAAGGCATCTTTGGATAGTTCTGGCTTATACAATTCAGGTGGTTTGAATGTAATTAATCAGATCGGAAATGAGCTTCCGTCGACCGGTGGAATGGGTACCAGGCTTCTTTATGCGGCAGGTGCAGTTCTGGTGATTGCGGCAGGTGTACTGCTGATTACCAGGAAACGAATGAGCAATAAGGAAGAAGAGCAATAAGAAACCGACAGAAAAAGAACAGGAACGTAGATCGAGCAGGAGCAGAGTATGGACAAAACGGGAAAAAAGAGAAAACTGGATATTTTCAGTGTTATGCTAATATTGATTTTTCTGATTGGAGCGGCTCTGCTCCTGTATCCGACCGTCAGTGACCGGTGGAATTCTCTGCACCAGACCAGGGCGATTGCCAGCTATGTGGATGCTGTAGATTGTTTGAGTCAGGAGCAGTATGAAGAAATGTGGCAGGCTGCAGAGAAATATAATGCAGAACTTTATATGAAGCAAAACCGGTTCCGCATGTCTGAAGCGGAGCGGGAAGCTTACCACGCCATTCTGAATCTGACCGGGGACGGAATCATGGGATATATTGAAATTCCGCGGATCGGAGAAAAGCTTCCGATCTACCACGGCACCAGTGACGCAGTGCTTCAGGTGGCAGTCGGGCATCTGGAAGGATCCTCCCTGCCGGTTGGCGGGGAGGGTACCCACTGTGTTCTGTCTGGCCATCGGGGGCTTCCGTCGGCAAAGCTGTTTACGGATCTGGATCAGATGCAGGAAGGGGATATTTTTACGCTTTGTGTACTGGATCAGGTTCTGACTTATGAGACGGATCAGATTCTCGTGGTAGAACCGGAAAATATGGAACCGCTGCTGCTGGATACAGGAAGGGATGATTGCACTCTTGTAACCTGTACCCCTTACGGAATCAATTCGCACCGGCTGCTGGTGCGCGGCCATCGGATTGAAAATGCGGAAGAGGCAGAGGTTGTGCGGGTGATGGCAGATGCGGTACAGATTGATCCGCGTCTGACGATCCCGGCTGCAGCTGTTCCGGTATTGGCGGTGTTCTTGCTGGGGATGCTGATTCAAAAGAAAATCAGGCGAAAGAGAGTCCATGGAAAGGAGGGTGAGAAGAATGCGGGCTAGAAAAGCGTTCCTGAAGATTTTTCTGGAAGGGGCATTCCTGCTTGGATTTCTCTTGCTTTCGGGAGGAATGAGCTTCGCGGAGGAATTTCCGGATGCAGGCCAGAAATGCAGCCTTACCATATCTTTTCAAAAGGACAAAGCGGGTTTTGCAGGGACCTGCTTTTCTCTTTATCGTGCGGGGGAGTGGACCGGCGGAGAGAAGCTGGATTTAACCGAGAAATTTGTGAATTGCAGGGAAGCTCTGGACAGTCTGGACCGCAAGGGCTGGCAAGGGCTGGCCAGCGTACTGGGGGTATATGCGGAGAAATCTGACGTTGTTCCGGATTTTACAGGCTTAACGGATGGAAACGGCCTTGCGGAGTTTACCGGAATCCCGGCAGGGATCTATCTGGTGACCGGTCAGCCAGTAAAAAGGAAGAATGTGATCTATCGCCCGGTCCCGGTACTTCTGTCTCTGCCTGCAGCGGACGCGGAAGGGCAGTGGGTGTATGAGCAGCATGCAGCGGTTAAATACATGATGGAAAGTCGCCCTGGCGGCGAGGGAAACGGAGGGAATGACGGCAGCGGTGGTAATGAAGACAGTGGAAGTGGGGAAAAAAGCTTCGGGCCGGCAATACCCGCCGGATCGGCTGCAGATGAAGCAATACAGAGCCAATATGTTCTGGTCGGTGAGAGTACAGGATCAGGCTTGAATCCGATGGAAAACAATGGAGAAAAGCTTCCGCAGACGGGGATACTATGGTGGCCGGTGCCGATTTTGATTGCAGCAGGTATGTTTTGCATGATTGTCGGAGCCCTGGGAAGGAAAGGACGGAAAAACCCGAATTTTGCGGGGATGCTTTTATTTGCGGCAGCGCTGTTTCTGAGTACCGGAAATCTTCGGGACGAAGTCCGGGCTGCCGACAATGTAGCTTCCGTGCGGAAAAAAATATGTGCTCTGGAGGTACAGGAAGAGCGGACGGGTGCGGAACATTCGGGTGAGGTACCGATAAGCGAAATTCCGGTAGGCAGTATTCCGGCTCAGGAAATGCTGACCATGGAAATTGATGGCCAAAACTATATGGGAATCTTAGAAATCCCATCCAGAAAGCTTTCTCTTCCAATTCTGGATTCCTGGAGTTATCCCTCCCTGCAGCTTGCACCGTGCCGCTACAGCGGCACGGTCGGGGAAGAAAATCTGGTTATTGCCGGACACAATTACCGCGCGCATTTCAGCGGGCTGAAATATTTAAAGCCGGGAGATGCGGTGACCTTTACCGATATGGAAGGCAATCAATACGATTATGAAGTACTGGAAACGGAGATTCTTGAAAGCACGGATGTGGAAGGAATGACAGAATCAAAAGACCGCTGGAAACTGACGCTGTTTACCTGCACATATGGAGGCCGTCAGCGTATCGCTGTGCGGTGCGGAGAAATGATACAGAAATAATAGAATGTGATGCCGGAGAAACGATATGGAATAATCTTATAGAATGTGATATAATAAAGGGCGATGTGAACAAAATCAGCTGACTTTTTGGCAATAAAATGGCAATAAAAAATGCCAGAACCGAACGAATTGAGGATTCTGACACATAAAAAATCGGGGCAACAGGATTTGAACCTGCGACCTCTCGGCCCCCAGCCGAGCGCGCTACCAAGCTACGCCATACCCCG
>JBJELD010000108.1:0-5497 GCA_051878975.1 Candidatus Caccovicinus sp.
TTTTGGTTTATAATTTGTGATATCTGATGTGTTCATAAATATTCTCCTTTCTCTGCAAACACATTATATCACATATAAACACATTTATCTATATTTTTAATTGCTTAACATATTCTCCTTTTTACCTGTATTACCATTATAACGGCTCTGTGAAATTCTGACAAGGAAGGATCCGAGAAGTTCTTACAAAAAATGGTGCAGTTGGTGCGTGTGCGTCCATCAGCCGCAGCCTCTCTGTTTAGAGAAATCTTCATGTAAGCTCTTCATATTCGAAAAAATCAAAGTCTGCTGTCTTCCTGTTTCCGGACAGATCCTGACAGCAGATTCCCACAAATGCGCCGGTGAACCGATTGCCGAAGCCATGGATTCCGTAAGATACAGATAATAATGGCTGAGCGCATCATAATAATACGTCAGTCCTGCCATCTGCTGATAACACTCCGGAGAAAAATCCAGCTTTGTGGTGACACAGATCCGGAAGCTTTCCTGTCTGACCGCCCGTTCCTCAAGCGGCTCCCGCAGGGACTGAAAATGCATATCCCAGCTTTCTCCTTCAAAATCATCCTTCCAGTGTGCCGGAACATCATTTGTATCGTCCTTTCCGTCCTCCAGGAAAATCCACTCCTGCGGCTCATTCGTACCATGCCGCAGTCGGGCCATGCTTGCGTGCCCGGACTTTTGAATCGGATTCCGGATTTTTGACATCGTCCTGTTCCTTCTTTTTCATTGCCGCATTCTTCTCTCTGCATCCGCCCATGCTTCCGGATCAAATTCTCTGTCCCGGAAATATAATTTCCGGTCCGCTTCCGTCACACTGCGAATGACCCGGCAGGGATTTCCGGCTGCAATAACCCAGTCCGGAATGTCCTTTGTGACTACACTTCCGGCTCCGATCACGGTATTGCTTCCGATATGCACTCCCGGACAGATCACGGTATTTCCGCCGATCCAGACATTGTCCCCGATCGTCACCTCTATTCCATATTCATAGCCTGTATTGCGGGTATCCGGATACACCGGATGACCGGCTGTATAAATAGCTACGTTGGGGGCCAGCTGACAGTTATCCCCAATCACAACCTTTGCCACATCCAGAATTGTACAATTATAATTGGCGAAGAAATTCTTTCCCACCTCAATGTGGCTTCCGTAATCACAGTAAAACGGCGGGTTGATAAACGCCCCCTCCGATTTTCCCAACAGCTCCTTTACAATTCGCCCAAGCTTTTCAAAATCCGCCCGGTCCGCCGTGTTCAGCTCCTGCGTCAGTTTTCTGGCCCGCTTCTGCTCTTCAAGCACTGCCTCATCCGAAATATAAGGCAGTTGTTCATCTCTTCGTTTTCTGTTGTCCATAAATTTTCCTGTTCCTTTCTCTTCATTTGACACCTTTTCACACAGGCACTATAATGTTTCTTAAGCAAACTTGCCCTATTTCTGATTTTAAGCTTAAGGAGATTACCATGCCAAATATCATAGAAATAACGGACTTCACAGCACCGGAGCTGGATGTCTACGCCCGTCTTACTGAAAATCAGCTGATCAACCGTCATGAGCCGGAAAAAGGGCTTTTCATTGCGGAAAGTCCTAAAGTCATTGAACGCGCTCTCGACGCCGGCTATGTACCGGTTTCGCTTCTTCTGGAGCGGAAGCATATCACCGGACAGGCGCGGGATGTAATCGCCCGCTGCGGCGATATTCCGGTTTATACCGCCGAATTTGACGTTCTGACTCAGCTGACCGGCTTCCCACTCACCCGCGGCGTTCTGTGCGCCATGCGCCGTCCCCCTCTGCCCGGTGCAGAAGAGATCTGTGCAGATGCCCACCGGATCGCCGTTTTGGAAAATGTCATGAATCCAACCAACATCGGCGCCATTTTCCGTTCTGCAGCCGCACTGAATATGGATGCCGTGCTGCTCACTCCCGCCTGCAGCAATCCGCTGTACCGAAGGGCCATCCGGGTCAGCATGGGCACCGTCTTCCAGATTCCCTGGACTTATCTGGGCAGCGAGTCGGAAGCATGGCCACAGCCGGGCATGCAGCTTTTAAAAAAACTTGGATTTAAAACTGCCGCCATGGCATTAAACGAGGATTCCGTTTCCATCGACGATCCACGTCTTGAAAAAGAAGAAAAGCTGGCCATTATACTGGGAACCGAAGGCGACGGGCTGGCTGCCTGCACCATTGCCGACTGTGACTATACGGTGCGGATCCCGATGTCCCACGGAGTGGATTCTCTGAATGTTGCCGCCGCCAGCGCAGTCGCATTCTGGCAGCTGGGAACCCGGCGGCGCAGGCCGTGACCCTAACCGTCGGATTCAGAACGGTAATAGCACTGATGACTGCAGTCTCCCGGAAATAAACCGGCCTTCATCTTTTTCTGATAATCCGATTCAGATTCCGACTCCTCCAGGATATCCAGCGCTTTCTTAAGCTGCCGGATATCCCGGATGGTATCCTCTGCGTAATTGCCGCGGCTTACCAGCTTCAGATGTGTAATGCCGGCCCTGCGAAGACTCCAGAGCGCACACAGGCCGCAGCCGCTTCGTCCGATCAGTTCTTCGGCATCG
Organism: Candidatus Caccovicinus sp.; assembly: GCA_051878975.1. Taxonomy (GTDB): domain Bacteria; phylum Bacillota; class Clostridia; order Lachnospirales; family Lachnospiraceae; genus Caccovicinus. Next base: position 2,568 of record JBJELD010000108.1, read on the forward strand.
TCCTCCTCCGGCCCGCAGCATTCTTCTGCGCCCTTCCATTCCCTCTTCTCCCGGCAGCCGCCGAGAACATACGGTACCCGACACATATGCGTCAGCTCGTCACAGTGCAGCGAACTGCAGAATGCACCGGTAAAATGGCACATTTCATTCAGTACAAATGCTTCATATTCCAGAGGCTCCTCCGGATGCAGCTTTCTCTGGCCGGCAATACAGGCTGCCATATCCGTTATCGTCACTTTCCGGTGAAAGATTACCCGGCTGATTCCAAATTCCCGCATTTCCTCCACCATCCGGTGGTTCACCTCTGCTGTTTCCCCGCTCATGTGCAGTCTGCAGCCGGTCAATTTCTTTTTCGAAAAATACAGAAGAAGCGCCGGATCCGCAATAATAAAAGCCGAAAACCCGATATCTCGGCACTGCCGGATCCATTCTTCCAAAAACGGATACTGCTCCGGACGATAATACAATGCATTCACCGTAATCGTCACCGGCACTCCGTAATGCTCCACCATTTTCCGCAGAATTTCCATCTCGCTGAAAGAGCCGATCTGCACGTTATAGTACAGCACCTCTCTCCGGTTCAGAGGTGTCATCATACCATATTTCATGGCCCACTGCTCCGGCACATAACCGCAGAACAGCTCGTCTGCTCCTGCCTCCACATAAGGAATATATTCCTCTATGGAGCCCAGTCCGGCCACGATTTTCAGTTTTCTGTCCCTTTGATCCATATCTCTTTCCTCTGTTTTCGGTTTCAGCTGTTTTCTTCCCATTTTTGTCTGTCAAATTTCCAAACGGAAAAGCGTTTTATAAAAATTCTGCCACGATCCGGTCTACCCCCTGCTCCAGAAAAGCTTGCATCTGACGTGCGTCCGTCAGAATTTCTTCGTCATATCCGAACAGCGAATTATATCTTCCGATCATATGCAGAGCTTCCGGATACAAAAACACCCAGTCCCGGCAGTATTCCGGGCAGTGCGTCACCGCGCACTGTTTCCCCCGGTCTCCGTTCCGACATTTCGCATAAAGCGTACAGAACTGAGACGTGTTCATCTGATAAAACGGGAAATGAAGGCTGGCCTTACCCGGTGCGATTTTGATCGGATAGCCGCAGCTTTCATAGGAAATCCTCTGAACCCGGAAATGCTTCTGCAGATACTCCCGATAAAAAGAAGCCTGAACCGAGGTTTCCGCAAGCTGGTCTCCGAACTCCGAGAAGCCCTTTTTATATTCCATCCGTACATCCTTACGACGCTTCTGAAGCAGTACGCCAAGGGTAACAGAAAAACAGAAAAACGGCTCTTCCCGAAGCATGGAAAGCATCCCCCAGTCATTGACCACCAGCTCCAGATTCTGCTCTCTTTTCCTGCACCAGACCGCCAGCTTTTCCAGAAGCCCCCGGATGATCTCCAGTTGATTTTCCTGTACATAGGAAAAGACAAGCACCGCCTTTACCCTTTCTTGTTCCGCCTTTTCCAGCATAGAAAACAGCAGCGTTTCCTCCGGGAAAAGCAGGGGACAGAATTGATTTCCAATATACAGGCAGTCCGTCTCTTTTTCAGCGATCGGATGATCTGCAAGCTGATTTCGGTTCCAGAAATCAGCGGCAAATTCCGGAAGAGAACATTCCAGATACCGCCGGCAGACCTCCGGCCGGTCCAGACTGAGCGCCAGCTCGCAGGCCGCCAGACCTGTTTTTTCCCAGGCTCCCTTTTGGCCACGGTTCCATGCAGCAAACAAGCTCTGTTTCTGCTGTGCAAAGCTCTCCGGGTAACGTGCCTCTGCCGCTGCCGGATAGCCGACCAGTGCCTCAGACACCTGCGCATCATCCTCCCCGGAACGCAGTCTTATATACCGCAGATACTCCTCTGTCAGATGCTTTGCGCATTGTTGATACGCCCGGTTTCCTGTCGTCAGCCGATACTGTACAAAAAACGGAGTTTCCTCCTCCGGTTCCAGCTGAAAATCACGAAGCTCCAGCTCCTGATAATCTCCTGCAGCAAAATCATAAGTATGCAGAACAAGCCGCAGGGTTCCCGCATACTCAGCTGCGTTCTTGTCTGCGTCCCTATCCGCCTTCTGATCTTCCTCCGCTTCCTGCAGAAGCTCCGGAAGCCGGAAGGTAAAACCTTCCAGAGAAAGTTCCAGAACGCGGATTTCCCTGCACATTCCGTTCTGGCCGTAAAGCCGGCCGCTTAATATTGCAAATGGTATCAATTCAGAATCCTCTTTAAACCTTCGATATCTACCACCTGAATCCGTTTTCTCTCCAGCTTTACCAGTCGCCTTTTTTGAAATTCATTCAAAATATTCGTTACGGTAACGCGGTTCAGATTCAGGCATACGCCCAGCTCCTCATGGGTATACGGCAAGACATGATCCGTAATTCCTACGCCATCGTTATCCTGTGTGGCCTGGTCCAGCAGATAGCTGGCCACCCGCTGATAACGGTCATATATGGTCAATCTCCGTATCTGCGAGCAGAGAAATCGGTAGTTGTCCGTTAAAAGCGCCAGAATCGCTTCCGTCAGTTCAGCGGACTGCTGCAGAAAGGGCTTCAGACGCTCCACCTGACAGGAAATCAGCTCCACATCCCGGACTGCACGAATCGTAACCGTTCTGGCTGCGAGGCCAAGAAATGCAGATTCCCCGATCAGCTGCCCCTCTCCTACGATCTGATATGTAATCTCTTTTCCGTCATTCCCAATGTAAAACATCCGGACCCGTCCCTGTGCAATCAGATAGATATTCGGAGAGACATCTCCCTGCATGCAGATCAGTTCGCCCTGTGCAAAATGGCGAAGATTTCCCGCCTTTTTCAAATACTGCATCACCTCTTCCGATGCCTTTACCATCTTTCCCACCTCACAATTTTTCTCATTGTACCAAGTCGCTGGCGCGACGGCTAGCCCCAAGTACGTGAAACCATT
>JBJELD010000109.1:0-27688 GCA_051878975.1 Candidatus Caccovicinus sp.
ACTTAAAATCCTGCGGGACTTACCTCCCGTACCGGTTCGATTCCGGTCGCCGGCATAAAAACCAGCTAAATGCTGGTTTTTTTGTGTTTAAAAATATTTGCGAAGCCGGCAGCTGAACCTGCCGGTTTTTTAATTGTATAGAATATTGTATAGAATAATGAAAAAGTGCAGAATTTGTGTTATACTGCTATGGAAATGGAGGAGAGTAATATGAAGAGAGAAAATCTTTTATTATATGCGGTGACGGATCGAAGCTGGCTGAACGGAGAAAGTCTGTACAGCCAGGTAGAAAAGGCTCTGAAGGGCGGCGTGACGTTCATTCAGCTTCGGGAAAAAGAGCTGGATGAGGAGCGTTTCCTGGAAGAGGCGCAGGAAATTAAGGCGCTTTGCAGAAAATACCGGGTTCCGTTTGTGATCAATGATAATGTGGAAATTGCAAAAGCAGTTGATGCAGATGGCGTTCATGTAGGACAGAGTGATATGGAAGCCGGGGATGTACGGAAAAAACTGGGGCCGGATAAGCTTATTGGTGTGTCTGCACGGACGGTTGAGCAGGCGGTTCTGGCAGAACAGAGAGGCGCAGATTATCTGGGGGTAGGAGCGGTATTCCATACCAGTACGAAGAAGGATGCGGCGGATTTAAGCCTGGAAACATTGAAAGCGATCTGCCAGGCAGTATCGATTCCGGTTATTGCGATCGGCGGGATCGGAAAAGACAATGTCTCAGAGCTGGCTGGAAGCGGAATCTGCGGGGTGGCAGTAGTCAGTGCGATATTTGCGCAGAAAGATATTACAGAAGCTGCCCGGGAGTTAAGACGGCGGACGGAGGTCATGCTGGGGCTGTCCCAATAACGAGAAAACGGAGAAGCGAAAGAACAAGGAAGATAAGAGGAAGACAAATGGCAATTACGGGGGCAATATTCGATTTGGACGGAACTCTCCTGGATTCCATGGATGCGTGGAGGGATGTAGGCGTCTGGTATCTGGAATGTTTAAAAATCCAGGCAGAACCAGGCCTTGGCGAACGGCTGTATACGATGACGCTGGAAGAAGGCGCTTCTTATATGAAAAGCCGTTACGGACTTTCTGCTGCGGTCGATGAAATCGAGGAAGAGGTGAAACGTCTGGTATACTGCTTTTACCGGGACGAAGTAAGATTAAAACCAGGAGTCAGGGCGTTTCTGAAGTGTTTAAAGAAAAAAGGAATTCTCATGGCAGTGGCTACTGCCGGAGATCGGCTTCTGGCGGAGGCAGCGCTGACCAGGCTGGGGCTGATCCCGGAATATTTTCGGCCGGAACAGATTTTTACCTGTTCGGAAGTGGGGGCCGGAAAGGATGTGCCGGATATTTACCATCGGGCGAAAGAAGCATTGGGAACGGTGAAAGAAAGCACATGGGTGTTTGAGGATGCTTTTCATGGAGCGGAAACAGCAGCCGCGGCCGGATACCCGGTAGCCGGCATCTGGGACCGGTCCGGGGAGAAAACGCTAGAACGGCTGAAACAGGTTTCACGGGTGTACCATAATTCATTTGAAGAGTATTCTTTACAGGATTTCGAGAGATAAGGAGACAAGGCATAATGAAAACAGCACTTACGATTGCAGGAAGTGATTCCAGCGGAGGAGCCGGAATCCAGGCGGATATTAAAACAATGACGGCACATCAGGTATACGCGATGAGTGCCATTACCGCGCTTACGGCGCAGAATACCATGGGAGTGTCTGGTATTTATGAGGTTTCTCCGGAATTTCTGGCAAAGCAGCTGGACAGTATTTTCACAGATATTTTTCCGGATGCGGTGAAGATCGGTATGGTTTCTTCCGGCAGATTGATTCAGGTGATCGGGCATAAGCTTGCAGAGTACGGAGCAAAAAATATTGTGGTGGATCCGGTGATGGTGGCTACCAGCGGAGCAAAACTGATGGAAGAGGATGCGATTGAAATTCTGAAGGAAAAGCTGTTTCCTCTGGCAGCTGTCCTGACGCCGAATATTCCGGAGGCAGAAGTACTGTCCGGCTTGCAGATTGAAACGGAAAAGGACATGGAACAGGCAGCAAAGCGGATTGGAGATGCTTACCACTGTGCAGTTTTGTGTAAGGGTGGTCATCAGAAAAATGATGCGAATGATCTGCTGTATCGGGAGGGCAGCTTCCGGTGGTTTTACGGAAAGAGGATTGACAATCCCAACACACACGGAACCGGATGTACGCTGTCCAGTGCGATTGCTTCCAATCTGGCAAAGGGGATGGATATTTTCCAGGCAGTAGAAGCCGCTAAGCGTTATTTGTCTGCTGCGTTGGCAGATGGTCTGGATCTTGGAAAGGGAAGCGGACCGATGAATCATGCATTTGCGGTTCGGGGAGATTATTGAGAGGTGGAGCAGGCAGCAGAATGAAAAAAATTCGGACTTATCTTTTGATGCTGGGATTTGCAGGGATCCTGCTGATGCCGGGATGGCTGCAGAAACTTGGCACCCGTTTTCAGCTGAGCGGTGTCAGCAGTACCACAGAATTTCCGGTTCTGACCAGACAGGGAATTCTGGATGGAACCGTACAGGATGCTTTGGATACCTATTATACGGAACATCTTCCAGGGCGGGATGTGATGATCAAGCTTCGCAATCAGATGATCGTTTCTCTTTATGCAAAATCTCCGAATCAGAATATTGTAATCGGGAAAAACCGTGATTTATTTGAAGAAGAATATATTTTGAAATATGAAAAGGTTTATCCGCCGGCCACGGAGGAGTATGTAAGGGACCTGTGTGAGAAGCTGACGGTGATCCGCGACCGGCTGGAGGAGAAGGGAAAGGAGCTGTATCTTTTCATTACTCCGACCAAGGTGCGCTATTACGAAGAGGATGTGCCGGCCTTGTACCGGGCGGCGGCCAGCTTTACAGACCGGCCGGGAAATTATGAGGTATTTACGGAGGTGCTGAAGCAGTATGATTTCAAGGTGTATGATTCCATTCCCTATGTGAATCAGCTGGCAGAGCAGGCAGATTATCCGCTTTACTATAAAACCGGAAGCCACTGGAGCTGGATGCTCAGCACAGAGGTGACGGTGGATTTTGTTCGCTTTCTGAATGCAAACAGTCGCTATCAGTTCCCGGAAGCGGAGATGACCTACGAGCCGGCAGCATCTGTGCTGCATCCGGATGCGGACATTTTTAACTCGCTGAATGTGATCACGCCGCCGTATGATGAGTATTATCAGGCACATCTGATCTCAGAGCCGCGGTCGGACGAAGGACCGAATCTGTTCTGCCGGGGCGGCAGCTTTATGGGGCAGACGATTGCATCCCTGATCAGCAACGGCTACTTTCATCAGGATACCTATATTGAGAATACCATGGTTTCGCATAACCGGCTGTCGGAGATCCAATATTTTTCCGACTATTCGGAGCTTGATCTGAAAACAGAGATCGGCCGGGCAGACATTGTGATTCTTGAGGTCAACGAATCCCATATTCCGGTTATGAGCTTCGGACTGATTGATTATTTGACGGAACACCCGGATATATTGGATTAATTTGGAGGAAATAGGATGGTTTTTGTATCACCGGTTTTTATTTTTCTTTTTCTGCCGGCTACGCTGCTGCTTTATATGCTTTCCTGCCTGACCGGGAAAACGGCTGTGAAGAATCTGGCGCTGCTGCTTTCCTCTCTGGTTTTCTATTCCTGGGGAGGAGTGAAGTATACGCTGCTTCTTCTGTGCTCGACGGTGGTTAATTATGTATTTGGAAGGCTGCTGGAAGGTGAAAAGCATCGGAAAGGAGTTTTAACGGTTTCGATTCTTTATAATGTCGGAATTCTTTTTCTGTTTAAATATTTTAATTTTTTTGTGAATACCGTGCAGGAATGTGCTGGCTTTCTGCATCTGGATCTGGAACTGGCGCTTCCGGCCATCACACTTCCGATCGGAATTTCCTTTTTTACCTTTCAGATCATGTCGTATGTGATCGATGTGTATAACCGGAAGGTGGAGGTTCAGAAAAATATTCTGGATCTGGCTTTATATATCATGTTGTTTCCACAGCTGATTGCCGGTCCGATTGTTCGCTATATTGATGTCAGCCGGGAAATTGAATGCCGGCACACGGATCAGCAGCTGATTCATGACGGAATCGCGCGGTTTATTGTGGGCTTCAATAAAAAGATTTTTCTTGCAAATGGAATGGGATACGTGGCAGATACGGTATTCGGAAAGCTATCTGTTCTGAATACACCGTATGCCTGGCTGGGAGCCGTCTGCTATGCGCTGCAGATCTATATGGATTTTTCTTCTTATTCGGATATGGCGATCGGACTGGGCAAGCTGTTTGGATTTCATTTCCTGGAGAATTTTAACTATCCGTACATTTCTCAGAGTATTAAGGAATTCTGGAGAAGATGGCATATTTCGCTGTCCAGCTGGTTTCGGGACTACGTGTATATTCCATTGGGGGGAAGCCGGGAAGGTACAGGAAAAACGTATCGAAATCTGCTGATCATCTTTATTTTGACCGGTTTTTGGCACGGAGCGAACTGGACCTTTATTGTATGGGGACTGTACCACGGAATGTTTCTTATTCTGGAGCGCGGCGCGTTCGGACGCTTCCTGGACCGTCTTCCTGGATTCCTGAAACGGATCTATACGCTGGTGGTGGTGCTGATCGGATGGGTATTTTTCCGATGTGATTCCATCGGAGATGCGTTTCTGTATATCCGGGCCATGTTTGCGTTTGATTTTACGCATTACAACGTGCTGGAAATTCTGAAATGCTTTGACCGGGAATACCTGACGCTGTTTGTGATTTCCGTTATTGGCTGCACGCCGGTGATCCCGAAATGGAAAGCCCGCTGCCAGGGGAATGAGGCAGCGGGACTTGCGGCAGATCTGTGTCTGCTGATTTTGTTTGCATGCGCGGTCTGCTATATGGTAGGCGCCGATTTTAATCCGTTTATCTATTTCCGTTTCTAATTTTTCTGATAGTTGAGAGCGGCGTATGCGTCCAGCATACCGCCGGAAACGCATTTCCCGGCAAGACTTTCCATAGGTTTTGCCGTGGAAATCAGCGCCGTTTTGATGTCGGACAGAGAAAGATCCGTCCGATAGGAATAAATCATGGCAGCGGCTCCGGTTACCATCGGCGCAGCCATGGAGGTACCGCTCATAAAAGCGTAGCTTCCGCCCGGTGCCGTGCTTAAAATATAGGAGCCGGGTGCGGCCAGATCGACGGATACGGCTCCGTAATTAGAACTGGCGTCCAGATTTCCGTTAAAAAGCAGGCTGGCTATGGAGATGACGTTATCATAAGGCAGGGAAGCCGGATAAACCGGACTGACATCGGTGTCGCAGCCGTGCCCTTTGGCATCGCCGTTTCCGCTGGCAACAATGAAGAGCATATTGGAATTTTTTATGGCCTCGGCCAATGTCTCGTTGTAGGCGGCGGTTCCGAGGCTTAGATTGCATATGGACGCGCCGTTTTCTTCTGCATACCGGATGGCTTCAAGCACAGATTCCGGAGAACCGCTTCCGAAAGGACCGCCAAGGGCCTTCAGGCTCATCAGTTTGACATAGCGGTTGTCGGTAATGCCGGCAATCCCGCCATCGCCTCTTGCTGCGGCAATGGTGCCGGCGGTATGGGTTCCGTGGCTGTCTTCGGTGCCGCTGTAAAGGGTGGGACTGTGGGTGTAGAAATTCCATCCGTGCACATCATCAATATATCCGTTTCCGTCATTGTCGATTCCGTCTCCCGGAATTTCGCCGGGATTTGTCCACATAGCATTCTGAAGCTCCGGATGGCTGTAGTCAATACCGGTGTCAATAACGGCCACGATTACCGGACGGCGTTCGGTTTCTTCGTCGGCATCATACTGATTCCAGGCCGGAAGGATGTTGATGTCAATTCCGGAGACTGCCTGAATCACCCTGGACTGATGCTCCAGCATTCCGGGTCCCAGATCCGGAAGGGAAATGGAAGAAGAGCGTCCTTTCCGCTTTCCGTAAACCGAGTCCAGGGAGCGGAAGGAGGTCGTCATCTGAACCAGCTGAAATTCTCCGTCATTTTTCAGTCCCCATTGATAAACGGCGTATCGGTCGTCGAGAGACAGATTCTGAAGTCCGGGGCCGATGGCAAACGTCCGGACATCGCGTTCAGACGGCGCTTCCTGAGCGGCCTGTGCAGGAAACAGAAAACCTCCCGAAAAGACCAGAAGAGAGAATGCAGCAGTGCCGGCCAGTATTTTTTTCGAAATGATCATTTCGCTCATACTCCTGTTATAATATAATTTTGCAAATTTAGTATACCATAACTATAGCGGTGAGATTTGAAAAATATGTGAAGAATTTCTTACGATAGAAAATTCCGGGTTCCGGCAGCTTTGTTTGTCACTTTGCAGCCTGACAGAAACGAAAAGAAAAAATTTTCTTACGTAATAATATTGAAAAAATTTTTTCTTTATGATATATTTAGAACATCTAAAATGAAAAAATTTTTCAAACAGGAGGGGTATCGCATGAAAAAACAGGAGTTTTTTGATTGTATCAAAGGACAGATGATCGTGTCCTGCCAGGCGCTTCCGGGGGAGCCGCTGTATGTAGAGGAAAAGTCCGTAATGTATCTGATGGCGCGGGCCGGAAAGATGGCCGGGACTCCGGCAATTCGTACCAGCAGCATCCGTGATGTCGTTGCAATTAAGGAAGAAACGGGGCTTCCGGTTATCGGTCTGGTGAAAATTCAGTATCCTGGTTTTGAAAGCTACATCACGCCGACAATGAAAGAGGTGGATGAGCTGGCGGCAGTCGGCAGCGATGTCATTGCACTGGACTGTACGCTGCGCAAAAGAGGAGATGGCAGGACGGTGAATGAATTCGTGACGGAAGTACGGCAGAAGTATCCGGATGCAATCTTGATGGCAGATATTTCCAATTACGAGGAAGGGGTAAACGCCTGGAAGTTGGGTGTGGACATCGTAGGGACAACGATGAGCGGCTATACGGAGAAATCGCCGAAGCAGGATGAGCCGGATTATGAGCTGGTGCGCCGTCTGGCAGAGACCGTGGATATTCCGGTTATCGGAGAAGGAAAGATTCATTATCCGGAGCAGGCCGTTAAAGTATTGGAGGCAGGCGCCTACGCAATCGTAGTAGGCGGTGCCATTACCCGTCCGCTGGAAATTGCAAACCGTTTTATGGATGCCATTCGGAACCGGTAAGTCAGGAGGACGACAGTGAAAATTGCAGCATTAGATATTGGGGGTACCTCCATAAAATCCGGCATCTGGACCGGGGGAAGGGCCGAAGAAGTCCGGGAACAGGCTACTCATGCAAAGAATGGCGGAGCCTATGTGATGGAGCGTGCAAAGGAGATTCTTTACAGCTACGGCAGTTTTGACGCAATCGGAATCAGTACGGCCGGACAGGTAAATGCAGAGGAAGGCAGTATCCGATACGCAAATGAAAATATTCCCGGCTATACCGGAATGAGAGTCCGCGATATTCTGGAGGCGGAGTTTCATGTTCCGGTGGCGGTAGAAAATGATGTGAATGCCGCAGCAATCGGAGAGGGGAGATTTGGAGCCGGGCAGGCAGAAGAGGATTTTCTCTGTATTACTTACGGGACCGGTGTGGGCGGTGCCGTTGTGCTTGGAAAAGAGATCTATCGGGGCGCCTGCTTTTCTGCAGGTGAATTCGGCGGAATCCTGATTCATCCGGAGGCGCGGGTGGAAGGGGAACCTTTCAGCGGGTGCTATGAGAAGTATGCGTCTGCCACGGCCCTGACAGCCCGCGGGAAGGCGTACGATCCGGACTTAACCAACGGGCGGAAAATTTTTGCGCGGATCGGCGAGCCGGAGGTGAAACAGCTGATTGATGATTGGATTGATGAGATCGTGCACGGCCTGGTGACGCTGATCCATATTTTCAATCCAACCTGCGTGATTCTGGGCGGCGGTGTGATGGCTCAGCCCTATATTCTGCAGGAGGTGCAAAAGAAAACGGCACGGAGGATCATGCCAAGCTTTCGATGCGTGAAAATTGTACAGGCCGGCCTTGGAAATCATGCCGGGCTTCTGGGGGCTGCCTATCTGGGCATGCGGGCTCTGGAGGCAAGAGAGCAGTTGCAGTTTACAGGTTTTCTGTAAACTGTACCGGAGCGTGTCAGAAAACCGGAAAAAAATAAGGAACATACTGGACAATACCCCGAATTCTCGATAAAATAAAAATCATGACAGACAGATTTGAAACCATTATGAACGGAATTCAGAATGAGGGGGATTTGTATGCAGGGAGATTTTATTACCAGAATTAAATCCGCATATAACCAGCTGACGAAAGCAGAAAAAAAAGTAGCAGATTATGTCCTGGCAAATCCGAAGGATGTACTTTTTATGTCGATTACCGATCTGGCAGAGGCCTGTGAAGTGGGCGATACCAGCGTATTTCGCTTTTGTAAGACAATGGAACTGAAGGGCTATCAGGAATTTAAAATGATGCTGTCTTTAAGCATCAGTGAGGGTCAGGAAGAGGTGGACCAGTTTACGGGGAATAATATTTCTATGGACGACTCGTTTGCCGATCTGGCGAAAAAGGTATTGAATACCAATATTAATGCATTGATGGAAACCTACTCGTTGATTCGTGAGGATCAGATTGATCAGGCAATCAATATACTGCATGAGGCCAGGCGGATCTTCTTTTTTGGCGTGGGGGCCAGCATGCTGACGGCGATGAAGGCGATGAATAAATTTCTGCGGATCGAAAACAAGGTTTTCTGTATTCAGGACAGCCATATGCAGACCATGGCGGCGGCAACGATGTCCGAGCAGGATGTGGCAGTTTTATTTTCCTATTCCGGTGCGACGAAGGATACGATCCATGTGGCCAGGGTGGCGAAAAATGCCGGCGCGAAGATTATTTGTGTGACCCGGTTCGTGAAATCACCGCTGAGCAGTTATTCGGATATTACGCTGCTTTCCGGCGCGAATGAGGGGCCGCTGCAGGGAGGCTCTACTTCTGCAGAAATCAGTCAGCTGTTTTTAGTGGATCTGATTTACACGGAATATTACAGGCGATATTTTGAGCATTGCAGCAAGAATAATGAAAAGACCAGTGCTTCCGTTACAGAGAAGCTTTGTTAAAAGAGAAAATGAGAAAACCGCAGCGTGAGGGGCTGCGGTTTTTTGTTTGCCGGAAGGGTTGTTCTTTGTGAAGGCAGAAGAAAGAAGGGATCAGACTGCAATAAAAAAGAAAAAATTTCTTTTTTATATTATATTGACAAAAATAATTTTTACTGTTATCATATCGTTATCAACAACGGCACGGCAGAAAAACAATCAGAATTTGGCATTCTGCACGTGCTCTCTTTGCGGCTTTTCCATAACATGTGGAAAAATCACAAAACAAAATCCGCAGTAAGCGGGGAAGGGTGGTAGCATATGAGAGACATTACAAAGTACCAGGGCATTATTCCGGCATTCTATGCCTGCTACGAAGAAGACGGAAGTGTCAGCAGGGAAAGAACCAGAGCGCTTGCAGAGCATCTGCTGAAGAAAGGAGTGAAAGGAGTTTATGTAGGCGGTTCCTCCGGTGAATGTATTTACCAGAGCGTCCCGGAGAGAAAAGAAATTCTGGAAGCGGTTATGGAAGTGGCGAAAGGCAGAATGACTGTGATTGCGCATGTTGCCTGCAACAATACGGCTGACAGCTGTGAACTGGCTGCTCATGCGGAAAGCCTGGGAGTGGATGCGATCGCATCAATTCCGCCGATTTATTTCCATCTGCCGGAGCATGCGATCGCAAAGTACTGGAATGATATTTCCGCAGCGGCGCCGAATACGGATTTTATCATTTACAACATTCCGCAGCTGGCCGGTGTTGCACTGACTATGCCGCTGTTTCGTGAGATGATCAAAAATCCAAATGTGGCGGCAGTAAAGAACAGCTCCATGCCGACTCAGGATATCCAGATGTTTAAGATGGAAGGTGGAGAAGGCTTTGTTGTATTCAACGGACCGGACGAGCAGCTGGTATCCGGTCTTGCTATGGGTGCAGACGGCGGCATCGGCGGAACCTACGGGGTTATGCCGGAACTGTATATCAAGCTGTTTGAACTGTGCCGGGAAGGAGGTTTTGCAGAAGCAAGAAGGATCCAGTACGATGTGGACGCCATCATCTATGCGATGTGTGCATGCAAAGGAAATCTGTATGCTGTTATGAAGGAAATCCTGCGGATCCGCGAGAATTTAAATATCGGAGACGTAAGAAATCCGCTTCCGGGTCTGGCTGTGGAGGACATGGAGCAGGTAAGGAAGTGTGCGGCTATGATTGACCAGGCAATTGCAAAATACTGCTGAAAGGCAGTATGGGGGAAAAACATATAAGGAGGGTTTTCAAATGAAAAAATTATTATCTTTGGGACTGACAGCTGTAGTGACAGCTTCCACGTTGGCGGGCTGCGGCGGGAGCAAGCCTGCAGAGACAACAGCGGCTCAGGCAGCCGGAACGAATACAGACGGCGGGGGGGCCGGTTCTGCCGCTTCCGGTGTGACGGAAATCATGTGGTGGGCGTTCCCGACATTCGGTGTGGATACCGGCTACGAGCAGGAAGTGGTGGACGCGTTTAATGCAGCACATCCGGACATTCATGTAAAGGTAGAATATGTGGACTTTACTTCCGGACCGGACAAGCTGACGGCAGCTATCACCTCCGGAACCGCCCCGGACATTCTGTTTGATGCTCCGGGCCGAATCATTGAATTCGGAAATGCCGGCTACCTGGTTTCTCTGGATGAGATGCTGGATGAGCTGAAGCCGGATCTGACCAGCGAATCCCTCATTGAGACCTGCGTAGGGGCGGATGGAACTGCATGGATGTATCCGCTTTCCTCTTCGCCGTTCTATATAGGACTGAACAAGGAGGCACTGGAAGAGGCAGATGCTCTGCAGTATGTGAACCTGGAAGGCGACCGCACCTGGACCACTGAGAACTTTGTCAAGATGTGTGAAGCGCTCCGCGACGCCGGCCCGACTCAGGTACCGGGAATTGTTTACTGCGGCGGTCAGGGCGGTGATCAGGGAACACGTGCTCTGGTCAACAATCTGTACAGCGCCTCCATTATCGGAGAAGACGGCAAGTGGAATATGAATGAGAATGGGGTCAAGGCGCTGACACTGTTAAAGAGCATGTATGACAGTCAGGCGCTGGATGCCGGATTTGATATGGCAGCGGCTGATGAGCTGCAGAAATTCCAGCAGGAAACCTGTGCAATGACGTTCTGCTTCGGAACCTCCGCAGAGGTTACCTACGCGTCAGAGGATTATACCCAGATCGCGGTTCCTTTCCCGTCCGATGACGGAAAGCCGTCCCTGGAATATCTGGTAAATGGCTTCTGTGTATTCGACAACAAGTCGGAGGCTCGTGCGGCTGCCGCCAAGGAATTCATTAAGTTTATCTGTGATGATGCAGAATGGGGACCGAAGAGCGTGGTAAAGAGCAATGCATTCCCGGTACGCACTTCGTTCGGAGACCTGTATCCGGGAGATGAGCATAAAGCAATGCTGGCATCCTGGAGCCAGTATTACGGACCGTACTATAATACCCGTGCAGGATTTGCAGCAATGCGTCCGTTATGGTTCAACATGCTGCAGCAGGTATTCAACGGAACAGATCCACAGGCAGCAGCAGACGAGTTCAATGCTTCCGCAAATGCGGCAGAGTAATAAGAAGGAGTGAAAGTTATGGCAAGTGCAGCAGGGTTTCGGAGAAAAGAAAAAGTACCTGAGCGCAGCCGTGTTCTTCAGCGCAGGGAAACGATCATTTCGTATTTGTTCCTTCTTCCGGCATTATTTTTCTTTGTCGGATTTGTCATTATCCCAATGGTGATGGGCGTAATTACCAGCTTTACGGATGCGAATTTCAATGATCCCGCAGGGTCATTTGTGGGCTTCCGCAACTATATCCGGCTGTTTCAGGATAAGATCTTTTTAAAATCGGCAGTAAATACGGTTATTATCGTAGTTGTATCCGTTCCGGCAGTTACCGCATTCTCGCTGTGGGCCGGTTCGGCAATCTACAAGATGCATTCGGCTGTTCGTTCCTTCTATCGCTGCGTGTTCTATCTGCCGGTGGTAACCGGCTCTGTAGCGGTAACGGTTGTATGGAAATGGATGTTTGACAAGTATGACGGCCTTTTTAACTACATCATCAAGAGCTTCGGAGGTACGCCGCTTCCCTGGACTGCCGGAGAATCCATGGCGCTTTGGTGCATCATTTTGATCCTGTTCACGACCTCCATCGGCCAGCCGATCGTTCTGTATGTGGCGGCCCTGGGGAATGTGGACGCTTCCCTTGAGGAGGCAGCCAAGGTGGATGGAGCAAATGATCTGCAGGTGTTCTGGCGAATTAAATGGCCTTCCATCATGCCGACCACACTGTACGTAGCGGTCATCACTACCATCAACAGCTTCCAGTGCTTCGCGCTGATTCAGCTGTTGACCTCCGGCGGACCAAACTACAGCACCAGCACGGTGATGTATCTGCTGTATGATATCGCATTCAAGACCACAAAGGAATTCGGCTATGCGGATGCCATGGGCGTTGTTCTGGCAATCGTCATTGCGTTGTTCAGTGCTCTGCAGTTTAAGGTCATGAACGGCGGAACAACGGAATAGGAGGCGGAAACGATATGATGAATAAAAAGAAAACAATTAGCCCGTATTATGTAATGACGGTGATTCTTCTGGCAGTCATGGCAATCTTTTTCATCTTCCCGCTTTACTGGATCGTGACCGGTTCCGTTAAGATGAAAAGCGACATTATTATCAAGTCCGGAGAGATGGTAAAATGGATTCCGACTACCATCTCCTGGGATAACTTTGCAAGATTGTTTAAAAGTAAGACCGAGTTGTTCGGAATCGGAATGCCAATGGCGGTACGCTGGCTGTTCAACAGCGTGTTCATTGCTCTGGTTGCCATGATTCTGACCTGCGTGACCGCCTCTCTGGCCGGATATGTTCTGGCCAAGAAACGGTTCTGGGGACAAAGCCTGATCTTCGGACTGTTCGTGTGTGCGATGGCGCTTCCGAAGCAGGTTATCCTGATTCCGTTAATGAGAGAAATGTCCGATCTGGGCATGCTGCATTCGGTGTGGGGCTCCATGTTTGCCGTTATCTGCCCGGTGGTAGGGTGGCCGTTCGGCGTGTTTATGATGAAGCAGTTTTCGGAAAACATTCCGGGTTCGCTGCTGGAGGCGGCCAGGATCGATGGAGCAGGAGAGCTGAGAACCTTTATCAATGTGGCATTTCCGATCATTAAGCCCGGTTTTGGCGCTCTGGCGATCTTCACCTTTATCAATGCCTGGAATGAATATCCGCTGCAGCTGGTTATGTTGACGCAGAGCGAGGCCAAAACCATTTCCCTCGGTATTGCCAGCAAGCTGAGTGAGATGTCCAATGACTACGGACTGATCATGGCCGGCGCGGCACTGGCTTCCGTCCCGATTATTATTGTGTTCCTCTGCTTCCAGAGATATTTCACACAGGGAATCACTATGGGAGCCGTAAAAGGCTGATGCTATTAAAAATCTTTTGTCTGATATACCCGGTGCCATTCTTTGGTGCCGGGTGTTTTTTCGGTCAGAGACTGATTTTGACGGAGAAATTTGACCAGCTCGTAACAGCTGATCCAGATTTCGTTGTTTCCCTCCTTCTGGGATTCGTCAAAAATCAGCTGAAGGCCGAAATGGAGATGGGGTTCTTCGATGTTGTTGGTATTTTCCGTCCGGCTGTAGCCGGTACGCCCCATATAACCGATCACATCTCCGGCCCGGACCGTGCAGCCTTCTTCCAGATTTGACTGATACGGGTAATTTTTCCGCAGATGCGCATAATAGTAGTAGCGCTTTTTGTCGAAGGAGCGGATGCCGATGCGCCAGCCTCCGTATTGGTTCCAGCCCAGTGCTTCTACCGTGCCGGATTCTACTGCGATGATGGGAGTTCCGACCTGCCCCATCATGTCATGTCCCAGGTGCTGCCGCTTAAAACCGTAGCTGCGGGCAACGCCGAAATCGTCAAATTCCGAGTACGGAAAGCCTTTGGCGATGGGGGAAAAGGCCTTCAGGCCGTATTTGGTTACCCAGACGGAAGCAGAAGACTCCGGGTCCGATTCCGTGGGGGCAGATGGCGCTGCGGACTGCGGGGCTTCAGACGATTCGTCAGCTGTGGTTTCGGCTGCGGCCGGAGGCGCCTGGTCGGCCGGAATTTCGGCCTGAAAGGTGCCGACCATGCCGCCTAAAACGGCGGAATAGGCTTCCAGATAATAATCGTAATAGTTCATGTCTTTTGTCAGCTCTTCCATGGAAGCGCCTTCTGTCAGCTTCCGGGCCAGAGCATCCATGTCGCCGGCGCGGTAGCGGGAAAAGTCGCCGCCGTATTTGGCACCCAGATAGGCCAGAAGTTCGATCCAGTTAAGATGAGGCGTCTGCTGGCAGGTGCTCACATCCAGGCGGAAGGCTTTGGTCATGGCCTCACAGGTGACGGTGAAATCCACCCATTTAATAAATTTTTTTGCTTCTGAGGGAGTATTTTCTTCGGAAATCTGGTAGAAATCCCCCGCTGCCTGACGGAGAATCGGATAGCGCTCCAGATAGCTGCGGAGAACGGAGAAGCTTAAGACAACCAGAAGCGCTGCTTCAGCCAGAAGGAAAAGCCGGGAGCGATCCGGCAGGAAGGAGGGGAGACGGAGGCGTTTACGGAACATAAAAAATCTCCTTTTCGGCAGAGGTAGTTGCTTATCATCCTACTATATGAGCCGAAATGGAGATTTATGAGAGACATTAAAGTGTGATGATCTCCTGATCATCCGGAATCCGAAGATTTCCGTGATAGTACTGCCGGCCTTCTGCGGTATAGCGCGCCTTCCGCTCAGCCAGATTCTTGTCTTCGGTGTGCCACAGAACCAGATTTGGGATCTGAAGGCTTTCTGCCAGCTCACAGGCTTCTTTTACGGTGCTGTGGTGTTTTTCATAGGGCTGGAAGCGTTCTCGGTCTTCATACAGGCAGAATGCCTCGTGCAGAAGCCACTGGCTGCCCCGCACATAGCTTTCACAGATCGGATTATAAGGCTCATCGCCTGCGCAGGTCAGCTTGCTGCCGTTCTTTAGCTGCATGGTGAAGCCGAACTGCCGGGCCTTGGTGGAATGAATATCAAAAAAGGTGACGCTGCAGCCCAGGATGGAAAGGGTCTGGCCGTCTTCCACCGGGATGATCTGAATCGGTCCGCCGATCAGATCGTAGAATTTTTTCTGAATGGTCAGGCGGCAGAGGGTGGAGATGGTGTCGGTCAGACCGGAATGGCAGTAGATAGAAAAGGTTCCGCTGTAGGTTTTCTTTTTGATCTGCTGGGCAATCATGCGGATCATCCAAATAACGCCGAGAATGTGGTCGGTGTGTTCATGGGTGACAAAAAGATGGTGAATGTGGGTCAGCGGTACCTGCATGCGTTCCAGAATTCCCAAAATACCATTTCCGCCGCCGGCATCCACCATGAAATATTCTTCGGTTTCCTGCTCCTTTTCGCGGATTGCGAAGCAGGTATTGTAGCAGCGCGTGACGGCTGCATTGCCGGTGCCGAATACGTATAATTGTTCCATAAAAAAATACCTCCGATGTTTTCAAATGGGTGACAGGGTTACTTCCTTTTTTGCCCATCCGATGCTATAATATCAGTCAGATAATGGCAGATGACTCTGCTATCGTACTATAGATGCGGAAAAAAAACAATGAAAACAACGGAAAAATTCCGGCGGAGGAGGAAAGGCATGCGAGATTTAGATTATTTGAAACTTTTGGCAAAAGAGTATCCGACAGTCCGTTCGGCCTGCAGTGAGATCATTAATCTTCGGGCGATCATGGGACTGCCGAAGGGAACCGAATATTTTTTCAGCGATCTGCACGGGGAGTATGAGGCCTTTGTTCATTTGCTGAGAAGCTCTTCCGGTATTATTCGTGAGAAAATCAAGGAAACTTTCGGCTATATCATTCCGGAGGAGGAGCAGATTTCGCTGGCAAATCTGATTTATTATCCGGAGCGGGTCATTAATAAGATGGCGATGGAGGGAAAAAATACGGAAGACTGGCAGAAGGTGACGATCAACCGTCTGGTTCGTATCTGCCGGGAGGTTTCCTCCAAATACACCCGTTCCAAGGTACGCAAGAAAATGCCGCAGGAATTTGCCTACGCCATTGACGAATTGCTTCATGTCGATTATAATGACGAAAACAAAAAAATCTACTACAGCGAAATCATCCAGACGATTCTGGACGTGCAGATTGCGGATAAGTTTATCATTGCTCTGTGCGAGCTGATTCAGAATCTGACGATTGACAACCTTCACATTATCGGCGATATTTTTGACCGTGGACCGAGAGCGGACATCATTATGAATGAGCTGATGCAGTTCCATGATGTGGATATCCAGTGGGGAAACCATGATATCTCCTGGATGGGTGCGGCCACAGGCAATCTGGCCTGTATCTGTGTTGTACTGCGTATTGCCATCAGCTATAACAGCTTTGATGTGCTGGAGGACGGTTACGGCATTAATCTGCGTCCGCTGTCCATGTTTGCGGCCAGTGTGTACAAGGATGACCCGTGCGAGCGGTTCCAGCCGAAGATTCTTGATGAAAATATTTACGATGCGGTGGATCCGGGACTGGCGGCTAAGATGCACAAGGCCCTTGCCGTGATGCAGTTTAAGGTAGAGGGACAGATCATCAGGCGCCATCCGGACTATCAGATGGAAGACCGGATGCTTCTGGAGCGAATTAATTTTGCGGACGGAACGGTCAATATCGGGGGAAAAGTATATCCGATGCTGGATATGAATTTTCCCACAGTGGATCCGAAGAATCCGCTGCAGCTCACCGCAGAGGAGGAGGAGCTTCTGCATACCCTGGCGCTGTCCTTCAAGCACAGCGAGCTTCTGCACCGCCATATTAAGTTTATTTATTCTCACGGCAGCATGTATAAGTGCTATAATTCCAATCTTCTGTATCACGGCTGCATTCCGATGAAAAAGGACGGCAGTTTCGATGAGATGGTGATTGACGGGGTGAGCTATTCCGGAAAGGCGCTGATGGATTTCATTGATCAGCGTGTCCAGAAGGCGTATTTTCTGCCGGAGCAGGACCCGGAGAAGATCAAATGTCGTGACTTTATGTGGTATTTGTGGTGCGGTGCCAAGTCGCCGGTTTTTGGAAAAGACAAGATGACCACCTTCGAGCATTATTTTGTTGAGGATAAGACCACCCATAAGGAAACGATGAATCCTTATTATAAGCTGAGCCAGCAGGTTGAATATTGCGACAAGATCCTGCAGGAATTCGGCCTTCCGACGGAAGGCTCCCACATCATCAATGGACATGTTCCGGTTAAGATTAAGGATGGGGAGACTCCGGTCAAGGCGGAAGGAAAGCTGTATGTGATTGACGGCGGCCTTTCCAAGGCTTACCAGTCCAGGACAGGAATCGCCGGGTATACACTAATTTATAATTCCCATCATCTTGCGCTGGCGGAGCACAAGCCCTTTGATCCCAGCCGGGAGAGCACACCGAAGGTGTCCATTGTTGAAAAGATGAAAAAGCGTGTGATGGTGGCGGACACGGACAAGGGCGCAGAGCTGACGAAGCAGATTGAAGATCTGAAGGAGCTGGTGAATGCGTATCGGGATGGTGTCCTGAAGGAAAGGATACGTTAATTCATGGATAAAAAGGAATTTTTGGAGAGGCTGACGATCGCTCTGGCAGGTCAGGTGCCGGAGACGGTCATTGCGGAAAATGTGGACTATTATGACAGCTACATTTCCGGCGAGCTGGCAAAGGGAAGCTCTTTGAAAGAGGTGCTGGACAGTCTGGGAGATCCGCGCCTGATTGCCAAAAGTATTATTGAGGCAAATGGAGGCGGAAGTGATATGGCGGGCGTTTATGAGGACAGTGACAGCGGACAGACAGTTGGATATGAGCCGAAGGAGGAAAGACGGGAACGTTACTATGAAGATCGGGAGCCAACCTTTAAGAGCTTTCATTTCAATGGGTTCTGGGCGGCTCTGATCCTGATTGTGGTTTTTGCGCTGGTGATCTGGATCGTGGGCGGAATTTTTGCGCTGCTCAGCCCGATCCTTCTTCCGTTGCTGGTGATCCTGATGATTTACTGGATCTTCCGGGGCCCGAGACGATATTGAGGCGGGGGGTTCTGAAAAACTCCTGCAAAAAATGCAGACAGTTTGAAGCTGCAGAGTCAAATTCGGCTCTGCAGTTTTTTTACGCATTTATATTGAAAAACTATTACGGAAATCCGAGATGCAAAGGATTGCACGAAAAAATAAATTTATCAGAAACAAAATAAATATTAACAGAAATGAAATAAAATTTAACATAAATGAAATATATAAGAGCAAAAAATAATATATCATTCAAAAAAACAAAAAACCAGCAAGAATCAGGAATTTTAAGCCAAAAAACAAGAAAAATCAGGCGAAGAAAAGGAAGTATTTGAAAAAGAACTTGACTAATATGCACAAAATAAGTATAATACAAACGTAATATTAATTAACAAAATTGAAATAAATACGAGACAAACGTAAAAAATACGGAAATAATGTACAAGAGATAGTATTTCATGATACCGGAATAAAAAGAGAACGTTTAAGAGATAAAGGAGATTGTATATGCGCAGATGCTGGAAAAGTGCGATCGGAGTTCTTTGCTGCTGTGGTGTGATGAGTTTTTCGCCGCTGACGGCTTATGCAGATGATTTTGCGGGGATTCAGATGGTGGAAGCCAAGGAAGCAGCGGGGGCGGAGTACATAGATGCAGAAGAAGTGCTTCTGTATGAAGATGCAGAGATCGAGGAAGAAGATGTAGAAGATGTAGAAGATGTAGAAGATGTAGAAGATGCGGAGGATGTCAGGCAGCTGACTGCGGAGGCAGCCGTGTCGGATGGGGCAGAGGCAGATTCGGGATCCGAAAAGTTGAATGTTTCCGCTGAACTTCGCCAGCAGGTTGTAAATTATGCATTATCCTTTGTGGGCGGACCGTACCGCTATGGCGGGAACGATCCAAGAACCGGTGTGGACTGTTCCGGATTTACCCGATTTGTTCTGAGTCATGCAGCAGGCGTAGAGATGGGACGTTCTTCCAGAACTCAGGCGAACGAAGGTGTGGCGATCAGTGCGGCGCAGATGCAGCCGGGAGATCTGCTGTTTTATGCCGGAAGCAGCGGTATTAATCATGTGGCGATGTATATCGGTTCCGGAAAAATTGTACATGCTTCTACGGAGAAGACCGGAATCAAGGTATCGGATTGGAATTACCGTACACCGGTGAAAATTGTAAATGTGTTAGGCTGAAACGCTTTGCAGCGGAGAAATGGATCAAAAAGAAAATA
Source organism: Candidatus Caccovicinus sp. (assembly GCA_051878975.1). GTDB lineage: Bacteria > Bacillota > Clostridia > Lachnospirales > Lachnospiraceae > Caccovicinus. The sequence continues at coordinate 19,427 of JBJELD010000109.1, forward strand.
GTGGTATGAAAAACGCCGGACAGGGGAGCTGTCCGGCGTTTTTTGAGGGGAGTATAAATAATTAATAAGGGTAGGAAAAATCATTTTAAGGGAAACGATTTTTCCGCATCCTAATTATAATATAAAAAAATGGAAAAATCAACATGTTATGAATAAGTTAAAAAATTTGAACCATACTATTCCCGTAACAAAAAAAGCCGGCAGACAGCCGGCCAATATTCAGGAGGTATGGAATCATGGCAAAGAATAATTACAATGACATGGACAACAACACTTCTCGCAACAGCAGCAGAAATGAGAGTGAGAACCGCTCCATGGATCGTTCCCAGAACAGTTCCAGAAACAACAGTCAGAACAGTTCCAGAAATAACAATCAGAATTCTTCCAGAAACAGCCAGAATGATTAAGCGGATCTACAGAATCTGACTGGAAAGAAGACAGGCCGCTCCCGCAGCAGTGATCGGGGGCGGCTTTTTCGTGGTGTCTGCAAAAGATGTCCCAAAAAGAACTGAAATGCATAGTTTATAGTAAGAAGGAAAAAGGACAGGAATTCCTCATGTTTGCTGCAATATCCTTACAACAGCTGGAAAGGATGCTGGACCAGGGATACCCGATGCTTCTGGTGGACCTGCGGACGGAAGATGCATATGAAAAAAGCCATCTGGCCGGAGCAATCCATATCCCGTATGACCAGCTGGCCGAAGAGGATCTGGAGGCGTACCGGGATACCCTGATTGTATTTTACTGTGAACATGGCGGAAAAAGCATGCGGGCGGCCCGGGATTTTGGGAAAAAGGGCTTCCGGGCAGCCAGCCTGGGCAGCGGAATCGGGTATTATCGGGGGAAATATCTGGTTTCCGGACAGAACTTCATTGACAGATGACAGGGAAAAGCTATAGAATATAACTTAAGTCACAGGGCAGAAACAAACTGCGAAAGACATAAAACGGAGGAATTACATTTATGAAGATCATGTTTGCATCGGATATACATGGCTCGGCATACTACTGCAGGAAGCTTTTGGATGCGTTCGAAGCGTCCGGAGCAAAACGAATGGTTCTGCTGGGAGATATTTTATATCATGGCCCCAGAAATGACCTTCCGAAAGAGTACGCGCCCAAGCAGGTGATTTCCATGCTGAATCCTTTAAAAAATAAGATTTATGCGGTGAGAGGCAACTGCGATACGGAAGTGGATCAGATGGTGCTGGAGTTTCCGATTCTGGCAGATTACGGATTGCTTTCATTTGGCAACAAAACCTTTTACGCAACCCATGGCCATGTATTTCATCAGGATCATCTGCCGCCGATGCAGGCCGGCGACATTCTGATTCACGGACACACGCATCTGTTAAAGGCAGAGCGTTTTCAGGCAGAGGGGATCGGAGAAATTACGATCTTAAATCCAGGCTCTACTTCCATTCCAAAGGGCGGCAATCCGGCTACCTACGCCATTCTGGAGGATGATATTTTCCGGATTCTGACCTTTGAGGGGGAGACGGTGAAGGAAATCGAGCTGTAAAAGGAGCAATAGATGAAGAGAACATTTGAGCTTCTGGCGCCGTGTCATTTCGGGCTGGAGGCAGTGCTGAAAAAAGAGATACTGGATCTGGGTTACGAGATTTCTCAGGTGGAGGACGGGCGTGTGACCTTTATTGGTGACGATGAGGCGATCTGCCGGGCAAATGTGTTCCTTAGGACTGCAGAGCGTGTGCTTCTGAAGGTAGCAAGCTTTCCGGCAGCCTCCTTTGAGGAATTGTTCCAGGGAACGAAGGCAATCCCCTGGGAGGATTATATTCCGGAGGACGGAAAGTTCTGGGTGGCGAAGGCCTCTTCTATCAAGAGCAAGCTGTTCAGTCCGTCCGATATCCAGTCCATTATGAAAAAAGCGATGGTGGAGCGGATGAAAAGTCATTATGGTATTACCTGGTTTGCAGAGACCGGGAGCCGTTATCCGCTGCGCGTTTTCCTTTATAAAGATATAGTTACAGTGGGAATTGATACCAGCGGCGAATCTCTGCACAAACGGGGCTACCGGACGATGACCAGCAAGGCTCCGATTACGGAAACACTGGCGGCTTCCCTGATCCTGCTGACGCCGTGGAACCGGGACAGGATCCTGGTGGATCCGTTCTGCGGAAGCGGAACCTTTCCGATTGAGGCGGCTATGATGGCAGCGAACATTGCGCCGGGCATGAACCGCTCCTTCCTCTCAGAGGATTGGAAGAATTTGATTCCGCGCAAATGCTGGTATGAGACCATGGATGAGGCCAACGATCTGGTAGATACCGCGGTGCAGGTGGATATTCAGGGCTATGATATTGACGGAGACATCGTGAAAGCCGCCCGTTCCAATGCAGAGCGGGCCGGTGTGGAGCATCTGATTCATTTTCAGCAGCGTCCGGTAAGTGCGCTGAGCCATCCGAAAAAATATGGGTTCCTAATTACGAATCCGCCTTACGGGGAGCGTCTGGAGGAGAAAGCCAGTCTGCCGGCACTTTACCGGGAGATCGGGGAACGGTTTGCTGCACTGGATTCCTGGTCGGCGTATCTGATCACCTCCTATGAGGATGCGGAGAAATATATCGGGCGTAAGGCAGATAAAAACCGGAAGATTTATAACGGTATGATGAAAACCTATTTTTATCAGTTCCAGGGACCGAAGCCGCCCCGGAAAAAGGCAGGAGACCGAATTTGAGTATAAAGAAACATCGCAGTCTGCGGACATACATGGGAATCCTGCTTTTTGCGGCAGCGATCGGGACGGTACTTCCCGGCTGCGGACGTTTTTTAGCATGGCCGGAAGCGGATCCTGCAGAAGTGCAGAGGGAGACGGCAGAGCCGGAACCGGAGACCGGGCCGGACGGTGAGGAACCGGAGTCGGGCCGGGCAGAAAGCGAGCCGCATCGTGCGGAAACTGCGCCGTCCGGCGCAGAGGACGAGGATCTGCCGGACCAGGAGAAAGCCAAAACGGCGCCGTGGCAGAATCCGCTTCTTGAGGAGGAGGAAATTTCCCTGCCTGCCCGGTTTGATTACCGGACGATGGGAAGGCTTCCGGAGGTAGAGGACCAGGGAACGCTGGGGACCTGCTGGGCCTTTGCTTCTCTGATGGCGATGGAGACAACATTGCTTCCGGAGGAACCGTGGAATTTTTCAGAGGACCATATGTCCCGGAAAAACAGCTTTTCGCTGAGTCAGGAGGAAGGCGGCCAGTATGCTATGTCCATGGCCTATCTTCTGGCCTGGCAGGGACCGGTGACCGAGGCGGAGGATCCTTATGGAGACGGAGAGTCGCCGGACGGGCTTTATCCCTCCAAGCATGTGCAGGAAATCCGGCTCCTGGAATCGAAGGATTATCAGCGGATCAAACAGGCAGTATATACCACCGGAGGCGTGCAGAGCTCTTTGTTCACCAGGCTGCAGAATTATGCCAGCACGGATCAGTACTATAATGAGGAGACCTTCAGCTATTATTATCCGGGGGAGGAACGCCCGAATCACAATGTAGTGATTATCGGATGGGACGATGATTATCCAAAAGAGAATTTTAAAAACCAGCCGGAAGGAGACGGTGCGTTTCTCTGTCTGAACAGCTGGGGACCGAAATTTGCAGAAGATGGTTGCTTTTATGTATCCTATTATGATACAAATATTGGTGACATTAATGTGCTGTATTCCGGAATCACCGATCCGGATTATTATACCGGCATTTATCAGAGTGACCTGTGCGGCTGGGTGGGCCAGCTGGGATATGGGAAAGAGAATGCCTGTTTTGCCAATGCCTATACGGCTGTCCGGGAGGAAAGGCTGAAGGCCGCCGGTTTTTATGCTACTATGCCGGGAACCAGCTATGAGCTGTATGTGCAGATCGGTGCCGAATCGCCGGAGGAGCTTGATTTGGAATCAAAGCAGCCGCTGGCTTCTGGAATCTTTCGGGATTCCGGTTACTATACGGTGGAATTTCCAGAGGAGATTCCGCTGAAAGAAGGCGAAAAATTCTGGATTGCGGTCCGGATTCATACACCCGGGGCAGTGCACCCCGTGGCGATCGAATATCAGGCGCCGGACCTTGGAGGAAAACCGGAGCTTTCTGACGGAGAAGGCTATTTAAGTCCGGACGGGAAGCAATGGGTCAGCGCAGAGCGGACACAGAACAGCAACCTTTGCCTGAAGGCGTATACGGTGCAGTGAGATTGGGCCGATATCGGTGGCCGCAGTTGGCGAACCGGGCCGGAAAGCCGGTCAGGAAGCGGGATGGAGAGAGATTATGAGGGAAAAGATCATTTTTGCAACGGGAAATGCGGGAAAGATGCGGGAAATCCGCATGATTCTGGCAGATCTCGGAATGGAAATTCTTTCTATGAAAGAGGCCGGAGTCAATCCGGAAATTCATGAAGACGGAACAACCTTTGGGGAAAATGCCGAGATTAAGGCGCGCGCAGTGTGGAAGGAAACAGGAGGAATCGTTCTGGCAGATGATTCGGGCCTGGTGGTCGATTATCTGGGCGGAGAGCCGGGAATCTATTCCGCGCGCTATCTGGGGGAGGATACTTCTTACGAGATAAAAAATCAGGTGATTATTGACCGGCTTTCCGGAGCCAGAGGACAGGAGCGCTCTGCAAGGTTTGTGTGCAACATTGCTGCCGTTCTTCCGGACGGACAGGTGATTCACACGGAGGAGACCATGGAGGGACTGATTGCCGGGAAGCCGGCAGGAAACGGCGGCTTCGGCTACGATCCGATTCTGTATATTCCGCAGTTCGGGGTAACCAGCGCAGAGCTTTCCATTGAGCAGAAAAATCAGATCAGCCACCGCGGAAAGGCACTGGAGGCTATGAAGCGGAAGCTGGCGGCATTGTACGGAGGAGGCATTGATGAAAATTCTGATTGTAAGTGATACCCACCGCAGGGATGAGAATTTAAAAAAGGTCATTGCAAAGCAGGTGCCGGTTGACATGCTGATTCATCTGGGAGATGCAGAAGGCAGTGAGGTGTATATTCCCGAATGGGTGAATCCGGAATGCGAGATGCAGATGGTGCGGGGAAACAACGACTTCTTTTCTGCGCTGGACCGGGAAAGGGAAATTGAAATCGGAAAATATCGGGTGCTGCTGACACACGGACATTATTATAATGTATCTCTGGGTACAGAACAGCTGACGATGGATGCGAAGGCCAGAAACTTTGATATTGCGATGTTTGGCCATACGCACCGGCCGTATTTTGACGACAGCCACGGCATTATCGTTCTGAATCCGGGCAGCCTGTCCTATCCGCGTCAGGAGGGGCGGAAACCTTCTTACATGATTATGGAGCTGGATGAGAGCGGAGACGCTCACTTTCAACAATATTATCTGGACTGATGTAAAACTTTTCGGCAGATATTGACAATTTGGCGTGTGTAAGTTATAATTATTTACGCGTCACGGGGTGTGGCTCAGTTTGGCTAGAGCGCCTGGTTTGGGACCAGGAGGCCGCAGGTTCGAATCCTGTCACCCCGATTTTTTGTTGGGCGGAAAAAGAAAAGAGAAAAGGGATGAAACGCCATGGCAGAGGATGTCTGGCGTTTTTTGATTTCATAAGAAAATGAAAACGTTCTATGTAGGTGCGCAGGTCATTCCGTATGCAAAAAGAAGCGGTGTGGAAAAGAAAATCAGCAGGGAATGGAGGATAAGAAGATGAAAGTGCAAAAGAAAAAAACGGCAAATCCGATTACGGAGGGAAATATTGCGGCGCAGCTTCTTTTATTCTTTTTTCCGATTCTGATCGGCTCGCTGTTTCAGCAGCTGTATAACACGATAGATGCCATTATTGTCGGAAGGTATCTCGGCAAAGCCGCGTTGGGAGCGGTCGGCGGTTCAACGTACATGCTGATCAACCTGATCATTTATCTGTTTTTGGGGCTGTCAAATGGAGCGGCGGTAGCGGCTGCTCATGCCTATGGGGCGGAAAAAATGGATGTTTTCCGGAGAGTGGTACATACCTCGGTAGTGCTCTCGATTGTGGTGGGACTCCTGTTTACTGTGGTGGGCATCTGGCTTTCACCGCCGGTCCTGCGGGCAATCGGGACACCGGCAGAAGTGCTGGAGCTGGCCTCCGTCTACGTAGTGATATATTCGGTGGGATATGTTCCCTGCTGCATATACAATATCGGAGCCGGGATCGCGAGAGCGACCGGTGACAGCAGGCGGCCTCTGTATGATCTGGTGGCGGCCTGCGTGGTCAATATCGGGCTGGATTATCTGTTTATTGTGGAATTTCAATGGGGTGTAGCCGGAGCGGCCTGGGCGACCGTAGCGGCGCAGACTATCAGTGCTGTGCTGGTACTGCAGCTCTTATTTGATAAAAGAAAGCTTTACCGTATGACGTTTCGGGAAATGCGCCCGGATTTCGGAATTCTGAAACGGATTTTTTACATCGGAATTCCGACCGGCATTCAGTCGGATATGTATTCCGTTGCAAACCTGATCATGCAGATCCAGGTCAATACTTACGGAACAAATACGGTGGCGGCTCTGTCTGCGTATGAGAAGATCGACGGTTTTTTCTGGATGACCATGACGGCATTCGGCATGGCCATTACCACCTTCTGCGGACAGAATTATGGCGCAGGGAAATGGGACCGGATCAAAAAAGGCATGCATATCTGCGCGGCGATGAGCGCAGTGACGGCCGTCGGCTTCTCAGCCGTGTTTATCTGGTTTTCCAATGGCTTTATGGGCTGGTTTACCTCGGATCAGGAGGTTATTCGAATTGGCGCAGAGCTGATGAAAGAGCTGATGCCGTTCTATGTGACCTATATTTTCACGGAAATCTATGCGGGAGGAATCCGGGGCTGCGGAGAAAGCTTTGTGCCTATGGTGATCACGGCTTTGGGGGTATGTGTGCTCCGTGTTCTCTGGACCGGAATCGTGCATGCGATGGACGGAACCATGGGAATGCTGATGGTTGGCTATCCGGCCACCTGGATCATTACCAGCGCCGCGATTATGGTTTATTATTGGAGAGGAAGCTGGAAAACCTTCTGAGGTCGGGGAAAGCGAACAAGGCGCAAGACAGAATGGTCTGTGAAAAAAGAAAAGAAAAATAAAAAAACAATGAAAAAACACTTGACTTTATAATACTTTTGATGTATAGTATATTACTGTCAGCCACGGAAATACAGTGGCAGGGAGTGAGTCTGTAGCTCAGCTGGATAGAGCAACGGCCTTCTAAGCCGTGGGTCGGGGGTTCGAATCCCTTCAGGCTCGTTTCCGTATCTTTTCCGGATGCGGGATATTATTTTCATATGGTGGGTATAGCGCAGTTGGTTAGCGCGCCAGATTGTGGCTCTGGAGGCCTAGGGTTCGAATCCCTATACCCACCCTTTAAAAACCGTTAAGCGGAGCGCTTGGCGGTTTTTTAAAAATATTGGGCTATCGCCAAGCGGTAAGGCACAGGACTTTGACTCCTGCATTCGTTGGTCCGAATCCAACTAGCCCAGCTTCTGTGAAAAGCAGGCAGATCGGATATTTTTTATCTGGTCTGCCTGCTTTTTCTCTCGCAGATAGCAATCGCCTTCCTCACTCCTATAACGAGAATCCACGGTCACGCTTGGATAACAGAATCTCAGTTTTTCCTCCATCGCTTTCAAAAGCGGAAACAATGCCGATCTTTCCGGATTCCTGCTCTGCGGGAAAAGCAAGGTAAAACGGGAGGTTCTTTTGCTTTAAAAATCAAAAGGCTTATGAAAGTACGCAAAAAAAGGGAGTATCGCAAAATAGCTGCATAAATCAGCTGTTTTGCGATACTCCCTTTTATGACCTGTCCGGGAATCGAACCCGGGTTTACGCCGTGAGAGGGCGTCGTCTTGACCGCTTGACCAACAGGCCTTATCGAATGCTTGATTATAATATCACAGATTTTTTCATTTGTCTACTATTTTTTGAAAAAAAGTAAAAACATTTTTCACGCTACCACATTCCTGTCTGATCGGCGGTAAATCATTCCGCTGATCGGACGGAGGCCGTTCGTGTAAGAGTCAGAGGCATATGCTTCCGCTTCTTGACAGAAAAGAACGGGTTCGGTATAATACGATTAGATTTGCGGATATGGTGGAATTGGCAGACACGGCGGTTTTAGGTGCCGCTGAGCAATCGTGCAGGTTCGAGTCCTGTTATCCGCACGAAAAGAAAGGGTTTGCGATAAAATATCGCAGACCCTTTCTTTTCGTGCGGATAACAGGATGTTTTGAGCAGATCAAGTGGCGAAGTAGTTCAGGGCA
>JBJELD010000110.1:0-5422 GCA_051878975.1 Candidatus Caccovicinus sp.
TCGTGCGGATAACAGGATGTTTTGAGCAGATCAAGTGGCGAAGTAGTTCAGGGCATCTGCGGCCAAAGCCGCCATTTCATCAGCAGAACGTACAGCGCCATTTTCAAGCCAGCGGGTCAGGAGATTGAAGGCGCCTCCAGATATAAAATAGAAAATAGATTCCATCCGTTCAATTTCATTCTTCGAAAGAGCCAGCGAATGGCGTTCTTTGTCCGTCAGGCTGCCTGCCATAAGTTCACGTCCCTGCTTTTGAATTCGGGCGCGGATGGCCGGCATGACAATTTCCAGAAGAACAAACAGTAAATTGTTTTTCTGGAGGACGAAAAGAACGTCAAGATGCTTTTCCCAATATAAGAAAAATACTTTTATGACACCCTGGATATTCGAGTGATCATAATGATTCCAAAAATATTCTGCAAATTCTTCCGTGATCTGTTTCAGCTGATAATTCAGAACATCATCAATCGTATCAAAATGTCTGTAAAAGGTACGTCTGGAAAGGTCAGATTTCTTTGATAATTCCGCAATGGTAATTGATTTATATGGTTTTATCTTCATAAGTTCCAGTAGCGCCTGGGCAAACATCTGCCGGGAAGCTTCTGCCTGGGGATATTCTTTCTTGGAAGCTGTCACGATTTTTCCTCCTTTGCAGCACTTCTTTTGAGCCTATTGACTTTGGCTATTTCCTTCGTATAATTGGGACTAAATATGTCATAATTGTGACATATTTAAAAAAAACAGTCAATAGGAAAGTGAGGAATGAAGAGGGTGAAACACACGACAAATCTGGAATTGGTCAAGCTGCGGGAAGAGCTTTTGGAAATCAGAAGCAGCCTTTACGGCGAACCGATGCAGCGGCTGATTCAGGAAGAGATGGACCAGAATGATGCAAACATCAGGCGCTATCTGGCAGAGTCGGACGGAAAGTTCCGGGAGGTTTTTGTGGAAGTCGATGTCAGAGGCATCACGGCCACAGATTATTTTGCTTGGCAGTCTGCTGCAATGAAGGATGCGATCGCAGGAACGCCGGAGCAGAAAAAGAAGGTAACGGTCAATGTGGTATTTCCGGCTCATCCGGAGCATTATATGATTTTAAATTCCGGCGTGATCGAGACACTGGGAGGACTTCCGACTAATGCAAGTGTATGCCGGGTAGAGCCGATTCCACAGTTTTTGCTGGATTGTGCAGATGATACATATTTCAGCAGCAAGAATTCCGGAGTACGGCTTGCGGACGGAACGGTCTGGAGCTATGGTCTGACGGAGTATAAAGATACAGAAGACGGGGCCTCCATGAGACTTCATGTGTTCTGGCCGGAAAAAAGTCCGGAAATCTTTTTTGAGGATCATGTCCGTCATTTCTCGGTGGAATACCGAAACTTTATCCATATGGCTTATGACGCGCTTCAGGAAAGCGGAAAGCTAAAAGGCGAGCTTGAAATCCGGTTTTGCACGTCCTTCGGGACAGCCGATGAGGCGAAGGTAGATGAATGGGAGATGATGGCCGCACGCCGCGCCCTGGATAACCTGCATATGCTTATGGGAAAATAAAATTGGGGGATAAGTGGAAACACATGTGTTGTTCAGAAAATACAGAGAAATCAGGAGAAATTGTATGATCAAACAGTGCAGGAGAAGGTGTGCGGAAAGATTTTTATCGGCTGCATTATCGATATCGATGATACTTGGCGGAGCGAGTCCAACTTACGCTTATTATTCGGAAGCAGATGGTGTTACTGCCCGGGAACTGGCGAAACAAACGGCAGAAGAGGGGATGGTTTTGCTGAAAAATAAGCAGCTCGACGGAGGGGAAGCGGCTCTTCCTCTTGCGAAGGGGGAGAAGGTAGCTGTGTTCGGCATTAATCAGATCGATTATATCTGGGGCGGTGGCGGATCCGCCAACTTGATTACGGAATATACGGTCAGTCTGCTGGAAGGACTGCAATCCAAGGTCCGGGAGGAAAAAATCGAGCTTTATGAGGAGCTTGCAGATTCGTATCAGTCCTATTATGATCAATTTTGGTCAGAAGATGGAAGAGTGTATCCGGAAGGTTCAGGAGCTACGCAGGGAGCGGTTATCCACTACTGGGGAGAGATGCCCTTGGATGAGGCTGACTGCGAAAAGGCGGCGGAAAATGCAGACACGGCAATCATCACGATCGGTCAGCCGGTCGGTGAGGGAGAGGACCGCACAGAGACGGAATTTTACCTGACTGAGGAAGAAGAGAAGCTGATTGACAAGGTGAAGAAAGCCGGATTTAACAAGATCATTGCGATTCTGAATGTGGGATCTGTTGTGGATACAAGCTGGATCGACGATGAGATCGATGCGGCTCTGCTGGTGTATTTCCCGGGCATGGAAGGCGGAAATGCCATGGCAGATGTACTCTGCGGGGATGCGTATCCGTCCGGAAAGCTGGTGGACACCTGGGCAGACCAGTATGATTCGTATCCCAGCTCAAAAAATTTCGAGAAGAAAGACTATACGCTGTATCAGGAGGATATCTTTGTCGGCTACCGCTATTTTGAAACGATTCCGGGAGCTGGGGAGCATGTAAATTATCCGTTCGGGCACGGACTTTCTTATGCAGATTTTGAAATTGTCAATCCGGAAGCAGTCTGCGACGGAGAGACCGTAGAGGTGACGGCAGAGGTGGTCAATCACAGCGGGCAGTATTCTGGAAAAGAGGTAGTACAGGTCTACTACGGTGCGCCGGAAGGAACGCTGTCTCAGCCGAAAAAGGAACTGGCGGCTTACATAAAAACCGGAGAGATCGGACCAGGAAAACGCGAAATGGTTTCCCTTTCCTTCCCGGTTGAGGAGATGGCCGGTTATGATGATCTGGGAAAGACCGGAGAGGAAGCAAACTATGTGCTGGAGGCTGGAACATACCATTTTTATGTGGGCAGTTCGGTCGAGAATGCAACAGAGTCCGGAAGCTGGGAGCTTGGTCAGATCCGGGTGACAGAGGAACTGGCACACCGCCTTGTTCCGGATGTAAGCAAGTTTTCCAAACGTCTGCAGTCGGATGGCAGTTACGAGACTATGAAGCGGACGACGGCGGCGGAACTTACACCGGAGGAGGCGAAGGAGCGCTACACCCAGGTGCCGGAGGTGGACGACCCATTTCTCACTTTTAAGGATGTGGCAGAGAAATTTGAAAACGGCGATTCGGAAACGGAGGATACGCTGACGGCATTTGTGGCGTCCATGACAGATGAGGAACTGGCGGGCTTTGCTGGATGCGTAAATCCTCAGCCGGACAGAGGTCACAGAACGGGCATCGGCGGCCTGAGTCAGTACGGCATTCCGCTGATTGGCACCTCGAATGGGCCGGCCGGCATTCAGTATAATTCGGGCGATGCAGAGGATGAGGAGAAAAATGCAACTTATTTTCCAAGCGCTACGATGCAGGCATCTACCTGGAATGAGGAGCTGATAGAACAGATCGGAACGGCGATGGGAATGGAAGCACGGCATTTCGGTATCAGCCTGTGGCAGGCTCCGGGGCTGAACATTCACAGAGATCCGCTCTGCGGACGGAACTTTGAGTATTATTCAGAGGACCCGCTGGTTTCTGGAAGAATTGCTGCAGCTGTTTCCAGAGGCGTGCAGAGTCAGAAGGTTGCAGTGCAGCTGAAGCATTTTGCTGCAAATAATCAGGAGTATGAACGCCAGGAGAACGACAGCCGCATGTCAGAGAGGGCTTTGCGTGAAATTTATCTGAAGCCGTTTGAGATCGCTGTAAAGGAAGCGGAGCCCTGGTCGGTAATGACTTCCTACAATCTGATCAATGGCGTTCATGCATCTGCCAGCTATGAGCTGATTCATGAGATTCTTCGGAATGAGTGGGGATTTGACGGCTTTGTCATGACGGATTTCGGAACAACGCCATCTCATGTGGAAGAACTGAAGGCAGGCAGCGACCTGAAAGCGCCAGCAGGCTCTGGTCAGCCGGACAAGCTGCTGGCGGCGCTGGAAAATGAAACGCTCGAGCGCTGGCAGCTGGAACGTGCAGCAGAAAACATTCTGCGCTTTATTCTGAAGACCGAGGATGGTCAGATCGCGGCGGAAAATCCGTTTTCTTATCTGGTGGTTTTGACCCTTGAGGACGGAAAAGCAGGCGTGATAGATCATGAGATTCGTTTTGATGAAGAAATGACGAACCGGGAGCTGATGAACTGCATTCGTCTGCAGTATAATCAGAAGTATGAGCTGTTTACGGGAAATGGGACGCGGCTGTTCTCAATCAATGCAGAGAACAACGGTTCCGTTGCTGTTGAGGCAGATGACAGCGGAAAACAGGACGAGCTGCTGAGCTATGGAACGTACCTTCTGGTAACTGCAGAGGATGGTGTTACCAGCGACCGCTATACGGTAGCAGAGGGTTCTCTCGGGACGATCCGCAGTTCTTCCAGTCAGAATGGAAACGGAGCGTCAATGGCTGCAGACGGAGATGCTTCTACCAGATGGGAGGCAGCCGGATACGGGAACTGGCTGGAAGTGGACCTTGGCGGCGTATATATGCTGACCAAGGTGAATACGCTTTTCTACGGCGATGAGAATAGCCGCTTTGATTATGAAATCTGGGTGAATGCAGCAGATGAAGAATGGGATCGAAATACAGACGCGAATAAAGATCTGGAAGCGGCCGGTTATACCTGTGTGAAGCAGGTGTCCTCTGGTGCTGCCGGAGAGATCGATGTGACTGTATTTGACGAGACCGATCATCCGGTCCGGGCGCGCCATGTTCTGATCAAGATCACGGACGGAACGGAGGAGAATCTTTCCATCTGTGAGTTTGAAGCACTTGGCTGGCGGCTTTCCTCGGAGGTCTACAAGATCAATGACGAGGAACGAATCATAAGTGTGCCGAGCAAGCCGGTTCCCTGGGTGACCTTTTATTACACCTGTGCGGTAGAGGGTGATGCATCGATTGATCGGGCGACTCTGATGAAGGAAGGGACAGACAGTAATCAGAACATTCTGTTCTTCCCGATTATTGATGGAAACGGCAATTCGATCAGATATGATATTGTGGAAAAGGAATCATATTCGGTTACCGTAACGGGAGGAACCGCAAATCCAGAGACTGCCGCAGAAGGAGAGATTGTGACGATTCGAGCAGAAGAGAAGGCAACTGATTCCAATGCGAAGTATTTTCGGGAGTGGAAAGGAGCTGAGGAGCTTGTTTTCGTAAACGGAACCGGAAAAACGGACGTGGAGGCACAGTTTGAGATGCCTGCACATGATGTGGAGCTGACAGCTGTGTTTAGCAGTGGAAGCCGGACGCTGACGGTAGAAAACGGCCGGATCGATGGAGATGAGAAGGATTTTTACGAAGAGGGCGATGTGGCAGTGATCCGGGCAGAAGCGACACAGGATGACCAGATCTTCCGCGAGTGGGAGCTGGTAGAAGGC
>JBJELD010000111.1:0-27445 GCA_051878975.1 Candidatus Caccovicinus sp.
GGAAAGAATCATATTCAGAGCAGTTCTAAAAAACTTCGGAACTGCTCTTTTTTGAGGCTCTGAATCTGATACTTTCCTTAAGAATTATACAACTATGTTGTCACAAAATGGGCTATTTTTATAAAACTATAATGTAATCAGACAGGAAAAGCAGAAAAAAGAAAGCAGCGGAATCCAGGCAGATGTTTGGGATTTGGAAAAGTTACCGCAATCTGTCTGGATTCCGAAAACGGGATCATACGGCTTCCTTGCAGGAAAGGGGGAAATGATGGCAGGAAAAATGAGCAGACTGGAAAAAATCGGTGCGGAACTGGAAAAAGCCCGGGCGAAACGGGCAGAATGGGACCGGCGGGTCAAAGAATTGGAGCGGAGTTACCGGGAGGAGGAAAACACGCAGATCCATGAAATGGTTCATGCGGCCAATCTGACCCCGGAACAGCTTGCGCAGCTGATCCGGCAGGCGACAGCTTCTATGCCGGGTGTGGCAGAAAAACAGCAGGAAATGGAGGAAAGAGAATATGAAGAATAATCAGAAAAAGAAGGGATATCAGAAATGGCTTGCCTGTCTGATGGCAGGAATCGTAGGAAGTTCCCTCTGGGGAATGACCAGTCTGGCTGCCGGAATGACTGGAGAAGAAACTCCGATTCCGACCAGTTCCTACCAGACAGAAACCGGACAGGAAGAGACCGAAAAAACGAAAGAATCCCAGAAGGAAAGCCGTGACAAGACGGGGGAATTACAGAAAGAAGAAACCGGAAACAGCACGCCTGCGAAGAAAAATGGCGCTTTGACTCCAGAAGGAAATCTGTCCCTGGAAGATGATATCGGTCCGATTACCGGGGAAGGAAAGCAGTTTATCACACTGGCAACGAAAGCAGGCAATTATTTTTATCTGATTATTGACCGGGATGCAGATGGAAAGAATACCGTTTACTTTCTCAATCAGGTAGATGAAGCAGATTTGCTGGCACTGATGGATGAAGAAGAAGCAGAGCAGTATACCAGCAGTCTTTCAGCACAGGAGCAGGAGGACATCACTTCCACGTCTGATCCGGAACCGGAAACCGCTTCCATTGTGGAAGAGACGAAGGCGGAAAAAGAATCCGTAAAGAAAAAGGAATTATCCGGCAATATGGGAGCCTGGATTGTACTTCTGGTATTAATGGCCGGTGGCGGAACAGCAGGGGTGATGAAGTGGAAAGGCAGGCAGCAGAAACGGAAAAATGTGCAGGACCCGGATGAGGAGTATGCGAATGCTCTGAAGTATGACGAAACAGATTATGAACTGCCGGAGGAAATGGACGAAGAGGATGATATGGATTGTGAGCAGATGTAGGGAGTGACAGGTAATGCTGGGGCAGCTTTGGGGCTGCCTTTTACATAATGTGGGATTAGAAATTCTATTTGAAACAGATTTAGACAGAGATCTGATTTTATGAATTGGCTGAAATGGATAGATATGGAAGGAATAAATTTTCTGTGCTATACTGAATTCAAATAAATGATAGGAATGGAAATGCAATAAAATCGGGATTTGAGGTGGAATTATGGCGTCAAGCAAAGAATATTTGCAATTCATTTTAGGGCAATTATCCGAATTAGAAGAAATTACATACCGAGCTATGATGGGAGAATTTATTCTCTATTATCATGGGAAGCTTGTAGGTGGTATCTATGATGACAGATTGCTTGTAAAACCAATAAAATCAGCGATTAGTTATATGTCGACAGCTTCGTATGAATTGCCTTATGAGGGAGCAAAAGAAATGTTGTTGGTAGATGAAGTTGATAATAAAGAGTTTTTGGCAGGTCTGTTTAATGCTATGTATGAGGAATTACCAGTGCCAAAATGGAAAAAGAAGAAATAGACAATCGGAATTTCTAGATTAAGTAAGAAAATGGTCTGTCATTGAAAAATAAGTATTTGTGAGGATTTTATTATGGCGGTTATAAGTAAAGGATAGATAATGAAGTTGAAGATATGGATTTTCAAAAAAGATGTGTAAAAGTGAGGTAGATAAAAATGCGTATAGTGGATGTCATTCAGCAAGATAACCTTTTCCCAAATTCTGAGAATAGTCATAAACATAAAGAGAAAATTCTTTATGCAATGGTTGCCCCCATTCTTTTTGGACTTCTCGTTGGATTAAAAAGCGAAGTAGTTGAATCTTGTCATGGTATAGATAAAATATTACTTCGAGAATTAGCAAGAAACTATAGAGAAGGTGATGGTGACTGTGGCATATGTTTTGAATATGCAGTTCATTCTGCTATACGGAATAATAATCCTTTAGTAATTGAACGAATTCAAAGTGCATTGTCCATGTGCGGAATAGAAGGGAAAAACACCACATCTATACTTTTAGGGTTTGAAAAATCAAAATTATTACAAATAAATAATGAGCTATTAAACACATTAACAGAAAACTCAATACTACTAAGTGAACCCTATGGTGAAAGAATTAAAATCAAAAAGTATTTAGAAAGAATACAAAAATCTTTTCGGTTCTATAACACACGGAATAATTTGCCTGTGCGCATAAATGGTATTTGGAAAGCTGACTTGTTTGTTGGTAATACTGATACAGATATGTGGGCTGCAGCTTCTGTTAAAATTAATCCTTTAGCACTAAGGTACGCAAAAGGTCTTGCAATTGGTATTGTACCATCAAGATGGGAGCAAGAGAAACCATGCCAAGTTAAAAACGGTATGATAATTTGCCCACTGTTATACGAAAACAATTTTATGAATTATTTCTATTCAGCATGGAGAATTGTATACTTTTTTATAAAGAATGATGCTAAAATACCACATGAAAGATTTCTCGCTGGAATTGAAGAGTTACGGGTTGCTAAATATTTAGAACAAAAAAGAGATGTTCCAGTTCTTGAACTTGTTGATGATGATTTAAAAAGACTGGCACATCCTACTTTGCTTTCGGCTAAAAGCAAGCAAATTGTAACAACGGATATCTATAATAATTTCTCTGATCAGGAGGACACTAATAGTACAATCATTGTGCCCGATCCAATTTTGCGGCCTGTTTTTTAGACATTTTTATATCTAAGAAAGTTTATGAAATGTGGGTTATACAAATTCCAGTTGTGTGTCCAGCTAAGGTTTTGTAACCTAATCGGTAGGAAGCTGATTTATCCGAGATCTAGACAACGAGATAATAGCGAGTCTTAGGAGGCTGTTGGTAACAATAGTTGCCAAGCGTAGACAGAATAAAACGAGAGAGCACTGGAATTCAATCATTCTGGATGGAAGCATACCGGATTCGGAGATCAGGCGTATGATTGCAGAGAGCTATGACCTGATTACAGGCAGGAAGGGGTAGTTTATGAACCGGCAGAGAATTCTGAATTCCAATAAAAAATATAAGGAACTGAAACAAAAGCAGAAAGCGAAGATTTCTGATTTCATGTACCAGGAGATCAGCCGCTTTCTGGAAGAAAACCAGCGGATACCTGTTTCGGAGCAGGAGTGTGAAGTGGTGGTTCAGCGGGTTTATGCCCGCATATCCGGCCTTGGATTTTGGATTCCTTATGAAGAAGTATATCAGCAGTACCGGAAAAAGCGGCTCCATTATGAAAAGCGTCTGGAGGAAAAAGGGCTTCCGGAGCATCTGCTGGAGAAGAAAACGACGGTTTCAGAGGATAAAAAATCTCTGGCTGTAAAGAGCCGGAAGAAATCAAAAAAGAGAAAGCAAAAAACCGAAAAAATACCGTCGGTGGAGCAGGATGATCGGTTCTTTTTCATTGCCGGGTATACTTCCGGAGGGGCACCGTATGGTGTGACCTGGGAAGAAATGGGATTTGCGCCCTGGGAAGAACTTTCCTGATCAAAAACAATCAGATGACCGCGGTAGGGGTCACCCTGTCCGTACATCACAGCCTTGTACATCCGTATAGGGCTGTTTTTCTTTTTCGGAAAGGAGTGGATGCGATTGAAACTGGTTCTGGCGGAAAAAACTTCTGTTGCCCAGGGGATTGCCGGAGTGCTTGGGGCAGGAATGCGGAAAAATGGCTATCTGGAAGGGAATGGCTATCTGGTCAGCTGGTGTGTCGGCCATCTGGTGGAGCTGGCTGGTCCGGAAGCTTATGGGGAGCAGTACCGGAAATGGTCGTATGAAGATCTGCCGATTCTGCCCGGACAGTGGCAGTATCAGGTATCGGAACGGACCCGAAAACAGTTTCTGGTGGTGAAGCAGCTGATGGATCGGGGCGATGTGGAGAGCCTGATCTGTGCGACCGATGCCGGGCGGGAAGGGGAGCTGATCTTCCGGCTCGTTTATCATCAGTGTCATTGCCGGAAACCGTTTGAACGGCTGTGGATTTCCTCCATGGAAGAAGAGGCCATCCGGGAAGGCTTTGCCCATCTGAAGCCGGGAAGCCATTATGATTTGTTATATGAAGCAGCCTTATGCCGGGAGCGTGCCGACTGGATGGTCGGGATCAACGCCACCCGGCTTTTTTCGGTCCGTTACCGGCAGACTTTAAACGTGGGACGGGTCATGACGCCGACGCTTGCGCTGGTTGTGGACCGGGAAGCGGCCATTGATGCATTTCAGCCGGAGCCGTTTTTTAAAGTCCGTCTGACACTGTGCCATCCGGAAGATGCTGCCGTCAGTTTTCCCGCAGAAAGCGAGCGGATGGTGCAGAAAGAGCAGGCGGAAGTATGGAAAGCGGATTGTGAAGGGCAGGAAGCGGAGGTTATCCGGGTGGAACAGAAAGAAAAAACGGAACATCCCCCGGACCTTTATGACCTGACCAGTCTTCAGCGGGATGCCAACCGGAGGCTGGGGTTTACGGCCCGGCAGACCCTGGATTATGCCCAAAGTCTGTATGAAAAAAGGCTGCTCACGTACCCGCGTACGGACAGCCGTTACCTGACGGAGGATATGGAGAAAAAACTCACGGTTCTGACCCGGCAGGTGGCGGAGGCATTTGGATGGATGGAGGCGTTTGAGGCTTCCATTCCTTTCGGGATGCGTTCCGGGCAGGTGGTCAACAGCGGTAAGGTGCAGGACCATCCTGCAATCCTCCCCACCGGCCGGCTGCCGGAAGTGGATTTAGCCACGCTGCCTGCCGGGGAGAAAGCGTTGCTTGCGCTGGTTGCCGGCCGGCTGCTCCGTGCGGTGGGAGAACCCTGCCGGTATCTGGAAACCGTTCTGGAGGTTTCCTGCGGCGGGCATGTTTTTACCGCAAAAGGAAAAACCGTTCTGCAGGAAGGATGGCGGCAGATGGAACAGAACCCGGATTCTGCCTGGGAGAGGGAAGCCGCCGGGGAAAAAGAAGGTCCCCTGCCACTGCTTTCTCAGGGAGCGGTTCTTCCGGTTCAGCAGGCTGCTGTGCAGGAGGGAAAGACCCGTCCGCCGAAGCATTTTACGGAAGATACGCTTCTGGCTGCCATGGAGTCTGCCGGGGCAGGGGAACCGGCGGAAAAGGTGGAGCGGAAAGGGCTGGGAACCCCGGCAACCCGGGCGGGAATTCTGGAAAAACTGATCCGGATCGGATTTTTAGAGCGCCGGAAAGAGAAAAAACGGACGGTGCTGCTTCCGACAGAAAAGGGAAACGCATTAATTCGGGTGGTCCCGGAGCAGATCCGGTCCGCTGCCATGACCGCACAGTGGGAAGAAAAGCTGCTGCGTGTGGAACAGGGCACGTATGAAGGGGAGAGCTTTTTAAAGGAAATCAGGGACATGGTCACCACGCTGGTGAAATCAGAGAAGGGCGTGCCGGATGCCCGGATGCAGCTTTCATCTGCCCGAAAAGTGGCCGGCCGGTGTCCCCGCTGTGGAAAAGAAGTGCTGGATGGCAGGAAAGGTTATTTCTGTTCGGACCGGGACTGCCGGTTTGTGCTCTGGAAGGAGAACCGATTTTTTGCCAGTCTGGGGAAGACGCTGTCTGCTTCTATGGCAGAAACTTTGTTAAAAGAAGGGAAGATCCGACTGAAAGGCTGCCGGTCTGCGAAAACGGGGAAGACTTTTGATGCCGTGGTGCTTCTGCATACGGAAACCGATGGCAGGGTACAGTTTCAGCTGGAGTTTGAGAAAGGGGGAAGGGACGCATGAATGGAGGCAGGGTCTGCGGCAAACGGGCAGCAGAGAAAGGGAAAGCCGGTAAATATACCGGCAGCAGAAGGATGGAGGCGAGACGGTGAGCCGCCGGGGGCTGTCTCTTGCAGAACAGGAGACCATTTTCTTATGGGATAACGAACAGGATACAGCCCGGGTCTATACCCATGACCAGCGGCTGATCCACAAACTGAAAGCCCTTTCGGAACAGTATCCGGGACAGTTTGTGCTGGTCCGGCGCGGTCCCTCCCGGGCAGTCACGTATCAGGTTCCGAAAAAATGCATCGGGATCCGCCCGCCATACAGCAATGAGCGGAAACAGCAGCAGAAGCAGGCGGCCCGGGAGAACGGGCTGCCGTTTCTGACAGGCCGGAGGGAAAAAGAGGAGTAACCGTTGGGAATCGAATGGAGGGGTGTTATGGCACAGGAAAAAATCAAATGCTGGGATGAAGTCCATGGAAAAGAGGCTTCTGCGGATACACTGGAGGTATTTCTGGACAGCCGTACTGACTGCTATGCGATTTTGCAGCTGCGGCATATGGAAGAAACCAGGGATGAGCAGTTTGCTTCCTATGAATGGCTCCGGAGACAGGGGAAGGAATCGGAGATCGACCACTATGAGGTCGTTTATACCGCACCGCTGCCGGTGGTTTCCAGTCCCCGGGATACGCTGGAGTCTCTGTATGTCACGTTTAATCTGCACCATCCTTCTGATTTTACCGGGCACAGCCTGTCGGTCAGCGATATCGTTGCGCTGAAGGTGGAAAACCGGGTTTCTTCCTACTATGTGGATTCCATCGGGTTTGTGGAACTGCCGGGTTTTCTTTCCGCCCGGAATCCCCTGCGGAGTCTGGAGGACAGCCTGGAGCAGAATGACAACCAGCTGGACGGCATGGTAAATAATCTGCCGGAGCCGGCATACCGGTCGGAATGGTTGGAACAGGAGAAAACTTCCGTGCTGGAACAGCTGAAAGAACAGTCCGGGAAAGTCCGGACGGGGACGGATCCGGAGAGAAGACCGGATTGGAATCCGGCAGAGCGGACTCTGGAATAACAGGAAAAAGGGAGGCAGATATGGCATCCAAGTTTGCAGTTTATTCCAAAATGGCGGAAGAAACCGCCAGACGGATCACCAGCAGCCGGGAACAGTGGACGGCCTTCCTGACCACCGCGTCCCGGCTATATAAATATTCCTACCCGGACCAGCTGATGATTTTCGCCCAGCGCCCGGATGCCACCGCCTGTGCAGAGTACGACCTGTGGAACCGGACCATGCGCCGTTATGTGAAACGGGGCGCAAAGGGAATCGCTCTGGTGGATACGGAAGGGGATGTGCCGAAACTCCGCTATGTCTTTGATGTATCTGACACCGGGGAACGGAAGAATTCCCGTCCGGTCCGCCTCTGGGAATTTCAGGAGGCACACCGGAGGCCGATTCAGGAAGCCCTGGAACGGGTCTTTGGCATTTCCGGGCGGGACGGGCTGGAAGTCCAGCTGTCGGAGACTGCCTGGGCGCTGGCAGAAGATTACTGGGAAACGTACCGGAAAGAGATCCTCGACATCGTTGAAGGAAGCTTTCTGGAGGGGTATGATGAATTTAACATCGGGGTCACATTCCGGAACGCGGCGGCAGTCAGCATCACCTATGCCCTCTGTACCCGGTGTACCGATCATCCGGATGCGGATCTGGAACCGGAAGAATTCCGGGATATTCTGGATTTTAATACCGGACCGGCTGCCAATGTGCTGGGGACGGCGGTCAGCACGCTGTCTTCCCGGGTGTTCCGGGAAATCGAGGCTGCGGTTCGAAGCTATGAACGCAGCAGAGAAGAAGAAAGGAGAATCAGTCATGAAGAACGAATGGACTTACACCAGGAACGGGGATTACCTGATCCCGGATCTGAAACTGGAAGTGAACGTACAGAAGCCTCTGGGCAGGTACGGAAGGATGCGCCGGAGTTTCCTTCGGGAGAACCATCCCATACAGTACAACGAACTGGTGCTGACCGAAAAGCTGTACCCGCACCTGCGGGAGATCGAGGAGACCGCAAAAGCGAGAATGGCCCGGCTGATGCGAGAAACGCTGGAGAAAAATCCGGCACCGGACAAAAAGAGCGGTCAGCTGGCATGGGTCCAGCATATGAACAGCCTCAGAGCGCAGGCAGAAGAAATCATTCTGGAGGAACTGATCTACCGTTAAGTTTCTTTCCTTCCGAAGCAGAACAGATCCGGCAGATTGACCGGATGGCGGAGAGCGAAATGCCCTCCGCTTTTTTGGTTTCTCAGGAAGAAATCGAGCAGGTCCTGCGGCAGGGCTCCGGGTATCAGGATGGAAAACTCCGGATCCATCTTTTATATCAGCAGGAGCCGGATGCCGGAAAACGTACAGAGTATCTGAGGCAGGAGTATGGGACCGGGGGACGCAGCCACCGGTTTTTGGATGGCAGTTCCGGGTTTGTGGACTACCGTGCAAAGGGGATGCAGATCCGGAGATCGGGAGACCCGCAGGAAAAGCAGCTTACCTGGAATCAGGTGGAACAGGTGCTGGAAACACTGGAACGGCAGGACCGGTATCTGGATGCGGCAGACCGGGAGAAACTGCGGAAACTGGATCAGGCGTATGCCGTAATTGGCAGGGTACCGCTTCCGGCCCCGGCCCATGCATTTTCTACTTTGGAATCTTCTCTTTTGAAGACTGAATCGGATCAGATCCTGCTGGACACCAAAGATTCGAGCCCAATTGGAAACACAGCAGACCAACCTCTCAAACCTGCTCCGGGAACGATGACCCGTCGGGGGGATCACCTGATTCTGGGAACCGGTGAACCTGCGCAGGAACTGGAGATTCCGGTTTCTGACGGGGAATGGGAAGAACTCCGGCGTGCCATTCCCGATTCTTCCCCGATTCCTGCCCGAAACTTCCGGATCACGGATGACCACCTGGGAGAAGGCGGTCCGAAACAGAAATTCAATCGGAATCTGGAGGCCGTCCGCATGTTGTTTGCGCTGGAAGCGGAAAACCGGAATGCCACGCCGGAGGAACAGCAGGTCCTGTCCGGGTATGTGGGCTGGGGCGGCCTGCCGGAGGCATTTGACCCGGAGCAGCCGTCCTGGGCGGCTGAATACCGGGAACTGAAGGAGCTTCTTTCGGAAACCGAGTATGAGAGTGCCAGGGCTTCCACCTTAAATGCCCATTATACCAGCCCGGTGGTGATCCGTGCCATCTATGAAGCGGCAGCCCGGATGGGATTTCAGACCGGCAACATTCTGGAACCGGCCTGCGGGATCGGCCACTTTTTCGGGATGCTGCCGGAGTCCATGCAGGGAAGCCGCCTGTATGGGGTGGAACTGGATTCCCTTTCCGGACGGATTGCCCGGAAGCTGTACCCGGAGGCGGAGATCACCATCGCCGGTTTTGAAACGACAGACCGGAGGGATTTTTACGATCTGGCGGTGGGAAATGTCCCATTCGGGAACTATAAAGTCAGCGACCGGTCTTATGACAAGCTGAACTTTTCCATTCACAATTATTTCCTTGCCAAGGCACTGGACCAGGTGCGCCCGGGAGGGCTGGTGGCTTTTGTGACCAGCCGCTACACCATGGATCAGAAATCCCCGGAGGTGCGCCGGTATCTGGCACAGCGGGCCGAACTGCTGGGAGCCATCCGGCTTCCCAATAATGCATTCCGGGCCAATGCCGGTACCAATGTGGTGTCCGATCTCCTGTTTCTGCAGAAACGGGAGTATCCCATGGAAAAGGAGCCGGACTGGGTGCATCTGGGGCAGACGCCGGAAGGATTTGCCGTCAATTCCTATTTTGTGGAGCATCCGGACATGGTTCTGGGAACGCTGCACGCGGAGAACACCCCGTATGGAAAACAGGAAGTCACCGTCCTGCCGCTGGAAGGCGCTGTGCTGGCAGACCAGCTGGAAACGGCAGTCCGTCAGCTGGAGGGGAAATATCAGGCAGCTGCCCTGCGGGAAGCCGGTGAAGATGCCGCAGAACCGGACCGGGAGCCCGGACAGCAGATTCTTCCGGCGGTCCCCGGCGTGAAAAATTTTTCCTATACGGTGTGGGAAGGAGAGGTTTATTTCCGGGAACATTCCAGGATGCATCGTGTGGATCTGAATGAAACGGCCAAAGGACGGGTTCGGGGTATGGTGCAGCTGCGCGGGATTGTCCGGGAACTGATCGACAGCCAGCTGGAAGATGCACCGGAGGAAACGATTGCGGCAAAACGGCGGGAACTGTCCCGGGCTTATGAGGCATTCCGCAGTTCCTATGGCCTGATCAATTCCCGGGCCAATGCCCAGTCATTTGCCGAGGATTCGTCCTACTATCTGCTCTGTTCGCTGGAGAACCTGGATGAGAACGGGAACCTGGAAAGTCTGGCGGATCTGTTTACGAAACGGACCATCCGCCCGGATCGGAAGGTGACCCGGGTGGATACGCCCGGGGAAGCCCTGGCGGTTTCCATTGGGGAACGGGGGAAGGTGGACCTGCCGTTTATGGCACAGCTTCTGGGAACCCCGGGTGAGTATGACAGGATGATCGAAGGGCTGCGCGGGGTGATTTTCAAAGATCCCCTGGAAGAAGGGCCGTGTGAATCCGGCTGGCAGACGGCGGATGCGTATCTTTCCGGAAATGTACGGGAAAAACTGCGCACAGCGCGGCTGGCAGCGACGTCGGATCCCCGGTTTACGATTAACGTGGAAGCTCTGGAGCAGGCACAGCCCAAAGACCTGGATGCTTCCGAAATCGAGGTCCGTTTGGGTGCGGCCTGGATTGACCGGGCGTATATTCAGCAGTTTATGGAAGAAACCTTTCAGCCCCCGTTTTATCTGCGCCGGGTGCTGGAAGTGAATTATTCCCCCATCACGGCGGAATGGCAGGTGACCGGGAAAGCCGCTCCGTCAAAAAATGACGTGATGGCGTATGTCACTTATGGCACCAGCCGGGCCAATGCCTACCGGATTCTGGAGGATTCCCTGAACCTGAAGGATGTCCGGGTGTATGATACCGTGGAGGATGCGGATGGAAAACAGCGGAGAGTGCTGAACCGGACCGAAACCACGCTGGCCCAGCAGAAGCAGCAGGCCGTTCAGGATGCGTTCCGGGACTGGATCTGGAAGGATGCGGTGAGGCGGAATGCGCTGGTCACCCGGTATAATGAGCAGTTCAATGCGGTCCGTCCCCGGGAGTACGATGGGAGCCATATCCGGTTTGCGGGGATGAATCCGGAGATCCGGCTCCGTTCCCATCAGCAGAATGCCATTGCCCATATCCTGTATGGCGGGAATACCCTGCTGGCGCATGAGGTCGGGGCAGGAAAGACCTTTGAAATGGCGGCGGCAGCTATGGAGCTGAAACGGCTGGGGCTCTGTCAGAAAAGCCTGTTTGTGGTGCCAAACCATCTGACCCTGCAGTGGGCCAATGAATTCTTACGGCTTTATCCCAGTGCGAAGCTCCTGGTTGCCGGGCGGAAGGATTTTGAGACGGCGAACCGGAAAAAGTTCTGTGCCCGCATTGCCGCAGGGGATTATGATGCGGTCATCATTGGGCACAGCCAGTTTGAAAAGATCCCCATTTCCCCGGAACGCCAGGAACGGCTGCTGCGCCAGCAGATCGGGGAGATCGAAGCGGCACTGGAAGAAATGAAGCGGGGCCGGGGGGAACGGTTTACCATCAAGCAGATGGAAAAGACCCGGAAATCCCTGCAGGTCCGGCTGGATAAAGTGATCAGCAGGGAGCGGAAGGATGATGTGATCACGTTTGAACAGCTGGGGGTGGACCGGCTGTTTGTGGATGAAGCCCATGCCTATAAAAACCTGTTTCTGTATACGAAGATGCGGAACGTGGCAGGGCTTTCCACGTCCGAAGCCCAGAAATCCGCGGACATGTTCCTGAAATGCCGCTATCTGGATGAGCTGACCGGCGGCCGGGGGATTGTGTTTGCCACGGGGACCCCGGTGAGCAATTCCATGACCGAACTGTATACCATGATGCGGTATCTCCAGTACGATACCCTGCAGCGGCTGGGAATGACCCATTTTGACTGCTGGGCTTCCACATTTGGGGAAACCACCACGGCCATGGAACTGGCACCGGAAGGGACCGGCTACCGGGCACGGACCCGGTTTGCGAAATTTTTCAACCTGCCGGAACTGATGAACCTGTTCCGGGAAGCCGCGGATATCAAAACCAGCGACCAGCTGAACCTGCCGGTTCCCAAAGCGGATTTTCAGACCATTGTGGTCCCGCCGTCTGCCCATCAAAAGGCCATGGTGGCTGAATTGTCGGAGCGGGCAGCGGCCGTTCACAGCGGGATGGTGGATCCGTCGGAAGACAACATGCTGAAGATCACATCGGACGGGCGCAAGCTGGGCCTGGATCAGCGGCTCATGAATCCGCTTCTGCCCGATGACCCGGACAGCAAGCTGAATGCCTGTGTGAACCAGGTATTTCAGATCTGGGAGGCAGGGAAGGAAGAAAAGCACACCCAGCTGCTGTTCTGCGATTTATCCACGCCCAAAGGGGACGGGACCTTCAATGTTTATGAGGACATCAAAGGGAAGCTTCTGGCAAAGGGGGTACCGGCGGAAGAGATCGCGTTTATTCATGACGCGAAAACGGAGGTTCAGAAAAAAGAACTGTTTGGCAGAGTCCGGGCCGGGCAGGTCCGTGTCCTGCTGGGCAGCACCCAGAAAATGGGGGCAGGCACCAATGTGCAGGACCGGCTCATTGCCATCCATCATCTGGATGTGGGCTGGCGTCCCTCGGATATGACCCAGAGAAACGGGCGGGGAATCCGGCAGGGAAACCGCAATGCCAAAATTCAGATCTTCCAGTATGTGACCGAAGGCACTTTTGATGCCTATCTGTACCAGACGCTGGAAAATAAACAGAAATTCATCAGTCAGATCATGACGAGCAAATCCCCGGTGCGTTCCTGTGAGGATGTGGATGAACAGGCCCTGTCCTATGCGGAGATCAAGGCGTTATGTGCAGGGAATCCCCTGATCCGGGAGAAGATGGACCTGGATGTGGAGGTGGCAAGGCTGCGGCTATTAAAAGCAGATCACCAGAGTCAGCAGTACCGGCTGGAAGACCGGCTCCTCCGCTGGTTTCCGGCGGAAATGGAAAACCTGCAGGGCGTGATTCATGGTCTGGAGGCAGATCTGAAAACCGCTTCTGCCCATCCGCTGCCGAAGGAGGGCTTTGCGGGTATGGAAGTGCAGGGACAGCTGCTTTCGGAAAAAGAAATGGCCGGTGCCGCCATTCTTGCAGCCTGCAGGGAATTGAAAGGAACGGAAGCGGTGCCCTTTGGCAGCTACAGGGGCTTTCAGATGGAGCTGTCGTTTGACAGCTTCAGCCGGGAATACCAGATGGTTTTGAAAGGGAAGATACGCCATCCGGTGACACTGGGTTCGGATCCGCGGGGGAATCTTCTCCGGCTGGATCATGCCCTGGCAGGAATCCCGGTGCGTCTGGAACAGGCGGGAGCCCGGCTGGCAGACCTGCAGAACCAGCAGGAAGCAGCCAGGGCAGAACTGGGGAAACCGTTTCCACAGGAATCTCTGCTGCGGGAAAAAAGTGCCCGGCTGGCGGAACTGGATGCCCTGCTTAATATGGAGGAAGGAAGGGAAGAGACGGAACATCGGGAAAACAGAGAAGACCGGCCTTCGGTACTGACCGGCCTGAACGTAAAAACGGTTCCGCATCCGTCCGGGAAACAGCGGGAAACCCGTGAGGAGGTGCTTTGATGGAAAAGAAAGACCAGCAGATTCATTTTCTGGCCACTGCCGGGGAAGTGGAGCGAATCCGGGAGAAAATGAACGAAATGGGGATCCAAAACCGGGCAGCGTACCTGCGGAAAATGGCCCTGGATGGGTACTGTGTCCGGCTGGATCTGCAGGAAATCAAAGAAATGATCGTCCTGCTCCGGCGCTGCAGCAATAACCTGAACCAGTATGCCAGAAATGCAAATGAAACGGGAAGGATTTATGAGGCCGATATCCAGGACCTGAGAGAACGGCTGGATGCCATCTGGAAGTGTGCCAGAAACATCCTGGTGAAGCTGTCCGCAATCTGACCGGATCAAAAGCATTTTTTTAAAAATCTGGAAACACAACCGAAAATCAGATCAGAAACTGCTCCACATCCTTGCAGATGAAAATCAGAACCGTTACAATGAAGGCATCAGGTAAAATATGGAAAGGCGGGTGTGCTTATGTGGCTGTTCAAACTTCCGTTGAAACTTCTGGCATTGCCGGTGATTCTGGTCCTTCTGCTGGTTTCCCTGCTGGGGAACATCGCCTTGGAACTGTCTTCGTATGTATGGGGACCGCTGATGCTGTTTGTATTTGGCTGCGGGATTTCCAGTGCAGTTCAAAAGGACTGGAACGATGTCCTTCTGTTATGCGGAATCGAAGCGGCCGGTTTGCTTCTTGTGTTTGCAGCGGCCTGGCTGATTGGGACTGCAGATGTCCTGCGGGGCAGGCTGACCGGTTTCCTGCATTCCTGATAAAAAATGAATGAGGAGGCCGTCATGGACAGAGAATTTATGGAGCAGTATTATGACCTGTATGAAGATCCCATTGGAACCGCTGTTGAGGGAAATGAAGCCTACGAACAGCTGTCGGATGTACAGCATGAAATGGAAGAAGAATTTGCGAAATGCATCGGAGGCGTTGGCAGTGAGAACTGGAAGCGGTATGAGAAAATGATGATGGTGTATTTCAGCAAAATCAGTGTGGTGTCAAAATGTTCTTATCTGATGGGAGCAGCAGACCGGGAACGGATGCTGCGGTAAGATGTGGGAAGGAAAGGGCTGCAGGAAACCTGCGGTCCTTTTTTCATGACATTGTCAGATACCGGAAATCCGATCAGAAGTGATTTTAAAGCAGCGGGAGGAATGGAAAATGGCGGCAACCCGGTTGATTTCCCTGCACCTGAATAAGGGAAAAACGCTGGCACAGTGTCTGGCGGAGCGGACAGATTATTCCCAGAATCCGGAGAAAACAGAGGGGGGAAAATGGGTCAGAGCCTATGAATGTGATCCCATGACGGCAGATGAGGAATTTCTTTTATCCAAACGCCAGTATCAGCAGATCACCGGGCGCAGTCAGGAACGGGATGTGATCGCGTATCAGATCCGCCAGTCATTCAAGCCTGGTGAGGTGACGCCGGAAGAAGCGAATCAGATCGGATACGAACTGGCGCTGCAGTTTACCAAAGGCCGCCATGCGTTTCTTGTCGCCACGCATGTGGACCGTGCCCATATCCATAATCACATCGTTTTTAATTCCACGTCACTGGACTGCAGCCGGAAATTCCGGGATTTTCGCCTTTCCGGTCTGGCACTCCAGCGGGTCAGTGACCGGATCTGCCTGGAACATGGCCTGTCGATTATTACGCCAAGACCTTATTCGGAGCGGAGCAAACGGACCGTTTATCCGAAAAAGAAAACGCATCGGGAAACGATCTGTGCGGCGATCGATGCGGCTCTAGAAAAGAAGCCGGAAAATTTTGAAGCACTTCTTGCTCTGCTGGAAGAAGCCGGGTATGAATGGAAACGGGGCAAATATACGGCTGTTCGCGGTAAAGGGCAGAATCGGTTTATTCGTTTTCGTTCTCTGGGAGAGGGCTATACGGAGGAAGACCTGCGGGCGGTACTGGAGGGTAAGAAAGCCCATCATCCGAAAAGCAGAAGCGGACCGAGAGGTGCGGACAAACCATTCGACCTGCTGATCGATATTCAGGAAAAATTAAATGCCGAAAAAGGTACAGGCTATGAACGCTGGGCGAAAGTTTTCAATCTGAAACAGATGGCGCAGGTGCTGTGTTTCCTGCAGGAACAGGGAATTCATGATTATGAAGAACTGGTCAGAAAAACAGACCAGGCAGCGGTGCAATTTGAGGAACTGTCTGTCAGCATCAAACAGTCAGAGAAACGGCTGGCAGAGATTACCACTCTGAAAAAGCATATCATCAACTATTCTAAAACGCGGGACGTTTATGTGGCTTACCGGAAAGCAGGGTACAGCAAAAAGTTTCTGGAAGCACATCGGGAAGAAATCACCCTCCATAAAGCCGCGAAAGAAGCATTTGAGCAGCTTCAACTGGATCAAATCCCCAGAATCAAAGAACTAAGTGATGAATATACCCGGGTGCTGGCGGAGAAGAAACAGGCGTATTCCGAATATCGGAATATCAAAAAAGAGATGAGGGAATGGCAGATTGCCAGAAAAAATGTGGAACTGATGCTGGAAAAAGAATCTACAGAAATACAGAAAAAGCAAAAGTGCCGGGAGATGCAATTGTAAAAATATGGATAAGGAAAGAATCGTTCCGGTTCGGAATATGGGAAAAAGAAGATAAAAAAGCGTTCGACTGGAACGCGCAGCCAGCATCTTCAGATGCTGTTCTTCAGGGGATTGGGGATGTGCCACAACAAGAAGATTTCGAGATTTCTGACGGGAGCAGAAATCTCGAAATGATGCGAACCTGTACCGGTTTGCCCTGCTTGCAGCGATTGTACCGAATGAAATTTTTCATATGCATTCATCATATTATTTTCCATCGCTTTTTCATTCTATCATGTTTAATATAATCAGACATTTGTACTGATTTTGCGGGTGGTTATGAGCTTTTTCAGATTATACAGGTATTCTGGTCGCTCTCACTAGACCTTATTGAAAATTAGAAATCTGGTGATGATGGTAGTTTATTCGGTCAGATACCGAATGTAATCGACTGAGGCATTTTTCCTCTGCGAATTGGAAATGATACCCATATATATCGAATCATTATATCCTGCTGTGCCTACTTTGCCAATTCGGGATAAATCCAGACCGACAGGATATTCTTCTGTAACGGCCTCGTAAGCGACTGAGGGATCCAGCACTGTATCAACTGAATTGTCTTCCAGAATGATCGTATTTGTTATCAGATAAGGTTTTAGCTGGTTGTACAGAGAAGTATCTTCAGCAGCAAGTAATTCTTCCAGATTGCACAGATATCCATTTTGAGAAAAAGAATCAAAGGCCTCTTTGTCCATAAGGACAACATCCAGTTCTTTACTGTTGATGGATGCTAGGATCTTCATGCGGGAGGCATAAGTATATTCATGGTATGGGCTGTTCTCATCATCAGTCAGGTAAAGTCCAGTATACAATTCCAGCTGTTCTTTTTGCCTGTCCGCTTTTACGAAATCAAGGAAGCCGGCATTCAGCTGCTCTGTAAGCGTCTCACCGGCAGATACGTTTACCAATGCCGTACAAAGCAGCGTTTCTTTATGGGTAAAATGCCCGTAAAGAATATAACCGATGACATACAGAAGGATACAGATCACTGCCAAGGGAAGCTTGTAGTAATCCCAGATATACTGCAGCTTCTGCCGTCCATGAAGTGCTTTAAAGGTTTTCTGATCCTGCGACCGTTTCATAGTTCGCTTCATGACAACTCCTCTTCTGCATCTTCTGATGCTTCAGGTGTACTCTCGGCTTTTTCTTGGCACATCAGCAGGATATTGGAGAGCAGATAAGAGCACAGGAAAGCACAGAGTCCTTCTCCGAAAATAACGGCTGGCGTAAAGATATTAATGATTACAAATGCCATGACAAAATAAATCACAGCCATTAGTACGGTACAGAACAGGAAACGCATGCCGAGCATGATGGAATTTTTAAACATGGCGGTAACGGTATTATCAAATCTGGACAAGAGTGGGAAAATATACATCACTACAATTGCATATGCAACCAGTGCTACGATAAAAACCGCCGAACAGATTGTCCAGAAGGCATTCTCAAACCGTATATGATACAGAACATATCCATCGATTCCCAGAATCATTCCAAGAACGAGGAGAATCATCCAGATTACGGTTCCCTGTTTAAAATTATCTTTGAAAGAATGAAAAAATGCTTTTGTAATGTTCCCTTCTTCATTTTTGGCCATTTTTAAGGTTACGTAGAAAAGTGCTGTAGTGGAAGCTCCGATTGTAACAATGGGAAGGGAACATACCAGCCACAGAATGTTGAGATAAACACAATATACAATTTTTGTGATGAATTCCAGAACCGGATTTTCCGGGTTTAATAACTGATTCAAATGAATTCTTCCTTTCTTTCTAAGTATTGTTTTTGATAATTCCTGTTTTTGGGTTTATTTAATCTTTTGTAGATTCCCTGTAAATCAGGGACGTTTCCGTGTGCATGGTGCGGTAATTCAGCGAAGGCTCCTTAATCCGGGAAACCAGAAGCTGCACAGCGGAAAATCCCATAATCCTGCTGTGGATGTGGACGGTTGTCAGGGATGGGGTAATGACTTTCGATTCCGGGGAATCATCAAATCCGCAGAGAAGGACATCATCGGGAACAGAAATCCCCATTCGTTTGAAAACCTGCAGGGTATCGATGGCTACAAAATCGTTGGCACATAAGAATACATCCGGCAGTTTTTTCAGGTTTTGAAAATGGCTTTGGAGATACTCCTGATAATCCATGGAGCCGGGATTGATGACGCTTTTCTTGTTTTCAATCAGGCAGTACTCGTCCTTACATGGAAGGCCCAGAATGTACATGGCCTGTCGATAGGCCATATAGCGTTCAAAGAAAGACTGACAATGCATATATTCTCCGATAAACCCGATGTCCTTATATCCGCGCGATGCCATTTCCTGAACCAGTGCATGGACATTAGTATAGTTATCCATATACAGGCAGTCTGCTTTTAATGTAAAATTCCCCGTGTTTACAGGACTGTCCACAAACAGCACAGGGATCCCCAGATCACAGATCAGAGTGCTGTATTCAGGATGGAAAACTTCCAGACATATAATTCCATCTACCCGATCTGCATGAAATGTAAATGGAAGCTTCATCTGGTCAAGTTCATCCTGACGAATCAAATGTATGGTCAGTGTATATCCCATCTGTGAAATCTCTTTCTGAAAATTATCCAGCATGGGAGAGGAAAAATGGGAATTTCCCAGCATGCTTGTAGTTAACAGGGCAATTTCCCGATTGGGGCTGGGAGGCTGGGATACAGCGTCCTTAATTGAAACATAGGAAAACTGTTTGTATCCCATTTCTTTTGCTTTCTGTAAAACTTTAACTCTTGTGGATTCTGCAAGAATACCGGTATTATTGATTGCTTTGGATACCGTATTTCTTGAAACGCCTAAGGCATCTGCGATATCCTGTATAGTTACTCTGTCGGACATATTGATCTCCTTAATAGTTTTATGTTGAGTGCTCCTTTATATTGAATTGGTTCAGAAAACATCTGTAACTTTGTAAAATAAATTAAACAATCCGAATGAATGCGGGTTTTACGTTTGCCCGAAAACAGAAGTGGATAGGAATTACATTAATATTACAAAATATGTTATGAACGCAAAAATATATTACATATATTATAAAACACAAAACATAGTGTGTCAAATGCAAAAATGTAAAAAATGGTGAAGATTCCTATTAAGAAACCTGAGTGAACTATAGTTTTTGTTGAAATGCACACTATTTGTATTTGATTTTGTAAAATAAAGAGTGCAAATATAAAAAATATATTGACAAATAACGACGCATTTGGTATATTTGAAGCACGTAAAAGCCTGGTTGAAATTTTACATTAACTCAATATAGGTGCATTTGTAAAATATCAGGCGAAAAAATGAAAGGAGGAGAACATGAAAAAATCTTCTACATCACCTTCGGCTAAAACGCTGAAGAAATCAACAGGATTAAAAGGTACGCTGAATTATGTGGTTACTCACTGGCAGCTGTATGTGATTTTCCTGTTGCCGGCTCTGGCCCTGACCCTTATTTTCAAGTACATTCCCATGGGCGGTATCCTGATTGCATTTCAGGATTACAATCCCATACGCGGAATTCTTGGAAGCAGATGGGTTGGCTTGAAGTATTTTACCCGGTTCCTGTCATCGCCTGATTTTATGACGTATCTGGCGAATACTCTGAAGCTGAGTATCTATGGAATGCTGTGGGGCTTCCCCATCCCCATATTACTGGCCTTCCTGCTGAATCGGATCGAGAGTAAGGGAATCAAAAAGAAAATTCAGCTGGTGCTGTACATGCCGAACTTCGTGTCCGTCATTGTATTGTGTGGTATGGTACGAATTTTCCTGTCCGTTACCGGTCCTGTCAACCTACTGTTTGGTTCAAGCATCAACTTCATGACCATGCCGGAAGCATTCAGAACCATCTATATCGCCAGCGGTATCTGGCAGGGGGCAGGATGGGCATCCATCATGTACACGGCATCCCTCTCCAATGCCAGCCAGGATCTGCGGGAAGCAGCAATTATCGACGGAGCGAACATTTTCCAGCAGATTAAGACAGTGGAATGGCCGGCCATCAAGGATATGGTTATTATCCAGTTTATTCTTCAGGCCGGAAACATCATGAGTATCGGTTTTGAAAAGGCCTACGCTCTGCAGACAGACCTGAACCTGGGTACATCGGAAATTATTGCAACCTATGTGTACAAAAAAGGTCTGCTGGACGGCGATTACAGTTTTTCAACGGCGGTGGGTCTGTTTAATACCGTAATCAATGTCATTCTTCTGGTAGCAGTGAACAAAATAGTAGCCCGGATGAATGAGGGCAAAGGATTGTAAGGAGGCAGAATATGAAAAAGAAAAGCAGATTTGCCAGATATTCTTTACAGGATAAGGCATTGCTGATTACCGGATATGTTTTGCTTGGTCTGTTTGTCGTTGCAATCATTATCCCCATGATTTATATCGTTGTAGCATCCTTTATGGATCCGGTTGTTTTGCAGAACAAAGGTCTTACATTTGATTTCAGTAAATGGACGCTGACTGCATATGAACGCGTAATGTCCAATGCATCCATCTGGATCGGCTTTAAGAATGCGGTTATTTATTCACTGGTCTTTACATTTGTGTCGGTGTTTGTTACCCTGCTGGCCGCATACCCCATGTCAAGGGCTGATTTTAAGGGAAGAGGATTTTTCAATGTAATCTTTGTGATTACCATGTTCTTCGGAGGCGGTCTGATCCCTACATACTTATTGATCAGTAATCTGGGTCTGAAAAACAGCATGTGGGCGATCATCCTCCCCGGTGCGTTCAGTGTGTGGAATATGATTATTGCAAGAACCTATTATCAGGGAATTCCTTCCGAACTGAGAGAAGCAGCTGAAGTGGACGGTGCCAACGAGATGGTTTATTACTTTAAGATCCTTCTTCCGGTCTGCACACCGGTTATCGCAGTACTTGCACTGTGGCAGTTTGTAGGTATGTGGAACAGCTACTTTGATGCGATGATCTATTTGAATGATGCAGCCAAGCAGCCTCTGCAGCTGGTGCTTCGTTCCATCCTGATTCAGAACCAGCCGGAATCCGGTATGATTTCTGACATGCAGAGTACTGCTCAGCGTGCACAGCTTGCAGAATTGTTGAAATATGCAACTATCATTGTTTCCAGTTTACCTCTGATCGTGATGTATCCTTTCTTCCAGAAGTACTTTGATGCAGGTATTATGGCAGGTTCCATCAAGGGATAAGCGTTTTCTGAAGGGACAGGATGATTTAAGTGTTACGATGATTTAAGAAATGAAAGAGCAAAAAGAAAAGGAGTTTAGCATGAAAAAAAGCAGAATATTTAAGCGTGTTGCGTCGGCTGTTCTGGCAGCTGGTATGGTATTTTCACTGACAGCCTGCGGCGGAGGCAAAACAGAACTGAATAACGGAGAATTTCAGGAAGTTGATAAAGCGGAACTGGCATTTCCTTTAAAAGAAGAAACCACGCTGACTGGTATGATTAGCTATCCGCCCAGCACGGAATCAAACCCCAACAATCGTACCATTTTCAAACGTCTGCAGGAAAAGACCAATGTGAAGATTGAATGGAATGCAATTCAGTCTGATCAGTGGGGCGACAAGATTTCTCTGGCAATGGCTGATGTAGATACACTGTCTGATTTTATCTTCAGTGCAGGTTTCGGTGACAGTGACCTTCTGAAATATGCAGATCAGGGTGTTATCATTCCTTTGGAAGAGTATATTGATGCTTATATGCCCAACCTCAGTGCTGTATTTGAAAAATATCCGGAATACAAAGCTATGTGTACAGATTCAGAAGGCCATATTTGGGCTTTACCTTGGATTGAACAGCTGGGCTCTGAAAAGACTGCTATTCAGACAATCGGCAATATGAGCTTTATTAATAAGAAATGGCTGGATTTTCTGAAACTGGATATGCCCACAACAGTAGAAGAATTTGAAAAGGTTTTGATCGCTTTCCGCGATAACGCTTCCAAACTTCAGGCTGAATTTAACATTGACGGCAGTATTATTCCCATGTCCTGTATCGTAAATGACGGTGACCAGGATCCCAGTATCCTGATCAATGGATTCGGCGAAGGCTACGGCGATGCAGATAAGGGCAGACATATTGCAGTTACTGACGACAAGAAAGTTATCTGCAGTGCAACTCAGGAAGGCTACAAGGAAGGTATCGAATGGCTGCACTCCCTGTATGAAGAAAACCTGATCGATCCCGAAGCTTTTACACAGGAATGGTCCACCTATGTTTCCAAGGGTAAATCTCATCGTTACGGTGTATGCTTCAGCTGGGATGTTGCAAATATCGATAATCTGGAAGATTTCGTTCCCCTTCCGGCTCTGACAGCAGATACCAGAAACATTACTCCTCAGAACGGATCTTTTACCAGTGGTTTTGACCGCGGACGCTGTGTAGTAACAGCTGTTGCGAAAAACCCTGCACTTGTATGCGCATGGCTGGATCAGATGTATGATCCTTTCCAGTCTCCTCAGAACAACTGGGGTACCTACGGCGAAGATGACGATTTCGATATCTTTGAACTGGGCAAAAATGAAAATGGCGAAGATATGCTGAAACATGCTCCTCTGGGTGATGCATCTCCTGTAGAAGTAAGAGAAGCAGAATCTGTTGGCGGACCTCTGGCGATTCTGGATGAATATTACGGCGTATATGTAACCTGCCCTGATGATGCACAGTACCGTCTGGACTGGATTAAAGATTACTATACACCTGATATGAATACAAAATATGTATATCCCAATGTATTTATGAGCCGTGAAGATACAGAGGAACTTTCCAATCTGCAGGCAGATATTCAGAAGACTATCAATGCCAAGAAATCCGACTGGATTATGAACGGTTTCACTGATGCAGACTGGGATCAGTATCTGAAAGATCTGGACGCTTACGGAATGGAAAAATATCTTTCAATTTTCCAGAAATATCTGGATGCTTATTTTGAAAATATTACAGAATAAAACATTGAAATAAGGAGTATTTAAAACAACATGACAAGTCAGACATTACGTGAAGCGCGGAAATATGAAGAAACTTATGAGAAGAGAATAAGTGAAGAGGAACGGCCCGGGTTTCATTATTCAGCCCGCGTTGGCTGGCTGAATGATCCCAACGGATTCTCATACTATCAGGGAAAATATCATCTGTTTCACCAGTATCATCCGTATGATCCTTACTGGGGACCGATGCACTGGGGACATGCTGTAAGTGAAGATCTGCTGCATTGGGAGTATCTTCCGGCTGTACTGGCTCCGGACCAGACATATGACAGGGATGGCTGTTTTTCTGGAAGTGCAGTAATGCTTCCGGATGGAAGACAGCTGCTGATGTACACAGGTGTACAGAGAGTACCGCGGGCTGATGCAGAACCTGTCGATAAGCAGACTCAGTGCCTTGCTGTAGGTAATGGATTGGATTATGAAAAATATGAGCATAATCCGATCCTGGATGAAAAAGACATACCTGCAGGATGCAGTGAAGCGGATTTTCGTGACCCGAAGATGTGGCAGAATGGGGATGGAACGTACAGTTGTGCAATTGCCAATCGTGCTGCTGACGGAAGCGGACAGATATTGCTTTATACCAGCCGGACAGGATTTGACTGGAAGTTTAAAAGTGTACTGAAAGCGAATAATAACCGCTATGGCGTTATGTGGGAATGCCCGGATCTGTTCAAACTGGATGGAAAGGATGTAATTCTCTGCAGTCCCATGGATATGCTTCCGGAAGGCTTTGAATATGACAACGGCAATGGAACCTTGTGCCTGATCGGGGAATTAGATGAAGAAACAGGTACTTTTAAGGATGAGGCAAATCAGGCTGTAGATTACGGAATTGATTTTTATGCCCCTCAGACGATGAAAACACCGGATGGCAGGACAGTAATGATTGCATGGATGCAGAACTGGGATACCAGCCGTCTTCATCCGAAGGAAACACGCTGGTTTGGCCAGATGACTTTGCCCAGAGAATTGTCTTTGAAAAACGGCAGACTGATTCAAAAGCCGGTTCGGGAACTGGAAACGCTGCGCAGTAATAAAGTAGAGTATAGAGATGTTATATTTGAGGATACACTCAAGCTGGAAGGCATTGAGGGAAGACAAATCGATATGGAAATCGAGCTTTCTCCCGGAGATGAACAGAATATCTATAAGAAGTTTGCTGTTTATTTTGCACAGGATTCCGGCATTTATACAACTGTCAGCTTCCGTCCCCATGAATCTGTTCTGAAGGTGGATCGAAAGTTCTCCGGCTCCAGAAGAGCAACACTTCACAACAGAAGAAGTCAGGTTTGTTCTGAAAACGGAAAGCTTAAACTGCGTCTGATCCTGGATCGCTTCAGTGCTGAGCTGTTTGTAAATGATGGCGAACAGACGGTTACAACGACAATTTATACGAATCTGGCTGCAGACGGTATCTCTTTCTTTGCAGACGGCAGCGTAAAGATGAATGTTGTAAAGTATGATTTAATTGGATGACATGTAATTGGTAATGTTATATCGTCTGATCTTTAAAAAGGAAAGGGGCAGCAGAAAAATGCTGTCCTTTTCTGAATTCTTTGGTAATGTATTGTCAAATACAGGGATTTAAAAACAATTCGGAGGAATTTTCGTTATGAAGAAAAAGAGTACCGCACCTACCATGAAGGATGTGGCGCGCGAAGCCGGAGTCGCTTTGGGAACCGTATCCAAGGTTGTGAATGGGCTTCCTGTAGGAGAAATATACAAGCAGCGTGTAGAAGATGCTGTAAATAAACTGGGTTACCAGGTTAACAGCTATGCACAGGGGATGAAATCTGACAAAACTTATACAGTAGCTTTATTGATACCAAATACAGTTAATCCCTTTCTGGCAGAGTTGGCAAACTATATAAATATTGAACTTCAGAAGCGAAAATATCGCATGCTTCTATGTACGACTGATGAGAATCCGGAGATGGAACAAGAGTATATTACCATGGTCAGGCAGAACAAGGTGGATGGAATTATCGGACTTACTTACAGCGATAACCTGCTTATAAATGAAGATTTGCCTTTTGTATCGATTGACCGCATTATAAACTCTTCGATTCCCTGCGTATCCAGTGACAACTTTGCCGGAGGACAGATGGCTGCAGAAAAGCTTGCTGACCTGGGGTGCCATAATGTGGCTTTTCTGCGGATTGGTTCCTCTCTGAGTAACGAACCAAACAAGCGAAAGGCAGGTTTTGAGAAGGGATGCCTGAAACGAAATCTGAAATATACCATGAAGATTCTTGATGATAGTGAGCCGATGGAACATTTTTATTCCTTTTTTGAAGAATATATGATCGACGGAAAACTGGAATTTGATGGTCTGTTCTGCGTAACGGATTATGTAGCACATTATGTAATGAATATACTGACCAGGCTACATGTTCGTGTTCCGGAGGATGTCCAGATCATCGGTTTCGACGGTATCCGTTATTTCGGAGATTCGGAATATATTTGTTCCACCATTGTTCAGCCGATTCCGAAACTGGCTGAGATGTGCGTGGAACTGCTGTTTCAGGAAAATACTCAATGCAAACCTCCGTTAGTCTGTTTGCCGGTCTCTTACGCTTATGGAGGTACTACTCTGGAGTCAGGCCAATCCGTGAATAACAAAGTATTATAACAGGAGGTTGTAAAAGATATGAAGAAGTATGACGTGATCGCATTGGGAGAACTGCTGATTGATTTTACGGAAAATGGAACAAGCAATCAGGGAAATCCTTTATGTGAGGCAAATCCAGGCGGTGCCCCCTGCAATGTACTGGCAATGCTGACAAAACTGGGACACAAAACCGCATTTATCGGAAAAGTTGGGAATGATTTTTTCGGTAGACAGTTAAAAAATGCAATTACAGAAGTTGGTATTGACTCTGAATATCTGTATATGGATGAACAGGTCCACACTACACTTGCACTGGTTCATACTTATCCGGATGGTGACAGAGATTTTTCTTTTTACCGCAATCCAGGTGCCGATATGATGTTGACAGAAGCAGAAATACCCGAAAGCCTGATAAAAAATTCCCGGATTTTTCATTTCGGCACCTTGTCCATGACACATGAAGGAGTACGTGCAGCTACTAAAAAAGCTGTCGTTGCAGCAAAGAAAGCAGGAGCGCTAATATCCTTTGATCCGAACCTGCGTCCCCCTCTGTGGGAATACATGAGTGAAGCAAAGGAACAGGTTTTATACGGTCTGGAATACTGCCATATTTTGAAAATTTCAGATAATGAGATTCAGTGGCTGACCGGGAAATCCGATTATACGGAAGGCGTGAAGTGGATCAATGAGCGATATCATATTCCGCTGATTCTGGTGTCCATGGGAAAACGGGGAAGCAGAGCATATTATGAAGGAATGATGGTTGAAGTAAATCCGTTTCTGCATGAAAATACAATCGAAACTACAGGCGCAGGCGATACATTCTGCGGATGTGTGCTTCATTATATCTGCGAGTATGGACTTGACGGATTGACAGAAGAAAATCTGCACGAAATGCTGACATTTGCCAATGCCGCTGCATCTCTGATTACAACACGGAAAGGTGCTTTAAGAGTCATGCCGGAGCGGCAGGAAATTCAACAGTTAATAGAAAAACGAAGATGACACTATCCGGAACGAAAGTAACAGTAATGATTTAGTGATTCTGCAGTTAAACCGGTTTCAGAAATGTTGGTTTAATTGCAGGAATCTTTGTAGATATAAGAAAAAGAGGTTTTAGTTTTACCGGAGAATGTGTTTCTAATCATTGAAGTAGGAGATTATTGTGGATAAAAATCAGTTTTTTAGCAAAGATATCACATCTATGGAAGTTGCCTCTGCGGTCAGACGGAGATAGATTTTGCAAATATAAGTTGCAATTGTGGGATTGATAGAGCAATCATATTTTCTGCAACAGAGATATTTGTTTCTGTATGTTGCACAAGAAATTCTGAGACATCTTATGCAATCAGTTTTGCACATTTTTCCTGATATATTCCGAAAACTCTTGCATAAATAG
>JBJELD010000112.1:0-26708 GCA_051878975.1 Candidatus Caccovicinus sp.
CATTTATGATATCACATCATTTCGAGTTTGTCAACAACTTTTTTCAAAAACTTTTCGAGGTTTTTAATCCCGTATCTCACTGCTTTCATTCTCAACAGCGTGTTATATCTTATCACAGCTATTTTTGTTTGTCAAGCAGTTTTTTTATTTTCTTTTTTTGCCAAAAAACAGGGCAAAAAAATAATCATTTGGAAAAGGAAGCGGAGAAAGAGGGATTTGAACCCTCGCGCCGGTTGCCCGACCTACACCCTTAGCAGGGGCGCCTCTTCGGCCTCTTGAGTATTTCTCCGAATTCATATTTCCATATGATCGCATCTGCAACACATTTGTCGCCAGACGCATATGTTATTATACATAAAGGTTTCTATTCTGTCAACCGTTTTTTTAATTTTTTTTATTTTTTCTAATTCTATAAATTTTTCCCGAAATGAGATCCATGTAGAATCAGATTTAAGGACGGATCACCGCCTGAATCCGGTCATGTACCAGTTCTGCAATCTCTTTCGTTTTCATTCCCGCATATTCTTCCGGATAAAGTGGTTCCAGATAATGTATCTGTACTGTTTCTCTCCGGATCGAGCAGATATCAAACGGACGATAGCAGTCCTTCAGTGCAACCGGAACGATCGGACATTTTGCATTGACTGCACTTTTGAAGGTTCCCGCCTTAAATGGAAGCAGCTCATTCTCACCGCGGCTGCGGGTCCCTTCCGGGAAAATCACAAAATTCCTTCCTTGTTTTACTTCTTGCGTTACTTGCCTGATGACCTCCATGGAATCCCGGATATCACTTCTGTCAATCCCGATTCCCCGGATCATGGCGACAATCTGTTTTACCAGAATCCAGTTCAGCGCTTCTTTCTTTATGACAATTCCAAACGGCCTGGGGCAAGTTTCAAAAAGTGCCAGCGAATCAAACAACCCCTGATGATTAGGAAACATAATAAATCCATCCTTCTCCGGAAGATTTTCTCTTCCGAAGCACTCTACCGTTACCCGGCCGGTACGGTTTACCTCCGTCACCAGACGGCTTAAATACCCATACCGTTCTTCTTCGGTATGGGTATCCTCAGCCTTCCCCATCTTACAAACCTGATAAAACCAGAACGGTACACGATACAGGTTCCTAAAAACCATATATACAATCCGGTTCATTTGATTTTTTCCTCTCTTGTTTTAATCAGTCTTTGCTTTCTTCACCTGTTCCGTCCTCTTTCCCGGATAATTCGGATATCACGTTCCCTTCAGACGACTCATCGGACGATGCACTTTCCCTTACCTTGGCAATACTGGCCACCCGGACATCAGATTCCGCATCAATGTTCATCAGCTTCACACCGGAAGTGTTGCGTCCAATAATACTGATATCATTCACTGCCATCCGGATAATGATGCCCTCATTGGTAATCAGCATGACCTCTCTGTGATCATCTACCAGCTTTGCTCCGATCAGATAACCGGTCTTTTCTGTTACCTTATAGCAGAGAACTCCCTTTCCGCCCCTGAACTGCGGCTTGAATTCACTGACCATGGTTCTCTTTCCATAACCCTTTTCAGAAGCAGCCAGCAGGCATTCTCCCTGGCTTGCCGTCTGCATGCCGATAATTTCATCGTCATCATCAAACTTCATGCCGATTACGCCCATGGACACACGCCCGGTGACTCTTGCATCAGTTTCATGGAACCGGATACACATGCCCTTTTTCGTTACCAGAATAATATCCTCCGTATTGTCAGTCGCCTTAACCTCGATCAGTTCGTCGCCTTCCCGGAGCAGGATCGCCTGCAGACCGGTTTTTCTCACATGCGCATATTCCAGCATCGGAGTTTTCTTTACCATGCCCTTCTTGGTCGCCATGAACAGGAACTTCTCGTCATTGTACTCTTTCATCGGGATGACAGCTGTGATTTTCTCGCCGGGCATCATCTGAAGTAAATTAACAATTGCCGTTCCTCTGGCAGTCCGCCCGGCCTCCGGAATCTCATAAGCCTTCAGACGGTACACCCGTCCCGTATTGGTAAAGAACATCACATAATGATGATTGGTGGTCATGAACAGATCCTCAATATAATCCTCCTCGATGGTCTGCATGCCTTTAATGCCCTTTCCACCCCGGTTCTGAGCCTTGAAGTTGTCAATGTCCATCCGCTTGATATAGCCTAAATTGGTCATTGCGATTACCGTGTCATCGTCCGGAATCAGATCCTCCACAGACATATCGTAATCATAACCAATACCGGTCCGGCGCTCGTCGCCGTATTTGTCGGAAATAACCTGGATCTCCTTCTTGATCACGCCCAACAGTTTCTTTTCATCTGCCAAAATACTTTTCAGCTCCGCAATCTTTGCTTCCAGATCCTTGTACTCGTTTTCCAGCTTCTCCCGTTCCAGACCGGTCAGGGTACGCAGACGCATGTCTACAATTGCCTGCGCCTGCGGATCAGTCAGTTCAAAACGCTCCATCAGCTGCTGCTTGGCCTCTGCCACATTGGCAGAACCGCGGATAATGCGAATCACCTCATCGATATAATCCAGTGCTTTTAAGAGGCCCTCCAGAATGTGAGCCCGCTCCTCTGCTTTATTTAAATCATACCGGGTCCTTCTTGTGACCACATCCTCCTGATGTTTTAAATAAAATTCCAGCATCTGAAGAAGATTCAGCACTCTCGGCTGATTGTCCACCAGAGCCAGCATAATCACACCAAAGGTATCCTGCAGCTGCGTATGCTTGAACAGCTGATTCAACAGCACATTGGCATTTACATCACGGCGCAGATCAATACAGATCCGTAAGCCCTCCCGGTTGGATTCATCGCGGATATCCGTGATGCCGTCCACCTTCTTTTCCTTCACCAGTTCCACAATCTTTTCAATCAGCCGGGCCTTATTTACCAGATATGGGATCTCTGTCACGATAATCCGGTTTTTGCCGTTGGGAAGGGGCTCAATATTGGTGACTGCCCGCACCTTGATCTTGCCCCGTCCGGTCCGGTAAGCCTCCTCAATGCCGGTTTTGCCTAAGATCGTCGCTCCGGTCGGGAAATCCGGCCCTTTGATAATGGTCATGATCTCCTCCAGGCTGGTCTCCCGGTTTTCATTGACCCGATTGTCAATGATCCGCACCACCGCGCCGATTACCTCTCTTAAGTTGTGAGGCGGAATATTGGTCGCCATACCAACGGCAATGCCGGACGTACCGTTGCATAAAAGATTCGGAAACCGTGCCGGAAGCACCACCGGCTCCCGCTCGGTCTCATCAAAGTTCGGGACAAAATCTACGGTGTCTTTATTGATATCCGCCAGCATCTCCATGGAGATCCGGCTCAGGCGCGCCTCCGTGTAACGCATG
Organism: Candidatus Caccovicinus sp.; assembly: GCA_051878975.1. Lineage (GTDB taxonomy): Bacteria > Bacillota > Clostridia > Lachnospirales > Lachnospiraceae > Caccovicinus. The sequence continues at coordinate 3,351 of JBJELD010000112.1, forward strand.
GCAGCCGCACCGTCTCCGTCAATGGAGCCGAAATTTCCGTGTCCGTCTACCAGCATGTAGCGGGTTGACCATTTCTGTGCCATATTGACCAGCGCTCCGTAAATAGAGCTGTCACCGTGCGGATGGTATTTACCCATGGTATCACCGACAATACGGGCACATTTTCTGTGCGGCTTATCCGGACCGTTGTTCAGTTCGATCATGGAAAACAGCACACGGCGCTGAACCGGCTTCAGGCCGTCACGCACATCCGGAAGCGCTCTGGATGCAATGACACTCATGGCGTAATCGATGTAAAACTTTTCCATGGTTTTTTTCAGATCTTTTTCATGGACTTTATCAAATACATTTGGTTCCATCTATGTTCCTCCAAATCAGGGAATTTTCGTAATGCGTGAATCTTTTTAAATATCCAAAGTGCCGTACTTCGCATTGGCCTCAATGAATTCACGCCGCGGCTCTACCTGATCTCCCATAAGCGTGGTAAAGGTCAGATCCAGTTCGGATGTCGTTTCTTCGTCCATCGTCACGCGAAGAAGGATTCTGCGCTCCGGATCCATGGTGGTTTCCCAGAGCTGCTCCGCATCCATCTCTCCCAGGCCTTTGTAACGCTGAATCTTATTATTATTGTCACGGCCTACCTCAGACAGAATCTGATTCAGTTCTTCATCACTGTAGGCGTACCATACCCGTTTGTTCTTTTCCAGCTTATAAAGCGGCGGCTGTGCCAGATACACATAACCCTGCTTGATCAGCTCCGGCATAAACCGATAGATAAATGTCAGAAGCAGCGTGCTGATATGGGCGCCGTCCACATCCGCATCCGTCATAATGATGATCTTATGATAACGAAGCTTGGTAATATCAAAATCGTCATGAATACCGGTTCCGAATGCCGTAATCATGGCCTTGATCTCCGCATTGGCGTAAATCTTATCCAGCCTTGCCTTCTCCACATTCAGAATCTTTCCCCGCAGCGGAAGAATCGCCTGGTTAGACTTGTTTCTCGCATCCTTTGCGGAGCCGCCTGCGGAATCACCCTCAACAATATAAATTTCACAATTTGCCGGATCCTTGTCCGAACAATCCGCCAGCTTTCCAGGAAGAGCCATACCGTCCAGCGCCGTTTTTCTTCTGGTAAGGTCTCTGGCCTTTCTGGCTGCCGCCCTGGCTCTCTGTGCCAGGATCGATTTTTCGCACATGGCCTTTGCCACCGTCGGATTCTGCTCCAGGAAATAGGTCAGCTGCTCACTTACCACAGCATCCACTGCGCCTCTCGCCTCACTGTTTCCCAGCTTCTGCTTGGTCTGGCCCTCAAACTGCGGTTCTTCTATCTTGACGCTGATGATGGCAGTCAGGCCCTCCCGGATGTCCTCACCTGCCAGGTTGGCCTCACTGTCCTTTAAAAGCTTGTTCTTGCGGGCATAATCATTAAAGGTCTTGGTCAGCGCATTTTTAAATCCGGCCAGATGCGTTCCGCCTTCCGGTGTATTGATATTGTTGACAAAGGAGTAAATATTTTCCGTATAAGAATCATTGTGCTGCATGGAAACTTCCACGTAAACACCGTCTCTCGTTCCTTCACAGTAGATCACCTGATCATAAAGCGGCGCTTTCCCCTTGTTTAAGTAGGTAACAAACTCCCGGATGCCGCCCTCATAGTGAAAGGTCTTTTCTTTTTTCTCCTCCCGGTCATCCCGGAGAATGATTTTTAAATTCTTGGTCAGGAATGCCGTCTCCCGCAGACGGATCTTCAGCGTGTCATAATCGTAGACCGTCTCTTCAAAAATTTCCTTGTCCGGGAGAAAGCTGACCTTCGTTCCGTGCCTGTCCGGCGCACTTTCCCCCACTACCTCAAGCGGGCTTACCGCCTTTCCTCTTTCATACCTCTGACGATAAATTTTTCCGTCTCTGGTAATCTCCACCTCCAGCCATTCCGACAGCGCATTAACAACCGATGCGCCTACACCATGAAGGCCGCCGGAAACCTTGTAGCCCCCGCCGCCGAACTTGCCGCCGGCATGAAGAATGGTAAATACGACCTCCACCGCAGATTTTCCGGCTTTTTTCTGAATATCTACCGGAATGCCGCGGCCGTCATCGATGACCGTGATGGAATTATCTTCATTTATGGTCACGTCAATGATGTCGCAGAATCCGGCCAGCGCCTCATCTACTGCATTATCTACAATCTCATATACCAGATGATGCAGGCCGCGGACGGAAGTACTGCCGATATACATGCCGGGCCTCTTGCGAACTGCCTCCAGTCCCTCCAATATCTGGATTTGATCTGCTCCATATTCAGTACCCATATTGTTCCTCCTAACAGTTAATTTTCCTTATGGACCGTTCCCTCAACGACCTTGAAAATCCGGTCAATCGGGAAACGGTGACCGACAAAATCATCCAAACCGGTACAGGTGATCATGGTCTGGATGTGGTGAATGCTGTTTAACAGATGATTCTGCCTGCTGGAATCCAGTTCAGACAGCACATCATCCAGCAAAAGAATGGGATAATCATGAATCAGCTGCTTTACCAGCTCGATCTCCGACAATTTTAAAGACAGCGCTGCCGAACGCTGCTGTCCCTGAGAGCCAAATTTCCGGATGTCGATTCCGTTTATAAAAAAACTCATGTCATCCCGATGCGGACCGATCAGCGTAGTCTTCTGCTTCTGATCCTGTTCCCGGCTCCTTTTCAGTGAAGTTTCAAATTCCTCCGGTTCCACGTTCGGCTCATAATGCAGCTTCAGCGATTCTTTCTTTCCGGTCAGATTTCCGTGAATCTCTTCAATCATGCCGTTCAGCTGCCCGATAAACTGGCGGCGGTACTGCATGACCTGATTTCCGTAGGAAACCAGCTGCTCATCCCACACATCCAGCGTCGGCTCATATTCCGGATGAATGTATAAATCCTTTAACAGCTTATTCCGCTGCACCACAATTTTATTATAGTGAACCAGAGCGTGCACATACAGCTTATTTAACTGGCACAGCTCCAGATCAAGAAAGCGTCTTCGCTCCGCCGGACCGTTTTTAATGATATTCAAGTCTTCCGGCGAAAAAAATACCACATTGGCAATGCCGAACAGTTCACTGGCCTTGTGAATCGGAATGCCGTTTACTGCGATTCCCTTCGTTTTGTTTTTCTTTAAATGCATATCGATCCGATAAGGAACACCGTCCTTGCGGACCTGAAGCTTAATGTGTGATTCCTCCTGACCAAACTGAATCAGTTCCCGGTCTCTGGAAGCCCGGTGGGATTTTGTGGTACAGCATACATAGACAGCCTCCAGTACGTTGGTCTTTCCCTGTGCATTGTCCCCGTAGAAAATATTCGTACCGGGATCGAAGGAAAGCTTCAGCGACTCATAATTCCGGTAATGCAGAAGCTCCATTGATTCGATAATCATTAATTTCTATTCCTTACTTCACAATCTTGATCGTCTGACCATCAAACGTTACCACATCGCCGTCCACCAGCTTCTTTCCCCGCTGCGTCACCACCTGGCCATTCACCTGGGCCCTGCCTTCTTCGACGGCATATTTGGCATCTACACCGGATTCCACCAGACCGGCTGCCTTCAGCGCCTGGCCCAGCTTGATATATTCCTCTCTCAACTTAATGATTTCCATTTTTTGCCCTTTCTTTCAAGTTCTGCCAAGAAATGATGAGTGTATTTTTATGCATTCATATACATTCATTATTTCAATTTGTATATAAACTGTATATTTATGCATTTTATTCTATACGGATGCTGCATTAAAATTCACCGGAAGGATCAGATAAATATACTGCTCCTCCTGATCCCGGATAAAGCACGGCGATTTGGGATTCATCATATACAGTACAATCTCCTCATCATCAATGACACGCAGCGCATCAATCAGGAACTTCGGATTAAAACCGATCATAATGTCCCGGCCGGTCTTATGGATCATAATTTCTGCATTCATTGAACCAAACGTAGAATTGAGCTTCAGCTGTATCATATTATCCTTAATATTCAGAATTAACGGTTTTTTGTCATTCTCACGCACAAGAATGGTTGCACGTTCAATACATTCAAGAAATTCTTTTTTATTTACGGTCAGCTTGGTTTCGTAATCACTGGAAAGCATCTGATTGATACGGAAATATTCTCCTTCAATCAGCCTGGAAACCACAATGGTATCATCAAATTCAAATAAAATATGATTGTGACTGAAGAAAATCTGAACCTCCCTTTCATTGTCTCCGTTCAGAATCTTGCTGATTTCGCTTAATGTTTTTCCCGGGACAATGACCTTGCAGGTATCATAGCTTTCTTTTAACAAAATTTTCCGGATGGAAATTCGATGGCCGTCAAGAGAAATTACTTTTAATTCATTATCATTGACCTCAAACAACTCACCTGTCATCATTTTGTTGCTGTCATTTGGTGAAATAGAGAATAATGTCTGACGAATCACTTCTTTTAAGGTGAATTGTGAGAGACTGATATACTTATCTTTTTCAATATAGGGAAGATAAGAGAACTCCTCTCCGTCTTTTCCCTGGATCTTAAAAACAGAATTTTCACTGGAAATGGTCGTATTAAGAGATGCATCCGATTCGATGATGATCGTTGCATCCGGAGAAGCCAGTTTTCTTATAATTTCTGAAAAAAGCTTTGCATCCAGTGCAATTTTACCTCTTTCTAAAATGGATCCCTCCACTTTTGTCTCAATTCCCAATTCCATATCGTTGCCCGTCAGCTTAATTTCACTTCCGGAAGCATCAATCAAGATGCATTCCAGAATGGACATTGTGGTTTTGGAAGGAACTGCTTTCAGTACAATGTTTATGCCGTTTAACAGGGCGTCTTTTTGAAATGTCAGCTTCATGTGTTGATAAGTCCTTTCCTTCGAGAAAAATAAAAAATAAAAACAATAGATAGTAACTTTCCGTAGTAACCGCCGTAGGGGCTGTGGGTTTGTGTAAAACTGACAAAAGCCTTGAAAATAAAGGAAAAAGCGGTCTGAAAAGCCTTGTGGAAAACTCTTAAAATCCTGAGAAAAATTCGGAAGGTTTTCCACAGGCGAAAAAGCGGCATACGCCGGCTTAAAGTTTTCCACAAGTTGTTAACAGTCAATTCACAAAAGAATACACAGCCAAAAAGCAGAATTACTGCGGGCTGATTTTCTTCTTCAAGATCTCAATGGTACTGCGGAGACTGTCGTTTTTATTCAGTTCATTTGCAATTTTATCTGCGCCGTGAATAATCGTTGTGTGATCACGGCCTCCCATATATTTGCCGATCATCTGAAGCGGGGCGTCCGTCATGCTCCGGCAGAGATACATAACGATCTGTCTGGGAACCACGATTTCCCGGTTTCGTTTCTGGGATGCAATGTCCAGCGGGGTAATGCCGAAATGGTCGCATACGATCTGGATGATGGATTCCGGCGTTACTTCTTTGGATGCATTTGGAGAAATCAGATCCTTCAGCGCTTCTTCAGCCAGCTCGATGGTAATTTCGCGGTTGGTTCCCAGTTTGGAAAGGGCTACAATTTTGGTCAGCGCGCCCTCCAGTTCGCGGATGTTGGATTTTACATGGGTGGCTATGTATTTGATTACTTCATTATCAATGTTATAGCCTTCCATCTCTTCCTTTTTCCGGAGAATTGCCATACGGGTTTCGTAATCCGGCGACTGAATATCAACGGTCAGACCCCACTCAAATCGAGAGCGCAGACGCTCCTCCAGAGTTTCAATTTCCTTTGGAGGTTTATCGGAGGAGATGATAATCTGTTTTTTGGCTTCGTAGAGAGTGTTAAAGGTATGGAAAAATTCTTCCTGCGTACTTTCCTTGCCAATGATAAACTGGATATCATCGATCAGAAGAACGTCGTTGTTGCGGTATTTTTCCCGGAATTCTGTGGTGGTTGTGTTATTTTTGTTTCGGATCGCGTCGATCAGTTCATTCGTAAATTTTTCGGAAGTCACATATAATATCTTGGCTTTCGGATTATTTTCTAATATAAAATGCGCAATTGAATGCATCAGGTGGGTCTTTCCAAGCCCCACACCGCCGTAAATGAAAAGCGGATTGTATACTTCGCCCGGTGATTCGGCCACGGCAAGGGATGCGGCGTGGGCCAGATTGTTGTTTGCACCGACAACAAAGGTGTCAAATGTATACTTTGGATTCAGGTTTGCATTCTGTAAGGCCTCCGGACTGACGGTGTCCTGCGGATTGTCGATGGAAGTGCGCTTGGATTTGGAAGAAGAAGCGGTGTTTTTTTCTGCTTCTTCCTTTGAAATAAAGTCGACATCACATTCAATACCGGTCTTTTCTTCAATCGCAACCTTTAAGAATAATCCGTATTTCTTCTTAATATATCCGATCATGGTACTGTCCGGGACAACAATTATCACTTTGTCACCATCCATATGGTGAACCTGGAGAGGAAGAAGCCAGGTTCGATAGGATACGTCCATGATATCGTGCTCTTCCTTTAAGTATAATAAAATATCATCCCAGTTTTCTCGTAATTTCTCTATCATAACAATCTCCTTAAAGCGTAAAAAAACCCAATCTAACTTCCATTGTACCTTAATTATGAACATTTTTCAATGAAAATAGCAAAATTCAAAGAAAATATTGTGGATAACTCTGTGTAAAGGCAGTGGGAGGAGTGTTTATCCACTGTGGAAAGAGAGATTGTCCACAAAAAAAGAGGGAGATGCAAAAAAAGTTGTACACAGCCGAAATTCCCTGAATTTATGGGGATTTTCGGGATTCCATGGGGAAAACTTGTGGATTTATACACAGTTATCCACAAGTTATTCACAAATTGTGGATAAAGTTATGTAACCTTCTGTTTTATCCCCAAAAATGAAAAATCGATTGACGTAAAACCGGTCCTTTTATATAATGAAGCCGTAACATGCATTGTATCTTTCCAAAAGAACAGTAGCAGGAGGAAAAGAAATTGAATAAGAAGAAAAAAGACACCCGTTGGTTAACCAGTGTTGCACTTATGGCAGCCATTGTGATTCTTCTGGCAAATACACCGCTGGGAATGATTCAGCTGCCGATCATCAAGGCAACAACTGTGCATATCCCTGTCATTATAGGAGCGGTTCTTTTAGGGCCGATGGCAGGAGCTATTCTTGGAGCGGTATTTGGGATCTGTTCTCTGATCAGTAATACTATGGCGCCAACGCTCCTTTCCTTTGCATTCTCGCCTTTTATGAGTACAACCGGACTTGTCGGAGCTGTGAAAGCGCTCTGGATTTCCATTGGATGCAGAATCCTGATCGGTGTGGCAGCCGGCTGGTTCTGGATTTTAATGAGAAAGCTGCGCGTGCAGACTGTAGTTGCGCTTCCGCTGACCGGATTTATCGGCGCGCTGACCAACACGGTTACGGTGATGGGAAGCATTTATATTTTACTGGCCAGTGAATATGCGGCCGCCAAGAATGTTGCGGTCAGTGCCGTATGGGGACTGGTGATGGGAACGGTAACCGCATCCGGAATCCCGGAAGCGATTGCAGCAGCGATTCTGGTCGGTGTGATCGGAAAGGTTCTGCTGAAAATTTTAAAGGTATAAAATGGAAGAACCGGATCAGAACACTAAATCTAGTTGTTTGATTTTACAATGCGTACATGTTATAGGGGCAGCCGGAAAGCTGCCCTTTTTTTGCGGAATTTTTTAAGAAAATGCTTGACGAACCATTCTGTTTTCTTTATAATTGAGAAGATGTTTAATTAAAATAGTCGGAATATGTGTATTCATATTTTATGAAATATGCAATCATTAGAGGAGGTGTATCGAATTATGAAGATGACTTATCAGCCAAAAACCAGACAGAGAGCAAAGGTTCATGGTTTCAGAGCCAGAATGAGCAGTGCAGGCGGAAGAAAAGTTTTAGCTGCCAGAAGAGCAAAAGGAAGAGCAAAATTAACAGCTTAAAAAAGCTTGAACAGGAGGCCGCAAGTTATTTGTGGCCTTTTGTTGTCTCATAGAACCCTTTTTCGAAGTTTTTGAGACAGCAGGACAACAGGAAGTTTCAAGGGGAAGAGATATTTCATGAAACGTTTTCCATCAATTAAAAAAAATCGTGATTTTCAGGTTGTTTATAAAACCGGAAGATCTTATGCCAACCGTCTGCTGATTATGTATGTGACAGGAACAGGGGAGCCGGAAACCCAGATCGGAATTTCGGTAAGCAAGAAGGTCGGCAACAGCGTGGTGAGACACCACATCTGCAGATTAATACGCGAGATTTTTCGTTTAAATAAACACAATATTCAGACCGGATTAAACATCGTGGTAGTCGCCAGACCGGCGGCCAAACAATCAGATTATCATCAATTGGAAGGTGCATTTTTGCACCTGTGCGGACTGCATAACATAAAAAAAGAATCGAAGTGATCTTATGGCGGCGAAAATTTTAATAGGACTGGTGCGGTTTTACCAGAAGTATTTGTCTCCTTTGAAAGTAAGAACTCACTGTATTTATGTGCCGACCTGCTCCCAGTACGCCCTGGAAGCAATTCAAAAGTACGGCGCATGTAAAGGTACATGGTTGGCTTGTAAGAGGATTTTAAGATGTCATCCTTTTGCAAAGGGCGGTTATGATCCAGTTCCGTAGCAGGTATGAGGAGGTATTGATTTGAATTTCATTGTACTGACAAAGAACAGCGGTGCTATTTTGGGTCCAATTGCAGAAGTATTTGGTTTTATTATGGACTGGCTGTTCACCATGACCAGTAAGTTCGGGGTGCTGAATATTGGTCTCTGTATTATTCTGTTTACGATTGTGACCCGTCTTCTTCTGTTTCCTCTGACTGTGAAGCAGCAGAAAAGTTCGAAATTAATGAATGTCATGCAGCCGGAGCTGAATGCCATTCAGAAAAAGTATAAAGGCAAGGAAGACCAGCAGTCGATGATGATGATGCAGGCAGAAACGAAGGCGGTCTATGAAAAGTACGGAACTTCCATGTTCGGCGGATGTCTTCCGATGCTGATCCAGATGCCGATCCTGTTTGCATTGTATCGGGTTATTTATAATATTCCGGCGTACGTGGCTTCTGTTAAGAATTATTTTGAACTGGTGGTAAATGCCCTTCCGGCAGGCTTTCAGTCCAACAGTGTGTTTACGGCTCTGACTCAGGCACATAATATGACCGGAGACCGTTTTGATTTTACCCAGGCGAACACGGTGATTGATCTTCTGTATAAGATGACGGATAAGCAGTGGGGAGAATTTGTACAGGCTTTTCCGCAGCTGGCGGATTTGACCGCTTCCAACGGTGAAAATGTGGTAAGCGCCATTCACAGCATGCAGAATTTCTGCGGCGTAAACATTGCCTATACACCTCTTACGATCATCATGGATTTCTTCAAGGGAGAGGGCGGTTCTGCTCTGGTTGCTCTGGCGGCGCTGATGATTCCGGTGCTGGCAGGTCTGACTCAGTGGTACAGCAGCAAGCTGATGATGGCGAATCAGCCGAAGCAGGATCCGGATGCAGCAGGCGCAAATATGATGAATCAGATGAACATCATGATGCCGTTAATGTCTGTATTTTTCTGCTTTACGTTTGCTTCTGGTATTGGTATTTACTGGATCGCACAGAGTGCAATCATGATCGTGCAGCAGTGGGTTCTGAATGCATATTTCAATAAGGTGGATATTGATGAACTGATTCAGAAGAATCTGGAAAAGGCAAATAAGAAGCGTGCAAAGCAGGGGCTTCCGCCGGAAAAGATGAACCGGAGTGCCAGCGAAACTCTGAAAATGATGCAGGAGAAGGCAGACAAGGAAGAAGAGAAGCGTATGGCCAAGATGGCGAAAACCAAGGCAATTGTGAAGGATTCCACCGAGTACTATAACCGGGATGCAAAGCCTGGAAGCCTTGCGTCGAAGGCGGCGATGGTACAGAAGTATAATGAAAAGAATAATAAAAAATAGGAGGGGTTCGGGTTATGGATATGATTACGGTTTCGGCAAAAACGGTTGACGAAGCAATTACAAAAGCGCTGATTGAACTGGAAACGACCAGTGATAAGCTGGTTTATGAAGTTGTAGATAAAGGCAGTACCGGTTTCCTTGGCATTGGCGCAAAACCGGCCATCATCCGCGCCAGAAAAGAAGTGACTTTGGAGGATAAGGCAGAAGAATTCCTGAATCAGGTATTTGAGGCCATGAACCTTCAGGTAACGATTGAAACCTCTTATAATGAAGAGGAAAAGGAAATGTCCATTAATCTGATCGGAGAGGATATGGGCATTCTGATCGGTAAGAGAGGACAGACTCTGGATTCGCTGCAGTATCTGGTTGGCATGGTTGTCAACAAAGGCAGCGAAGGCTATATCCGTGTAAAACTGGATACGGAAAATTACCGGAGCAGACGGAAAGAAACGCTGGAAACACTGGCGAAAAACATTGCCTACAAAGTTAAGAGAACCAAACGTCCGGTATCTCTGGAGCCGATGAATCCGTATGAGAGAAGAATCATTCATGCGGCCCTGCAGAATGACAAATATGTGACCACCAGAAGCGAAGGCGAGGAGCCGTTCCGTCATGTGGTCATTGCACTGAAGCGGGAAGCAGGACGCGGAAGAAGAGACAATGACCGGTATCAGTCTCAGAACCAGAATCAGACGGTTTAAGATTGAAATAACAGGTTTTAAAACAGAAGCGTTACGTAGATTGTGAAGAAGGGTTTAAGGGCAACTTCACCTGCAGCGGGAAGGCTGCCGGGAAGGGCCTTTAAGCTCTTTTTTTCGGGCCTTGACAGATCATATGGAGGAAGATATGAAGACGGAAACGATAGCAGCAATTGCGACCGCACTTTCCAATTCCGGAATCGGGATTATCCGGATCAGCGGGGAAGAAGCCTTTGATGTGATCCGGCGGATTTTCCGGAAAAAGAACGGAGAAAAGCTGAATACGGAGGAATCTCACCGCGTCCATTACGGATTTATTTTTGACGGAGATGAGAAGCTGGATGAGGTGCTGGTTCTGGTAATGAAAGGACCGCACAGCTATACGGCTGAAGATACGGTTGAGATCGATTGTCATGGCGGAGTTTTCATGATGAAGCGGATTCTGGAGACCGTGATTCGAAATGGAGCCAGGGCAGCTGAGCCGGGAGAATTTACAAAGCGGGCATTTTTAAACGGAAGGATCGATCTGTCTCAGGCAGAGGCGGTAATCGATGTTATCCATGCACAGAATGAGTATGCGCTGAAGTCTTCCGTCAGTCAGCTGAGTGGTTCCGTTTCCGAAAAAATCAAACGGCTTCGGGAAGATATTCTTTATCAGATTGCCTTTATCGAGTCTGCGCTGGACGATCCGGAGCACATTTCCCTGGACGGATATGGCGAAAAGCTGAAGACGGTCTTAACGCCTCTGGAAGAAAAAATCAGCCGTCTGATCCGGTCCTTTGACAACGGGAAAGTGATGACGGAAGGGGTAAAAACTGTAATTCTTGGAAAGCCGAATGCGGGAAAATCTTCGCTTATGAATGTGCTGCTGGGAGAGGAGCGGGCCATTGTAACGGACATTGCAGGAACTACTCGTGATACTCTGGAGGAGCGGCTCTCTCTGGGGGGAATTACCTTAAATGTGGTGGATACGGCGGGAATCCGGGACACAGAGGATGTGGTGGAACGGATCGGAGTAGACCGGGCAAAACGGGCGGCTTCCGATGCTGATCTGATTATTTATGTGGTGGACGGATCCTGTCCGCTGGATGAAAATGATGCGGAAATTATGGAGTTTATCCGGGATAAAAAGTCGGTGATTTTGCTGAATAAGACAGATCTCAATACAGCAGTTTCGGCGGAGGAACTGGAACAGAAATCCGGCCAGAAGGTGATTCCGGTTTCAGCAAAAGAGGAGATCGGAATTGAACTTCTGGAGGAAGAAATCAAGAGGCTGTTTTATCATGGAGAGCTTCATTTTAATGATGAGGTTACGATCACCAATGTCCGTCAGAAGGCAGCTCTGGAGGAGAGTCTGAAGAGCCTTCAGATGGTAGAGCAGAGCATTACGGACGGAATGCCGGAAGATTTTTATTCCATTGATCTGATGAATGCCTATGAGAATCTGGGAACAATCATCGGAGAGTCTGTGGAAGATGATCTGGTCAATGAAATTTTCAGCAAGTTCTGTATGGGAAAATAGAATGGTTTTTATGACAGAAAAGAGGAATCGGATATGCCGTTTTTAGAAGAAACATACGATGTGGCGGTGGTCGGTGCGGGGCATGCAGGCTGTGAGGCTGCGCTGGCCTGTGCCAGGCTGGGACTGGAGACCATCGTCTTTACGGTCAGTGTGGACAGCATTGCACTGATGCCCTGCAATCCGAATGTGGGCGGAAGTTCCAAGGGGCACCTGGTAAGGGAGCTGGATGCTCTGGGCGGAGAAATGGGAAAAAATATTGACAAGACTTTTATTCAGTCAAAAATGCTGAATGAATCAAAAGGACCGGCGGTGCATTCTCTTCGTGCGCAGGCAGATAAACAAAGTTATACCAGGGAGATGCGGAGAACACTGGAAAATACGGAGCATCTGACCATCCGCCAGGCAGAGGTGTCAGAGATTATCGTGGAGGATGGAAGGCTGACCGGAGTAAAGACCTTTTCCGGCGCGGTTTATCATGTGAAGGCTGCTGTCTTGTGTACGGGAACGTATCTGCGGGCCAGATGTATTTACGGAGATGTGAGTAATCCGACCGGACCGAACGGTCTTCAGGCAGCGAATCATCTGACAGATTCCCTGAAGGCAAATGGAATCGAAATGTTCCGGTTCAAGACGGGAACGCCGGCCAGAGTGGATAGAAAAAGCATTGATTTTTCAAAAATGGAAGAGCAGTTTGGGGATAAGCGGATTGTACCGTTTTCTTTTTCCACAGATCCGGAATCGGTACAGAAGGAGCAGGCTTCCTGCTGGCTGACCTACACCAATGAGAAAACACATCAGATCATTCGGGATAATCTGGATCGTTCTCCGCTGTTTTCCGGTGCCATTGAAGGAACCGGACCGCGATATTGTCCTTCTATTGAAGATAAGGTAGTAAAATTTCCGGATAAGAACCGGCATCAGGTGTTTGTGGAGCCGGAAGGACTTGATACCAATGAAATGTATCTGGGGGGCATGTCCAGCTCCCTTCCGGAGGATGTTCAGTACGCTATGTACCGCACCGTTCCGGGGCTGGAGCATGTGAAGATCGTGCGGAACGCCTATGCGATCGAATATGACTGCATTAATTCTCTGCAGCTGAAGGCTTCTCTGGAATTTAAAAAGATCCGCGGCTTGTTTTCCGGCGGTCAGTTCAACGGAAGCTCCGGTTATGAGGAAGCGGCGGTTCAGGGCTTTATGGCAGGGGTCAATGCAGCTATGGAAATTCTGGGACGGGAGCCGGTTATTCTGGATCGTTCTCAGGCCTACATCGGTGTGCTGATTGATGATCTGGTGACAAAGGAAAATCATGAGCCTTACCGGATGATGACCTCCAGAGCGGAATATCGGCTTCTGCTTCGTCAGGACAATGCGGATCTCCGGCTGCGAAAGATCGGCTATGAAATCGGTCTGGTCAGTGAGGAGGAGTATCAGCATCTTCTCTGGAAAGAGCAGGCGATCGAGGAAGAGATTCACCGACTGGAGAACACCAACATCGGAACCGGTGCTCAGGTACAGGAATTTTTAGCACAGCACAACAGTACCTTGTTAAAGTCCGGAACAACGCTGGCAGAGCTGGTAAAACGGCCGGAACTGGATTATTTTATGTTAACTGTTCTGGATCAGGGGAGGACACCGCTTCCAGAAGATGTGCAGGAACAGGTTAACATAAATATTAAATATGAAGGATACATCAAACGCCAGATGCAGCAGGTTGCGCAGTTTAAGAAGCTGGAAAATAAAAAAATTCCGGCTGATTTTGATTATTCTGAGGTGAACAGCCTGAGAAAGGAAGCCGTGCAGAAGCTGAATCAGCTGAAGCCAATGAATATCGGACAGGCATCCCGGATTTCCGGGGTTTCCCCTGCAGATATTTCTGTTCTTCTGGTACATCTGGAGCAGATGAGACATTCTCATAAGAATCATGGAGAGTAAAGGAGAGAAGCAGATGAGAGACAGCTTTCGGAACCAGATGGAAGCGGAACTGAGCCAGATCGGTATTTCGCTGAGTGTTCGGCAGATGGAGCAGTTTTTTCGTTACTATGAGATGCTGGTGGAAAAGAATCAAGTGATGAATCTGACGGCGATTACAGAAGAGCAGGAAGTGGTCACGAAGCATTTTGTGGACAGCCTTTCTCTGGCAGCAGTATTACCGCAGCTTGCAGAGGGAAAAGCGCTTTCTATCATGGATGTGGGAACCGGCGCCGGTTTTCCGGGAATTCCATTAAAAATTGCTTTCCCGAACTGCAGGGTGACACTGTTGGATTCCTTAAATAAGAGAGTGAAATTTCTTCAGGAGGTTTCCGATGCACTGGAGCTTTCTGAGGTAACGGCAGTTCATGGGAGAGCGGAGGATTTTGGACAAAACGTAAATTTCCGGGAACAGTTTGACTGCTGTGTTTCCAGAGCCGTTGCCAATCTTTCTACTTTATCGGAATACTGCATGCCATTTGTAAAGGTGGGAGGCAGTTTTATCTCCTATAAATCCGGTGAGATTGAGGAGGAGGTAAAGGCAGCCGGACGTGCGATAAAGCTGCTTGGCGGAAAGCTGGAGCAGCTTTATCCGTTTTCACTTCCAGGTACAGATATGAAGAGAAGCTTTATCGTGATACGAAAGGAAGACAAGCTGGCAAAACGGTATCCGAGAAAGGCGGGACTTCCCTCAAAGGAGCCGCTGTGACGAGGAAACCAATAGAAAAAGAGGAAGCGATGATGGGATCCGTCGCTTCCTCTTTTTCATTTTTAAAAGTACATTTCAATGGCTTTCCAGACTTCATGCGGACATTCCATCTGCGGAAGGTATTTTCCTTCTGTGAGAAGCGTAGTCTCGATCGCCGGATTGTATTTCTGGAATTCTTCCAGACGTTCTTCCATGCCCTCGATGGATTCACTTCCTACCAGGTAAATGCTGTTGTTGATTTTCTTTAATGCGTTTATGATATTACATTTCGTGTAGTGACAGGCTGCGCTGGCAAACACGGATTTTGGTGATTCTCCTAAATGAGCCGCTTCATAATAGGCGTCGATCATGTTGCGTTTTACGGAAAATGGGTTGGAGAAATATTCTTTCGTGAAACGTTCCTGAATCGCCTGCCTGCTGGCAGAAATGTGGTAAATCTGAGTTCCTAATATTGGCATATCCAGAATCAGCTTGTAAAGCTTTGCAGATTTTCCGGGAACCTGGCTGCAGGTCAGAAGAGAATCCGGATTGATGAACAACAGGCGGTCAAACAGTTCGCTGTTGCTGCTACATGCCATCAGAGGAATGGCGGCTGAGCTTTCGGAGGCTATGACATCTGTGCGTCTTCCGATTACGGATTTGATGAAATCGGTAATCAGCTGGACATAGAGATAGTTTGTATAGGTCATGTTCGGTTTTTCAGAACGTCCGCAGCCTAACAGGTCAATCGTATAAACGGTAAAATGCTCACTGAGGATCGGAACAAGGGTATTCCATTCATAACCACTGGAAATCGGAGTCAGATCATGAATCAGAAGCATCGGTTTTCCACTTCCTGTTTTCGTATAGTGAATGTTGCCAAGCCGCCATTTATAACATAAGGATCGTGGATCTTCCAGAATATTTTTGCTGGTGGCAGAAACCTGAATGTATTTGTCCATCAGAGCGATGGAAGCAGCCGCTCCGGAGCCAAGAATCAACATGGTTAAAAATTTATTTTTGTTGTTCATAATTTCCTCCATTTTTTGAAGTCTGAATCTAGCGTTTCCTGTCCACTGACGCTAAGAATATTATAATATACCTGTTTACTGAATACAACGGGTATATTTCTTAATATTTCCAGAATACCGGGAAAGTGCTTCTGTTTTTGGTTACAGGAAACATTTATTTTTTGTATGATATTTTTGTAGGAAAAAAAATTATTCTATGCTATACTAATTAAGTGTATATTTTCGAGAATTTTTCAATGTAATGTCAGAAGGAAAATCCCTGAAAAATCAGAAGAAAGAAGTTTATAAGAAGTGAAAAGAGGATTTTGTTAATGGGAAGAGTAATAGCCATCGCAAATCAAAAAGGCGGAGTGGGTAAGACCACGACCGCAATTAATTTATCTGCATGTCTGGCGGAAGCCGGGCAGAGGGTACTGATGGTGGATTTTGATCCGCAGGGAAATGGTACCAGTGGTTTAGGACTGGAAAAAGGGAATATTGATAATACGGTTTATGAACTACTGGTGGGAGAGTGCACGATTGAGGAATGCATTACGGAGAGCGTTCAGGAGCATCTGGATGTGCTTCCATCCGATGTGAATCTGGCCGGAGCTGAAATTGAGCTGTTGGACGTGGAGGATAAGGAATCTCTCTTACGGAAGTATTTGAATAAAGTGAGAGACCAGTATGATTTTATTTTAATTGATTGTCCGCCTTCCTTAAATATATTGACCATTAATGCACTGACGGCAGCGGATACGGTTTTAGTGCCGATTCAATGTGAATATTATGCATTAGAGGGATTAACTCAGGTAATGAAGACGATTAATCTGGTAAAAAAGAAACTGAATCCACAGCTTGAGATGGAAGGTGTGGTATTTACTATGTATGATGCCAGAACAAATCTTTCACTGGAAGTGGTGGAAAGTGTAAAAAGCAATCTGAATCAGAATATTTACAAAACGATTATTCCGAGAAATGTCAGATTGGCGGAAGCACCCAGTCACGGAATGTCAATTAATTTATACGATTCCAGATCTACAGGTGCGGAAAGTTATCGGCTTCTGGCAGCAGAAGTCATCAGCAGAGGGGAAGAGATGTAATGGGAAAAAGATCAGCGTTAGGAAAGGGACTCGGAGCATTTTTTGGCGATGATGTAATCAGGGATACAAATAGCGAGCTGGATGGGAATGCTTCGGCAGACAAGAGCAGCAGAAGAAGAAAAGAAAATGGAATTTCCGGCGGCGAGGGGGGGCATACAGGCAGCCAGACAGGAGAAGATCATGCGGGTATGAAAGCAGTATCTGGAAATTCGCCGGATGCGGAAGAAACAGCAAATGTTTCACGTGAAACATATATAAAGCTTTCCCGGATCGAACCAAACGAGGAGCAGCCAAGAAAAAAATTTGATGAGGAATCACTGCAGGAGCTGGCAGATTCCATGAAGGAATATGGTATTTTGCAGCCGCTTCTGGTAAAGAAAACAGGAGATACCTATCGGATCATTGCCGGAGAAAGACGTTGGAGAGCAGCAAAAATTGCCGGATTAAAAGAAGTTCCAGTGATTGTGCGGGAATATGATCGTCAGCAGTCCGTAGAAATTGCTTTAATTGAAAATGTGCAGAGAGCGGACTTGAATCCGATTGAAGAAGCAATGGCATATCAGCAGCTGATACAGGAATTTGGAATGAAGCAGGAGGAAATTGCATCCAGAGTTTCGAAAAATCGTGCGACGATCACAAACAGTATCCGGCTGCTGAAACTGGCCGAGCCGATTCGACAGATGCTGATTGACGGACAGATCAGCAGCGGACATGCAAGAGCGTTGTTGGCTTTGGAAGATCCGGAACAGCAGGCAGCGGTTGCAGTGCAGATCGTGGAGAAAGGATTAAGCGTCCGCGAGGTAGAAAAACTGGTTAAAACCTTAAATAAACCTTCGAAGGAGAAAAAAGAAGAGGAGGAAGAGAAGGATCTGAGCTTCATTTTTCGTGATCTGGAGGAACGAATGAAGGGAATCATGGGCACAAAGGTAATGATTCATCAGAAAGATAAAAACAAAGGCAGGATTGAAATCGAGTATTATTCTTCCTCTGAGTTGGAGCGAATTGTTGAACTAATTGAGTCCATACGATAACTGAGGAGCGGGAGCAGATTATGGAAAACAGCATTGTTACAGAATGGGGAATTGACCCTGGTTTTCTGATTCTTGGACTGGCGGTGATTACATGTATTCTTTTTGTGACAGTAATTATCTGTCTGATTAAAATGAGTCAGCTGTATCGAAGATACGATATTTTTATGCGCGGAAAAGATGCGGAGACCCTGGAGGATCTGATGATCAAACAGATCGAGGAGATTAATCTGTTAAAGATCGAAGATAAAACCAACAAGGAAAATATCCGGGCTATTAATCGCAATATCCGGGCTTCTTTTCAGAAATTTGGTCTGGTTCGCTACAACGCATTTAATGGAATGGGCGGTAATTTAAGCTTTGCCATTGCCATGCTGGATTATACAAACAGCGGATTTGTACTGAATTCTGTCCATAGCCGGGAAGGATGCTATCTGTACCTGAAGCGTGTGGATATGGGACAGACAGAAGTACTCCTGGGAAGTGAGGAGAGAGAAGCGCTGGAACAGGCGTTGGGATATGTGGAGTATGAAGAGCCGAGGGAGAATTAAATTGTAAGGCAGAAGGGACCAAATTGGATACGAATCAGGAGACAACAAAAGAAAAATAAAAAATAACCCTGAAAACATCAAAAATACGGCGAGATAAATTCATAAAATTAAGTTTATAATGAAAAGAGGAAAGATCAGGTAAAAAATGGTTTATTTACCTGGTCTTTTTATCTATCATTTTGCTAAAAAAACGGAAATTCCAAGATTATTCAAAAACATTATTCCTAATAATATCTAGTTGTCTTAATTTTACAAAAAACTGACAAAATTATAAAAAGCAAACAGGAGGGGAGAAAAACATAAACGATATTATTGACATAATTTTCTTAAGTTGATATAATTCTCTTTAGCAAGTTAAAATGCTAAATTTCAGGAGAAAGAAACAGAAATATCAAGGAGGATTTTTCACAATGTCTTATGTTGATGAAGTTTATGCAAGAGTCGTAGAACAGAATCCTGGCGAGACGGAGTTTCATCAGGCAGTAAAGGAAGTTTTGGATTCCTTAAGATTAGTGATTGACAAGAATGAAGAAAAGTACCGCAAGATGGCACTGTTAGAGCGTCTGACAGAGCCGGAGCGTATCATTTCCTTCCGTGTGCCGTGGGTTGATGATAAGGGACAGGTACAGGTAAATAAGGGCTATCGTGTACAGTTCAACAGTGCAATCGGACCGTACAAGGGAGGCCTTCGTCTTCATCCATCTGTAAACCAGGGAATTTTAAAGTTTCTCGGCTTCGAGCAGACCTTTAAGAACTCTCTGACCGGACTTCCAATCGGAGGCGGCAAGGGTGGTTCCAACTTTGATCCAAAGGGAAAATCGGATCGTGAAGTTATGGCATTCTGCCAGAGCTTTATGACAGAGCTTTATAAATATATCGGTGCAAATCAGGATGTTCCGGCAGGCGATATCGGTGTAGGCGCCAGAGAGATCGGATTCCTGTATGGTCAGTACAAGAGACTGACCGGCCAGTATGAAGGCGTATTAACCGGCAAGGGCTTAAGCTATGGCGGCTCTCTGGCACGTACACAGGCTACCGGCTATGGTCTGATCTACATTGTGGATGAGATGTTAAAGAACAATGGCAAGGAACTGGCAGGCAAGACGGTTGTTGTTTCCGGATCCGGCAACGTAGCAATCTACGCAACCGAGAAGGCACAGCAGTTAGGTGCAAAGGTGGTTGCATTAAGCGATTCCAACGGCTATGTTTATGATAAGGATGGAATTAAGCTGGATGTTGTAAAGGAAATCAAGGAAGTTCGCCGCGGCAGAATCAAAGAGTATGCAGAGGCAGTTCCGACGGCTGTTTATACCGAAGGAAAGGGTATCTGGACCATTCCTTGTGATATCGCACTTCCATGTGCAACTCAGAACGAGCTGAATCTGGACGATGCAAAGGCATTAAAAGCAAACGGCTGCTTCGCAGTAGCAGAAGGTGCAAATATGCCTTCCACCAGAGAGGCTACCGATTTCTTCTTAGAGAACGGTATGTTATTTATGCCTGGCAAGGCTGCAAATGCAGGCGGCGTAGCAACCTCCGCATTAGAGCAGTCCCAGAACAGCCAGAGACTGTCCTGGACCTTCGAGGAAGTAGACAGCAAGCTGCATGGTATTATGGTTGATATCTTTGCAAAGGCAGATGACGCTGCAAAGCGTTACGGCGTACCTGGCAACTATGTTGCAGGTGCAAACATTGCCGGCTTTGAGAAGGTTGTTGACGCAATGATGGCACAGGGTATTGTATAGGAAATTTCCAGCTAAAATTCAGCTGAAAAATTCAGTTGAAAAAGCAGACTCAAAATATAAAAGAGATAATAAGAAACTGCAGAAAAAGATCATAAGGAAAGATCCCATAAACAATTTCAGGTTTATGGGATCTTTTTATGTTTCACGTGAAACTTTTTTAAGCCTTGGAAGGTCTAATCATTAGAAAAAGGAAAGGAGGAAAAACCTTGAATTTTTTCCATGGAAGAGAGGAAAAGAAAAAAGAAAGACAAAGAGAAAAGCGAGAGGAGAAACAAGTAGAAAAACAAGTAGAAAAACAAATCGAACAGATTATTCTGGAAAAATATAACCAATATTATCGGCTTGCGTACAGCTATGTGCATAACGAAGAGGATGCGGGAGATATTGTGCAGAATACGGCATATCGGGCATTAAAAAGCTGCGGCAGCCTGAAGAATGCAAAATATGCGGATACCTGGATTTATCGGATTCTGTTGAATGAAATATTTCGAATGCTGAAAAGTCCAAGACCCTTTTCTTATGAGGAGGTAATGGAGAAGACCGGAAACGAAGGACAGTGCCGGGAGGACATTTATGCAGATGTGGATCTGCAGCGGGCTTTAAATTCGCTTTCTGATCAGGACAAGTTGGTGATTGAGCTGAGATATTTTGAGGAAAAGAAGCTGGAGGAAATTGCCCTGATTTTGAATGAAAACGTAAGCACAGTAAAAAGCAGACTTTATCGGGGAATAAAAAAGCTGCGGGTTCTGCTGGATAAATAACATTGATGAATAAGGAGAAGAAATCAAAGAAGAGAGAAATGGGGAAAGACAGTGGATTATCAGAAAGAAACAGGATGCGGGTTTAAAGAGTGAAAGGTGGAATTAACATGAAAAATTCATTTTTAAATCAAGAAGAAGAACATAATATAGAAAGGAAACTGAAAGAAGAATTGCAGGAAAAAGGGGAATTTCTGAAAAAAGAAATGGAAAAGGGGAAAGCAGATTATGAAAAGCAATGTATGTCGGAAGAACAGGTAAAGAGTATGAGAATGAAGATGGAGGAAGCAAAATTGGAAAAGCGGAGAGAGCAGAGAAAACGAAGAACAATGAAAGCAGCAGCAGCTGCTGCTTCAATTGCTGCTGCATTTGTTATTCTTCCGAATACATCGGCGACTGTGGCTTATGCTATGCAGCAGATTCCCTTAATTGGAAATCTGGTTGAAGTTGTGACGGTCCGGGATTATCAATATGAAGACAGACGGAATCGGGCGGATATTCATGTAGCGGAAATCAAGATCGATTCGTCAATGGATTCCAATAAGCCAGAGGAAAATTCAGAAGATGCGGCAAAAGAACAGACAGCGGGAATGGAGGAAAAGAAGTCAGAAGAATATGCAGGGGACAATGCAGCAGAGAATGGAAAAGAGAATGTGAAAAAGAAGGAAGAGGCAGCGGATACGCGGAAAAAATTGCAAAAAACAGCCGATGAAATCAATACAGAAATTCAGACAATTACCGATCAGCTGATTGAGGAATTTGAGAAAAACAGAATGAGTGAAGAGGGGTATCAGGATCTGATCGTAAAAAGTGAGCTGCTGGCGACAACCGAGGATTATTTTACATTGAAGCTTCTCTGTTATCAGGGTGCAGGCAGCGGATATCAGTGGAATTATTTTTATACGATTGACTTGAACACGGGGGAACGGCTTCAGCTGAAGGACCTGTTCCGGGACGGAGCAGATTATATTTCTCCGATCAGTGAGAATATTATCAGCCAAATGAAAGCGCAGATGGAGGAGGATTCCATGAAGTGTTATTGGCTGGATTCTGAGTTTGATGAGTGGAATTTTAAGAGAATCAGCGAGGACACGTCATTTTATGTAAATGAAAAAGGAAATGTTGTTGTGTGCTTTAACGAGGGAGATGTGGCGCCTATGTATATGGGAACGGTGGAATTTGAAATCCCGAATGAAGTGATTGCTTCGATTCGAAAGAAATAAAAAATTTACTGGCTTTTTGATAACAAATAGTGTATAATCTAGCAGATACCAGAATGAAAAATAAAGATGCGAAGAAAGAAACAAGCGAAGAAAGAATCAGATAAATAAAGAATCAGATAAATAAAGAATCAAGTAAATAAAGAAAGCAGGTGATGATTCCATGCATAAATTTTTGAGAGCGGCAGGCTTCCGGGAATGCCGTACTAGAAAAGAAGAAGAAGAACTGAAGAGTACGCTGATGAGGGAAGCGGTAAAAACGGGAAGGCTGGTGATTCCCGGTGATACCGTTTACGCAGAATATCGCTGTGAGCTGGTCCCTGGTATGGGAGTCAGCCTGGTCGGAGAAGAAGATGAAAATGGAGAATTCCATCTGGATTACTATTTTCCTTATCTGAGCGGAAGTCTGGAAAGTTCCAGAGAAGCATGCTCGGTTCAGCGTCATGCGGAACGTGAAACATATGCAGGGATGCTGGATGAATATAAGGTTGGAATTTCTTTGATCTTCTATATCAGCAATTCAATGGAATATCGGATTCGGAGAATGCAGCGGCAGTCAGTAAAGATTGAGTCAGTAAATTTGTCCGGTCTGGCAGAGGAAGGAAAGATTCTTCTTCCGATTCAGAAGACGGCCAGACAGATTGAGATGGCGAGAGTGGCGTCTAACAATCGGAACAGCCTTTTAGAGGCTGCCAAACACGGAGATGAAGATGCGATGGAAACATTGACAATTGAAGATATTGATCTGTATTCCAAGGTGTCCAGGCGGCTGGCAAAGGAAGATGTATATTCCATCATTGAATCCTGCTTTATGCCGTGTGGGGTAGAATGTGATCAGTATTCCATCATTGGAGAGATTAAAGAGATCCGGACGCTGACCAATCGATTTACACAGGAAAAAATCTTTGATCTGACGATTGAATGCAATGATATGCTGTTTCAGGTAGGAATTAATCGGGCAGATTTGCTGGGAGAGCCGGCAGTGGGCAGACGGTTTAAAGGGCAGATTTGGATGATGGGAAAACTGAATTTTCAGGAATAGATATGGAAATTTATGGAGAAATCAGAATAAACGCATGAATGAAAATGACTGATTATTTTTGATAAAAAATGTCCGAA
>JBJELD010000113.1:0-5212 GCA_051878975.1 Candidatus Caccovicinus sp.
CTTGATTTTATAAGGAATTCTGGCATTCGTCTGCTCTTCAACTGTCAAAAACAGGTTTTCAAATGGTTTTTTGTATTTTTATTTTGTTTACATTTTTTTTAGTGGATGGTCACAGTTTTGACACATTTTGCCGATATACTGTATTACAGTTATCCGAAAGGATAACCGCTTTTTAAAGCTTTTTCATACTCATACCGGATGGTGGCTACACCATCCGGCCCCCCCTAAACACATTTTCTTATTTTTTTATACCTACTATTCCTGAAAATGCGGCCTGACAGATTTCTGCCAGGCCAATTTTTTTGCAAACGCACTCTTTACTTTTGATAAAAAAACCAGTTCACCTCTTCTGATGAACTGGTTCATTATTTTGCGGCACTCCCGTCTTTTTATCGATTGCTCCGGTATGTTCTTATTCACTCAAATATCTCTGATTCAGCTCCCGACGCTCCGCCAGGAAACGTTCGTTGTCTCTGACGGGATGAATCCGGTTTGTCAGAAGAATCATTCCTCGCTTCTTCGTCATGTCCATGAGAATCGAAGTTCCGGTAAATCCAGTATGATATAAGGTTCCCGGACCGTATTCCCTGCTCCAGCCCAGAGTTCTTCCGAACTGCTCCTTTGAAAGAAGCCGTTCAAACATAGCCGGTTCAAACAATCTTCCGGAGCGGTTCAAATACGCCTTCACAAAAATCGAAAGGTCCGAAAGTGTGGAAAACAAACCGGCGCTCCCACAGGGTCCCATCAGATATGCCTTTCGATCATGCACTTCTCCGCAAATACAGCCTCGCTCTTTCGTACACTCTGTGGGAAGATATCGCCGGGAAGACCGATCGCATATATAAGAGGTCTCCTTCATCCCCAGTGGTCCGAACACATACTTCTGAAAGCTTTCCTCCAAAGCCATCCGGTCCAGCGTCTCAATCACATTTCCCAGCAAAATAAAACCTACATCCGAGTAGAGAAACCGCTCTCCCGGCCTGCCTTCCGGCTGCGTGGCATACAAAAGTTCCCGGATATTAAAACGGCTCCACACGGCCTTATCTCGGATTTCTGCCGGAAGCCCGCTGTCATGAAGCAGCAGATGGCCGATGGTAATTTCCGGATCGCAAAACTGCTTCAGAATCCCAGCCACCCTGGTATCCGTACGAATTACACCTGCATCGACTAGCTGAAGAATCCGACTGGTGGTTCCTACCACCTTCGTCAGCGAAGCCAGATCATAAAACATCCCCTGTTCCACCGGCTGTCCGGAAAACGGCTCCACCGCTCCCATCGCTCCATAAAAGAAGGACTGAACCTCCTCCCCGGAAATGAGAGCCAGGCTTGCTCCACAGATGACATGCGTCCGGACCATATTTTCGATCCGCTCCTGTACATATTCCATGATGTTTTGCCCTCCCTTTATCCCCGCTGCTCCAGAGATAAAATGGCCTGCCGTACACGTCCTCCTGTTTTCAAAAGCGCAGCCTCCGCCGCTTCCTTCTCACAGCCGCTTTCGATCATAACGATCGCCGCCGCAACCTTCTTTCCGGCTTTTTCCAGAGTTCGGACCGCTTCTTCCTGACTCACTCCCGTAATTTCCATAATCATGTGCACAGCACGAACTACCAACTTTTCATTGGTCGGCTGCACATGGACCATATAATTCTGGTATACTTTTCCGAGACGAATCATTGTTCCTGTAGACAGCATATTCACGATCATCTTCTGCGCTGTTCCGGCCTTCATCCGTGTAGAGCCGCTTATGACCTCCGGTCCGACCACCGGGGCAATGGAAATGTCTGCCGCCCGCGCCATCTCGCTGTCCGAATTGCAGGTAACGGAAACCGTCAGCGCTCCGATTTTTCTTCCGTACTGCAGAGCCGCAATCGTGTACGGAGTCCGACCGCTTGCCGCAATTCCAATGACGCAGTCTTCTGCCTTCAAATCCACACCCTTTAAGTCCTCCACAGCCATCTCTCCGGAATCCTCCGCGCCTTCCACCGCTACATACATGGCCTTCTGTCCGCCTGCCAGCAGGCCGAATGCCCGTTCCGGCGGAACACTGTAAGTCGGTGTCAGCTCTACTGCATCCAATGTTCCCATTCTTCCAGAAGAACCGGCCCCACAGTAGATGATACGCCCGCCCCGTGCAAAGCGTTCTGCAATGGCGTCAATCGCTGCCGCTACCTGCGGCAGCTCTTTTTCAACAGCCAGCGCCACTTTTTTATCTTCGTTATTGATGATTTTCACGATTCCGAGGGAATCCAGCTCATCAATATTTCTGGAATCCTCATTCACCGTTTCCGTCATCAAATCCTTTATATTTACCATTTATTTCTCCTCCGGATTATTTCTTCAGCCCGGATACCAGCTTTCTGGTTTTGATCAGTTCTACCTCGATCTGCTCCAGATTCTCCTGAATCACACCCATATAAAGCAGATCTCCCATAACCAGCGAGGTATGCAGAGAGGAAATGGCACCGATTCGCATAACCCCTTCCAGGTCAGGTACGAACAGACAAATATCTGCCAGCTCCTGCAGCGGGGATCCTCTCCTCCGCGTCACGGCAATCACCGTTGCATGCTGCTTTTTTGCCGTCTCAGCAGCATAAAGGATCTCGCAGGACTGTCCGCTGTACGAAAATGCAATCACTACGTCCCGTTCATCAATATAGTTGAAAAACTCTACCACCATATTGACATCCTGATAAAACTCCGCCGGAAATCCAGCTCTTCTCAGCTTATGGAACAGATCATACGCCGGCATCATTGAGGCACCGATTCCCATCAGATAAATCCTTCTGGCATGCTTTGCCGCTTGAATCGCCTGCTTCAGCGCATCCTGATCCAGCTGATAGAACAGATCCTGCAGGGATGCGGAAATCAGCACATTGATTTTCTGGCACATAGTATCCAGATCATCCTCCTTGGCAATGATCGGGTCCACCACATCTCCTTCATTTTCCTGCGCGTTGGATGCTGCCAGCGCTCGCTTGAAGCTTTCCAGTCCATCAAAGCCAAGCTTCTGCACATACCGAATAATCGAAGCCGAAGAAACTCCGCTTCGCTCAGCAAGATCCACGGCTGTCATTCCCAGACAATCCCGGGGTTCCGCCAGCACAAAATCGGATATCTTTTTCTCCGCCTTGCTCATCTGGTTATACCGTTCTCTGATTTCCAGTTTTACATTTTCCATACAGTCACGCTGCCCTTTCTCCTGTTTTTCTGCGGCCATACCGGGCTGATGTTTCTCCCAACGTTCCGTTACAGCATATTCAGAATCGACTGATCCGACTCGTTGGGCAGCATTTGTGCGGTTACCTTGATGCCCCGGTCCGTCATCTCCCGGATATCTGCAATATCCTGCTCCGTCAGATTGACAGACTTTTTGATTGAACGACTTCCTTCCCTCTTTGCTACATTCCCGATATTAAACGAAGCGATCGGAACACCCGACCGGATCAGACGGACCATATCGGCAACATTTTTAGTAATCAAAAACACTTTTTCTCCCTTATATTCATCTGCGATAAATTTTTCTGACGCACGTTTTACCGATAAAATAGAAAGCTTGACTCCCGCCGGCTTTGCCATTTTCAGACCGGCAATCACCATCTCGTCTTTCACAGCTGCGTCATTCACCACCGCAATACGAGTCGCTCCTACGGTATTGGTCCAGACCATAGCCACCTGACCATGGATCAGACGTTCGTCTACTCTTGCATGTACAATTGCCATGATAAACTCCTCTCTGCCATCCGGCGTCTGACCGGTGCCTTTTATTATTCTTCGATTTCCTCACAGTCTTCTTCCTCTCCGACGTTCTCCTTTGTAAGGCGGATCATCTGACCCTTTCCAGCCTCCAGCGCGCCGTCCATCAACGCTGCGGCACTTTTTGCTATCGAACGGCTCATATACGCCTGCAGTATAGCAGGAAGATTGGTCCCGCCTGTCACTTCCAGACACCGGTCCGGATTCTGCAGCTTCATTCTGACCGCCACATTATAAGGAGAACCACCGTTCAGATCTGTAAAAATGGCAACGCTCTCGCAGTCTTTCAGCCGTTCCAGCGCTCTGGAAAGCTTTTCTGTCAGAATCTCAATCGAATCTTCCGGTTCAAAATCAACCACCTCATAATACTCCGGTTCCCCTGCCAGAAGCTTCAGCCCGCTGGTCAGTCCGGTCGCAAAATTTCCATGTCCAGCCACAATAATTCCTGTCATATCCGGATCCCTTTCTGATATTTTAGAACATTCCAGCCACAAAGGTCAACATATTCTGTAAATTTCCAAGAACCATTCCCAATGCGATCAGGATAAAGATCAGCTTTGTAGAATTCATTTTTTTCTTACCAAGCACCCAGTAGGAGAACATCACAATGCCAAGCGGCAGCAAACACGGCAGAATCTTATCCAGCATATCCTGCACCATAAAGGTAACTTCTCCCATGGAAAACTGAAGGTCCGTTGTATATTTGATTACAGACGGAATCAGCGCGCCGACTACCGTCAGACCAAGAATGCTGGCAGCCTCTGTAATCGGGGCAATCGCATCTGCAAAACCAGTTGCCAGCTTTCGACCGGATTTATAGCCGATGTAGGTAAACTGATAGCGAATCCATAGAACACCAGCACAGGCAATCAGCGGAATCAGCAGACCTACCGGATTTCCCTGCATAGCAATGTAGGCTGCAATGGAAAATACAATGGCACGATAAATCGCAATGAACAGTGTATCACCGACTCCGGCAAAAGGTCCCATCAGGCCGGTTTTCAAGCCGGTGATCGCCTCCTCCGCCTCAATGCCAAGTTCTTCTTCCAACGCCATATCTGCGCCGACGATCAGGTGAGACATAGCCGGCGTGGTATTAAAATAACCAAGCTGCATTTTCAGTGCCCGTTTCATTTTCTCCGGATCGTTGGCATACAGCCGCTTCAGAACCGGCATGATCACATAGGCATATCCAAGGCCCTGCATCTTTTCGTAGTTCCATCCAAACTGCAGAGTGAACAGGTTCCGAATATAAACTTTCTTCACATCTTCTTTTGTAAGCGTTCCGTTTCCGATTTGTTTTGTTTTAGCCATCGATTTCTACCTCCTCATCGTCATCTTCTGCTCCTCCCGCCATCACTGCTAGCGGACGTTCTTTTGCTCTGGCCAGATGAAGCGCTGCCATCGCAAAGCCGATCAGTGCTGCTGCCATAACTGTAAAACTGGAGCCGCCGTA